>NZ_QUZT01000088.1 GCF_004682045.1 Pseudomonas nabeulensis
TCTCGGTGTGGCGCGCATTCTACGGAGCGACCCCAGGTCTGGCAAGCACTTTCTTAAATCTTTTTTTTGAGGCCTTCCAATGGCTTAGGCAGGGTTGGCCTCAGGCGTTATCAAGACAATAATGCCCCCCTTTGTATAAAGGAGAGACTCACCCCATGTGGTTCAAGAACCTGCTTATCTATCGCCTGACCCAAGATCTGCCTGTTGATGCCGAGGCGTTGGAAGCGGCCATGGCCACCAAGCTGGCGCGCCCATGTGCCAGCCAGGAGTTGACCACTTACGGTTTCGTCGCACCGTTTGGTAAAGGTGAAGACGCTCCCCTGGTTCACGTCAGCGGTGACTTCCTGCTGATCGCCGCGCGCAAGGAAGAACGTATCCTGCCGGGCAGCGTGGTGCGTGATGCACTGAAAGAGAAGGTCGAAGAGATCGAGGCCGAGCAGATGCGCAAGGTCTATAAGAAGGAACGCGACCAGATCAAGGATGAAATCATCCAGGCTTTCCTGCCACGCGCCTTTATCCGTCGCTCGTCGACCTTCGCCGCCATCGCGCCGAAGCAAGGCCTGATCCTGGTCAACTCGGCCAGCCCGAAACGCGCCGAAGACTTGTTGTCGACCCTGCGTGAAGTGATCGGCACCTTGCCGGTACGCCCGCTGACTGTAAAAACCGCACCGACTGCCATCATGACCGACTGGGTCACCACTCAGAAGCCGGCTGATGATTTCTTCGTGCTCGACGAATGCGAACTGCGCGACACCCACGAAGACGGCGGCATCGTGCGCTGCAAGCGCCAGGACCTGACCGGCGAAGAGATCCAACTGCACCTGACCACCGGCAAAGTCGTGACCCAACTGGCGCTGGCCTGGCAGGACAAGCTGTCCTTCATGCTCGACGACAAGATGACCGTCAAGCGCCTGAAGTTCGAAGACCTGCTGCAAGACCAGGCGGAACAGGACGGCGGCGACGAGGCCCTGGGCCAGTTGGATGCGAGCTTTACGCTGATGATGCTGACGTTTGGCGATTTCATCCCGGCGCTGGTTGAAGCCCTCGGTGGTGAAGAGACTCCACAAGGCATCTAAAGCCATGTGAAGATCAAAAATGTGGGAGGGGGCTTGCCCCCGATAGCAGTGCGTCAGTAACAGATGTAGTGACTGATACCCCGCTATCGGGGGCAAGCCCCCTCTCACATTTGACTGCATTTACATTTCAAGAATCCAATAACAAGGACACCCCATGCGCGCACTTGCCGCCTTGAGCCGCTTCGTCGGCAACACCTTCGCCTACTGGGTGCTGATTTTCGCGGTGCTCGCGTTCCTCGAACCCAGCTGGTTCATCGGCCTGAAAACCGCGATCGTACCGCTGCTGGGCCTGGTGATGTTCGGCATGGGGCTGACCCTCAAGATCGATGACTTCGCCGAAGTCGCCCGCCACCCGTGGCGCGTGGCATTGGGCGTGGTCGCGCATTTCGTGATCATGCCGGGCGTGGCATGGTTGCTGTGCCAGGCCTTTCACCTGCCACCGGAAATCGCGGTCGGCGTGATCCTGGTCGGTTGCTGCCCAAGCGGCACCTCATCCAACGTGATGACCTGGCTGGCTCGCGGTGACCTGGCGTTGTCGGTCGCCATCGCCGCCGTCACCACCCTCCTCGCCCCGCTACTGACGCCGGCGCTGATCTGGCTGCTGGCCTCGGCCTGGTTGCCGGTGTCGTTCATGGAGTTGTTCTGGTCGATCCTGCAAGTGGTGCTGTTGCCGATCATCCTCGGCGTCGTCGCCCAGCGCGTGCTCGGTGAGCGGGTACGCCATGCGGTGGATGTACTGCCGCTGGTATCGGTGGTGAGCATTGTGATCATCGTCGCGGCGGTGGTGGCCGCCAGCCAGGCGAAGATCGCCGAGTCAGGCCTGCTGATCATGGCCGTGGTGATGCTGCACAACAGCTTCGGTTACTTGCTGGGCTACTTCACCGGGCGGGTGTTCAAGCTGCCATTGGCGCAACGCAAGTCGTTGGCGCTGGAAGTGGGCATGCAGAACTCCGGATTGGGTGCCGCGCTGGCCAGTGCGCACTTCTCGCCGCTGGCGGCGGTGCCGAGTGCGCTGTTCAGCGTCTGGCACAATATTTCCGGAGCATTGCTGTCGACTTACTTCCGTCGCATGAGTGAGAAAGAGGACCTGCGCGCAACGGAAAACCTCCCGCAGCCTTGATCGAGCAAGCCGTTTTCGGCACTCTACGGAGCTTCGCGGGGACGACCCTGCGACGCTCTCAAGCGCCTAATCCGGGGACGACCCCACTTCTATAGAGAGGGTCAGCATGTCCTGGATCATTCTGTTCTTTGCGGGTTTGTTTGAAGTCGGCTGGGCCGTTGGCTTGAAGTACACCGACGGTTTCAGCAAGCCCCTGCCTACCGCCCTGACGATTGCGGCCATGGCCATCAGCCTTGGCTTGCTTGGGCTGGCCATGAAGGAGTTGCCGCTGGGCACGGCCTATGCGATCTGGACCGGCGTCGGTGCCGTGGGCACGGTGATTGCCGGGATTATCCTGTTTGGGGAGTCCATGGCGTTGTTTCGGTTGGCGAGTGTGGCGTTGATCATCTGTGGGCTTATCGGCCTTAAGATCAGCACTTAGGCCACTACCGCTATCGGGGGCAAGCCCCCTCCCACATTCGACCGCATTCTCATGTTGGAACTCGGTCAACTGTGGGAGGGGGCTTGCCCCCGATGAGGCCGGCACAGCCAACACAAAAACTACCTGACACTCCCCCGCAACCCACCAACAACCTCCTGCAATCTGGCAGGCGTCGGCCCCTCCACAGGCTCACCCGCCACCAACACCACCCGCGACCAAATCCGATGAAAGAAGCCCTTATTCGGATCGCGACTGAAAAAGCTCCCCCACAGCCCCTGCAACGCCAGCGGAATCACCGGCACCGGGGTCTCCTCCAGAATCCGCGTCACCCCACCACGGAACTCGTTCATCTCGCCATCGGCCGTCAACTTGCCCTCGGGGAAGATGCACACCAGTTCCCCTTCTTTCAGGTATTGAGCGATCCGCGTGAAGGCCTTTTCGTAGATCTGGATATCTTCGTTACGCCCGGCAATCGGAATCGCCCCCGCCGTACGGAAGATAAAATTCAACACCGGCAAACGGTAGATCTTGTAGTACATGACAAAGCGAATCGGCCGACGCACCGCGCCGCCAATCAACAGCGCGTCGACAAACGACACGTGGTTGCACACCAGCAACGCCGCGCCTTCATCCGGGATGGCTTCGAGGTTGCGATGCTCCACGCGGTACATGGAATGGCTGAGCAGCCAGATCATGAAACGCATGGTGAACTCGGGAACGATCTTGAAGATGTAGGTGTTCACCGCGATGTTGAGCAGCGACACCACCAGGAACAATTCGGGGATCGACAGTTTGGCCACGCTCAGCAGCAGGATCGACACGATGGCCGACACCACCATGAACAGCGCGTTGAGGATGTTGTTGGCCGCAATGACACGCGCCCGCTCGTTCTCGGCAGTGCGCGACTGGATCAGCGCATACAGCGGCACGATATAGAAGCCGCCGAACACCCCCAGCCCGAGGATATCCAACAACACCCACCAGGCCTGGCCGTAGCTGAGCACCGCCAGCCAATCGTTGGCCTGCACGTTCTGCGGGAAGCCGCCGGAATGCCACCACAGCAGCAGGCCGAACACCGTCAGGCCAAACGAGCCGAATGGCACCAGGCCGATCTCTACCTTACGCCCGGAGAGCTTTTCGCAAAGCATCGAGCCCAAGGCGATACCCACCGAGAACACGGTGAGAATCAACGTCACCACGGTTTCATCGCCGTACAACCATTCCTTGGCGTAGGCCGGAATTTGCGTCAGGTAGATCGCGCCGACAAACCAGAACCACGAGTTGCCGACAATCGAACGCGACACCGCCGGGGTTTGCCCCAGGCCCAGACGCAACGTGGCCCAGGATTCGCTGAAAATATTCCAGTTCAAACGCAGCCCTGGGGTCGATGCTGCGGCCCGCGGAATACTGCGGCTGGCCAGGTAGCCGAGCACCGCCACGCCGACAATCGCCACCGCCACTACCGGCGCATAGTGAGTCGACGACATCATGATCCCCGCCCCAATGGTGCCGGCCAGGATTGCCAAAAACGTGCCCATTTCCACCAGGCCGTTGCCACCCACCAACTCATCTTCGTGCAGGGCCTGGGGCATGATCGAGTATTTCACCGGGCCGAACAGCGCCGAGTGGGTGCCCATGGCAAACAGTGCCAGCAGCATCAATTCCAGGTGATTGGTCAGGAAGCCCGTCGCACCCACGGCCATGATCACGATCTCACCGATCTTGATCGCGCGGATCAACGCATCCTTGTTGAATTTCTCGCCAAACTGCCCGGCCAGTGCCGAGAACAGGAAGAACGGCAGGATAAACAGCAGCGCGCAGAGGTTGACCCAGATCGAGCGGTCGCCGTCGATGGTCAGCTTGTAGAGAATGGCGAGGATCAGCGACTGCTTGAAGATGTTGTCGTTGAAGGCACCCAGCAACTGGGTGATGAAAAACGGCAGGAAGCGCCGTGTGCGCAGCAAGGTAAATTGCGAGGGGTGGCTCATCGTCCGTGTTCCTGCGTGGCCTGTTTTTTATAAAAGCTTTCAGGCCACGACTTTACCTAATCCCGCTTACTTATTCCCTAGTCCGGCAATACAGGGTGAAACAAAAAGCTCACCTTTATAGGCGCCCTGCACGGTGCGCTTGGCCACGGTCAGCCACATCAGCGCCAACGCCACCACCAACACGCTGCCGAACACGCTGAAAAAACCCAGGTGCAACAGGCTCGCCAGCTTGAGCGTGGCCAAGGCATACACCCCCAACGGAAAGGTAAACCCCCACCAGCCGAGGTTGAACGGAATGCCCTCGCGCAGGTAACGCAGGGTGATCAGTACGGCGATCAACATCCACCACAGGCCAAAGCCCCACAGCGTAATACCAGCTATCAGACCGAGACCGTTGGCCATTTCACCGACGCCGGGCAAGCCGTTGGCGGCGAAGATCGCCGGGGCATCGCCGCCGAGCAGCAACATGCCAAGGGCACCGGTGCCGATAGGCCCGAGGGCCAGCCAGCTCGACGCGGCCATATTGGCGTGGGGCAGTTTATGCAAGGCCATGCGCAGCATCAGAATGGTGAGGATGCTGAAGGCCACCGGCAGGGAAAACGCCCACAGCACATAGCTGGTCACCAGCATCACCAGTTGCGCATGGGCGTCGGCCAAGTGCGGCGCCAGCAGGCCACCGCTGGCGGCGGCGACTTCGGCGGCGACCACCGGCAGCAGCCACACGGCGGTCATTTGGTCGATGCTGTGTTCCTGGCGGGTGAACATCATGAATGGGATCAACACGCCACATGCCAGGGCCATCGCGACGTCCAGCCACCACAGGGCATGGGCCAGCGGTATCACGTCGCTGCCCCAACGTGGCAGGCCGAACAGCAGCAGGCCATTCAGAATGGTCGCGAGCCCCATGGGGATGGTGCCGAAGAACATCGAGACCGTGGAATGGCCGAAGATCCGTCGCGCCTCATGGAAAAACATTACCCAACGGGCGGCGTATAACACGCTGAACAACACGAACAGGCCGATGGTGAAAAACCACAGGGCTTCGGCGATGGCGTGCACACCGGGCAGGCTGATCGGCAATTGTGCCAGGGCCAGCGCAAGAACGCCGGTGCCCATGGTCGCGGCGAACCAGTTAGGGGTGAACTGGCGAATCACTTCCCGTGGACGGGCCAGGTGACTGAAGGGTTTGTAGCTGACGGTATTCAAACAGGTCATGGGAATAATCCTCCTCCTCATATGAGGTTGAGACCATGATAGAACCTGATCGAATATCTATATAACGGGTAATTTCTCTAACTGTTATCTGTTTTACCTATAAGCGCGTTGCGCCGAACCTTGCAACATCAAGCCGACCAGGGCGCCGAGAGACAACACAATCAACACCACGCCATAGCCGTCGGTGGTGGCAATCAGACCGAAACTGCGGATCAGATTGCCCGCCAGCAACGAAGGCAAACAGAACGCCAGGTAACTGAGCACGTAAAACGCCGACATCAGCCCTGCCCGCTCATGGGGCAACGCCAGCGGCACCACACTGCGCAAGGCGCCGAGGAACCCGGCACCGAAGCCGCTGCCCGCCACCAGCGTGGCGATAAAAAACAGCGGCAGGCTGGCGCTGTGCACCGCAGTGAGAATCAGCGCCACGCCGACAGCCAGCAGGCTGGCGCCCAGGCGCAAGACCTTATCCGCTGGCCGATTGCGCAGGCTGAAAATCATCAGCGCACCGCTCAATGTCAACACCGCCACCAGCCCGCCACCGATCAGGTTGGATGTGGAGCCCGTTGCCGCCCGCACCAGTGACGGCGCCAGGGACAGATAAAAGCCGCCCATCGCCCACACCGCGATATCCACCGGCAACGATAACCACAACGCCCGCCGCGCCTGGGGCGGCACATGCAAGGTCGGACGCAGCGAAGCCAGTGCACCGGGAATGCGGCTGACGGTTTCTGGCAGGCGCCACACGTACACGGCCTGCAACAGCATCAACCCGAACAACGTCCAGTAGATCAATTGGGTCGGCAGCGGCGCGAACTCCACCAGCAGACTGCTGCCCATCGCTCCGCAGGCCATGCCCAACAACGGCGCCACGCTGTTGACCAAGGGCCCTTGCTGGCGGTCGGTATCCAGCAGCGCCGCGCCCAGCACCGCCGTGGCCATGCCGGTGGCGAAGCCCTGCAAGGTACGCGCGGCAATCAACCAGGCCACACTGCCTTCGTTGATAAACAGCAGCATCGCCAGCATATCCAGGACCAACGCGGCGAAAATCACCGGCTTGCGTCCCAAATGGTCCGACAGCGAACCCACGGTCAGCAACGCCGCCAACAGGCTGATGGCGTAGACACCAAAGATCAGCGTGAGCATGCCTGCGGAAAAATGCAGGCCCTCTTGATACAAGTGATACAACGGCGTCGGCGCGCTGGAAGCCGCCAAAAACGTGAGCAAGGTGATCGCCAGGAACACCAGGCTGGAACGGTGGGAAGGGTTGCTGGACATGGGCACGCTCCGCTAAAGCTAATATTTTGCTTTTGCCGAGTGTGCTACCGTCGAACGCTTAAAGCAAATTCTTTGTGTTAAGGTCGCAAACATGGCGATAAAAGAAGGCCTTCGCCCGGGGGGTCGCAGTGCCCGGGTCCAAGAATCAGTGCATAACGCCACGCGCGAATTGCTGGAAGCCCATGAGCGTTCCAGCGTCACCGTGCCGATGATCGCTGCGCGCGCGGGCGTTACGCCTTCCACCATCTATCGACGCTGGGGCGACCTTTCCGCCCTGCTCGCCGACGTGGCGCTGGAACGCATGCGCCCGGACAGCGAGCCTGCCAACACCGGTAGCCTGCGTGGCGACCTGCGTGCCTGGGCCGAGCAGTATCTGGATGAAATGAGTTCGGAGCCAGGGCGCAACATGATGCGCGACGTGCAATGCAGCCAGACGCCGGGGTATTGCGTGACATTGATTGGGGGGCAGTTGCAGACGATTGTGGACCGCTATCCCGATAGCGCACCACCCAACGTAGACCGGCTGATCAACCTGCTGGCGGCGCCGACGGTGTTCAGGATTCTGTTTGCGAGTGCACCGTTGCAGGTGGAAGAGCTGCACGAGTTGATCGAGTTGGCACTAGAGTAATTCGACCCAACACAGAACCAAATGTGGGAGGGGGCTTGCTCCCGATTGCGGTGGATCAGTCACTTTATTCATTGACTGACACCCTGCTATCGGGAGCAAGCCCCCTCCCACATTTTTTACTGCATGCATTCAGTGAGTCAGGTACGCATCCCGCGCCCACTCACCAGCAACTTCGCGCAGCCGATATATAACACCACCGTCGCCACCAACATGAACGTGATCGCCACGCTGATCTTGATATCCGACACCCCCAGGATGCCGTAGCGGAAGGCGTTGACCATGTGCAGCACCGGGTTGGCCAGCGACACGGTCTGCCAGAACGGCGGCAGCAGCGAGATCGAGTAGAACACTCCACCCAGGTAGGTCAGCGGCGTCAGCACAAACGTCGGGATGATCGAAATATCATCGAAGTTGCGCGCAAACACGGCGTTGATAAAGCCCAGCAGCGAAAAGATCGTCGCCGTCAGAACCACCACCAGCAAGGTAATCCCGAGGTGATGCACCTGCAGGTGGGTGAAGAACAGCGATAGCAACGTCACGATCACACCCACCATCAAGCCGCGCAACACGCCGCCCAGGGTGTAGCCGATCAGGATGGTGTGCGGCGACACCGGCGACACCATCAATTCCTCGATGGAACGCTGGAACTTGCTGCCGAAGAAACTCGACACCACGTTGCCGTAGGAGTTGGTGATCACCGACATCATGATCAGCCCCGGCACGATGTATTCCATGTAGGTAAAGCCGCCCATGTCGCCGATCTGGCGACCGATCAGGTTACCGAAGATCACAAAGTACAAGACCATGGTGATCGCAGGCGGCAGCAGGGTCTGCGGCCAGATCCGGGTAAAGCGCTTCACTTCGCGATAGACGATGGTTTGCAGCGCGACGAGGTTAGGTTGCAGTTCGGAACTCATACCGCCACCTTCGCCAGATTTTTCTCCACCAGGGACACGAACAACTCCTCAAGGCGATTGGTTTTGTTACGCAGGCTCAGCACTTCAATGTTCTGCGTCGCCAGTTGAGTGAACAGCGCAGTGATGCCCATCGCCTTGTCCACCTGGACTTCCAGGGTGTGGCTGTCCACCAGGCGGCTGGGGTAACCGAGCAACTGCGGCGGCGCCGACAGGTTGTTCTTCAAGTCGAGCAAAAAGGTTTCCACATGCAACTGGCCCAGCAGGTTACGCATGCTGGTGTTCTCGACGATGGTGCCGTGGTCGATGATGCCGATGTTGCGGCACAGCTGCTCAGCCTCTTCCAGGTAGTGGGTGGTGAGGATGATGGTGATGCCCTTCTGGTTCAGCTCGGTGAGGAAGGTCCACATCGAACGACGCAGCTCGATGTCCACCCCGGCGGTAGGTTCATCGAGGATCAGCAGGCGCGGTTCGTGCACCAACGCGCGGGCGATCATCAGGCGCCGCTTCATGCCGCCGGACAGTGAACGTGACGGCACATCGCGCTTGTCCCACAGACCCAGTTGGGTCAGGTATTGCTCGGCGCGCTCCTTGGCGACTTTCGCCGGGATGCCGTAGTAACCGGCCTGAGTCACGACAATGTCGAAGGTCTTTTCGAACTGATTGAAGTTGAATTCCTGGGGCACCACGCCGATGGAGCGCTTGAGCGCCGCCGGGGATTTGTCCAGGTCATGACCGAAGATATTCACCGTGCCGCTGGTCTTGTTGACCAGGGTCGAAAGGATACCGATGGTGGTGGATTTGCCGGCACCGTTGGGGCCGAGCAAGGCGAAGAAATCACCTTCGGCAACGTCCAGATCGATACCACTCAGGGCCTGGAAACCGTTGCCGTAGGTTTTGGTTAGCTGCCGGATGGACAGAGCGGAACTCATATCGGATTACGCACCAAAGAAGGGAACAGAAAGAATAGATGAAGGCGCAGCACGCGAAGTTCAACGGCGGCGCATGACAGCCATGGTGGCCGTCCGCGCCGCACAAGTACAGTCACCTGTATTAATAGTCAGTATTAAGTCAACGCGGTCATCACCGCTTTGCGGTAGGCCGGGCGTTGTTGCAGGCGCTGGTACCAGGCCTCTAGATGGGGCATTGCAGGGCGTTCGATGGGCATTTCGAACCAGGCGTAGATAAAGCTGCCCAGGGGGATATCGCCCATGCCGATCTCGCTGCCCGACAGATACGGCTGCGTGGCGAGCGCCTGGTCGACGGTCTTGAGCACCTCAATGCAGGCTTGGCGGCCGGCGTGGATGGTGTCCCAGTTCTGTTTTTCCGCCGGTGTGCGCAGCACGCCCCAGAACACGATCTTGAACGGTTCAGCGAACGTGGACGTGGTCCAGTCCATCCATTTCTCGGCGTTGGCCCGCGCTTTCAGATCGCTGGGGTACCACGTGGAGGCCTGCTTGGCGCACAGGTAGCGCACGATGGTGTTGGATTCCCACAACACGAAGTCGCCGTCTTCGATCATCGGCACCCGGCCATTGGGGTTCAGCGCGCGGTATTGCGGCGTGTCGACCACACCAAAAGCCCCGCCCGCATCAATTGCTTCATAGTCCAGGCCAAGCTCTTCGGCGCACCACAGTGCTTTCCTGACGTTTGATGAATTTTTACGACCCCAGATTTTCAGCATGACCGTGCCTTATTGTTTGGTGAGCGCAAAAGCATACGCCGGTTCACGTGCGGCTTAAATCGGTCTGCATGTCTCCCAGCAAATTCGGCGCATCTTCGGTAAACAGGTGCGGGTAACACCCACGGATATGTTCGAAGAAAAACGCCTCGGGCACGTCGGAAAACTGCCCGTGGTCGACCACATACTCCATCGAACGCAGGCCCTGGCGGTTGAAGGCGTGAAAGACGCTGTCGTTGATCCCGTCGAATTCCAGCGGTGGCACATCGAACAGGTCGCACAGCTGTTGGTTGAACGCCGGCGTGGCCTTGACCCAACGCCCCTGCAGATACAACTCGGTGTAGCCGTGCATGGCGAACACATCGCTTTTGAGCAAGGCGATCAGGCGCGGCGTCGACAAATGATTGCGCACATCCGCCAGGCCGATGCGCGCCGGGATGCCGCAATGGCGGGCGCACGCCGCCAATAACGTGGCCTTGGGCACGCAATAACTCTCGCCAATCGCCAGCGCGTAACTGGCGTTCAAGGTGCCTGGGTCACGGCTAAAGGTGTAGGGATTGTAGCGAATCGCCTCACGCACGGCGTAATAAAGACTGACTGCCTGGTCACGTAAATTCGCGCTGGGACCGCGGTGTTTTTCGGCGAACTCCACCACCGCAGGGTGGTCACTATCGATGAAGCGGCTGGGACTCAAGTAGGTATCCATGCGCGTTATCTCCGAAGGAAGCCTGGAGTCTAACCACAGGCCTGCCGTGGCGATAACGACGAATCGGCCAAATCTCGTAACACCCTGATCACCCGCTTGTTCGGATGCCGACTAAGCTCCATGGTGGTTTCGCCCCTGGTTTCACGGAGGATTGAATATGCTGTTGTTGTGGATACTGGTGCTGGTGCTCGGCATCGCCTACCTGGCACACCGCCGCACCGCGCCCCTGCCCGCCTTGGGCGTGGTGGCTGTCTACCTGTTGGCGATGGGTGCGTGGAGTCACGCGCCCGGCTGGTTGCTGCTGATCTTCTGGGTGTTGCTCGCCGCTGTCGCGACGCCCCTGCTGCTGCCCGACCTGCGCCGCCAATACTTCACCAAGCCACTGTTCAGCTGGTTCCAGAAAGTCCTGCCGCCGATGTCCGAAACCGAGCGCGACGCCATCGACGCCGGCACCGTGTGGTGGGATGGCGAGCTGTTCAGCGGTCGTCCCGACTGGGACAAGTTGCTGGCCTACCCCAAGGCCCAACTGACCGAAGAAGAACAGGCGTTTATCGACGGCCCCACCGAAGAACTCTGTGCCATGGTCAGCGACTGGGAGATCGGCCAGGCCATGAACCTGCCGCCCGCCGCCTGGGACCACATCAAGACCCATGGCTTCTTTGCGCTGATCATTCCCAAGGAATACGGCGGCAAGGGCTTTTCCGCCTACGCCCACTCCCAGGTGGCGATGAAACTGGCCACCCGCAGCGGTGACCTGGCCTCCACCGTGATGGTGCCCAACTCACTCGGGCCGGCCGAGTTGCTGCTGCACTACGGCACCGATGAACAACGCAACCATTACCTGCCACGCCTGGCCCGTGGCGATGACATCCCCTGCTTTGCCCTCACCGGTCCATTGGCCGGCTCCGACGCTGGCGCGATGCCCGACACCGGCGTGATCTGCAAAGGTGAATGGGAAGGCAAGGAAACCCTGGGCCTGCGCCTGAACTGGGAAAAACGCTACATCACCCTTGGCCCGGTCGCGACCCTGCTGGGCCTGGCCTTCAAGGCCCATGACCCGGACCACTTGCTGGGCGACGAAGTAGACCTGGGCATCAGCCTGGCATTGATTCCTACGGATACCCCCGGCGTCGAAATCGGCCGTCGCCACTTGCCCCTCGGTGCTGCGTTCATGAACGGCCCCAACTCCGGCAAGGATGTGTTCATCCCGCTGGAATTCCTTATCGGCGGCCAGGAAATGCTCGGCAAGGGCTGGATGATGTTGATGAACTGCCTGTCGGTAGGCCGTTCGATCTCCCTGCCCGCCGTGGGCACCGGCGCGGCCAAGTTCACCAGCCTGGTGACCGGTCAGTACGCCCAGGTGCGTGAGCAATTCAACGTGCCGCTGTCGGCCTTCGAAGGTATCCAGGAAGCCCTGGCACGTATCGGCGGCAATGCCTGGCTGATGGACAGTGCGCGCATGCTGACCGCCAACGCAGTCGACCTTGGGGAGAAACCCTCGGTGCTGTCGGCGATCCTCAAGTACCACCTCACCGAACGCGGGCGTGAATGTATCGGCCATGCGATGGACGTGCATGGCGGCAAGGGCATCATCATGGGCCCGAACAACTACCTGGGCCGCAGCTGGCAAGGTGCGCCGATCTTCATCACCGTGGAAGGCGCGAATATCCTGTCGCGTAACCTGATGATCTTCGGCCAGGGCGCCATTCGCTGCCATCCCTTCGTGCTCAAGGAAATGGCCTTGGCCGGTCGTGAAGACCGTGACCAGGCGTTGAAGGAGTTCGACGGCCTGCTGATGCAACATATCGGCTTTGCCGTGAGCAACGCGGCCAGCACGCTGGTGCTGAACCTGGGCGTTGGTCACTTTGAGAAAGCACCGGGCAACCGCTTGAGCCAAGGCTACTTCCGGGCGCTCAACCGCCAAGCCGCTGCCTTTGCACTGCTCGCCGACCTCAGCATGATGTTGCTGGGCGGCGAACTGAAACGTCGTGAACGCCTGTCTGCGCGCCTGGGTGATGTACTCAGTCATATGTATCTGGCGTCTGCGGCACTCAAGCGTTACCACGACCTGGACTCGCCGGACCACCTGGAACCGCTGTTCGCCTGGGCCATGGAAGAAAGCCTTGGCAAATCGGAACAGGCGCTGGATGGACTGCTGAGCAACTTCCCGAACAAGGTGCTGGGCTGTCTGCTGCGGGTGATCGTGTTCCCGTTTGGCCGTCGCCATACCGGGCCGTCCGACGCGCTGGATGCCGAGGTCGCAGCGGTGATCGGTCGTGCCAAGGGCGACCCGACCCTGGAAGAATTGCTGGCCGGCTGCTACCGCCCGCAATCGGCGGAAGATCCGGTGGGCGCGCTGCAACAGGCCTACGACCTGCTGGGCGCCAGCCACCCGTTGCAGAAAAAACTGCACACCGCGCTCAAGAGCGGCCAGGTCAAGCCTGCGGCTGGCGAGCATGCCATCGACGCCGCGCTGGAGGCTGGTGTGCTGCAACCAGGCGAAGCGCAAACCCTGCGTGACGCCGAGGCAGCGCGGCGCAAGGTGATTGATGTGGATGATTTCAGCAAGGAAGAGCTGGAACACACCGAAGGCAAAATCCGCTGATCCCGGCGGTCATATAAAAACGGGCGCGTGAGCTATATACTCTCGCGCCCGTTTTTGCTTTAGAGGACTTATCTCGTGTCCAACGTCGTTGCCGATCATCTCGTCTTGCTCGACCACCTGCGCAGCATCCTGGTTGCCGTCGGCGAAGCCGAACAGGTGCCCGAGGAAAGCCACGCCCTGTTCCTGGAGCGCTTCGATGAACTGCGCGCCCAACTGCCTATCGACCCCATCGAAAGCCAGTACCTGGGCCAGGACCTGATGTGCCAGGTCATCCAACGCTACCCACAAATCGCCCACCTGGTGCCGCGCGACCTGCTGTGGTTCTTCGGCGGCGATTGCCTGCACTACATGCCCGATGAAGAACTGGACATGTACCAGGCCCTGGAAGAACGCCGCTTCGAGGCCGAACAGAACGACGAGCCGTTCGACTGGAACCAGGAGAAGCAATTGCTGGCCATGTCTGCGGACCAAAGCAAGCACTGATCCATCCAGACACTGCAAATCTAAATGTGGGAGGGGGCTTGCCCCCTCACACATTTGCACAGAGTTCCTACCGTTAGCGAAGGGTCGGTTCTCTGGCCATACACTCCACCAAATAATCAATAAACACCCGCAACTTCGGCGGCAAATACCGCGTCGGCGAATGCAGCAACCACACCTCGCCGTGGTACGACGCAATAAAATCCCACTGCGCCAACACCTGCACCACCGTCCCCGCCTCCAACGCGTGGCGCGCTGTGAAGTACGGCAAGCTGCCGATCCCCACATGCTGCAACACCGCGTCCATGCGCACCCCGGTGTGATTCGCCGCATACCGCCCACGCACCCCCACCGTGACCGTCTTACCGGCCTGACGAAACTTCCAGCGCGCATCCGCTGGGGTCTCTCCCAGGTAGATACAGCTGTGTTCCAGCAAATCATGGGGATGTTGCGGCGTGCCGTGCTCAGCCAGGTACTGCGGCGTGGCGCACAGCAAATGCTCGATAGGAAACAGTGGCCGCCCCACCAGCCCCGGCGGTGGGCTTTCAGAGATACGCAGGATCAGGTCAAGGTTGTCATCGATCAAATCCACCGGCCGATCCTCAAGAATCAACTGCACATCCACCTTGGGATAACGCCGCAGGAACTCGGGCATATGGGGATGGATTACAAACCGCCCCACCGCCTTGGGCACGCTGACGCGCACCAACCCTTCGGCCTCATGGGTGAACTGGCCGCTGATCTCCATCACCGAACGCGCCGCGTTGACCATTTCCTGGCAGCGCTTGAACACCTCTTCACCGCCCTCGCTCAGGCGCAATTTACGCGTGGTGCGCTGCAACAGGCGCGTGGCCAAGGCCTTTTCCAGGCGCGAAATACTGCGGCTCACTGAGGAAGGCGAAGCGCCCATCTGCCGGGCGGCCTCGGAGAAACTGCCGGTTTCCACGACTTTGACGAAAATCGCCATTTCACCCAGCAGCGGCAAAGGAAGATTGATGCTCATGACGCACAGGTCCATTGATAATTGAGCGGATTATCACCTATTCGCGCACTATTTATACTGCCCGCAGAACCCTGATGCGGATGTAGATGATGACCGAGCGCCTGTTTTTTTCCCATGACCACCTGACTGCCGAGCTGGAGGTACTGAGCTGCATGCCCCACGAACAGCTCTACACGGTCATCCTGCAATCGACGATTTTCCACCCCCAGGGCGGTGGTCAGCCGTTCGACACGGGCTGGCTCGGCGACAGCAACGTCGTGCGCGTCACCCAGGAAGCCGGCCATGTGGTGCATTACGTCGACCAACCGGTGGCGCCCGGCCCGATCACTGCACGGGTCGATGCACAACGCCGCGCCCTGCACACGCGGTTGCATTCCGCCGGGCACTTGATCGGCAACGTCGGTGAAACCCTGGGTTGGATGCCCATCAAGGCCCATCACTGGCCGGGCGAAGGCAAGATCACGTTTATCCGTGGTGAAGCAGCGCAAGCCATCGATGCCGAGGCGATTCAACACCAGATCGATCAATGGATCGCGGCTGACTACCCCCGCCATATGACCCTGGAAGACGGCACCCGTGAAGTGGGCTTCGGCGAGCTGCCTGTCTACGCCTGCGGCGGCACGCATGTGCAGGCGTTGGGTGAATTGGGCCAGGTGACGATCCTGGCCCTGTCGGAGAAAAAAGGCGCGCTGTCGGTTCGTTACGAGCTCTTGTAGTGAGCGGGCTTGCCCCGCGCTGGGTGGCGAAGCCGCCCCAAATCCATACGCCGCGGTGTATCAGAAAGACCGAGGCACCTGGGTTTAGGGCGGCTT
This sequence comes from Pseudomonas nabeulensis, assembly GCF_004682045.1. Lineage (GTDB taxonomy): Bacteria > Pseudomonadota > Gammaproteobacteria > Pseudomonadales > Pseudomonadaceae > Aquipseudomonas > Aquipseudomonas nabeulensis. The sequence goes on from NZ_QUZT01000088.1 coordinate 15,928, forward strand.
CGCCCCCCAGCGCGGGGCAAGCCCGCTCACTACAAGGTCATTGCTCCAGGTCTTCCGGGCTCCACGGAGAACGACTTAAGGGTCGACACCCCCGCCATCGGATCCCGCGGATCGGTGATCACCCTGAAGTGCGTCAGCATCTCTCGCTCGCCGATATCCACCGACACATACCCACGCTGACGGCTGTCGAAAAACTTCACATGGGGGTTGAGCGGCAGTATCTGGGTGAAGGCCTCATAGGGTGGCCCGTCAGAGGTCACCGAGCTGCCCACAAACTCCGTGGCGATAACCGGCGAGTCCGGGTTATTGCCGTCGGCATGCAGGTCGGTGGTCCAGAACGAATGGATGTCGCCGCCCCAGAACACCGGGTTGTTGACCCGGTGCCGCGCGATCGACGCCAGCATCCGCTCCCGATTGGCCATGTAACCGTCCCAGCCATCGGTCCACCGCCCTGGCTTGTGATTGGTCAGGTCGCGCTGGGTCAACGGCGCCACCAACAGGTCCTGGGCGATCACGTTCCACTGCGCCCGTGACTCGGCGAACCCTCGGTCCAACCACGCCTCCTGCTCCCACCCGAGCATGGTGCGTGCCGGGTCGCGCAAGTCATGGCACAGGTTGTCGGCGACATGCCCCTGGTGACTGCCATTGGCCAGGATGCACGGTTGTTCGGAGCGGTATTGCCGACCGTCGAGCACATGGAAACGCGCCAGTCGGCCGTAGTCCAGGCGCCGGTAGATGCGCATGTCCGGTCCCTTGGGCACGCTGCTGGCCCGTAGCGGCATATGTTCGTAAAACGCCTGGTACGCCGCCGCCCGTTGTTGCAGAAATTGCGTCACGGGAATCTTCGGGTCTTGGGACCAGCGGTTGGCATAGTCGTTCTGCACTTCGTGATCGTCCCAGGTGGCGACGCTCGGCGCGGCGGCGTGCAGTGCCTGCAAATCCGGATCGGTCTTGTACAGGGCGTAACGGTTGCGGTAGTCGCTCAAACTCACCGCGTTGCCACTGCCGTGAGGGCGGATGATCTTGCCCGAGTCCGCCGCATAGGAACTGTCGTAGATATAGTCACCGAGGAAAAACACCAGGTCAGGCTGCTCGGCCGCCAGGTGCCGGTAGGCGCTGAAGTAACCACGCTCCCAGTGCGAGCACGACACAAATCCCACCCGCGCCGACGCCATGGCCTGCAACGGCGGCGTGGTGCGTGCCTGGCCCACCGGGCTCTGCGCGCCGAGGCCGTCGAACTGGTACCAATACGGCCGCCCCGGCTCCAGCCCCGCCACCTCGACATGCACCGAATGCGCGAAACGTTCAGTCGCGGTCACTTCGCCCTGCCTGACGATGTGCGTCATCGCCGCATCACTGGCCACGCGCCAACGCACCGGCACCGCAGTGCGCAGGCCGCCACGGCCATCGGCGTCATTGAACAGCGGCGCCAGCCGCGTCCAGATCACAAAGCCATCGGGCAGCGGATCACCGGAGGCCACGCCGAGGGTGAACGGATAATCCACCCCGGCACTGCGCGCAAAGGGACTCAGGATCGAAAATGCGCCGGCCACCGCAATGCCGGTCAGAATCCTGCGGCGGTCGAGGTCTACCGCACCACTCATAGCCGACGCTCCCAGTCATCGCGCACCACCGCGAACCCCAGCAGATCCTCAAACACACCGTTCTTAAGAAATGCCTCGCGCATGCAACCCTCATAGCGCAGGCCGATTTTCTCCATCACCCGCGCCGACTCCTTGTTGCGGCCAAAGCACTGGCTGCCCACGCGCTGCAACGCCAATTCATTGAAGCCAAAATCGGTTACCGCACTCGCCGCCTCCGCCGCGTAGCCCTGGTTACGACAATGCGCCGCCACCCAGCCACCCAAGTGGCCATAACGATGCCGAGGATTGAGTCGCAGGCTGACGATGCCGACCAACTCGCCCGTCGCATGCTCATGCATGCCCAGGCTGAGCAATTCGCCCGCACGGTATTTCGCCTCCATCGCGCCAATAAACACCTGTGCGGTGTGCAGCGTGTAGGGCGACGGAATATTCGCCGTGTTGTCGGCGATTTTCGGTCCGTTGGCGAGGCGAAAAAGCGCGTCGGCCTGGTCCGTTTCCAGCGCGCGCAATAGAAGTCGCGCAGTCGATAAATGCGGCAGTGAAACACTCATCCGGGGGGGCCCTCGATGTAAAGTTTCTGAGAATGTACCGCCCGCGTTTCAGTTTCATTACGTCATAAAACTGCAAGGTAAATGTCCTGTAAGACGCGTCCTAGACGCCTTCAAATCATCAATTAAAGTTAACCAATCGGTCATTTTTGGTTGTTAGCGTGTCGCCCCTAATTCAACGACGGGGTAGCGGCATGAGAACCTGGGATGAACCCAAGAAACGCAAGGCACACATCGAGTTGATCCCGATGATCGACGTGATGATGTTCCTCCTGGTGTTTTTCGTACTGGTGAGCCTGAACGTGATTCCGGCCCTTGGCATGAAGACTCAACTGCCCAGCGCCAGCAGTTCGCAACAGCTCAAGCCGCAGAACAAATTCATCCTGACGCTGGGCCTTGAAGGCCAGCTGCAATTGGATGGCAAGGACCTCACGGTCGACGCCCTGGTGCCGGCGCTGAAAGCAGCGGAGAAGCCCGATACCAAGTCGACGATCATCGTCAACAGCGACAAAGGCGTGGAGGTTTCGCGCCTGGTGGAAGTGATGGACACCCTGCGCCTGGGTGGCTTTACCTCCGTGTCCATCGCCACGCGTAAGTCCTGATCATGTACGTCCTGTTTCGTGCGCGACAGCTGCTGGGCAGTGTCCCGGCCCTGATCGCCCTGGTGCTGATTGCGATGGGTATCCAGTCACAAACATTGAAAGTCGAGCCGGTGTATGACGAGTCGGCGGTCGAGTTGGCGTTGGTCGAACCCGAGCCGGAAGTGGTCCCGGAACCCGTCGTCGAACAAGAACCGCCACCGCCGGTGATCGAGGATGAAGAGGCCGAACCGGCCCCGCCGCCTCCACCGCCCAAGCCACTGCCCAAACCCAAGCCTGAGCCCAAGCCAAAACCGGTGCCCAAGCCGGTCGCGGCAAAACCCACGCCGACGCCGCCACCGGTCGCCGCCAAACCGGCCCCGGCGCCCGTGGCCCAGCCCGCGCCAACGCCCTCACCACCGGCCCCGCCAAAGGTCGACGGCCAGGCGCTGGAAGGCGGCTACCTCAAGGGTTTACGCAACGAGTTGGACACCTACAAGCAATACCCCACCGGGCGCCAGGCTTCCCTCGAACGCCCCGCCGGCGACGTGGTGGTGTGGCTGCTGGTAGACCGCCAGGGTCGGGTTCTCGACTCCGGTGTGCAAACCCCGGCGTCGAGCATGTTGCTCAACCGGGCCGCCGCCAACAGCTTGCGGCGCATCAAGCAAGTCAAGCCGTTCCCCGAGCAAGCCTTCGGGGGGCGCAATGAGCATCGCTTCACCGCCACCTTCAACTACAGCGTGCAATAAAGCACCCGACACCAGGACGACACTGATGAGGTTCACACGGATTCATCTGGCACTCGTTGCCGCGAGCATGGGCCACGGCATGGTCATGGCCGACACCGGCGACAGCGACGTCGGCACCATCGGCGTACAAGGCAAAGCCACCGCCGGCGGCGGCTATATGGTGCAGGAAGAAAGCATCAAGGGCCGCTCCACCGTGACCAAAGAGGCGCTGGATAAGCAGACCGCCACCGGCAACGCCGTGGACAAGCTCAAGTACACCCCGGGCCTGAATATTTCCAGCGAAGACAACACCGGCCTGTCGGGCTTTCGCTTCACCATGCGCGGCCTCAACTCCGACCAGGTGGGCATGTCGGTGGACGGCATGCCGATCAACGACTCCGGCAACTACGCGCTGTACTCCAACCTGCTGGGCGACCCGGAGAACATCGAGCAGATCTTCGTCACCCAGGGCTCGGCCGAAGCGGACGGCCCGCACATCGGTTCCAGCGGCGGCAACATCGGTATCGTGACCATTCGCCCGACCAAGGAAACCGGCGCGTTCGTCAAACAGATCATGGGCAGCAATGCCACGCGCAAGACCTTTGCGCGGCTCAACACCGGCGAGGTCAACGGCCTGAGCAACTGGCTGTCGGTGTCCCATACCGAAGGTGACATGTGGCGTGGTTCGGGTGCGGTGCGGGCGGACAAGGTGGAGTGGAACAGCTTCTTCGATGCTGGCAACGGCAACACCGCCAACCTGATCCTCAAGTACCACGAGCAGGACAACAACAGTTACAGCCAACTGACCAAGGCTCAGTACCAGCAGAACGGCCGCAAGTACGACCCGTACCCGGCCAACCCGGCCTTGGGCAGCAACGGCAAGGTCAACAGCTACTACGCCCTGGCGCAGAACCCGTTCCAGACCTTTACCGGCGTGCTCAACACCCAGTTCAAACTGGCCGACAACCTGGCACTCTCCGTGATCCCGTATTACTACTGGGGTAACGGCAGCGGCGTGGGCTCCTCTGCCTATGCACTCAACCGCACCTCGAACGTGGGCGGCGTGTTTGACCTGAGCAACTTGCCGACCTCCGCGCAGTACAACGCCGACGGCTCGTCCACCACCGGCGTGTACTACCGCCCTTCCCGCACCCAGACCTGGCGCCCCGGCATCACCACCAAGCTGAACTGGGACCTGGACGAGCACAGCCTGCAATTTGGCTACTGGTATGAACGCGCACGCCAAAGCCAGACCCAACCGTTCATTGCCCTGAAAAACAGCGGCAAGCCAAGCGACACCTGGCCGGACGGCGACGCCGTGGTCGATGCCAATGGCAACACCGTGCAAGGTCGCGACCGCTTCACCGTGACCCCGGCGCAGAAGGTCTGGGCCCAGGACACCTGGTACATCAACCCGGACTGGACCCTGGTAGCGGGCCTGGCCTACATGAACGTCAAGCGTGACGGCACCAACCACGGCAGCCTCACCGAGCAGGCCGAAAAACGCAGCCAGACCTACAACAAGTTGCTGCCTAACGTTGGCCTCAAGTATCAGCTGGATGAGCGTGATCAGTTGTTCTACAGCCTGTCGCGCAACATGCGTATCCCGCAGAACTACGTGCTGTACGACAAGGGCGCCGGTTCCATCGACGCCAAGCCGGAAACCAGCTGGAACCACGAGTTGGGCTGGCGCTACACCGATGACGACATGACCGTGGCCGCCACCTTGTTCTACATGCAGTTCAAGGACCGCCAGGTATCGTCCCGCGATATCAACGGCGACTTCGCCGACATCAACGCCGGCTCCGTCAACAACAGCGGCCTGGAACTGGAGTGGAGCGGCCTGCTGCCGAACCACTTCAACTACTACACCTCCTACACCTACACCAAGGCCGAGCAACAGGACGACCTGACCGTGTACAACGCGGGCCAGGCCATTGTGCTGCCCACCAGCGGCAAGCAGTTCGCCAACGTGCCGAAAAACATGCTGGCGGCCAACATCGGTTATGACGACGGGCGCTTCTACGGCACCTTCGGCGGCAAGTACACCAGCAAGCTCTACGGCGACCTGACCAACGACGAATCCATCTCCGGGCGCACCGTGTTCAACGCCGGCGCCGGTATCTACCTGCCGGTGGACAAGAAGGTGGTCAAGGACGCGACCCTGCGCCTGAACGTCGACAACCTGTTCGACAAGAAGTACCTGGACGGCGTGTACACCACCAAGACCAACGCCGCCAGCTACAGCGGTTTCCGCGACGGCGACCCGGCCTACATCGTGGGCCTGGAACGTACCGTAACGGTTTCCCTGGAAGCCAATTTCTAACTGCGAGGTAAATGAACATGGACATGAATGTGCTCCACGACATCACCTTCTATGTGATGTACGCCGCGATGGCCATCGCGATCTTTATCACCATCGAGCGCGGGATCTTCTTTGCCTATGTGCGCCGTCAGGCACGTGCCTTGACCGAGGTACTCGGCGCCAACGTGCACAGTGAACGCGACCTGCCAGAAAGCCTGACCCGCCGTGACAGCCTGCCGCTGAAAATGGTCGTGCCGGTACTGGCCCAGAAAGCCTCCCACGGGTCGCGCAAGGACCTGGATGACGTGATCGAAACCCAGTACCTGACCACCCGTGCGCCACTGGCCCGCAGCCTGTGGATCATCGAGACCATCACCACCGCCGCACCACTGTTGGGCTTGCTGGGGACCATCCTCGGCATTATCGACACCTTCAAGGCGCTGGCCTCGGCCGGTGTGTCCGACCCAGGGCAGATTTCCGGTGGTATCGGTACGGCCTTGTTCGCCACGGGTTTGGGGATCGCCATCGCGCTGTTCTGCGTGGTGTTCCATAACTTCTTCCAGGACAGCCTGGAGCGCATCAACGATCAGTTGAAGATCCTGCTGATCCGCGCTGCCACCGGTGCCCGCGTGCAAGGCGAAGTACCGCATTTGGTGCCGACCCCACTGCACAGCCGTACCGCGTAATCA
>NZ_QUZT01000089.1 GCF_004682045.1 Pseudomonas nabeulensis
CCCCGTCAAACACGCTGGCCGAACGCAGGTGTTGGGGCGAGGACCTTTTGCTTACTTTTGGCTGGGGGCGGGTCACTTTTGGAAAGAGCCCAAAAGTAACCAAAAGGCTCTTGCCCCACCACTCGGTGCCTCGCCTAGGCTCGGCATGCCCTCACTCCGGCGTGGTTTAACGGGGCGCCTAAGATCAAAATCAAGATCAAAAGCCAGAGCCAGAGCCAGAGCAGATCAATATCTTAAGAATTGTGGAGATCAAAATGTGGGAGGGGGCTTGCCCCCGATGAGGGAGTGTCAGCCGAAAATTTTACAGCTGACACACCGCCATCGGGGGCAAGCCCCCTCCCACATTTGCACTGTGAACGGCATAAAACACCGGTCGGCTCTAAGGCCGCCGCGCTCTTGCTTTAGCTTTTGATCTGGAATCGCCCCGTCAAACACGCTGGCCGAACGCAGGTGTTGGGGCGAGGACCTTTTGCTTACTTTTGGCTGGGCCGGCATTCCGGTCCTTCCAAAAGTGACCCGCTGTATGAGCGGAACCCTAAGTGGCCGTTACCGCAGCAATGGATATGTACACCAAAACACCGCCATCGGGGGCAAGCCCCCTCCCACCTTTAACCGTGCCCACATTAGATCACCTTAAGCCCTGATCGCCGCCTCAACCCGCGCAATATACGTATCAAACCGCCCCACCAAATCCACCTGCTCGGGAAACCGCAGCCACTGGATCTGCAACCCATCCATCATCGCCAAAATCTCTTCCACCAATCCCGCAATATCCACATCGCCACGCACCTCCCCCATCGCCACCAGCTCAGCAAACTGCCCCTGCATGCGCTGATGAATCGCCGCATACCGCTCCTGGAACCAACCCCACGCCGGATGGGTATCCAACAGACTCTCGGCATTCAGGATGGTAAACGCCCGCACCACCCCCGGCGCCGTGGCGTTCGAACGGTTGATCGCGCGCAGGCTGCCGAGCAGGCCGTCCAGGGATTTTTCCGCACGTATCTCGTCGGCGATCCGCTGATTGGCTTCATCGCGGCGCTGCAACACGCCCATCAACAACGAGATCTTGCTGGGAAAGTGGTGCAGCAAACCCGCCACGGAAATGCCGACGATCGCCGCCACCTGAGCCATGGAAGCGCCGCTGTAGCCTTCCAGGGAAAACACCTGCAAGGCCGCGTCCAGCAGTTCTTCGCGGCGTTTTTCGCCCTTGGGGGCGCGGCGGGTTTTGGGGCCGGGTTCGGTCATGGCAGAGTCCTTGAGCTTTCCCGTTCGATCAGGCGACAGTCCAACAGGTTCAACCGTTGTACTTCATCCTCCACCGGCAGCACGCCGAGGCTTTGCAGGACACGGGTGGCGGCCAGCACGCCAATCTCCAGGGCGGGCGGCTTGATGGTACTGAGGCTGGGCAGCAGCATTTCGGCAAACGGATAGTCGCCAAAACCCAACACGGCGCACTTCCAGCCGGCACGTTGGGCGGCCAGCAGGCCACCGGCGGCCAGGTTGTCATTGGCGAAGAAGATCGCGTCGGGCGGCGTGGCATGGTTCATCAGCGCTTCCATCGCCTGCTTGCCCGCTTCGAAGGGAGGGCGATCAGCGTCGGGCGTGAACACCCAAGGCTGCATGCCCCGCTCGCTCAACGTCGCGGCAAACCCTTCGCCGCGCTCCACCGCGCTAAAGTCTCCCGTCGCGCTGTTCTGTACGAAGGCGATGCGACGATAACCCTGCTCATGCAGGTAACGGGCGGCGGTGACGCCCACTTCGAAGTGGGAAAACCCGATCTGCACCGGCTCGCGCGCGGGCACGTAGTCCCAGGTTTCCACGATGGGGATATCCGCGTCGGCGATCATCTTTTCGGTGGCGGCACTGTGAAAGCGGCTGGTCAGCACCAGCGCGGCCGGCGACCAGCCAAGGAACGCGCGTACCGCGTTTTCTTCCTGCTCGGCGCTGAAATAACTCGACGCAAGCAACAGCTGATAACCATGCCGACTCAAGGTGTCGCTAAAGCCCTGGATGGTATTGGCAAAGATCGGCCCGGAGATGTTCGGGATCACCATCGCCACGATGCGCCCCCGCGCCGAGGCCAACCCGCCGGCCACCAGGTTGGGCACATAACCCAACTCGGCCACCACCTGGGCAATACGCTCGCGGCGCTCGGGCGAGACCTGCTCCGGCTGGTTGAAGTAACGCGACACGGTAATCGCCGACACCCCGGCCTGACGCGCCACGGTGTTGAGGGTGACACGCCCGGCGCCCCGGCGTTTGCGCGGTTTGTCTTCGCTCAAAATGCAATCCTGTTAAAAACCAAAAAGAATATAGGGCTAATTTTTCAGTATTTGACGTTCTAAACCAGACCTCACAATAATGCCGATGTTAGCGCTAACAAAGCGCTTTGTCTGCTACTCGCTCGAGCGAATGCCAGAGACGAATTCACAGGCGCTGACGTCGCAGAACGGCAGCGGTTCAGGGCATTTTTTTCGAGCGGGCACAGCATGCACACCTTCCAACGCACTACGTTATTGATCCTGGCCGGGCTGACGAGCCTGCCCGCCTTTGCGGCCGACGAGCAGGAACCGACACTCAAATCGGTGACCGTCACCGCCACCCGCCGCGAAGAGTCGCTGCAAAAAGTCCCGGTGGCGGTCTCGGTGCTCGATGGCGAACAACTGGAACGCGACAATCGCAACGGCGTGGCCAGTATCGCCCAGCAGGTGCCGTCGCTGAACTTCCGCACCGGCGCTTCCAACAAGGACACGTCGCTGTTCGTGCGCGGCGTGGGCACCATCTCCACCTCCCCCAGTGTCGAGCCAACCGTGGCCACGGTGATCGACGGCGTGGTCTACGCCCGTCCTGGCCAGGCCACCCTCGACCTGCTCGACCTGGAGCGCATCGAAGTGCTGCGCGGCCCGCAAGGTACGCTGTTCGGCAAGAACGCCTCGGCCGGCGTGTTGAACATCACCAGCAAGGCGCCCACCGCCGAGACCCACGGCTATATCGACCAGTCCTATTACAGCGGCAATGAAAGCCGCACCCGTTTTGGCATCGGCGGCAGCCTGGTGCCGGACGTGCTCAAGGGTTCGATCAGCACCTTGTTCGGCAGCTACGACGGTAATGTCGACAACAAGCACAACGGCCAGGAGGTCAACGGCTACAACCACAAGGGCATTCGCGGCAAGCTGGAGTTCACCCCCAACGATGACGTGAAGCTGACCCTGATCGCCGACTACATGCAGTCCCACGACGACGCGCCCAATGGCGTGGTGAGCAAGTCCCTGACTCCGGCGTTCGCCAACGCGTTGAGCCCCGTGCGGGCCTCCAGCGACAACCGCAACATCAACACCGACACCCGCGACCATGTGGAAGACACCAACAAAGGCCTCTCCGCCCAGTTGGACTGGAACCTCGGCGACTACACCCTCACCTCGATCACCGCCTGGCGCGGCTGGGACAACACCCAGTACCAGGACGGCGACCGCCTCGGCAGCGTGACCGCCGCGTTCCCCGGCACCGCCGACAAGGGCCAGCTGGAATTCAACCAATACTCCCAGGAACTGCGCCTGGCCTCGCCCAAGGGTGAGTTCCTGGAGTACGTCGGCGGCCTGTTCTACATGCACGGTAAGGATGAAGAAACCTACCAGCGCACGCTCACCACCACCACGCGCACCGACCGTGGCATCGCCGACTACAGCACCACCAGCGACAGCTACGCGGTGTTTGGCGAGACCACGCTGAACTTCACCTCGCGCTTTCGCGGCATCGCCGGCTTGCGCTACACCCACGATGACCTGAAATACGATCACCGCCGTGTCTCCACCTCGGCCACCACGGTCAGCGGGATTCAGCCGGCCACGTCCAGTTCGGGCTCGGTGGACGAAGACGGTTGGTCCGGCCGCCTCGGCGTGCAGTACGACATCACCGATAACGTCACCAGCTACCTGACCTATTCCCGCGGCTACAAAGGCCCGGCGTATAACGTGTTCTTCAACATGCAGCCGCGTGACACCGACGCGCTCAAGCCGGAAACCTCCAATACCTGGGAAGCCGGGATCAAGGCCACGACCTGGAACAACCGCCTGACCACCAACTTCGCGGTGTTCCACAGCGACTACGACAACTACCAGGCCAACTTCTACGACACCGTCGCTGGCCAAGTGGTGACCCGTTTGATCAACGCTGGCAGCGTCAGCACCGAAGGCGTCGAGCTGGATTACGCCTTGCAGGCCACCCAACAACTCAAGCTCTCCGGCGCCCTGGCGTATACCCGCGCACGCATCGACGAATTCGCCTGCCCGGCGGGTGCAGCCGCCACGTGCAACGTCAACGGCAAGCCGCTGCCCTACAGCCCGGACTGGAAAAGCTACGTGCGCGCCGACTACACCATCCCGCTGGACAACGGCCTGGATATCGAACTGGGCACCGACTACAGCTGGCAGAGCGAAGTGCAGTACGACATCAGCCAGAACCTCGACACCAAGCAAGGCGCCTACGGCATCTGGAACGCCAGCGTGGCCCTGGCCGACTACAGCAACGGCTGGCGCGTGGCGTTTTTGGCCAAGAACCTCGCCGACAAGTCTTACTCGCCGCTGCTGGCCAGCGGTGGCAACTACATCTACCGCGCCGTGCCCCGTGACGATGAACGTTACTTCGGCGTGCAATTGCGCAAGGATTTCTAGCATGAGCCGTCAACTGAAACTCGGCGCCTTCCTGATGGCCACCGGTCACCACGTCGCCGCCTGGCGTCACCCGGATGTACCGGCGAACGCCGGGCTGGATATTGCCCAGTACAAACACCTGGCGCGGGTGGCCGAAGCGGCGAAGTTCGATGCGCTGTTCGTCGCCGACACCGTGGCGGCGGCGACCGGTGAGATCGCCAGCCATATGGCGCGTTCGGATCATTTCGAGCCGCTGACGCTGCTGTCGGCGTTGAGTGCAGTGACGGACAACATCGGCTTGATCGCCACGGCGACCACCACCTACAACGAGCCGTACCACGTGGCGCGTAAGTTCGCCTCGCTGGATCACCTGTCCGGCGGGCGTGCCGGCTGGAACCTGGTGACCTCGGACGCCGCCGCCGAAGCGCAGAATTTCGGGCGTGAGGAGCATTTGGGTCACGGCGAACGCTACAGCCGTGCGCGCGAGTTTCATCAGGTGGTGACCGGCTTGTGGGACAGCTGGGAAGACGATGCCTTCGTGCGCGACAAGGCCAGCGGCAATTACTACGACCCGGCCAAGCTGCACGTGCTGGATCACGTGGGCGAGCACTTTCGCGTCAAAGGCCCGCTGAACGTGGCGCGCTCACCCCAGGGCCAGCCGGTGATTGTGCAGGCGGGTTCATCCGAAACCGGTCGTGAACTGGCGGCGCAGACCGCCGAGGTGGTGTTTACCGCGCAGACTTCATTGGAGAACGCCCAAGCGTTTTATGCCGACCTCAAGGGACGCCTGGGGCACTTCGGACGTGAGGCGGATTCGCTGAAAATCATGCCGGGCGTGTTTGTGGTGGTGGGGCAGACCGAGGCCGAGGCGCAGACCAAGTTCGAGGCGTTCCAGGAACTGGTCGAGCCCGAGGTGGGCGTGGCGTTGCTCGGGCGTATGTTGGGCAATTTCGACCTGTCCGGTTACCCGCTGGATGGGCCGTTGCCGGAGCTACCGTTGACCGACAGTGGGCAGCGCAGCCGTCAGCAATTGCTCAGTGACCTGGCGAATCGTGAGCACCTCACGCTGGCCCAGTTGGGCCGACGCATTGCCGGTGGCCGTGGGCACTACAGCCTGATCGGCACGCCCGAGCAGATCGCCGATGAGCTGCAACGCTGGTTCGAACAGGGCGCGGCGGATGGTTTCAATATCCTGGTGCCGCATCTGCCCGGCGGGCTGGAGGACTTCGCCCAATGGGTGGTGCCCGAACTGCAACGGCGCGGCCTGTTTCGCACTGAATACACCGGCTCCACCCTGCGTGAAAACCTGGGCCTGGCGCGCCCTGCCAATCGCTTCAAGAAGGAGGATGCATGAAGATTCCAGCGCTGATATTGGCCCTGCTGGCCGTGACCCAAACCGCCCTGGCAGCCGACCCCGCGTCGCTGCGCATCGGCTATCAGAAAGGCTCTATCGCGCTGGTGCTGGCCAAGGAACACGGCCTGCTGGAAAAACGCTTCCCGCACACCGATGTGAAATGGATCGAATTCCCCGCCGGCCCGCAGATGCTTGAAGCGCTCAACGTCGGCGCATTGGACGTAGGTTCCACCGGTGACATTCCACCGCTGTTTGCCCAAGCGGCAGGCGCGGACCTGGTCTACATCGGTGCCGAACCGCCCAAACCCACGGCGGAAACCATTCTGGTGCGCAACGACAGCCCGCTGCACTCGGTGGCGGATTTGAGAGGCAAGAAAGTCGCGTTCCAGAAAGGCTCCAGCTCCCACAACCTGATCCTGCGCGCGCTGAACAAGGCCGGGCTGAGCTACAAGGATATCCAGCCGGTGTACCTGCCTCCCGCCGATGCGCGTGCGGCGTTCGAACAGGGCAGCGTGGATGCATGGGCGATCTGGGAACCCTATTCGTCATTGGCGTTGAGCCAGAGCCCGAGCCATGTGTTGACCAATGGTGAAGGGTTGGGGTTGTCGGGGCCGGTGTACACGGCGCGGCGCGACTACGCCAAGGCCAATGGGGCGTTTGTTCACGATCTGCTCGGTGAACTCAGCAGCGCCGAAGCGCTGACCCGCAGCCAACGCGAAAACAGCTTGAACGTGCTGACGGCGTTTATGGGCCTGCCAGCGGAAGTGGTCGCGCGGTACATGGACAACCGCCCGCCTTCGCCAATCTTGCCGATTGACGACAAGATCATCCAGGCGCAACAGGCGACGGCGGATCTGTTCTACCAGAACCGCTTGCTGCCCAAGGCCATTGATGTGAAGAACGCCGTCGAGAAAAACTAAGGTGTAAGGAGGGGGGATTGCCTAATGCCAGTCAGTTAAGAAGTTGCAAGTGTAAATGTTTGCCTTAACTGACTGGCGCTAGGGGGATTGGCCCCTCCCACCTGAGTGTCTGTCGTTTTCAGTTCCGGGCAAACGCCACTGCCGCCTGGAACTGGTCTTCCGTGGGCCGCACGCCGGTGTACAGCACAAACTGCTCCAACGCCTGGATCGCAATCACTTCCAGCCCGGTAATCACACGCTTGCCTTGCGCCCTTCCACGCACGATCAATGGCGTTTCGGCGGGGATTGCCACCACATCGAACACGGTATCCGCCGCATCCACGGCCTCCGCTGCAAACGCCAGCGCATCCGCCTCAGGCCCGCCGGTCATGCCGATGGGCGTCACGTTGATCAGCATCTGCGGGCGCACATCGCCCAATTCGGCCTGCCACTCATACCCCAGGTTCTGCGCCAGCGCCCGGCCCGCTGCCTCGTTGCGCGCGACGATCACGCCGTTGGCATAGCCGCCGTCACGCAAGGCACTGGCCACCGCCTTGGCCATGCCGCCGCTGCCGCGCAGGGCGAAGGTCGATTCCTTGGGCACTGCGTGTTTTTTCAACAGTTGCTCGATGGCGATGTAGTCGGTGTTGTAGGCCTTGAGGTGGCCGTTGGTGTTGACGATGGTGTTCAGCGAATCGATGGCTTGAACCGAAGGGTCCAGTTCGTCCACCAAGGCAATGGCGGCTTCCTTGAACGGCATCGAAACCCCGCACCCGCGAATACCCAACGCACGGATACCACCGATCGCGCCGGGCAAATCCTGGCTGCTGAACGCTTTATAGTAGAAGTTCAGACCCAGCTGTTCGTACAGGTGGTTATGAAACCGCAGGCCAAAATTCCCGGGACGCGCCGACAACGACATGCACAGTTGGGTGTCTTTGTTGGGGTGCATCTGCATGGATAACTCCTTGAAGTAAGCAAATCGGTACAGACCTTACACAACCTTTACCTAGCGGCCGTGCTGTTTTTCAGAAATACGTTGTCTTAAAAGTATCCCCGCGACAATCCTTGAGTCTATTGATTGCAGACCACAAGCGCAGGGGCTAACCGAGGAATGACCATGATTCGTACAATCCCCAAGATCGCCTTGCTTGTTGGCGCACTCGCTATGGCAGGCCAAGCCTCCGCCCACGGTGGTGGTTGGGGTGGCCCGGCCGTATTGGGTGCTTTAGTCGGCGCAGCCGTAGTGGGCTCCGTGGTTGCCAGCCAACCCCGTGAGGTCTACGTGCAGCCACAACCGGTGTATGTCCAGCCGCAGCCGGTGTATGCTGCTCCGCCACCGGTCTATTACGCACCGCCACCGCCGGTGTATGTGCAACAACAGGTCTATTACCGCCCGGCGCCGGTGTATTACGGGCCACCCCGTGGCTACTACGGCCCTCCCCACGGCTACTACGGTCGCGGTTGGTAAGCGTCAATCGTCCGAAACAGGTCTCGCCCACCCAGCGAGGCCTTTTTTTTGCATGGAAAAGTCTGGATTTATCCTGCCAAGGTCGCTGTCGGGACAATGGCCAGAGATTAATCCCACATCATCAACACCATTGTCTACTTGCTCGACCGGGGCTCGCGCTGTCATGTTTGTGTCACAACACACTTCCACTATCGCTCCTGTCCACCCAATAACAATTAAGGACGACTGACCATGCCCACCCAAAACCCGCACCGCACCGCTGGCCTGTGTACGTCCAGCAAGGTCTACAGCGCCCTCACCGAACTCAAGGCCCTGGAGGGCCACCGCAGCGCCAAGTTCCTCGCGCTACTGGCGGAAAACCTGGTGCGCAAGGGCCTGCTCAGCGAACAGGAAGTGGTGAACATGCTTGATCAGGTCGTGGACTGACGCCTGGCGTCGATGTCGACTATCGAGACAGGTGATTTTTCCTACGCCGCCCAGCCCCGTAAGGTGACCTTCATCAGCGATTGGAGGTCCTTATGCCCACTGTTCAAATCATGTCCGTCATCGGCAGTGCCGTCCCCGTCTCTCTTCGGGAGTTGGGTTTGCTCGCCTGTTGGTACCTGGTACGCGATGGCGAAGCCATCAGCGGCCCGCTCACCTCGTTGTCCGCCGCGGAAAAACAGCTGCAACAGACGTCGAATTTCAAGCTGCACGCTTAAGGCAGTGGCAGTTTGACTCGCGGTTTGCTTTCGACAAACAGCGCCCAGCTGGACATAAACAACGCCGCCACCAGTGGCCCGATCACAAACCCATTCAGGCCAAACACTGACAAGCCGCCCAGGGTCGAGATCAAAATCAGGTAATCCGGCATCTTGGTGTCCTTGCCCACCAGGATCGGGCGCAGCACGTTGTCCACCAGGCCGATCACAAATACGCCAAACAACCCCAACACCACGCCCTGCCAGATCGCGCCGCTCAACAGGAAGTAGACGGCCACCGGCCCCCACACAATGCCTGCGCCCACCGCCGGCAGCAGCGACAGAAACGCCATCAACACCGCCCAGAGCAACGCACTGGGAATGTCCAGGAACCAGAAAATCAAGCCGCCCAGTGCGCCTTGGGTCACGGCCACCAGCAGGTTGCCCTTGACCGTGGCTCGCACCACGCGATTGAACTTGAGCTGCAACCGGCGCTTCTGCGGCTCGGCCAACGGCACCGCCGTGCGCACCTTGCGCACCAGTTCAGGGCCGTCGCGCAGCAGGAAAAACAGCAAGTACAGCATGATGAAAAAGCTCACCAGGAAGTCGAACGTGCCCTGGCCAAAGCTGAACGCCTGGGACGCAAAGAACTGGCTGCCTTGCATCGCGCTCTTGACGATCTTTTCGCGCAAGCCTTCCAGGTTGCCCATGCCAAAACGGTCCAGCAGGTGCTGGAAGTAAGGCGGCAGGAAGTTCTTGAACTGTTCGATATACCCCGCCACATCCAACTTGCCGCTTTCGACGTTTTTATAGAGCGTGGCGCCTTCCTGCACCAACAAGGCGCTGGTGATGATCACCGGCAAGATCGCGATGACCAGGCACGCGGCCAAAGTGGCCAGCGACGTCACATTGCGATTCCAGCCAAACCGCAGCTGCAAACGGCGCTGCATTGGCGCAAAGATAATGCCGAGGATCACCGCCCAGAACACCGCGCCGTAGAACGGCAGCAATATCCAGATAAAGGCAACGGTGACCAGGGCCAACAGTAATAACAGGGTCTTGAATTGCAGATTCGTCGTGTTCATGTGCGGTCCATTCCAGATAAACGCGGGACGCTTTCGTGCGCCCTGTGGTTTAGTCCGCGCCGCCGCCTGCGAGTGCCCTTGATCGACACCTACGTGCAATGTCGCCCACCGATGCCCCGTGATGAGATGGTCCGTGTACACCCGCCGTCCCATCACAACCGTGAGGCCTCACCATGCGCTTAGCTCTGTCGACCTGGTCCGAAATCGAGACGTTCCTGCAACGCAGCCGCACCATCGTCATTCCCATTGGCTCCAACGAGCAGCACGGGCCGATTGGCCTGCTGGGCACCGACTGGATGTGCCCGCAGATCATTGCCGAGTACGCTCAGGAATCCGCCGATATCCTGATCGCGCCCACGTTCAACATCGGCATGGCGCAACACCACCTGGGGTTTCCCGGCACCATCACGCTGCGCCCATCGACTTTTATTGCCGCCATCGAAGACTGGGTACGTTCCCTGGTGGCCCACGGCTTCGAGAAGATTTATTTCCTCAACGGCCACGGCGGCAACATCGCCTCGATTGAGGCCGCGTTTTCCCAGTTGTACGCCGACGCCAGCTTCGCCCGGCAACCCGCCGGGTTTGCCCTGAAACTGACCAACTGGTGGGACCTGGAAGGTGTGGGCGCGCTGGCCAACCAGCAATTCCCCACCGGCCACGGCATCCACGCTACGCCATCAGAAATTGCCGTGACCCAGTGGGCCTACCCGGACGCGATCAAGTCGGCGCCGTACTCGCCACAAATCGCCAACTCCGGGCCGATCCGTGAAGCCCACGACTTCCGCTCGCGCTTCCCCGACGGCCGCATGGGTTCTGACCCAGGCCAGGCGACTCCGGAAAAAGGCCGCGAACTGGTATTCCTCGCGGCCCGGGGATTGATCAAGGAACTGGAGGCATTCAGCCGCGAAACCACGCCCCTCAGCCACCTCGGCAGTTCGACTAACAACTGCTAACAGCGCATAACTGGCCGTTCCCTCGGCAAGGCATCACCCTTGACGCTCACCACCGTCAGTGTTCAAGAGGGATGCCATCATGACCGAAGGGTATTGCGCCAGCTGCCTGAGCAAGGATGACCGACTCGCCAATGAAGCCCTGCGTGCACTGATGGCGCACGTCGTCAACGGTGACCGTGGGGCTTCGCGGCGACTGTCCGCCAAGGTCACACCGCTGCTCAATGCGTTTTATGAAGGCCAGGTGCAAGCCGGGCGAATTCGCCCGGAACACCTCGACGGCCTGGTTCAAGACGCCTTCAAGGCCTTGCTGCAAAACCGCACGCACTACAACCCCGACCAACCGTTTCGCGCCTGGTTGCTGGAGGGTGCCCGCACCACCCTGCTACACCACCTGCACGCCAACACCGTCGTCCCGCTCATGAACCCGCCAGACATCCTTTGGGCCCTCTGAACCCACGCCCACTGCCGTCAGTTTTTCCCAGGACATGCCAATGCTGAGTATCGAAAAAGTTCTCCACTCCGGTCGCACCCACACCACCGGCGGGCGCGAAGGCGCCGGGCGCAGTGATGATGGACGGCTGGACCTCAAGCTCTCGCCACCCGGTGCCCCCGGCCATGGCAGCAACCCCGAGCAACTGTTCGCGGTGTGCTGGTCGGCCTCCTTCCTCGGTGCACTGCGCCATGCCTGCAACGCGCGCAAACTCGGCTTTCCCGCCAACGCCGCCGTGGACGCCCAAGTCGACCTGCTGCACGGTGAGCAAGGCTTTTTCCTGCAAGCCCACCTGCAGGTGTCGTTGCCCGACATCGAGGCCGACACCGCGCAACAGCTGATCGAAGCCGCCCACCAGAATTGCCCTTACTCCAAAGCCACACGCCGTAACATCGAGGTCAGCTTCACCCTCGCCTGAATCTGCACAGTCGATACCTACGTGCAATCGCCCTGCCCCGGGTGCTCTGTTTTGATGTGACACAACCACCAGACACCCAGGGACACGCAGATGAAAAAACTGACCACAGCCGCCGGCGCACCGGTGGTCGACAACAACCATTCGCAAACCGCCGGCCCCCGTGGACCGGTGCTGTTGCAAGATGTCTGGCTGCTGGAAAAACTCGCCCACTTCGACCGCGAAGTCATCCCTGAGCGCCGCATGCACGCCAAGGGTTCCGGGGCGTTCGGCCGCTTTACCGTCACCCACGACATCAGCCACTTCACCAAGGCCGACCTGTTCTCGCGCATTGGCAAGACCACTGATGTGTTCGTGCGTTTTTCCACCGTCGCCGGGGAGCGCGGCGCGGCGGATGCCGAGCGGGATATTCGCGGCTTTGCCATCAAGTTCTACACCGACCAAGGCAATTGGGACCTGGTGGGCAACAACACGCCGGTGTTCTTCCTGCGCGACCCGTTGAAATTTCCCGACCTCAACCACGCGGTCAAGCGCGACCCCCGCACGAACATGCGCAGTGCCCGTAACAATTGGGACTTCTGGACCCTGCTGCCCGAAGCACTGCACCAGGTCACGATTGTGATGAGCGACCGAGGTTTGCCGCAGTCCTACCGGCATATGCATGGTTTTGGCAGCCATACCTTCAGTTTTATCAGCCCGGCGAACCAGCGCTTCTGGGTGAAATTCACCTGGAAGACCGAACAGGGCATCCACAACCTCACGGATGAGCAAGCGGGCGCCATCGTGGGCAATGACCGCGAAAGCGCCCAGCGCGACCTCTACACCAGCATCGAGGAGGGGCGCTTTCCACGCTGGAAGCTCTACGTGCAAATCATGCCGGAAGACGATGCCAGCCATTACCCGATCAACCCCTTCGACCTGACCAAAGTCTGGCCGCACCGGGATTACCCGCTGATCGAAGTGGGCCTGCTGGAACTCAATCGCAACCCCGACAACTACTTCGCCGACGTCGAGCAAGCCGCCTTCAACCCCGCCAATGTGGTGCCGGGCATCAGCTTCTCGCCGGACAAAATGCTCCAGGCACGCCTGTTTGCCTATGGCGATGCGCAGCGCTATCGCGTGGGGGTGAACCATCATCAAATCCCGGTGAATGCGCCGCGCTGCCCGGTCAACAGCTACCACCGCGACGGCCAGATGCGCACCGACCGCAACGCCGGCAGCACCCCAGGCTACGAGCCCAACAGCCACGCCCAGTGGGCCGAACAACCGGACTTTCGCGAACCGCCCCTGGCCCTGCAAGGCAGCGCCGCGCACTGGAACCACCGCGCAGACGAGGATTACTTCTCCCAACCTGGTGCGCTGTTTCGACTGATGAGCCCGGCCCAGCAACAGCTGTTGTTTGCCAACACCGCACGCTCGATCCAGGGCGCCAGCGCCGAGTCCAAGCAACGCCATATCCAACACTGCACCCTCGCCGACCCGGCATACGGCGCCGGTGTTGCCGCAGCCATCGAACGACTGGGGTGAGCCCGATGCAACTCAAGCCGCTGCATTCCCTGGCTGCGCGCCTGACATGGGTCTATCTGGCGTGCCTGATGATCGCCCAAGGGTTGGCATTCGCGATTGAAATCAGCGCATTGGCCGGGTCGCGGTGGCTGGTGCCGTTATTGATCGTGCAACTGGCGCTGCTGCTCGGCTGCCTGTGGTTGGGGCTGCGGCCCTTGATCCGTGTCGCCGAGCCCGTCGACGTGCCCGGCAATGGTTTGCAGGAGCGCCTGCAACTGCTCGCCGCGATTTCCCATGACCTGCAAACCCCCATCACCCGCATGAAACTGCGCGCCGAATTCATGGAGGAATCGGTGGAGCGGGACAAACTGTGCAATGACCTCAGCGAAATGCAACACCTGGTCCAGGAAGGCGTGGCTTATGCCCGCAGCCTGGACGGCACTGTTGAAGACAGCCGCCGTGTCGACCTGCATTCGTTCCTCGACAGCCTGGTGTTCGACTATCAGGACGTGGGCAAGAGCGTGGTGCTGACCGCAGAGGCCGGCCCCGTGATCGACACGCGGCCCCATGCCCTGCGGCGGGTGCTGGTGAATTTGGTGGACAACGCGCTGAAGTTTGGCTGTGAAGTCACCGTCAACGTCGAGCCCCAAGCGGACGAGCACCTGCTGATCCAGATTCTCGACCGTGGCCCCGGCATTCCCGAGGCCCAATTGCCCGAGGTGATCAAGCCGTTCTATCGCGTGGAATGCCCGCGCAACCGCAACACCAAGGGCACCGGATTGGGCCTGGCGATCTCGCAGCAACTGGCGCAGAGCCTGCAAGGCGCCCTGACCTTGTCCAACCGCGACGGCGGCGGATTGTGTGCGCAACTGGCGCTGCCGCCGTCAGTCACGCAGCACAAACTCCCGCGGTGATACGCCGATGGCCCGGCGAAACATCGCACTGAACGCACTCGCACTCACATAACCCAACTCGCGGGCGATCCGGCCAACGGACTCGCCCTTTTCCAGGCGCTCCAGGGCGCAGGCCAGGCGCACCTGTTGCACCCACTGGCGATAGGTCAGGCCGGTTTCCTTGAGGAACAAGCGGATCAACGTACGTGAGCTGGCCCCCACCGTGTCGGCCCAATAATCCACGCGATGGCTTTGCCCCGGCGCGTCGAGAATCGCGCTGCACACCAGGCGCAATCGACGGTCCAGTGGCCAGGGGATTTGCAGTGGCAAGGTTCGCGCCGTGGCCAATTCGCTGAGAATCAACGCCACCACGTGGGTATTGCGGCCTTCGAGGGAATATTCGATAGGCTCGCCGGCCAGCACCAGGATCAGCTCGCGCAACAGTAAAGACACGTCCAGCACGCGACAGCTGTCGCCAAAACTGGCCGCCGCGTCGGCCTGGATATAGATGGAGCGCATCTGCACCGGCGTCAACATCAGTTGGTCGTGCACCACCCCGGCAGGAATCCACAGCGCCCGCTTGGGCGGCAAAAACCACAGGCTGTCACCCGCCGCCACGCGCATCACGCCACTGACCGCGTACAACAATTGGCCGTGGTGATGGGTATGGGGTTCGTTGTATTCGCCGCTGGCCTGGTTGCGCACCAGGGCCGTCATTACCCGGGGCACGTCCTGGTAGTCGAGGTAATCCTCACTGCGGCCATTCAAGTCGGCGGTTGGGCTGACGGTGCGTGCGTCGTGTTTCATCGCGGCTTCTCAGGTTGTCACTTTGGCGATAGTACATGGCATTTGTTGATTATTCTCCATTGCTACGATCGCCCTGACTCAACGACCTCAGGGCACTTGAACATGACCCCCACCGACACCGACAAACATAGCCTGGCAGCCATCATCGGCCTGTTGGTGCTGTCCATCGCGCTGCGCCCCGCCATCGTGTCCATCGGGCCGATCCTGCTGCTGATCCAGCAACACTACGGCTTGAGCTTCACCCAGGCGGCGTTGCTCACCTCCATTCCGGATGTGTGCATGGGCGTTCTGGCGTTGCTGGCGCCCAACCTGAGCCAGCGCTTCGGCACCGACCGCTGCGTGATCGCCGCCCTGGTGTTGCTGGGTGTCGCGTGCGTGCTGCGGGCGGTGTCGCCGAGTGCGGTGTTGCTGCTGTTCAGCACCTTTCTGGTGAGTGTGGGGATCGCCATCGCCGGCGCGCTGATCGGCGGTTGGATCAAGGCCCACTTTCCTCACCGGCCTGCGTTTTTCATGGGCATTTATGCCGCTGGCCTGAGCGTGGGGGCCACCCTGTCTGCGCTGTTCACCGCGCCCATCAGCGAGCTTGCCCAGAGCTGGCGCGTGGGCGCCGGGGTGTGGAGCCTGTTGTGTGTCACGGCGGTGATCAGTTGGCTGTGGATGGCCCGGCGTTTCGCCAGCGGCGCGCCCAAGGCCAGCGCGCAACCGGTGCGCTCGGTGCGGCTGCCATGGGGCAACCCGCAGGCCTGGCTGGTGGCGCTGTACTTCGGGGCCAGTCAATTTGTGGTGTACGCGCTGTTTGCCTGGCTCGCGCCAGCGTCCACCGAGACGGCCGTCACCACCTTGCCATCGGGCGCGTTGCTCGGGCTGTTTACGGCGGTGTTTGCCGTGGCCAGCGTCGGCGCCGGCCTGATCCCCGGCAAGGCCCACGACCGTCGTGGCCTGCTGGCGCTGTGTACGCTGCTGGCCCTGCTCGGCACCGCCGGCATGGCGTTCGCCCCTGCGGCGTGGCCGACGCTGTATGTGCTGCTGGTGTCGGTGGGCCTGGGCATGTCGTTCACCGTGGGCATGACACTGCCGTTGGACAACGCCACCTCCCCGGCAGAGGCTGGCGCCTGGACCGTGTTCATGCTGTTTATCGGCTACCTGGTCGCCGCCCTCGGCCCGCTGAGCTTTGGTGCCCTGCGTGACCACACCGGCAATTACACCCTGGCTTATGTGATGCTGTTCGCAGTGCTGGTGTTCATGCTGTGCCTGACGCCCGCCCTCAAGCCGGCCAGACACGGCGCAGAGCCCCGCCACGCGGCCTTGCGCACTTGAATGCAGCGTTAAAACACCTATCATGCCAGGACCGTCCAACACCCCCACTTGTTCGAGAGCGTGATGACCGTGGCGCCCGCCCCTGACGACCTGCACGATCCCGCGGTTTTGCACTTCGCCTTCGGCCCGTTCCGCGTGGTGCCCGGCAAGCGCCTGCTGACCCGCGATGATGCGGTGGTCGACATCGGCGGGCGGGCGCTCGACCTGCTGATCGCCCTGCTCGAACGCCCCGGCCGCGTGGTGTCCAAGCGCGAGTTGATCAGCCTGGTATGGCCCGATATCGTCGTCGAAGAAGGCAGCCTGCGCTTCCACATGACCGGGCTGCGCCGCATTCTCGGCGATGGCGAAGACGGGGCGCGCTATATCAATACCCAGACGGGCGTGGGTTATGCCTTCGTGGCACCCCTCGAGCGCACGCCCGCCGACCTGCCCGCCCCGCAGAAAATCAAACGTAATGTCGGTGGCCTGCCGCCGCGCCCGAGCCTGATTGGTCGCGACGTCGATGTGGCACTGGTGCTGGATCGCTTGCTGCAACCCAAGCTGTTCACCATCGTCGGCCCCGGTGGCGTGGGCAAGACCAGCCTCGCGGTGGAAGTCGGCCACCGCCGCGCCGGGGACGATGCCGTGCACTTCGTCGACCTGGCCCAGGTCGAAGATGCAGCGCTGGTGCCCTTCGCCCTCGCCGGTGCGCTGGGTATTGCGGTGCAGGCCGAAGAGCCGATGTTTGTGCTGCTCGCGCATCTGCGCCCGCAACACCTGCTGCTGGTCCTCGATAACTGCGAACACCTGATCGATGCGGTCTGCGCCATCGTCGAGCAAATCAAGGACGTGGCCCCGGCCGTCGCCATCCTCGCCACCAGTCGCGAACCCCTGCGGGCGCGCGGCGAGCATGTGCATCGCTTGAGCCCGTTGGCGTTTCCCGCCGACTGGCAGGACTTGAGCGGCGAACAACTGCTGGCATTTCCCGCCGTGCAGCTGTTTATCGAACGGGTGTCCTCAAGCAACGCCGCTTTGGCCCTGGCACCCGGCGATACCCACTTGATCGCCGACATGTGCCAACGCCTGGAAGGCATGGCGCTGCCGATTGAACTGGCCGCTGTGCGCGTGGCCGTGCATGGCGTACACGCCACCCACGCCATGCTCGGCGAGCGCTTTTCCCTCGGCTGGGCCGGGCGCCGCACGGCTTCGCCACGCCATCAGACGCTGCGCTCGATGCTCGACTGGAGCTACGACTTGCTGTCGGCCGACGAGCGCCTGGTGTTTGATCGCCTGGCGGTGTTTGTCGGGCCGTTTGGTCTCGACGGCGCTTCGCACATTGCCGCCGATGACTGGATCGCCCCCATGACCGTGGCGGCCATCCTGGATGAACTGGCCGCCAAGGGCCTGGTCACCGTGGACCGCAGTAACTTCACGGGCTCTTACCGTTTGCTGGAAATGACTCGCGCCTATGCGCGGGAAAAACTCCAGCTACGTGGCCCCTCGGAGATGCACGCCCTGGCGTTCCGGCATGCGGCGTACCTGATGGAGCAACTCAAGCACCTGGGCGACAGCCCCCACGAAATCTTCGCCAGCTCCGCACGGCTGGGCTGCCAACTGGGCAATATCCGCAGCGCCCTCGAATGGAGCTTCGGCCCCCAGGGCGATCCCGGCCTGGCCTTGCCGCTGGCGGCGGCCAGCGCACAGTTGTTCCTGCATTTCTCGTTGCTGGTGGAATGCCGCACCTGGTGCACCCGCGCCACCGAACTGCTGGAACTCGGTTACTTCGGCACCCCTACCGAAATGGAACTGCAAGCCGCCTTGGGCCTGGTGCTGATGTTCACCCAGGGCAACAGCGCCGCCGCCGAAAAAGCCTTGTTGCGCGCCCTGGACATTGCCGTGAGCCTGGGCGACCACGCCGCGCAATTGCGCCTGCTGGGGCGCCTGCAAATCTTCTATGAACGCGTCGGTGACTTTGCCAGTTCCCTGGCGTGGGCCGAGCGTGCGGTGGAGGTCGGTGCGTTGATTGATCAGCCCGAAGCCATCGCCGTGGCCGCATCCCTGGCCGGAATTTCCTATCACCTGCTGGGTAACCAGGAGCGCGCACGCCAGGCGTTGGAGCATTCGCTGCGCAACAGCTTGCCGTCCGAGCGCAGCCTCACCATCCACTACGGGTTCGACCACCGCAACCGCACCGGCCTGGCGCTGGCGCGCACGTTATGGCTGATGGGTTACCCCGATCAGGCCCGGCAAGGTGCCGAGCAGGTCGAGGCGCAAGCCGCCACGCTGGACCACGCGGCCACCTATTGCATTGCACTGGTGTGGACCCTGCAGATCTATCTCTGGACCGGCGACCTGGAACGCGCCGCCGAGGGCCTGGATACCTTCCGCACAATTGCCGAGGCCAACGCGTTCGGGCCCTACGTCGCAGCGGCCATGGGCATTGGCGCGGCCATTGCGATTCGCGCGGGGCAACCCGGCGATGCCGTCAGCGTGCTGGAAGAGACGTTGCCGCGCCTGCACAGCATGCGTTACGAACTGCTGACCACGCCCCTGGAAATGGCCCTCACCGAGGGCTTGATCCTGAATGGTCAGCGCGACAAGGCACTGGCACAGGTCGACGCCACCATCGCGCATTGTCGCCACAGCGGCGACGCCTTCGCCCTGCCTGAACTGTTGCGCATCAAGGCCAGTATCCAGACAAGCGATGCAGCCGAGGCCTTGTTGGAGGAATCCCTGGCACTGAGCCAACAACAAGGCTCACGCAGCTGGGCGTTACGCAGTTCGATGGACCTGGCCGCGTTGTGGCAGGCCCAGGGTCGCGGCAACGAGGCCCGGCAGTTGCTGAGCCAGTGCCGCGAACAGTGGTCGGAAGGCTTCGACACCCAGGACCTGCGCCAGTTGATGGCGCGCCTGGGCGAAGGGGTTACTTAGCCGCCGCACGCAACGGTCGGAACGCCTCGCGCAGTTCTTCACTGAACAATTGCGGCTGTTCCCACGCGGCGAAGTGCCCGCCCTTGCTGACCTGGCTGTAGTAGGACAACGACGGATAAGCGCGCTGCGCCCAGGTTTTCGGCGCCTGGTAGATCTCATGGGGGAACACGGTGATGCCCACCGGCACCTTGATGGTGTCGGTCTTCTGCGCCACGGCGCTGAAGTTATTGTTGTTGTTCTCCCAATAGAACCGCGATGACGACGCTCCGGTGTTGGTCAGCCAGTACAGGCTGATGTCGTCGAGCATTTCATCGCGGCTGAGTACGCGCTCGGGCTGGCCACCACTGTCGGTCCAGGCGGCGAATTTCTCGTACATCCAGGCCGCCGTGCCCGCCGGTGAGTCGGCCAGCAGGTAGCCGATGGTTTGCGGGCGGGTCACCATCATTGCGCCGTAGGCGGCGTTGCGCCCGAAGAAGGTGCTCAGCGCGTTGTACGCCGTGCGCTCAGGCTCGGTCAGGTTTGCCGGGGCCGGTTCGCCACTGTTGATCGGCTTGACCAACTCAGGGGGGACGGTGGCCGGCATGTTCAGGTGGATGCCCAACAGACCGGGTGGCGACAGGCGCCCCAAGGCATCGGAGATCACCGAACCATGGTCACCGCCCTGGGACACGTAGTGCTTGTAGCCAAGGCGTTTCATCAGCACATCCCAGGCCTTGGCGACACGGTCCGGGCCCCAGCCCAGTTCGGTGGGTTTGCCGGAAAAACCGTGGCCGGGGATGGATGGGATGACCACGTCGAAGGAGTCTTCCACGCGCCCGCCGTAGGCCACCGGGTCGGTGAGCGGGCCGATGGTCTTGAGAAATTCGAATTGCGATCCCGGCCAACCGTGGGTCAGGATCAGCGGCATGGCGTTGGGGTTGCGCGAGCGCACGTGGATGAACTGGATGTCCACGCCGTCGATAGTGGTGATGAACTCCGGCAGCGCATTGAGCCTGGCCTCGGCCTTGCGCCAGTCGTAGCCGTTGCCCCAGTACTTGACCAGCGCCTGCACCTGGGCCAGTTGCACGCCTTGGGACGTGTCGTTGACCGTTTCTTTGTCGGGCCAGCGGGTGGCGGCGATGCGTTTGTGCAGGTCCGCCAGTTGCGCGTCATCCACATGAATGCGGTACGGGCGGATGGCATCGGAAGCAGCCCAGGCGCCCGCACTACCGGCGAGCAGCGCAAGGCCGAACAATGAAACCCGGCAGCGAAGCCGGAATAACGCGGACGAAGCGGCAAGCATGATGACTCTCCTGTCGATCAACGGGCCAACACGGCCCGGGCGCAGCGATCAGACCATCGCGCTGACCCCTGGGCGATTGCACGTAGGTGTCGGTCGATACCTATGTATGACTTGCCAGCGCAGCCGCCGAATGCTGCCATCTGCAATCGATAAAGGCGGGAACAGGCACCGATGAGTGGGCAGGTAATCAGCGAGGGCATGGGCAGTATTGCGACGTCGCGCGCGGCGTGGGCCGTGGTGGGTCTGTGCATGCTGTTCAACGTGATCGACGGGCTGGACGCAATGGCGATGGCGTTCACGGTCAGCCGGGTGGCGACGCAGTGGGCGTTGAATGGCGCGCAGATCGGCCTGTTGCTCAGTGCCAGCCTGGTGGGCATGGCCTGTGGTTCGATGTTTGCCGCGCCCCTGGCAGACCGCCATGGTCGTCGGCCGATGCTGTTGGCCAGCCTATTGCTCAGCGGCGTGGCCATGGTGTTGTCGTTCTGGAGCCAGGGCTTGTACAGCCTGGTGTGCTGGCGTGTGCTGACCGGTATCGGCGTTGGCGCGGTGTTGGTGGGGGCCAATGTGTTGACCCACGAATATGCCCCGCCCCACCGGCGGGGCCTGGCGATTGCGTTGCAGTCGGTGGCCTTTGCCCTGGGCGCGACACTGGGCGGCGCGCTGGCCCACGTGCTTAATGACAGCGTGGGGTGGCGTTATGTGTTCCTGGCCGGCGGCGGGCTGACGCTGGTGGCCGGGTCGGCTGGCGTGCTGTGGCTGCGCGAGTCGCCGGTGCTGAAGCTGGATCGCCCTGGGATGGAGTATCGGCACCTGTTTAACGACGGGCATTGGCGCTGGACCCTGTCGCTGGCGGGGGTGTGTTTTTTGCTGATGTTCGGATTTTACTTTGTGATGAGTTGGACGCCGATCCTGCTGACCCAGGGTGGGTTTTCTGAACACCATGGCGTGACGGGCGGCATGCTCCTGACTGTCGGCGGGATGCTGGGGGCGTTACTGGTGGGGTTGGCGGCCAATCGCTGCGGGTGTCACCGGTTGCTACTGGGTTGCCTGTTGTTGGACGCATTGCTGCTTGTGCTGATGGTGGCGGCCACGCGTGTGCCGGTGTTGGCGGCGGTCGCGGGGTTGTGTGCCGGGCTGTTGCTGTATGGGGCGATTGCGGCGCTATTTGTGATGGCGCCCCAGGCGTTTGCCACGCCGGTGCGTACACGGGGGGTGGGGTTGGTGCTGGCCACTGGGCGGTTGGGGGCGATTGTGTCGCCCACGGTGGCGGGGGTGTTGTTGGATGCGCAGTGGAGTGTTCAGGATTTGTTTTTGTTTTATGCGGGGAGTCAGGTGTTGGCGGGGGGGTTGGTCTTGATGGGTTTTGTTGGTGTACATATCCGTTATTTCGGTAACGGCTGATTATGG
>NZ_QUZT01000090.1 GCF_004682045.1 Pseudomonas nabeulensis
TGTCCCGCCCACCACGCTTGGTCTCATACAGCGTGGTATCCCCTTGTTCAATCAGCGCCGCCAAGCTCGGCGGCGGCTGGTCGAAGAGGTTGGCGCCGATGCTCAGCGTCACCGCTTCCGGGGTGGAAAAGGTTTGCGAGGCGAGTTGATAAAATTGCTCGCGCAGGCTGCTGCCCAATTCGACGATCTGTTCGGTGGTGGCGTGGTTGAACAGGATGACGAATTCATCGCCACCCAGCCGTGCGACCAGCGAGCCACGGGGCACCAGGCTGCGGATCATTTCGCTGAGGGCGATCAGCAAGCGGTCGCCGGCGGTGTGGCCGAACAGGTCGTTGACCAGCTTGAAGTTGTCGATATCGATCAGCAGCAGGGCGCCCGGTTGTGAGGGGGATACCTGGCCCAGCACGCGCGGGGCGCGCAGGTCCAGGGCGCGGCGGTTGTACAGAGCAGTCAGCGGGTCGCGGGCGGCGAGGCGGGCGATCTGCTGTTCGCGGCGGTAGCGTTCGGAGCCGGTCATCGACAGGGCTATCAGCATGATTGCCATCGCGCCTTCCACCAGGGAAATCTGGATGATCTCGCCCTTGAACGACGCCAGGTCGATCAAGGTGCCGGGGATCATCACCGACAGCGCCTTGGCCACGTAGAACGCGCCGTGGAACAGCAGCACATAGCGCAGCTGCACCGCGCCAATACTGAGGGATTTGCCGTGGGGCCGCAGCAGGAAACTGGCACGCAGGGTAGGCAGGGCCACCAGCAGCGATTGCACGCCGAGCATGGCTTTGGACCACGCCAGGTCAATGGGCAACATCAGCATGGCGAACCAGATGGCGGGCAACAGCAACCACAGTCGTGACAGGTTCGCCTGGGTAAACCGCGCCACACCGAGCAGAAACAGGAAGTGTGCGGTCACCAACAGGCCATTGGCGAACCAGATGCCCACCACCAGGAAGCCGTTAGTGCGTAGCAAGGCCAAGGTGGAGCCGACCGTAATTGTGGCGAAACCCGCGCTCCAGAACAGCAGCGAAGGTTCGCGCACGCTACGCCATTCAATGGCCAGGTACAGGGCGGCGGCGGCGGCGAGGGCCACCGTGAGGGCCAAAATCGTAGGAGGGTCGAGCGTCATGTCTTGCCGGGTCTGCCTGGTGTGCGTTCAAAAACGGGATTGTAAGCGCACACGCAGGTTTTTCAGAACAATCTTCGTGCTGGCACACGGCCAGCCCGATGATCGGCGGTCTAGACGCCTTTGGTCGACGGCAACAAGATCGTCAGGATGCCCACCAGCGGCAGGAACGAACACAGCTGGTACACGTACTCAATGCCGTGGTTGTCGGCCAGCAAGCCCAGCAAGGCCGCGCCGATGCCGCCAAAGCCGAACATCAGGCCGAAGAAAATCCCGGCAATCATGCCCACATTGCCCGGCACCAGTTCCTGGGCGAACACCACAATGGCCGAGAATGCCGACGAGAGGATGAAACCGATCATCACACTCAGCACCGCCGTCCAGAACAGGTCTACGTAGGGCAGGGCCAGGGTGAAGGGCGCAGCCCCCAGAATCGAGAACCAGATGACTTTCTTACGACCGATCCGGTCGCCAATCGGGCCGCCCGCGAAGGTGCCAACCGCCACTGCGCCGAGGAACAGGAACAGGTACATCTGAGAGCTGGCCACCGACAGGTGGAACTTCTCGATCAGGTAGAAGGTGAAGTAGCTGGTCAGGCTGGTCATGTAGAAGTACTTGGAGAACACCAAGACAGCCAGGATCACCAGGGCAAACGTCACGCGGCCCTTGGACAAACCGTGGGTCGCCTTGCCGCCTTGCTTGAGCTTGAACAGGTTGAGGTGGTTGCGATACCAGCGGCTCAGGCCGTACAGCACCATGATCGCGAACACCGCAAACAAACCGAACCAGGCGATATGGCCCTGACCGTAGGGGATGATGATCGCGGCCGCCAGCAACGGACCGAACGCGCTGCCGGTGTTGCCGCCGACCTGGAAGGTCGATTGCGCCAGGCCGAAGCGCCCGCCGGAGGCCAGGCGCGCAACGCGGGAGGTTTCCGGGTGGAAGGTCGAGGAGCCCACGCCCACCAGGCCGGCTGCCAGGAGTATCAACGGGAAGCTGCCGACAAACGCCAGCATCAGGATGCCGATCAAGGTGCACACCATGCCCGCCGGCAGCAGCCAGGGTTTGGGGTGGCGGTCCGTGTGGTAGCCGATCCAGGGTTGCAGCAGGGATGCGGTGAGTTGGAAGGTCAGGGTGATCAGGCCGACCTGGGCGAAGCTCAGGCCGTAGTTGGCCTTGAGCATCGGGTAGATCGACGGCAGCACGGCCTGGATCAAGTCATTGATCAAATGCGCCAGGGCGCACGCACCGAGGATGCGCATGACCAAGGGGCTTGTCTGGGGCGTACTGGTTGCAGCAGCGGGTGACGCAGTAAGGGTCGACATGCAGGCATTCCATACAAGGCAGCAAACAAAGATGACGAGTACTTGAGCCCGTCATCTATTTCAAAATGATTCGGCGTTCATGCTAGATTTGCCACAAATGCCTGTCTCGCGAAATTCGGGCAGCAATCATCGCAAAAAGGGCGAAATGGTCAAATCACTGGATAAATTTTTGCAGGAGATCAACGAAGGCGACTGGGCTGTGATCAGTTCGGCCACCGACTACCCCGAAAACTGGGTGATCCCTGACCACAGCCATGAGAAGCACCAACTGCTCTACGCCATTGAGGGTGTGATGGTGGTGTACTCGGCGCTCAATCAATGGACCGTGCCGCCCAACCGTGGCATCTGGATGCCCAGTGGGCAAGTGCATTCTTTGCGTTGTGTGGGCGCGCTCAAAATGCGCAGCGTGTTTGTGCGCCCGGACCGCTTCCCGAACATGCCCAGTGAACCGAAGACGGTGAGCATCTCGCCGTTGCTGAGCGAGCTGATCAAGGCCTCGGTCAGCCTCAAACCGCCGTATGCCGAAGACTCCCGTGATGCGCGGATCATGCACTTGATCCTCGATGAACTGGCGATGTTGCCGGCCTTGCCTTTGTCGTTGCCGCAACCGGCTGACGGGCGCGTGAACCGCATTTGCCAGGCGTTGCAGCAAGATCCGGGGGATGCCTCGACCGTGGCGGACTGGAGCGCGCGCCTGGACCTGGACCAGAAGACCATCCAGCGGTTGTTTCGCAAGGAAACCGGGATGACGTTCGGCCAGTGGCGGCAACAGGCGCGGTTGTTATTGGCGCTGGAGCGGATTGCGGTGGGGGAGAAGATTATCGATGTGGCGCTGGAGTTGGGTTATGACAGCCCCAGTGCGTTTACCAGCATGTTCAAGAAGCAGTTTGGCAAGACGCCGAGTCATTTTTTCCGGTGACTGCGAAATTTCAGAAGTGAGCTCGCTTGGAAATGTGGGAGGGGGCTTGCCCCCGATTACGGTGTGTCAGCTACAAATTAGTTAACTGACACTCCCTCATCGGGGGCAAGCCCCCTCCCACATCGGGTTCTTTATGTGTCTGGTAGTGCAGACACTCAGTTAATCCGCGGATGCTGCTGCACCAGGTTTTTGCGCTTGGCTTCCAGCTCGGCAATCTCGGCGTCGATGTCTTCGATTTTCTGCTCGATGTTGTCGTGATGTTCCTGCAACAACTCCTTGGCTTCTTCCATGTCCGACGCTGCCGGTGCGGCGCCGCGTAGCGGGCGGTTGGCGGTTTCCTTCATGGTCAGGCCGGTGATCAGGCCGACCACGGCGAACACCATCAGGTAGTAGGCGGGCATGTACAGGTCGTTGGTGCTTTCCACCAGCCAGGCCACGGCGGTTGGGGTGACGCCGGCGATCAATACCGAGACGTTGAACGCACTGGCCAAGGCGCTGTAGCGCAGGTGCGTAGGGAACATCGCAGGCAGAGTCGACGCCATCACGCCGATAAAGAAGTTCAGCACCACGGCCAGGATCAGCAGGCCGGCGAAGATCAGGCCGATCTTGCCGCTGGTGATCAACATAAAGGCCGGGATCGCCAGGAACAGCAACCCGATGCTACCGGCAATAATGAACGGCTTGCGGCCGACTTTATCGCTGACAAACCCAATGAACGGCTGCACAAACAGCATGCCGACCATGATCGCGATGATGATCAGCACGCCGCTGTTTTCCGCGTAGTGCAGGTTGTGCGACAGGTAGCTCGGCATGTACGTGAGCAGCATGTAGTACGTCACGTTGGTGGCCGCGACGATCCCGATGCAGGTCAACAGGCTGCGCCAATGCTTGGTGGCGATTTCCTTGAACGAGACTTTGGGGCCATGGCTCAGGCCTTCGCGGTCGCCTTGTTCGAGCTTGTCGACATGCTGTTGGAATGCTGGAGTCTCTTCCAGCGCATGGCGCAGGTACAGGCCGATGATGCCCAGGGGCAGGGCAAGGAAGAACGGCAGGCGCCAGCCCCATTCTTCAAAGGCCGCCTCACCGAGGACGCTGGAAATCAGTACCACCACGCCGGCACCCAATACGAAACCGGCGATGGAGCCGAAGTCCAGCCAGCTGCCCAGGAACCCGCGTTTGCGGTCTGGTGCGTATTCGGCGACGAAGATCGAGGCGCCGGTATATTCACCGCCCACCGAGAAGCCCTGGGCCATTTTGCACAGCAGCAACAGGATCGGTGCCCAGATGCCAATCGAGGCGTAACCGGGGATCAGGCCGATGGCAAAGGTGCTCAGGGACATGATCACGATGGTGGCGGCAAGGACTTTTTGTCGCCCGTATTTATCGCCCAACGCACCGAAGAACAGACCGCCCAGGGGACGAATCAGGAAGGGGACGGAGAAGGTCGCCAGTGCGGCGATCATTTGCACGCTGGGGGAAGCGTCGGGGAAGAACACCTTGCCCAGTACATAGGCGACGAAGCCATACACGCCAAAGTCGAACCATTCCATGGCGTTGCCCAGCGCGGCGGCGGTGATCGCCTTGCGCATCTTGGCGTCGTCGACGATGGTGATGTCCTTCAACCCGATGGGGTTGACGCTTTTCTTGCGAGATTTCATGGGGACTACTCTAAAGCTGAACAGGGGAGGTGCCATCGTGGCGATGGCACCGCTCTGTCAGTTCAGATACAAGCCGACACGAAATAATTCACCGCTAAATTCAATTTTTTGCTGACGATCAGGCATTTACGCGAATTGAGCGAAGTCATCCTATAACTACTTTCACGAAGTCCCCGTATTCAGATTGACACCGCTCAACCACCCCGATATAAAAGTCGCAGTTGTACGACGACATATGACGTTACATATGTCCTACCTAACAAAAATAAAAAAGTGATGCCCATGAACTTGAACGAGCCCATCAACGCTCATCGCGTTGGCCAGGCGGTAGGCAACTATCGCTGGACCATCTGCGCGATGCTGTTCTTCGCCACCACCGTCAACTACCTCGACCGCCAGGTGCTGAGCCTGTTGGCGCCGCAACTGTCCACGCAATTTGGCTGGAGCAACACCGACTACGCCAACATTGCTGCGGTGTTCCAGTTCGTCTACGC
Organism: Pseudomonas nabeulensis; assembly: GCF_004682045.1. Classification (GTDB taxonomy): domain Bacteria; phylum Pseudomonadota; class Gammaproteobacteria; order Pseudomonadales; family Pseudomonadaceae; genus Aquipseudomonas; species Aquipseudomonas nabeulensis. The sequence goes on from NZ_QUZT01000090.1 coordinate 5,517, forward strand.
CATCTCCATGCTGTTCGCCGGGCGTTTTGTCGACAGGATCGGCACCAAGGCCGCCTATGTCGTGGCGATTGGCGTGTGGTCCACCGGCGCGATCATGCATGCGTTTTCGGTGCAGATGGGCGAGGGCATCGCGGCGATCAGCACTGCCGTCGGCTTGGCGGTGATTCCGGTGTCGATTGCCGGCTTTATGCTGTCCCGAGCGGTGTTGGCGATTGGCGAGGCGGGTAACTTTCCGATTGCGATCAAGGCCACCGCCGAGTATTTCCCCAAGAAAGAGCGCTCACTGGCCACTGGTATTTTCAACTCCGGGGCCAACGTCGGTGCGATCCTGGCGCCGATCTGTGTGCCGTTGATTGCCGGGCTGTGGGGCTGGGAAGCGGCCTTTATGGTGATCGGCATGTTGGGCTTCTTGTGGGTCGCCGTGTGGGCGGCCCTCTATGAAAAGCCCGAGCAGCAAAAGCGCCTGTCGGCCGAAGAACTGGCCTATATCCGCAGCGACTCCCCCGTACAGGCGCACACCCCCGCAGTTGCTGGCGCGGTGCAGAAAAAAGTCTCCTGGTTCAAATTGCTCACCTACCGCCAGACCTGGGCGTTTGCCTTCGGCAAGTTCATGACCGACGGCGTGTGGTGGTTCTTCCTGTTCTGGCTGCCCACCTACCTATCGGCGCAATACGGCATGAAAGGCGCCGATATCGTGATGCCGCTGGCGGTGCTGTACAGCATGACCATGGTCGGCAGCATCGGCGGCGGCTGGTTTCCCAGCTACTTTATGGCCCGTGGCGATGCACCGTATGACGGGCGCATGAAGGCCATGTTGGTGATCGCGTTGTTCCCGTTGGTGGTGCTGCTGGCACAGCCGCTGGGCTATATCAGCTTCTGGGTGCCGGTGTTGCTGATCGGCGTGGGCGCCTCGGCGCATCAGGCGTGGTCGTGCAATATCTTCACCACCGTGTCCGACATGTTCCCGCAGAAAACCGTGGCGTCGGTGGTGGGTATCGGCGGCATGGCCGGCGGCCTTGGCGGGGTGGTAATGACCAAGATCGGCGGTTGGGTGTTCGACTACTACAAGTCGATCAATGACATTCATACCGGCTACATGATCATGTTCGCGATCTGCGCGCTGGCTTACCTCGTGGCGTGGAGCGTGATGAAGACGCTGGTGCCGCGCCACAAGGAAATCACCGATCTATAAAACGACGGCGCGGGCGCGACTCACAGCGCTCGCGCCCAGGTCTGGCTGACCAGGGACTTACCGAAACTTTCCACCGGCTCTTCCTCGATCAGTTCAAACCCGGCCTTTTGATAGAGCTTGCGGGCATCGGTGAGGATGTCCACCGTCCACAGCAGCATGCGGGTGTAGCCGGCATGGCGGGCAAAACGCAGGCACTCATCCACCAGGCGCTGGCCAATGCCCATGCCCCGTGCGCTGGCGTCCACGTACAACATGCGCAGCTTGGCCGTGGTGTCGTCATGGCGGATCACGAACACCGAGCCCACCATCACGCCGTCTTTTTCGGCGATCCAGCAGCGTTCCCGCGCCGGGTCGAACTCCCTCAGGTACTTGGCGACAATCTCCGCGATCAGCGCCTCGAACTCCCAATTCCAATTGTACTCGCGGGCATACAGTGCCGTTTGCTGCTGTACCACCAGGCCCATATCGCCCGGTTGTGGGTCACGCAGCAAATAGCTCGGCGGCGTGCCTTGCAGCAGGGCCTGGATGCGTTGCATGGAGGCCGTGAGTTGCTGTTGCTGCTGTTCAGGCAAGGCTTGCAGCAGGGCGATCACTTCCTGTTGGGTCTGCTGCTCCAATGGGCTCAGCACCGAGCGACCCAGGTCGCTGAGGTGCAATTGCACGGCACGGGCATCGGTGGTGGAACGCACTTTCTGGATCAGGCCTTTCTTTTCCAGGCCGCCCACCAACCGGCTCAAGTAACCCGCGTCCAAGCTGAGCATCTGGCACAGGTCGGCGCTGGTGAGGTCGCCCCTTGAAGACAGCTCGTACATCACGCGGATTTCAGTCAGGGAAAAATCGCTTTGCAGCAGGTGTTCCTGCAGCACGCCAATCTGGTGGGTATAGAAGCGGTTGAAGCCGCGCACGATGCCGGCGCGTTCGACAAGCAGGGGAGTGGACATGGTGGATGCTCGATATGGTTGCCTGAGGCAATTATATTGTTGCCTCAGGCAATCATGTCAAACAGTTTACTTAGCGGTTACGCGTCACCCGCCAAATGGTATTGGCCAAGTCATCGGCAATAATCAGCGCACCTTTCGGATCCACCGTCACGCCCACCGGGCGGCCACGGGTCTTGCCATCATCACCGCGAAAGCCGGTGGCGAAGTCAATTGGCTCGCCGGACGGCTTGCCATTGCTAAATGGCACAAAGATCACTTTGTAGCCCACCGGGTTCTCGCGGTTCCAGCTGCCGTGCTCGCCGACGAACACGCCATCGGCAAATTGCTCGCCCATTTGCGGGATGGAAAAGTCCACCCCCAGCGCGGCCACGTGGGAGCCGAGGCTGTAATCCGGCTTGATCGCCGCCGCCACCTTGGCCGGGTTCTGCGGTTGGGCGCGTGGGTCGACGTTCTGGCCCCAATAGCTATAGGGCCAGCCGTAGAACGCGCCTTCGCGCACCGACGTCAGGTAGTCCGGCACCAGGTCGGGGCCCAGTTCGTCGCGCTCGTTGACCACGGTCCACAGTTGGCCGGAGTCGGGTTGGATGGTCAGCGCCGTCGGGTTGCGCAGGCCCGTTGCGTAGGGTTTGTGCGCGCCGGTAGTGGCGTCGATCTGCCAGACCATCGCCCGGTCGATCTCCACTTCCATGCCACGTTCAGTCACGTTGCTGTTGGAGCCGATCCCTACGTAGAGCTGGCTGCCATCGGCGCTCACGGCCAGGGATTTGGTCCAGTGGTGATTGATCTGCGCCGGCAGGTCGGTGACTTTGGACGGCGGGCCGCTTGCCTTGGTCTGGCCATCGGCGTAGTCGAAGCTGACCAGCGCATCCTGGTTGGCCACGTACAGTTTGCCGTTGGCATAGGCCAGGCCGTAGGGCGCGTTGAGGTTGTCGGCGAATACCGTCTTCACTTCATAGGTGCCGTCGCCGTCGGCATCGCGCAGTAACGTCAGGCGGTTACCGCTCTTGACCTTGGTGTTGCCCTCGGCCTTGATCAGGCTGGCGATCACATCCTTGGGCTTGAGCTTGGCGGCGCTGCCGCCACGGCCTTCGGCGACCAGGATATCGCCGTTGGGCAGCACCAGGGTCTGGCGTGGAATCGCCAGGTCGGTGGCGATGGCCGTGACACTGAAACCCTCCGGCACCTTGGGTTTCTGATCGCCCCACGGCGCGGGCTCGGCGATCTTCATGCTCGGCAGCAGGCTGCTTTGTTGTTCCGGCAGCTTGGGGTCGGGGCCACGGGCCTGGGTCTTGTCGCCTTCGCCACCGCAGGCGGCCAGCAGCAGGGCTGCACTCAATACGGTCAGGGTGTGGGACGTTTTCATTTGACACCTCCGCTACGCAGGCCGGTCCATGTGGCGGCCAGTGTCAGCACCAGCACGATGGCCGACAGCACCAGGCCGGTAGGCATCGAGGCATAGGCGTCCTTGGCATGCTGGAACGCATTGACCAGGCCCAGCACCCAGGTGGCCAACAACAGCACGACATAACGTGCCGGTTGCCCGGCCCTGAGCCCGGTGCGGAACAGATTGACCAGCGCAAACAGAAACGCAAGGCCGGCGAACACCAGCGCACCGGCAATCAGCCAGGAGGCGAAGTTGGCCCACTGAATCTGGTAGGTCTGGGTGTAGGCGATATCGCTGAGCAAGGCACCGAGAAACAGCGGCACGGTGCCGGCGAGCAAGGTCGCGTGCAGCGGCCCCGGGCCGGTTCGGTAGACGGGAAGGGTAGTCATGTGGACGGCGGCTCCTTGTTTGTACAACGCCCCCTGAACGGGAGCAGCGCATAGGAAAGGAACGCACCGCGTGTCAGAAAGTTCAGCATGATACGTGTCGAAATATTATGAACCCCCTGGGTCGGCCCCGGCCTAACGCCGTATCATCCCGCACCTTTTCCCCGCCAGGCGCCTTCATGACCCACCCTCGCATCGGCTTTGCATGCCAATACAAGCACCCCGAGCGCCTGCTCTCGGCCAGCGCCCTGAAGTTGATCGAGGGGCCGTTCAACCCGCGTACTACCACGTTGCGCTGGATGGACGGGGTCGCGCCGCAGGTGGCCCGCGAGAAACTGGTCGAGGTCGTCACACATAACCTGGCCGCTCAACTGCGGCTGCTGACTTACGTTGCCGGGTTGCCACCCACACTGCGCATGCTGCGCCTGAGCAGTGACCTGCTGCCGTTCTACAGCCACCCCAAAGTGGCCGGCGTCTACCAAGACCCGGCGATCCAACAGCAATTGGTCGAAGGTTTCGCCGCCATCGGCGAGCTGGCCCGTGCCTCGGATATCCGCCTGTCATTCCACCCCGGCCAATACTGTGTGCTGGGTTCGGAAAACCCAGGCGTGGTGGAAAACAGCCTGGCCGAATTCGAATACCACGCCGATATGATCCGCATGATGGGTTACGGGCGACAGTTCCAGGACCTCAAGTGCAACGTGCATATCGCCGGTCGCCTCGGCGTCGAGGGGACCCGCGCGGTGTGGTCGCGCCTGTCGGAAGTGGCGCGTAACTGCATTACCTTCGAGAACGACGAGAGGACCTACGGCCTGGACCATTGCCTGCAAGTCGCCGATCTGGCGCCAGTGGTGCTGGACATCCACCACTGTTGGATCAATGAAAACGACTACATCGACCCCCATTCGGAACGGGTTGCCCGGGTGATCGACAGTTGGCGCGGGGTGCGCCCGACCATGCACTATTCCCAACCCCAGGAAGTCTTGCAGGAGTTGGGTTTTGACGCCGAGCACAAGCTGGAGATGGACGCGCTGCTCAAGGTGGTGGCCAAGCGCGACCTGTACGCCCACAGCGCACAGATGTGGAACCGCTGGACCAATGACTACGCGCTGCAGTTTATTGACCGTTTCGACATCATGCTTGAGGCCAAAGACAAAAACGTCGCGGCCTTGGCGTTCTATGAGCATTGGCAGCGGCGCGCGGCGTAGCGGCGGTTACTTCTTGCTTGCGAGGGCGTCTAGTCAGCCAGTACACCTGCCAGCTGATCCACCGCCATCGGGGGCAAGCCCCCTCCCACAGGGATTAGCGGTGTACTCGGTTTCATGGCCCGGCACATATCCAAATGTGGGAGGGGGCTTGCCCCCGATGGCGGTGGGTCAGCGGGTAGTTGTGCCGACTGACACGCCGCCATCGGGAGCAAGCTCCCTCCCACAAGGCTTATGACTTGAACCGTCCCACCAATCCATTCAACTCAGCCGATAGCGTGGACAACCGCCCCGAATCGTCCTGCGCCGAGTTCGCCAGGTTTTCCACCAGCCGCGCCTCGTCGTAGATCTGCTGGATATGCCGGTTGATCTCTTCGGCGACGCTGTGTTGCTCCTCGGCAGCGGCCGAGATCTGCAGGTTCTGGTCGCGGATCTCATTTACCGACAACTGAATACCCTCAAAGCTGTCCCGCGCGTTTTCGATGGACGACACACTGGCCCGCGACAGGTCCAGGCAACTGCCCATTTTTTGCGTGACTTCCTGGGTCTTGTTTTCCAGGGTGCCCAGCAGTTGTTCGATTTCGCCGGTAGAGTCGGAGGTGCGCTTGGCCAGCGCGCGCACTTCGTCGGCGACCACGGCAAACCCACGGCCTTGATCACCGGCGCGGGCGGCCTCGATGGCGGCGTTAAGCGCCAGCAGGTTGGTCTGTTCGGCAATTGCGCGGATGGTGCCGAGGATCTGGTTGATGCTGCGGCTACCGGCTTCCAACTCGACCATGGCTTGGGATGATTCGGTCAAGCGACGTCCCAGGCGGTTGACGTTATCGGTGGTGACTTCGATCTGCTGCTTGCCCTCGGCCACACGGCGGTGGCCGTTTTCCGCAGACTCCGCCGCGCCACTGCACGAGCGTGCGACCTCGTTGGCGGTGGCGACCATCTCGTTAAAGGCGGTGGACACCAGTTCTACCGCTTCACGCTGACGCCCCGCAGCCTCGTTCATGTTGTGCGCCACTTCGCTGTTGACCTTCGATGCGTTCTGCAAGTTGGTCGAGGCGGCGCCAATATGCTGGATCAGTTGGCGAATCGCCGCGAGAAACTTGTTGAACCAGCCCGCCAGTTCAGCGGTTTCATCCTTGCCTTGCACCTGCAATTCATGGCGCAGGTCGCCTTCGCCCTGAGCAATGGACTGCAAGCCGGTACTGACCTGGCCAATGGGTTTGACGATCACTTTGGAAAACGCCGCGGCAATCAGGCCGAAGATCAGGACCAGCACCCCGACGATGATGGCCGTGAGGTACGTCATGCGTGTGGCTTCGGCCATCACTTCGCCGTGCTCGATCAGCCCGATATAGCGCCAACCCAGGCCGGGCGAGGTCCAGATATTAGCCATGTAGCGCACGCCATTGATTTCAACTTCGGTGGAGCCTTGAGCGGTGTTGGCCAGGTGCGCGTAGGGTGCGCCGAGGTCTTTGAGCGGCTTGAAGTTATGAGCGGCGTCACGCGGGTCCACCAGCACCACGCCGTCCTCGATCAGCATCACGTAGCCGCTTTCACCCAGTTTGATGCTCTTGACCAGTTCGGTGAGGTTTTTCAGCGACACGCTGACCACGAACACGCCCTTGGCCTTGCCTGTGTTGTCCAGCAACGCGCGTGCGGTGCCTACCAGGGCCACGTCGTCCTTGTCGTAGTAGTAAGCAGGGGTGCGCACGGTCTTGCCGGGGCTGGCCATTGCCGCTTTGTACCAGGGGCGGGTGCGCGGATCGTACTTGGACAGCTGCGGGTCATCCGGCCATTTGGCGTAGGTGCCGTCTTCCAGGCCAATGGACAGGATAGCCGCGGCGGGGTGGGTGGCACCGTAGCGTGCAAACTGGTCGATGACCTGCTGCGCCGGCGCAGGCATTGGCTGGCTGGCGGCGTTGGCCGGTTGGTAGTCTTTCAGCGTGTTCACAGAAGTGTATACAGGATCAGCGGCCATCTGATCGACGTTCTGCAAAGTGCCATCAAAGAACTGGCGGATATTGCCGTCGATCTGTCGGATCTCCCGGGTGCTGCCGTCGATGAACTGGTCCACCGCCTGGGTCCGTGTGTTCATGACAGAGATCACCGCCACCAGGCTTACCGGGATAAACGCGACAGAGACAAACGCCAGTACCAATTTATTTTTTATTTTCATCGAGACGACCATCAGCTAGAGGGCGGCCAGACCGCCGGAGGCTTGGCGATCTGCTATCACTGCTGTTTCGGCTCGACGTCGATAAATCTTTAGGGTTTTTTGTACACAATACAAATAGGTGATTGTTCTGTATCCAATCAGTACACATCACGCAGATAACGCTTCTGCTCGCTTAGCTGTCGCCAGTACTCCACGGCACCCTCAACGCCAAGCCCGCCGTGGCGTTGCGCGACTTCACGCAAGGCCAGGTCGACGTCTTTGGCCATGCGACTGGCATCCCCGCAGATATACAGCCGGGCGCCATCCTGCAACCAGCGCCACAGCTCGGCGCCGTGTTCGCGGATACGGTCTTGCACATAGATTTTCTGCGCCTGATCGCGGGAAAACGCCAGGCTCAGGTGGGTAAGCAGGCCGTCACGTTGCAGGCCTTGCAGTTCTTCCTGGTAGTAGAAGTCGCTGGCGGCGTGCTGCTCGCCAAAGAACAGCCAATTACGGCCCTGATGACCGAGGGCGCGACGTTCCTGCAAGAAACCACGAAACGGCGCCACCCCGGTGCCGGGGCCGATCATGATCATCGGCACCTCGCCGTCAGTGGGCGTGCGAAAGTGCTTGGACGGTTGCACGAACAACGGCACTTCGGCCTCGTCTGCACGGTCGGCAAGGAAGGTCGAGGACACGCCCTTGCGCTTGCCATAGCGCACGGCGGCCACGGTGAGGTGCACTTCATGCGGGTGCGCCTTGGCGCTGGAGGCAATCGAGTACAGACGCGGTTGCAGACGCTTGAGGGTGCCGAGCAATTCATCCGCTGAGCAATCGATAGGGTATGCCTGCAACACATCCGCCAATTGCTTGCCCCACAGCCAGTCTTTCAATTCGGCTTTGCGTTCCGGCTCCAGCAGGTTTTTCAGTGCAGGGTTGCGGCTGCGTTCGGCAATGAACGCCAGGCTGTCGTGGCTCGGCCGGGCGATTTCGAAGTGCTGGGTGAGCGCCTGGTGCAAGGGCACCTCGCCAAAGGTCTCGATGCTGACCTGGGTATCACCCCCCAGGCGAGTGAGGTCGAGCAGTTCGCTGACCAGCGCCGGGCAGTTGCGCGGCATTACGCCCAGGGCATCGCCGGCCTCGTAGCTCAGACCCGAGTCGGTAAGGTCCAGGGCGAACTGGCGGGTTTCCTTGTGGGCGCTGTGGGGGTTCAGGTGGCGGTTGAGCAATAGCCGCGACCCATGCAGCTTGGTTTTACCCGCAGGCGTGGCTGGGGCAATGGCTTTTGTCGGGGTGAGGCTTTGTTGGAAACGCACCAGCCAGGCGTCAGCGGGGGCTTCGAACTCGGTGTCGCAGTCGACCCGTTCCAACAGGCGGGTGGCGCCCAGTGCGTGAAGACGCTGATCGAGTTGTTTGCCGTGTTTGCAGAACTGATCGTAATTCGGGTCGCCCAGGGCCAGGACGGCAAAGCGCAAGGATTCCAGGCGCGTGTCGCTGCGGTTGAGGCTGTGCCAGAAACCTTCACCGTTATCCGGTGGGTCGCCGTCGCCAAAGGTACTGCTGATCAGGGCCAGGGTTTGGGTCGTCGCCAGTTTGCCGGGGGCAAAGTCGGACATGGCGCTCAGTTCCACGGCAATACCTGCATCACTCAAGCGCTTGGCAAAACGCTCGGCCAGGGCTTCGGCGTTGCCGGTTTGCGAGGCCCACAACAGCGTGACGGCCGGGGAGGGTGCCGTGGTGGCCTCGGCGGCGCGGCTGAACAGACCGCCGAGCACGCCGTTCAGCCACACACGGGAATCCTTGGCCAGCGGTGCACTGTCCGGCAATACCGGTACGCCCAGTGCCGCCGCGTTGGATTGCAGGCCGCTCAAGAAACCGGCGAGGTAGACACGCTCACTGTCGCTCAGGGGCGGTGGCGTCAGGTTACGAATGCCGGCGATGTCGGCGAAGGCGTCGAGGCGCGCCATGGTGGAGTCCTCTGCTTTAGGGGAAGGATGGTCGAGAAACTGGTGGTCGATCAGCTCGACCCGCGCCAGGGCCACGGCGCAGAACTTGAATTCCGGCTGCAAGGAAATCGGGTCGACGGCATCGTTGGTCACGGCGTTGATCGCCAGGTGTTCGCCGAACACATCGTTCCAGTGGAAGGGCGCAAAACAGTTGCCTTGGCGCACGCGGTCGGTGACCACGGCGGGCAGCACGGCACGGCCGCGTGGGGATTTGATCTCGACCGAATCCTGGTCCTTGATGCCCAGGCTGGCGGCGTCCTCGGGGTGCAGTTCCACGAACGGGCCGGGGTTGAGTTTGTTCAGGGTGGCGACCTTGCCGGTCTTGGTCAGGGTGTGCCATTGGTGCTGCAAGCGGCCGGTGTTGAGCACGAAGGGGAAGGCGTCGTTGGGCATTTCCGCTGGCGGCATATGGGGGCGGGGCAGGAAGTGGCCCTTGCCGTTTTCGGTGGCGAATTTGAGCGTGTCTGCCTGCCGATAGCGGATCGGGTTGCGCTCGGCGCCATCCGCGGATGCGCACGGCCACTGCAAGGGTTTTTCCCGCAGGCGTGCATGGCTGGCGCCGCGAATGTCGTAGCCGGTCTTGGGGTTCCAGGCGCGTTTGATTTCTTCGAACACCTCGGACGCGCTGGTATAGGTGAAGGCCTCGGCAAAGCCCATTTCGCAGGCGACCCGGGCGATGATTTGCCAATCCGCCAAGGTGTCGCCCGGTGCGTCGACGGCCTTTTGCATCAGCGTCAGGTTGCGCTCGGAGTTGATCATCACGCCTTCGGCTTCGGCCCACAGCGCACCCGGTAACAGGATGTCGGCGTAGCGGTTGGTTTCGGTGTCGAGGAACGCGTCCTGGGTGATCACCAGCTCGGCGGCTTGCAGGCCATCGATGACGTTGCGGCGATTGGGCGCGCTGGCCACCGGGTTGGTGCAGATGATCCAGCAGGCCTTGATCTGCCCGGCGGCCATCTGTTCGAACATCGCCACGGTGCCGCCGCCGACCTGGCGCGGCAGGCTGCCTTCGGGCAGTTGCCACAGGTCTTCGATAAAGACGCGGTCGGCTTCTACCAGCACCGAGCGTTGCCCCGGCAGGCCGGGCCCCATATAGCCCATCTCGCGTCCGCCCATGGCATTGGGTTGACCGGTAAGGGAAAACGGCCCGCTGCCGGGGCGGCAGATGGCGCCGGTGGCGAGGTGCAGGTTGCACAGCGCGTTGGTGTTCCAGGTGCCGTGGGTGCTTTGGTTGAGGCCCATGGTCCAGCAGCTCATCCACTCGGCGGCCTGGCCGATCATGTCGGCGGCCTGGCGGATATCGGCTTCGGCCAGGCCGGTCAATTCGGCGACGGTGTGCGGTGGGTAGCCTTCGAGGAAGTCCGGCATGGCCTCCCAGCCCTCGGTAAAGGCAGCGATAAAATCCGGGTCGGTGTGGCCGTTTTTCACCAGCAGGTGCAGCAGGCCGTTGAGCAAGGCGAGGTCGGTGCCGGGCTTGATCGGCAGGAACAGGTTGGCCTTGTCCGCCGTGGCGCTGCGACGGGGGTCGACCACGATCAGCTTCGCCCCGGCCTTGACCCGGTCCATCATGCGCAGAAACAGGATCGGGTGACAGTCGGCCATGTTCGCGCCGATCACGAAGAACAGGTCGGCGCGGTCGAAGTCTTCATAGGACCCTGGCGGCCCATCCGAACCCAGCGAGAGCTTGTACCCGCTGCCGGCACTGGCCATGCACAGGCGAGAGTTGGATTCGATGTTGTTGGTACGCACAAAACCCTTGGCCAGTTTATTGGCCAGGTATTGGGCTTCCAGTGACATCTGCCCCGATACATAGAACGACAGCGCATCCGGCCCGTGGGTGTCGAGGATCTTGCGCAAACGCGCGGCGGTGTCGCGGATGGCCGTGTCCATGGCGATGCGCACCGGGTCATGGTCCCGGGCCTGGCGCACATAGGCGCTGTCCATGCGCCCGGCGTCGGCGATGGCCTGGCCGCAGGTGGTGCCCTTGGTGCACAGACGGCCGAAGTTGGTGGGGTGGGTTTTATCACCGGTCACCTTGACCACTTTATTGTGTTCGACCTGCATGATGATGCCGCAGCCGACACCACAATAAGGACACACGCTGCGTACGCTTTGGCTTGCCATCCGTCATCCTGAAAACAAAAAAGGCGCCTTGCGACCCTCCGTAAAAAACGGGGGTCGCACGGCGCCTTTGTCGTGAGAGGGCAGTCTGCGTTGACTGCTTGATGAAGAGTCCCTAGCAAGTCACGCGCCAGCTTTTGTAGCTGCACATTTTCCAATGTAGTGAGCGGGCTTGTCCCGCGCTGGGCTGCGAAGCGGCCCTAATTCAGTCGGCGCGTTCTGCCAGTTAAAACCTGATTGTCTGGTTTTGGGGCCGCTTCGCGGCCCAGCGCGGGACAAGCCCGCTCACTACAAGGGTGCACACTTAAAGGTGCACTTTTATGAGGCGAGGTGCACCAGGGAGAGGCGCGGTGTGGATAGGTTTGGTGACTGGAGCCCACTGTTTTGGGCCACTTGGCAATTGGCACGCCGCCTGCAAGCTCACTCACCATCCCACCTCGGTCAACGACGATCGACAGGCCAATGCAGGCCTCGGGCATAAGCGGCCAGACCGCATAAGAACAGGCAAAGACGCCTGGAACCGTAAGGTTTCAGGCGTTTTTTTTTGCTTTTTTAAAACCGTGATGCGCTTTGTCGGGTGCTAAAAATATGAACAGTCTGAAAACCCTGATCGTCGTCGGCAATGGCATGGTCGGCCACCATTGTGTGGCGCAACTGATCGAGCGCGGTGCGCTGGATCACTACCGCTTGCACGTATTCAGCGAAGAGCCGATGCGCGCCTATGACCGTGTGCATTTGTCGGAGTACTTCACGGGTCGCGATGCCGAGTCGCTGGCGTTGTCCGAGGCATCGCTGTACCAGACGCCGGGGGTGACCTTGCACCTGGGCGTGCCGGTGCTGGAAATCGACCGCGCCCGCAGCGAAGTGATCACTGCTGACGGTTGCGTCGCCTATGACAGGTTGGTGCTGGCCACCGGTTCTTATCCCTTCGTGCCGCCCATCGACGGCGCCGAAGGTGACTCGCGGTTGGTGTACCGCACCCTGGAAGATTTGGATGCCATTCGTGCGGCCGCCGGCAACGCACGGCGCGGTGTGGTGGTGGGCGGTGGCCTGCTGGGCCTGGAAGCCGCCAACGCTCTGAAAAGCCTCGGTCTTGAAGCCCACGTGGTGGAATTCGCGCCGCGCTTGATGCCGGTGCAACTGGATGACTTCGGCGGTTTGGCGCTCAAGGCGCAGATCGAGCGGCTGGGTGTCGGCGTGCATTTGTCTCGCGCCACCCAGTCCATCAGCGCGGGCGAGCAGTACCGCTATCGCATGAATTTCGCCAACGACGAATTCCTCGAAACCGACTTGATTGTGTTCTCCGCCGGCATCCGCGCCCAGGATGCATTGGCGCGCCAGGCCGGGCTGGAGATCGGTCCGCGCGGCGGCGTGGTGATCAATGACGAATGCAAAAGCAGCGACCCGAACATCTACGCCATTGGCGAGTGCGCCTCGTGGAATGGCAGCCTGTTCGGCCTGGTCGCCCCCGGCTACCAGATGGCCCGTGGCGTGGCTGCGTTGTTGTGCGAGCAAACCGCCGAGCCCTTTGTCGGCGCGGACATGTCCACCAAGCTCAAGTTGCTTGGCGTGGACGTAGGCTCCATTGGCGATGCCCACGCCCATACGCCCGGCGCCCGCAGTTATCAATTTATCGACGAGGCCAGCGCCAGTTACCGGCGCCTGGTGATCAGCGCGTGTGGCAAGCACGTGATCGGCGCGGTGCTGGTGGGCGATAACAGCTACTACGACACCTTGCTGCAATACATGCAAAACAGCATCGCGTTGCCTGCGGAGCCGGCCAGCCTGATCCTGCCATCAACCGCCGGTGCCCCGACCCTTGGCCCCGGCGCCTTGCCGGAGTCGGCCACCGTGTGTTCCTGCCACAACGTGACCAAAGGCGCGATCTGCTCGGCCATCGATGGCGGTTGCAGCGACCTCGGCTTGCTCAAGGCCCAGACCAAGGCCTGCACCGGTTGCGGCGGCTGCGCCGGGTTGCTCAAGCAGGTGTTCGAGCATGAGCTGATCGCCCGTGGCGTCAGCGTTGATAAAAGCCTGTGTGAACACTTCGCCTTCACCCGCCAGGAACTGTATGCCCTGGTGCGCGTGGAAGGGATTACCACGTTCGATGAGTTACTGGCCAAACATGGCCGCGGTCATATCGGTTGTGATGTGTGCAAACCGGCGGTGGGTTCGATCCTGGCGTCGTGCTGGAACCAGCCGATCATGGACGCGTCGCTCGTGCCGTTGCAGGACACCAACGACACCTTCATGGCCAACATGCAGAAGAACGGCACCTACTCGGTGGTGCCGCGTATTCCCGGCGGCGAGATCACCGCCGACAAACTCATCGTGATCGGCGAGGTGGCGAAGAAATACGACCTCTACACCAAGATCACCGGCGGCCAGCGTATTGACCTGTTTGGCGCGCAGTTGCATGAACTGCCGGACATCTGGGCCGAACTGATCGCCGCCGGGTTTGAAACCGGGCACGCCTATGGCAAGTCCACGCGCACGGTGAAGTCCTGTGTGGGCAGCACGTGGTGCCGTTATGGCGTGCAGGACAGCGTGAAAATGGCGCTGCTGATCGAGGATCGCTACAAGGGTTTGCGCTCGCCGCACAAGCTCAAGTTCGCGGTGTCCGGTTGCACCCGCGAGTGCGCCGAGGCGCAGAGCAAGGACGTGGGGGTGATCGCTACCGAGAAGGGCTGGAACCTGTATATCTCCGGCAACGGTGGCATGCGCCCACGGCATGCCGAGTTGTTTGCCACTGACCTGGATGACGCCACGCTGATCCAGTACATCGACCGTTTCCTGATGTTCTACATCCGTACCGCCGACAAGCTACAGCGCACCTCGGTGTGGCGCGAGAGCCTGGAGGGCGGGCTGGATTTCCTCAAGGACGTGATCATCCACGACAGCCTCGGCCTCGGCGCCGAGTTGGAGGCGCAGATGCAACTGGTCGTCGACCGCTACGAATGCGAATGGGCCAACGCCCTCAAAGACCCGGAAAAACTCAAGCGCTTCCGCACGTTCGTCAACGACAAACGCCCCGATCCGGGTGTGCAGTTTGTTCAAGAACGCGGTCAGCGCCGGCCCATCATGGCCACCGAACTCAACCTGATTACCGTCGTCGAGGAGATTGCCTGATGAGCCAGACAACCTGGAGAACCGTGTGCAATGAACACGACCTGGTGACCAATTCCGGTGTGGTGGTGTGGCTGGACGGTGCGCAAGTGGCGCTGTTCTACCTGCCTGCGGCCGAGGCGCAGACGGTGTATGCCATCGACAATCACGACCCGGAATCCGGCGCCAATGTGATCGGTCGTGGGCTGATTGGCAGCATCAAGGGCGAATTGGTGGTGGCCGCGCCTATCTATAAACAGCATTACCGGTTGCATGACGGGCAATGCCTGGAGGCGCCGGATCAGCGCCTGCGGGTGTGGCTGGTGCGCCTTACGGATGGCGTTGTGGAGTTGGCGGTGGGCTGATGGCCTGAAGCGCGGCCGCCAGCCCGGCGGATGCGCTGGTGAGGGGCGGCGGGCCTGCGGTCACGCGCGCGGCCGCGCCACTCATCGAGGCCTGGGCCAATACAACCACTGAGGCGCCTGCTGTGTAGGCCTGGTCGGCGGCTTTGGCGATGGTTGCCAGGTAGCCGTCGATGTCACCGGCCTTGAACAAGTCCCAGGCACCTGGAACCCATTGCACCTCTGCGGTGTGAAACAGCCGTGACGTGGGTTCCAGCGTTGTCTGCACTGCGCACAGCACCACGACCTTGCCAACCGCCTTGAGCGCTGTGGCGGCGAGGGCTTCATCGGTTCGCAGGATGGGGACGCGTGTGGAGTGAAGGGTTTCAATCGCTGGGCCCAGGGTTGAGCAGGTGAGTACAACTGCATCGGCTTGCTCAGCCAGGTCGAGCAGCGCGGATGCGGTGGCCTGTGCGATCTCGCTGGTCAACTGCCCCGCGTGTTCTGCTGCCGCCAGCAGGTCTGCACGTACTTTATGCAGCATTAAGCCAGGGCTGATGCCGAGCGCGGTGGCTGCTGTGTCAAATACGGCGATGTTGCTGGCGGCGGTATGAAGGCAGGTAATGCGCATGGTTGGTTTCCGGGGTTGAGCGGGACAGATATGACACGCCGTCGATCCATGTGGGAGCGGGCTTGCCCGCGAAGACGGCCTATCATGCGACCGTGTCTTACCGGTTGTACACCGCCCTGATGTGGGAGGGGGCTTGCTCCCGATGGCGATGTGTCAGGCGACCAGGCCTTGCCGGATGTACACCGCTCTAATGTGGGCTTGCCTGCGATGGCTGTTTGTTAGGCGCTGGAAGTCTTTGGTCTGTGTACATATCCGTTATTTAGGTAACGGCCACTTAGGGTTCCGCCCTTAC
>NZ_QUZT01000091.1 GCF_004682045.1 Pseudomonas nabeulensis
GGCTCCACCATTTCATCATCTAAAGACGTCCACGGACGTCTTTTTTTGTGCCTGAAATCCAGCAAATACGGGGCCTTCAGCACCACCAGCGTCCACGGACGTCCAGGAACAGCCACGCTTTATGGCATTCCAAATGGCATTCCAAGCCCAATAGTGCTAATTTTTGGAATGCCAACTCCATCCTGGAATGCCAATGTGCGCACAAGCGGTTCGCCTCTCTGAACTCAAAATCAAATCTGCCAAGCCTGCGGAAAAGGACTACGTACTGTTCGATGGCGGCGGACTTCAAATGCGAGTGAGAAGTAATGGCTCAAAGCTATGGAACTTCAACTATCGACACCCCGTGACGAAGAAGCGGATCAACATGGGCCTCGGTACCTTCCCTGAAGTCTCGCTAGCGCTGGCACGAAAAGGCTCTATTGCAGCTCGGGAAATACTTGCCCAAGGCCTCGATCCCAAAGAACAACGGGATGCAGTGCTGCAAGCAAAGCAAGCTGAAACCGAGCACACATTCCAGAATGTCGCGACGTCCTGGTATGAACTGAAGAAGGATGCGGTGACACCAGCTTATGCCGAGGACATCTGGCGTTCGTTGACGCTGCACGTTTTTCCAGACTTGGCCACCACACAGATTTCAGCAATCAGCGCACCACAAGTCATCAACCTTCTTCGACCACTCGAAACCAAAGGTAGCCTTGAAACCGTTAAACGGCTGTCACAGCGACTCAACGAGATCATGACTTACGGGGTCAACTCAGGACTGATACACGCAAACCCACTCAGCGGGATTCGCTCCGTCTTCAAGAAGCCGAAAAAGAAAAACATGGCGGCACTTGCTCCAGATGAGCTGAAAGAGCTCATGATGGCAATTGCCAATGCCAGCATAAAAAGAACTACGCGCTGTCTGATTGAATGGCAGCTCAATACCATGACTCGCCCAGCGGAGGCTGCAACCACGCGCTGGGTCGACATCGACTTCGAGAAGAAGATCTGGACGATTCCTGCTGAGCGCATGAAGAAACGCCGCGTACATATCGTGCCGCTCACAGATCAAGCATTGGCACTGCTGGAGGCAATCAAACCCTACAGCGGACACCGAGAGTATGTATTTCCTGCAGACCGGGACCCTCGGACCCATTGCAACAGCCAGACCGCCAACATGGCGCTAAAGCGCATGGGCTTCGAAGGTCGGTTGGTGAGCCATGGCATGCGATCAATGGCCAGCACTACTCTCAACGAACACGGCTGGGATCCTGAGTTGATTGAGGTAGCGCTTGCACACGTCGATAAAGACGAGGTCCGCAGCGCCTATAACCGAGCGGACTACATCGAGCGCAGGCGTCCAATGATGAAGTGGTGGAGCGAGCACATCCAAGAAGCAGCTACCGGCAATCTTTCGATCTCGGCAATCCAGAACACCCGAGACACGAAGGTCGTCTCAATACGCTAACGAAGTAGCTTCAACAGGTGATAAGTAATCTCTAAACCATGACCGTCGGCTGTCTGGGCTGTACATAGGCTTGCCTCCATCTCTCAGCGTGCACCTCAAGCAGCCGACTCACGCGATACAGACATCTACAGATACTCTTTCATCTGACGCCGGTAGGATAGGACACACGTAAATGATGAAGGAGGTCTTTCGGTAGCACTGCGGGGAGCTTCGCAGTGCCGTTATTGGACAATTGGATGACCACTGTCTTGTGAAGGCCAGCGAATTTCACTTGGACTTTTTCCAGCACATGTTTGCGCCCGGCTAGTAGAACATCAGTGGCTTCACGCACATCTCTTAGCCCTTTGAGCAATATTTTCCCCGTCACACCTTGGTCTATTTCGACGCCCGAGACCTGAAGCGAATCGACAGTGATTTCCTGATCCACGGCAAGCTGCAGCGCCGAGACCCACTCAATCAGGTTAACCGTAATAGGCGTAACTACTAGGTTGAAACTGCAAGCTTCGAGCAGCCGACTGATAAATTCTTTGATACTGCGCTGATAATGTCTTAGCTCAATGTGGGGCGACGAATCAAAGAGAGTGAACTCTGTTGTGCGGTACCCAACCCGATCAAACACCTCTTCAGTACCAAAAGGAGTTGAGATCACTTCTTGGTAATTGTACTTTTCGATGTAACGCCCCTCGACGAAGTCGTCTCGAATTCGTTCTATAGCGAAGCCATCCATTCTCTCATCCGTAAATGGCGTCTCAACGAGCTTCTTCCCAACTGCTCGAATTGGTAAGGGCCATTGGGCATGAAGCCATCTAACCCTGTTCATGTTGGTTCTCCTTGCGGCTCAGCGCTCGCTTGAGCTTTCGCTCTCAGTTCCCTGATAACTTTCGCCGCGGTTTCTTCAATAACACCCAGATAGGTTTCTTTGTCTTCGACACTGACCGGCCGAATCGTCTTGGTGTACTCAAGCTCAACGATACGATAGGCGCCTCGGACAAAGTACTTGAACCCCTTTCCTTGCATCGGATCCTCAAAAGCAGCCTCAAACTCCACCATAGGTTGTGGTGCTTTATTCAGCACCGAGCGCCATATGATCGACGTGATGAAAAAGCCTTTCCGGGTCAAACTCTGGTACTCCTCAGACGCCAGAAGTGTCTCACCTTTCAGTGCGACATTCTTGACCAGAGCCAAGGCCTCCTCTTTGGCCACCTCAGCTTCCTGGTCATCGTCCAGATCGAGCTCGTCTTCCTCAGGTTCCTGGGGCAAGCGCTCGACTTTCACACTAGTGACGTTCTTCAGCGAGAACCCCGTTAGATCTCTGATCAGAGAAGTAAAGAACTCTGTGCGCAATGCTGATGATTGAAACTCGCCGAGTTCGATGCGGATAGCGGGGATTTCAGCCTTGGCCTTGGTATCCAGCTTGCCCTTGAGCTTCGAGTAGATAGCCTTGACACGATCATTGGCAGGCATCCGAATGACCGTCTTGTCCGCCGATACGTGGAACTCGATCAAGGCTTCTTTGGGTGTGCGCTGAACGAGCCGCGTTTTGCCATAGTCAACGTCGGAGTACTTAATGTTGGCGACCACTTGGTTGCCGCCCTTAATCTGCTGAGTGACCTTCTCGTCCTCCGGGGACTCCTCAATGTACTCTCTAATAATCTCCCGGATTCCTTCCACGGTCAGCGCGGTTGGTAGCGTTACCGACGTGAGCTTTTCCTGCCGGCCAGAATGCTCACGCTGTTCCAGCAGGGTATTAAGATCGTGATAGTCATGTGGAAGGAGCGAAATGGCGCTGACCAAATCATCCCGGCTGTCCTTGGCAGAAAAGAAAATCCCCCTGTCCTTCGCAAGCTCTAGCAGAATCTTTTCGTTGATTTTCTGCTTAGCAGACATCAAGGCGTCGTAAATTTCCTTATCCGTAGCACAGTACTGAAGCGCGTTTTTGCTCATTGCCGAGACAACTCCAGTTCACAGAAAGTGGTACGGACGTGCTCAAGTTTGCCGAAGTCAATGGAGTCTAGGATCTGCCTAAGGTCTCCACCGCCTTGATAGTCAGCGACGTACTGGTCTTTTGCTTTGGCAAAATTAGCTGAAGCATTCTGATGCGGGTCGACCATGCGGATAGTGACCTCCGTTTCGGCCTTAATTACCTGGTAGTGCATCAGATACTCGATGAGATACAGAAACTCATCTGTTGTGAATCCCCGCTTACGCATGAAGATCACGAAACCCTGCTTACTTCCATTCTTGGGGTTTACATAGGACAGGATGATCCAAGGTGCGGTCAGCATGTCCAGCGTGGCTGCCTTAGCGTGCTCCAATTGGACATTCTTTCTGCGAACCAGATGGGGGTAGTAAAACTTGCAGTAATCCCGTTCCGGTAGGAGACCTGCACCTCCGCGAAGGTGGATAATTTCGTGGTGAACGTTGTTCAGCCAGTAGATATCGTCAGGCCCCATCACAACGATTTTAGAACCTTTGGGTATGTCCAATTCATCGCACTTTACCTTTTCTAGGATTTTGGCGAAGTCCTTGTCATACTCACTATCGTGGTTGTATACGAAAAGGAGTCCCTGGATATTTGCCGATACATCCGGATGGATGTAGGTTTCGCTAAACTCTCGGCTGATCTCGGCGCATCGCAGACTCTTGGCAAGACTCTCGATTGCCTCTCGGATAGCCTTCGTTTTAATGGTGCCCTTCGCGTAGCTCTTGAGATCGCAGTTCACATATGTGCGGGACTGAGAATAGGGCTCGTTGTACCAAAAAACGACATCTGAGGGATGGGTCTTGACCTCATGTACGTCCTGGTTCTCGCACGGCCAATTGATATTGGTGTGCTCCATACGCCCCCAGAGAAACTCGTTGAAAATGCCTTTCGACAGCTTCTCTGCCATCTTTGCGATGTTTATCGTCTCGGCCATGATTCCGTGGGCTCTTTATGTAGTAAAAGCAACACTAGCACCATCACGGCGCTAATGCCGGCACAGTAAACACGTTAGTCCAGCTACAAGGTGATCCGTTATCCGCTGGGCACGAATACCATAATCCTTGATTCTGAGGAAACTGTCTGAACAGTGACGACTGACTGGAACCAACCGCTAGATATCCTTCCTGAAAGCTACCCACATCAGCTTCGGTTAACCCCCGTCAGCTCTTTGCATTCCAGTAATGCAACATTTCTGACCTCCATCTTCTTCGCTGCTATGCCGAGTCCAGTACCAGTTCACCGAATGGAACTTGCCGCACCTGGCCGGACGAGAAAGAGTAAAGTCTATTTCTCCGAACTGCGCTCAACTAGCCTGCGAAGACGTGCTGGATCAAAAAGGCCTCCAGCCCGTCTTCCAAGACACGCACAATGCCGCCATTCGGTGTGGCCCAAACCAGAACTTTCCGTGCCTGGTTGTCGTATAGATAGTACTGACCATCACCAATCTCCAGCAGCGGTACAGTATTTTCCGGGTAGTTCTGGTCACGGCCCAGGTCCGAGAATGCGGCAAAGACATTCAGGTAATAGTCGTCAGGCACGCCTAAGCCATACGTTTCGTAGGCGTCAAAGACAATGACTCCAAAGGTCGACAGGTAGCGCTTGTATTCGTCAGACAGTGAAAACCCCAGTTTCCGCTCAAGATTCTGGATGCTGGCGGTATCTACTGGACGGGTGTTGGCCTGATGGAGATCAACGAGTTGTTCAAGTTTTTTCATAAAATTCGCCCTCAGCGCTGATTCTCAATCTGTTCGGCTCGCGCCTTCCAGTAGTCTTTTCGCTCTTTATCGAAGTCTTCGCGATTGATCTCGGACTCCTTCTGCTTGTTGTGCAGCACGTTGTCGTTTCCGCTGCCACGGTGCTCAGCGCTGGTCAATTCTGCCAATGGCGAGTCCTGTTTCTGGCCGATGTGATGTAACTCGATCGGCTTTCCATTGGCATCCAGCGGAGCCCTTCCCGACTTCATCCGGTCCAGGTTAGTGGTGCCCATGGCATCTTTTTGATCGTAATCGATGTCGGTACGAATCAGTGCATCCTTGCCGTTGACCTCGGCCGGCTCAAGATTGGCCCCTTCATAGATTTTCGCTTCGGCTTCACTGCCGATGGCATCCAGAACCTCTTTAGGAACGCCCAGCAGCTCAAGCCGCTCACGTGTTTCCGCCGACATTTCAGGAAGCTCCAGACGGGTTTCCTGGGTGAGCACGATAGGTCGATCGAGCTCGACAACGATCAGGCAGCGGTCCGGCATTTCACGGGCCAGTAACGCCAGGCTGGACGGAACCTCGGATTTTTCAGCAAAGAAATTTTCAAAGTTCACAGAACACTCCCTATTTCGATGCGCGCACGCCATGCGGAATAAATATCGATATGGCTCTCGTGCTGCAGGCTGTAGTCCTTCATCAGGCACTGCTGGGTAGCCAGGGTCAGCTCAGCGTTCAAGCCTGTCGCTCGCTCGTGGAGTAGCAGGTCAAGTTGATTGCTTAGATGCCCGTAGTCGGTCGCCGTTTGAATGATCTGCTGGACCTGCTGCCGGCAACCGAGCACATCGACCACCAACTGTGCAGCGTAGGCAAATGCCTCGGGCTTGCACAACGCCGACGGCAGCTCTTCCTTGCGGGCGTTGAGCGCCTCAAACAGCGCGATTTTGCTGCGAGCCAGCAACGGCAATTCACACAACCCTTCTTCCAACAACGCTAAATCCAAGGCGACTGGCGTGCGTATACGGTTGCTCAGCAGCAGGTTGAGAACCTGCAGGTTGAACTCCTGGCTACGCACTGCGCGCTTGTCATGGGCCGTATACACATAGGGGGCTTCATGCCCGGCGAACTTCTTCACCTGACACAGCACCGGCTCCAGCCAGTCATTTTGATAAACGATTGCTACGCCTTTGGGTAACTTGGCGATCTCTTCGAGTTGATCATCACGCAACGCCACCGACTTGCCAATTAAACGACGGTCCATTTCATCCGGCAGACGCATGATGATTTTGGTGTTGGTGTTGCGAATCGCGGCGATATCCACCGCGTGGGGCGACTGGTCGGCAATGATGAAACCTTCACCATAGGTACGCATTTCCGCGATGGCGTTGGTCAGCATCTCCACTGACTTGCCGACCACATTTGCCCCTTCAGCACCGCCTTCGGACGGGCTGCGCTTGAGGATGTTGTGCGCTTCCTCAAGGACCGTGACGTGGCGCAGCGGCTGGTTCATGCCACCACCGGCCATTCGGTGCTCACTCAGGCGCATCACCAGGATCCCCATGATCAGGGCCTTGGTCTCGGATGAACCGATGCGGCTGAGGTCAACGATTGCGCTCTGATCAAAAAGCACTGCGCTGTCGATTTCATTGGCGGTAAAAATCTGCCCATTCAAGCCATTGGTCAGGGATTTGATCCGCGTGGACAACGAACCGATGTAGTTACCTTTGAGTTCCTGGGAGTACGCCGAGGCCTCAATCACGCTTTGCAGGGTACTGAGCAGATCACTGAACGTAGGAAACAACGCATCGCTGTAACGGTTGGTCGACAAGTCCAAGTCCCAACCACATTGCTGATACGCCTGCAGAATCGCCTCTTTGAGTACCGCAGGCATTGCGGCATACATCGGCCAGCAGACGTTGAAGATTTCCACGAGCCGATCAACGTGCTCCAGCACATGAATGGCCAACGGGAAGCGGAACGGGTTGATGCGCAACAATTCACTATGGGCCGGATGCGTACCAAATACATTGACGTCATCGCGATGACCGAAGACGTGTTTGTACTCGCCCTTGGCCGGTTCGATCACCAGAAATGGCACGCCGGCGGCGCTGATTTGACTGAGCATTTCATACAGCGTGTTGCTTTTACCGGCGCCGGTCGAACCACTGACAAACACATGGCTGGCCAACTGGTCGAGGCTCAACTCGATCTTTTGCGGCAGGTTTTCCCACAAGTGGCGGATGTTGCCCAAGGTCAGTGTCTTGCCCTTGCCTGGCTCACTGCTGTGACCATCCAGGCGCTGCACCTTGCGGCCGAACGCCTGGGTTTCCAGCACGGCCACCGTGGAGGTGGAGCGACGGGGCAGGCTCAGCTGAATCGCCATCTCCTTACCTGACACCAGCGTTGCGGGTGTGAGGTAACTGATCGGGATCTTTTTCGAGAACCCCGGTTGCAATTGCGGGTGGCTGAACGCGCTGAGCCAATCCAGCACGGCGGACTTGTTGGCAGATTTCCAGGTGGTCAGGGCGAAGTCTTCATGGCTGGACTTGCTGCCGCGTACCAGCCCAAGAAAGATGCTCGCCAACGATTCGGACGACGCGGTGCTGTCACCGATGAAATATGCCGCCGAGTTCCAGCCACCGTATGTCTTGGCCTCGTCGATGCGCTCGAGGTGGTGATCGATTTTGCTGAGCAACTGCTCGATGGTCTTGTCCACGGTCTCAATCGAAATCTGCCGATTAGAGCCCATGGTTTTGTTCAACGAATGGGTGTCGGTGGTGCTGGTGGTATGTGTGGTCGACGTGGTCTTCGACGCGGCCTCACTGAAGGAAGTGCCGTGGCTTTCGTTGCGACCGGTGGAAGTCGAATGGCTGGTGCCAGCGGTGCGTTGTTCGTTGAGCAGCGCAGCGGCGGCCGAGCCGATCTGACTGCCGAGCATCGCGCCCAACTGCCCAAATGCCGCGCCGCCCGCCATACCCAACACATTGGCACCGAGGGCGACCGTTTTGGAGGTCATTGTCTGCGCACTGAACGACTCGCTGGTACCGGTTGTGTCGGTGGTCGATGTCCCCAGCGTTGTCGAAGTGCCCTTGGTCTCGGTCAGCCCAAGGCTATGCCCAAGGGAGTCACTCAAGCCCTGGCTGATGCTCAGCCCGACGGAATCGCTGTCCTGCTCGCCGAACGATAATTGTTGCTTGAGCAATGGCGAAAGTTGCGTGGCGACTTGCTCATATCCGGCGCGGATCAGGTCAAGGTTCTGCGACGAAACCGGCTCGGCAAGGATGATCGCGTAATACACCCGGCGCTCAGCCGCATCGATAAAACGCTCGAGCCCTTGCATGAAGTGCTCGCGGTTCTCCGTCGACAACGCAGGCACACCCGTGACCGCAGTGATGCTCGCCGAAGGATTGGCCTTCTCGGCCTGTACCGCACCCAGCAAGGCGTCTGCATCCTGTTGTTGCAGGGGCACTAACGAACTGCCCGAGAAGTGCCCCTTGAAAGTCTCCCGCAGCAACTCGCCGGAACTGTGCCCGAGGGTTTTGCCGGGCTCACCCCTGGTACCGATGTAAAGGTCGGTTTCGATACCATTGGAGCGCAATATCAGGAAAACCGAGTAACCCGCAGCACCCAGTGCGGTGTAAGCGGCCGTGGTGCTTTCCAGTACGGATTGTTTGTTGTCCTGGACGATGCGCTCGATGCGAAAAATCCGCACGTCACTGGCGGCGTTGAACCGCAGCCCTTTCTCGGCAAAAGCATGAACCGGATAACGCTCCAGCTCCGACAGATAACTGCGATTGATCAGTGCACGCCCGGCTTCAAGGGTCAGACCGGCGTTATCACGGATATCCTGCACTGCGGTGCGGGTCAGCATTGAAGTTGTCATAAGCTCACCGAACCAATGCCACGAGGAACACCACCACCGCTGCAATCGCACCGCCAATCAGCAGCGCGGCTTTGAAAGCTGGGTTGCGTTCCGCTGCGCCGCCGGGAATGGATTGGCGGGAGTTGGCGCTTGGCGCTTGTGCCGCTGGGGGAGCGGAGTGTATGCCGGAGGCTTTGTTGGGCTCTGTCGACTTGGTCGAAGCGAAGCCCTTAACTGCGCTGTTGCGCAAATGTTCGCGAACTTCGATCAGGTGCAAAAAGCGCTTTTCCGAGAAGTTAGTTTTCAGATAAGTGACCTGTAGATCGTAATAATCTTCGGTCCATTGATTGTGATCTGCTATAGGTTCACGCGCGAATGCGCCCTCTGAAACGGCCTCGAATATCCCGGAAACACTGCCTTTGACCCACGCCAGCGCCGCGTGCAACTCGGCGCCATCCAGACGACGATCGTTGAGTTCCATGCGCATCGCGGTTCGAATCGTCAACAAGTCGCCGTCATCGACAAACTGCTTGAGGTTGCTGGAGGGCTGGTAATCGAAGGACGCACTTTTCATCGGAGCTTTTCTCGTGGGTGAAGCGGCAATGGTGGGTGTGAATCCCTTTTCGTTTCGTTGACGAAACACGTCTCGGACCTGGATAAGGTGTTCCAGCCGCTCCTTGGAAAAGTTGCGGGTAGCGAAAAACTTTTGCCGACTGAAATAGTCCGAATTCCAACTCACGGGGTCCACATCAATGGCGCGAGTGATGCCATCCACCTCGTGAGTGTCCATCACCCCCGGACACTGTTGCGCGGCATCCACCAACTGCCTCAACAACTCGGTGCTGACCTGCGTGTCATCGAGCGCCGTCAAAAACTGCTCACGGACTTTTCCAATCATTGTGGCGGTAGTCGTCATAGAAGCTCCGAATTCAAACGGCGAGGGTGTTGTCGAGTTTTTCTTTGAATTGATTGATCCACGCCTCCAGTTCACGAGCCTCTTCAAGGGCTTGTTTACGAACGTCGCGATCCGTCATTTTTTCTTTGAGCGAGTCAATCAACTCATTGAACTTGGTGTCGAACTCACGCCCCATAAAAGCCGTGAATTGATCAATCAGAACAGTCTTGCCATTGTCGATTTCCGTACGAGCGGCCACTACCAATCGAGCAAACTCGGTTTCGATACGAGTGCTGCGGTCTTTCCAGAGCTCGCCAAGGTCAACGGACTTCTCTTCGCCATATTGGTAAACCGTGCGGGTAGACCCCCACGAGAAAGGGTTGTACCAACTGCTGTCACTGACCTCATAGCTGCCCACCACCACTTCTTTGGTCTGGACCTCATGACTCTTAATGGTGAGATTGAAGGAAATATCACCCGCAGCTTTTTGAAGGCTATCCAGAATGGGCAACTTCAAATGCTGGCAGTCCTTGAACAGATCAACGATATAGCGCTGGTATTCCGCCTGAAGGTCTTCTCGAATGACTTGCTGGCTAGTGATGAACACCGTCTCATACACATTGATGAGTTTCCGGTGCTGGAACTGAAGTTCCTCTTCAACCTCCTTGACACGCATTTCAGCGATGCGCGGTTCAACCGCTCCGGTGAAACGCTCACTGACCGTTCTGAGGTACTTGCCCGAAGAACTTTCCAGGGCGATGAGTTCATCTTCAGTGGCCCGTGGCAACGCTTTACCTTCACGCGCGATCTTGTCCTTGTAGGCCTGCGTATCGAACCCCTGCTCCTGCCGATACTCCAGCGCCTGGATCTCTTCATTGATATGCGCCAGCGTCTTCTCGTCCTGATCCAATTGCTCGATCAGTTGCGTTTCGTTGAGTCCGACCTCAATGGCTTTGGTCATCGCGTCATAGGCGCGCTTGACCCGATGCGGGAAATTGTACTTGTCGATGTACTCGTCAATCATCGTCTCGACCGCCGGCAAACCACTGCTCAGTACGATCTCCGGGAGTTGTTTCTCTTGCAAGCTACGTTTGACCCGCTCGGTAATCGGCATGTATTGCAGCAAGTTCATGCTCGGCTCTTCACCAAACATGTCCATCATGGAGTTCAACTCGCCGCGCTCCTTGCGGGAATGCAAGTGCTGGGGCTTGCGAAGCAGCCGCGTCAGGTTGGCCGAAACCGGGTAGATCAGCGGATTGGAAATACCGTTTTCAACCAGATAGTTTTTGACGCGGGCCAGCACGGATGGCAGGTCCTCGCCTTTCTCCGGGTCGAACACATCCATTTTGTTGATGACGAAAATGAACCGATCCTTGCTCTGCTTACCACCCTTGCGCATGGTTTCGGCAACCAGCCCCAACAAATTTTTGTCGTCGTTGGTGCCCAACTGGCTGGCATTGAGCACATACAGAATCAGCGGGTTGCGCTGCGAGTCCTGAATGAAGCTCATGGTTTTGAGCTGGTGTTTTTCATCCTGGCTATTGTTTGGGCCGGGGGTGTCGGTCAATACCAGGCGTACGCTGTCACGGTCTTGAATCGCGTGAATTTTGCCCTCGATATCGATGCGCATCGTATCGGGCAGGCTGTTCCATGCCTGCAGCACTTCCAGGCTCACGGCATCGCTATTTTCCGCAACACGGTGATCATTAGTCACGCGTTGGGCGGCGAAGCGTTGGCCCATCGATGCGTTGTCGGTGATCCGGGCAATGGTCGCGGTAGTGGCTTCGTTGGCCGCAGGCAGCAGGTCCTGGCCAAGCATGGCGTTGATCAGCGTCGACTTGCCCGAGGACATGGTCGCAACCACATACACGTCGAAATCCTTGTTGAACGCTTCCTCAAAGGACTGGCTGACGTCGGCATTGTCCCGAATGAAATGCTCAAATTCAGGATGAAGCTTGGCCTCTTCCATCAACTCACGAATACGGGTCAGGCGCTCTTCGGCCGGGTCCGCTTCGATAAACTGCAGGGTGACCTGCATTCCTTTGTCCGTCGCAACTTTTGCGGCGTCAACCACGTCCAGGTAATCCGACTCGACCCCTCTGAAAGTGACATCAAAGTTATTGTCGCCGTTGAACAACTGGCTCAATTCATCAAACAGCTTTTCGATCCACACTTGCAGCCGCGATTCTTTATAGCTCGACAGCTTGCAGCCTTCGGCCGGCGGTTGGCCACTGATCAGAAACTGAGTCTCGACGATGAAGGGGTTGTGGATGATTTCAATAGTATTCATGGTTGCTCATCTAATCGGCGTTGATGATGGATAAGGGCTTCAACGGTTTTAAGCCCGCTGATGGTGACCAGTTGCTGCAATTGGTTTTTATCGTAGGCCCGGGTATCTGTTTCCTTGTCCTGCTGTTTGCGTTCGAGGTTGTAGAGCGCCTTGCCGACGCGGCGCTTGATCAGGTCTGGCGCGACAGTGGCATTGAGCAAGGCTCGTTTGTTGGCGTCCAGGTCATCGAGAACCTGGCGCAACTTGGAGCGTTGCGCGCGCGTCAGTGTTTCGGCACTCAGAGCCTTGCGCGCGTACAGCGCTGCACTGGCCATTGTCGGAATGATGATCGGCTGCTCAAAACCGATATCGCGCAAATAGCGCTGGGCGTTGTGCACATAGCCTTCAATGCTTTCGCCCTTCTCCGGATCGAGCAAATCCACTTTGTTGAGGATGAAATAAATCGGCTGGGCAGGCTTGGCGGCGAGTTCTTCGCGCAGCTGTTCGAGCAGCAACCGGTCGTCACGGGTCCCCAGCTGACTGGCGTTGAGCACATAGCAAAGCGCCTTGAACGACACATTGCGGATAGCCTCCAGCATCAGTCTGGCGTGGCTCTCATCCTGGCTGTTGTTCGGCCCAGGCGTGTCGTGAAGTACCAGCCCGGGCGCCGGGCGCGGTACCACTTTGAAGGTTCCGGCCAAGCTGATGCGCTTGACCTCGGCATTGGCGTTCCAGTCCCGCAGTAACGCTACTGACGGCGAACGCTGGGAGGCCAATTCGGTGTCGTTGTAGCAATAGCAGGCACCACTGAATCGCCGGGCACCCTGGCGATGCTCGACACGGGTCACGCAGGCAGTGGTGGCTTCATTGGCGGTATGCAGCAGTTCCTGGCCAATCAGTGCGTTGATGAATGACGTTTTGCCTGCGCTCATTGTGGCCAACACCAACACATCGAAGGTGGCGGTGCCAGCAGACACCGAATTCCCGGCTTTTCGGGATTTTGTAGGCGTAACGGTAGAGCGCGTCATCAGCTTGTATCCCTATTGCCCGGTGCCTTGGGCACCCGACAAGTGTTAATCCATTGGCAGTTAAACGGCCGCAGTCTTCCACGGCCATGCGACAGTTCATGTCGCGTAGTCAGTTGACGCGTAGAGGTTTTGCATACTGTTCAATCTGGCGCTGATCTCATCGACCCAGACCTGCGGCCCATGCACACGGATGTTGTCGTTCAGGCCAAAGATCCACCACAGCGTTTCACGATCCAGCGGCACTTTGGCGCGCAGGCGTATCCAGGTATGCGAGGGAATATCGCTCAAGGTCTGCTCGTGACTCAGTGGGGTTTCGCCGAGCAGGAAGGCAATCTGCGGATGAACATCCGCGATCAGCTCCACCTGTATATTGGTTTGGCGATGGCTGAAAATACCGCTCGCGATGTAATCGTCCACATCAAAGGTGGCGTGCAGAACGGACGGCTCATCGAGTACTCGAACATGCTGAATACGGTGCAGGGCAAACTGGCGCAAATCGCCATAGCCATCTACAGAGGCCAGCAAGTAGCTGATGGCATGCCGCGATACCAGGCCCGCCGGATGCAGGCGAAACTGTTTGAGTTCGCCCTTGCTCCGACTCTGATAGGTCACTTGCAATTGCCTGCGCTCCAGCAAAACGGCAGACACTTCCCCCCAAACTTCGGGATCGATCGCAGCGGGCAGCAAGGTTTTCCCATTGGGAATCGCACGAACTCTTCGCGCCCAATCGGCCAATCCGTTGTGGCCGAGATCGCCTAGGAAGTTACGCGCACGTCGAAATTGTGGACCGAGCTGGTCCAGAACAGTCTGTGGCAACAAGGTAGTAAGATGGCTTTCCGACAGATACAAGGCCAGTGCGGTGGAAGCATCCATATCCTCCAACTTCAGTGGCGCATCCCGTGTGAAACTCCAGCGGAAAGGGATCTCGCTATCGTCGCATTGCAACGAGAAAGGTATCGATAACCGATTCAAATCACGCTGAACCGAGCGAAGTGTCACGGAAAAACCTCTATCGCGAAGCTTTTCGAGCAGGGTCGGGGTTGCAATACGCTGCGGCTCGGTGGGAATCAGGCGCAGTAATGCGAATAGCCTGAGCAGCGTATCCTTCGCTTGAGACATGGTGACTACCTTGTTTGCAGTTCAACTGATAGCCCGCAGGCTGATGCCAATTTGGCATCGATGCTACTGACTAAAATGGCTTATTGCCATCTATTGTGGTCAACATGAGACTTTAGTCTTTCGACAGCGGGGCGCCAAACTTGAGATTCTGCTTTCCTCTCAGCCGGGAGAAGACTGGCGCCCTGCCTTGTCACGCTTCAGTTCGCTGTACTCGCAATACAGTTCATAGCCTTTCTTCAGCACCACACAAAAACCTATGACGGCAAACAGATTTTTCATGATCGTAATCTCCTACGTTTTTTGGTCATTTTCCAAGGTAGAGCGACAAGGTGTGTCGCGACTCTGAAGCGTCAATCGTTGAGGCTAAGAAATTGATCCAAGCGGGTTCTGAGGATTTCATGACGATTGGCTTCTCGCCCCTCCAGCGAAGGGGTATGACATTCAGGACAGAGGATGAACGCTGCTTGGCCGAGCGATGCCAAATCGTTGTGAGGTAGAACTGTTTCTTTCCAAGAACAGTAAGCGCACACAAAGGTGAACGGACGCGGGGAGATTGCCATAGCGGTGTCCTAAGCTGTCGGATGGCGCTAGCTTGGGGTACAGGTACGACAATGTGTGTCGCCTCATTTAACAGACAAAACTCATCATAATTGCGGTCGAATACAAGCGGATAAGTGTGTTCGCTGCCCTAGCGACCAAATCACGTGCCCATAGGCGTACTAATTCGATTCAAAAAAATCCCAACTCTACATAACAGCAATGACACCATTATCAGGAAGGTTCATCCCATGTCATTGCAGTGTCCTCGTTGTAACTCCCCTAAAGTCGCTTCATTCCATCACGCCATGAAAGTTGGCGCGGCCATCGGCACCTTGGGTGGTGCCGCGCGCGGCGTCAGTACTGCTTTGGCTGGAGGCCAAGCGGGCGCGCTTATTGGCGCTATCGCCGGCCCTGTCGGTATCACACTCGGTTCGGTATCGGGTGCCATCCTCGGTGGGCTGGCCGGCGGTGTCGGTGGCTGTGCCCTCGGCGCCCAGTTGGGTGAGTCGCTCGATCGCCACGTCCTGGCCCATAACCTCTGCCTGCTATGCGGCCATCGATTCAACCTCCCGACATAACCAAGTCAACTTCCCCTCTATTTATTACGTCCGGACGGTGCTGCGCTCTGCGTGGCGCTGTATGCCGGCTTATGCCCAAAGGAATCACAATCATGGCTCATCTCATCGAAACTATGGCTTACGCAGGCGCAACTCCCTGGCATGGCCTAGGTAATCAGCTCACGCAGAAACAACCCATCGAAATCTGGCAACGCGAGGCCGGAATGGAATGGGCGATCCAAGAAAGCCCCGTTCATTTCAAAGCCGAAACTGTCGGCCATCTCGGCAGCATCCACTCTTTCCCCGAGCAGAAGGTGCTCTATCGTTCGGACACCAAAGCACCGCTGTCAGTGGTTTCCCAGCGCTACCACACCGTGCAGCCTCGGGAAGTGTTGGAGTTTTATCGTGACCTTACCGAGATCTCCGGTTACGAGCTGGAGACTGCGGGGGTACTCAAAGGCGGGCGTAAGTTCTGGGCATTGGCGCGCACCGGACAAGGCGCTGCCCTGAAAGGAAACGATCAGGTCAACGGCTACCTTCTGCTGGCCACATCCTGCGACGGCACCCTGGCCACCACGGCAACACCCACCACCGTGCGTGTGGTATGCAACAACACCCTGACGATAGCCCTAGACGGCTCATCTCGTGCAATCAAGGTGCCGCACAATACCCGCTTCGATCCGAAGACAGTGAAGAAGCAACTCGGCATAGCCGTCTCCGGTTGGGACGAGTTCATGTACCGCATGCGCCATCTCGCTGAACGCAAGGTCCAGTGGCATGAGGCTCTTGGATATTTCATGTCGGTGTTGTGTGAGGTCAATCCGAGCAATCAACTACCGGAGCAACTACCCAACGAACGCGCCCTGCGCAAGGTGCAAGAGCTGTATGACGGCCGTGGTCGGGGCAGCCAGCTCGAATCGGCGCGCGGCACCGCCTGGGGCTTGCTCAATGCGGTGACGGAGTACGTCGATCATGAGCGCCGCGCACGTAGCAATGAGTACCGCATGGACTCGGCGTGGTTTGGTCAGGGAGCGCAGATCAAGCAACGCGCCCTGGATGCAGCCCTGCGTCTCGCAGCTTAACCCTTCTCGTCAATCGCCACGCCCGATCAGCCTTGTACTGGTCGAGCGTATTTATGCCTGAAAGGTGAACACGATGAAAACAACCTCATTGAATAGTAGTACCTCTAAGCCCCGCCCTGCCCTTCGCCTGGTGAGCACTAAAGAGCTGCCGCGTGAGGACTGGCTCGCAGTGCGTAAACAAGGCATCGGTAGCTCCGATGCAAGCGCTGCGGTTGGGCTCAACCCGTACAAGTCGCAGTTGGAACTATGGCTTGAAAAGACCGGTCGCGATGCCACGTTACCGAAGATAGATCCTCATGATGAAGAAAGCCCAGCCTATTGGGGCAATGTGCTGGAACCCATCGTCGCTTGGCACTACAGCAAGCGCACAAAGAACAAGGTGCGACGGATCAACGCCGTGCTGCAGCATCCGAGTCCCGATTTGCCCTGGATGCTCGCCAACATCGACCGCGAGGTAATTGGCGCAGATGACGTGCAGATCCTCGAATGCAAAACCGCCGGCATAAATGGGGCACGCCTTTGGAAGGACGGCGTCCCCGAGTATGTGCAGCTTCAAGTGATGCACCAGCTCGCCGTCACTGGCAAGCTGGCCGCGGATGTGGCGGTACTGCTGGGCGGTCAGCACCTGGAGATCCATCGCATCGAGCGTGACGAGCAAATGATCGCTCGCCTGATCGAACTGGAGCGCAAGTTCTGGACCTACGTGGAAACCGATATCCCGCCACCGGCCGACGGTAGCGCATCGGCTGAAGCAGCTTTGCGCTGCTTGTACCCAGAAGACAACGGCCAGACCGTCGACTTCAGCAGTCGCGCCGGTTTAGCAGCGGCCTACCTGGAACTCAAGGCCGTTCGCCAGTCCATCGGCGAGAAGGAAACGCGCGAGGCCCAGCTCAAGCAGATACTGCTGCAGGCCATGGGCGAGGCCACCCGAGCGGAGTTTTCCAGCGGTTACATCAGTTGGAAGAAATCAAAGGACAGTGCGGTACTCGATGTCCAACGCCTATTGCAAGAGAAACCCTACCTACAAGTTCGCTACACCAAAACCAAGGAAGGCAGCCGTCGCTTCCTGATCAACTGACTCCGCTATTCCCCAACTCCCTACCCTTGGCCACTCCATTCAGTTCGCGCTGCGTGGCTGGCCTTTTTTTCATTTCCAGGAGAACCATCATGTTGAAAGGCTTAGCCCTGACACCCCCAGTGCTTGGACGCATCTCCATCGGCAAAATCGTCGAGAGAAATGGTAAGCGCCTGCCGGAGAAAGATGATCAGTTCACCATTACATCCCAGGTGCAAAGTAGGGATGGCTGGCTACTACACCCACTCAATAACGAACTGCGCCAGAGCAAGGAAGACAAGCTGCGCAGTATTCCTGTGCGCCTTTTGTTCAACGAGCCTGAGCTGAATTTCCGCGCCGACTACACCCTGTTCGACCGG
Organism: Pseudomonas nabeulensis; assembly: GCF_004682045.1. GTDB lineage: Bacteria > Pseudomonadota > Gammaproteobacteria > Pseudomonadales > Pseudomonadaceae > Aquipseudomonas > Aquipseudomonas nabeulensis. The sequence goes on from NZ_QUZT01000091.1 coordinate 17,918, forward strand.
CAGTCTGGCAGGCCGTTGTGCGTGGGCAATGGCGAGACCTGCAAGCGTGCCACTCAAGACGGCATGCAGTCACTGCCCTGCCCCTCGCCGGATGCGTGTCCATTGGCCAAAGGGAGTGCCTGCAAGCCTTATGGTCGGCTGAACGTACTCATCGGTGATGACGATCCGCTGGGCAGCTTCGTGTTCCGTACTACCGGCTTCAATAGCATCCGCACTCTGGCCGCCCGGCTGCATTACTTCCAAGCCATCTCGGGCAACCGCCTGGCCTGCCTGCCGCTGGAACTGCGTTTGCGCGGCAAGTCCACCCGGCAAAGCCACGGTACGCCGATCTTCTACGTCGATATCACCGTGCGCAGCGGCATGAGCGTGGACGAAGCGTTGCTCGGCGCTCGGCAGCTCGATGAAGCCCGGCAATCTGCGGGCTTCGATCAGGCCTCATTGGACTGCGCAGCGAAGCATGGGCTCGGCAACGGGGCGTTCGAGGACAGCGAGGAAGACGGTGGCGCCGTGATCGAGGAGTTTTATTCGAGCACGGATGCCGCCACCGGCGCTGCCGAGAGTGACGAACCGCAACCAGCACCCAACTCACTCGCAGGCAAGCTGGAAGCGCTCGCCTCGCACGCCATCTGATACCACTCCTGCCTGGACTGAATGCATCGGCCAGGCAGCCTCTTTCGGAGAGCCGTCATGACCCTGCTTCGATTTCTATTCTGCCTATTCATTTTCATCGGGGCTCTGGCTGCAGCAGGCGTACTGGTGCTGAGCATTCTGCTAATGCTGCGTTTCCCGCCGCTGCTGGTCGCCGTAGTCCTTGCGTGCTGGATTCTGAACCGCCTGTGCAAGCTGCTGCGCGCATCCGGCCAAGACAACCCCACGAGAAATCCCGCATCGCAGGGGTGACCTCAGCAACCTTTATGAGCGGCCAGACAGGGAATGGCCGCACTTAACCCATCAGGATAATGAACAATGATCAGACAATGTTTGATCTGCGACTCAAGAGCCGTCCTGCCCCAGGAGGTCGCAAGAGGCATTGCTCTGCTGGCCGGGCTGGCCGCCATCGCACCGACTTACCCATCTGCGCTGCGATTGGCTGAGGATGTCGCCAAATATCACTTCGCAGGCTTCGACTGTCTGTGCCTGCGCTGCGGCGCTTTATTCGATGAGGCGGTGAAGGAAGCTTCTGAGCAAGCGCCTCAGCCGACGTAAAGTAGCAACTCATTCACGACCGAGCCGGTCAACAAGACGCTCCACCACATCCATGACGAGTGCGCGGTCACCCGTATCCAGCGTGGACAGCAAATCGTAGAGCCTGCGCGCCTGGTCTTCTGGGCGTGAACTGCCCGCCGTCAGCAAGTCGGCGGTTTCACAGCCAAAAATTTCCGCAAATTCGACCAAACGCTCGATGTTAGGCATGACGATCCCACGCTCTATACGGGATACGGCCTCGCTTCCAATCCCAAGCTTTTCCGCAACCTGCTCCTGACTCAGCTTGCAACGAGAACGCTGGCGAGCAATTGCTTGACCAACAAGCTCCGCCAGCTGCTTCGATTCGGTTTTTGACATGCCACCCTCCAATTCAACTTGAATGGTTGGTCATCAACCTATTGACATGAAGGACTTATAAAACCGAGACTCGACCTAAAAAGTTGATATACGACTTTTTCTCCAAACCACTATCTCTTGCAGGGAGCTCAGAAAAGCCATGATCGTCGTAACCGGTCTGAATGAAGCGCAAATTGAAGGTCTCGTGAAGAGCAAAGCGTCCTTCGAGATCCATGGCCTCAGGGGCCATTTCATGGCAGGAATTAAACTTGTCGAAACCAAGATTGAAAGTCTGGGACTGAAGTGTCGAGTCACAAGTGATGTGAAAAGTACTGTGGTACAGGGCGGCGCACTTGGTGCTGTATTCAGCGTCCTAACAACACCTGCAACATTGACCATAGCAACATTGACGGCCGTAGCAGGTGTGGGCCATGCGCTAGTCACTTACAACCCCGACTACGAAATCCTCAAAGACTACGTCAATAAAAAACTCAGGGTCACGTACAAGAAATAGCTCTCAGATAGTTACCGAAAGCGACATTGATTGCCCCACGACACGCCGGGGTTCGCCTTCATCATCGGCCGTTAAGG
>NZ_QUZT01000092.1 GCF_004682045.1 Pseudomonas nabeulensis
GTGGCATTAGGGCTTGCCCCCTCCCACATTTAATTCGCAGTGTGTCAGTTCCAGCCCGCTCGATCCATCAAGCGAATGGCCTCGGCCTGACGCTTGCCCGCTACTTCCACCGGCAAGGTGTCTGCGACGAACTTGCCCCAGGTCGCCACTTCGGCCGATGGCGGCACTGCCGGGTTGGCCGGGAATTCCTGGTTCACGTCGGCGAAGATCTTCTGCGCCTCAGGCGTGGTCATCCATTCCACCAGTGCCTTGGCCGCTTCCGGGTGCGGCGCGTGCTGGGTCAGGCCGATGCCCGACAGGTTCACGTGCACGCCACGGTCGGCCTGGTTTGGCCAGAACAGCTTCACCGCGAGGTTTGGGTTCTGCTTGTGCAGGCGACCGTAGTAGTAGGTGTTGACGATGCCCACGTCGCACTGCCCGGCGTTGATCGCTTCCAGCACCGCGATGTCATCGGAAAATACGTCGGTGGACAGGTTGTTGACCCAGCCCTTGACGATTTCTTCGGTCTTGGCCGCGCCATGGGTTTCGATCAGGGTGGCGGTCAGCGATTGGTTGTAGACCTTTTTCGCCGTGCGCAGGCACAGGCGGCCTTCCCACTGTTTGTCGGCCAGGGCTTCGTAGGTGGTGAGGTCACCCGGTTTTACCCGGTCGGTGGAATAGGCGATGGTGCGTGCACGCAGGCTCAAGCCGGTCCAGGCATGGCTGGAGGAGCGGTATTGCAGGGGAATGTTCTTGTCGATCACCGGCGAGGTGAACGGTTGCAGGATGCCCATTTGCTCGGCCTGCCAGAGGTTGCCGGCATCGACGGTCAGCAGCAGGTCGGCGGTGGCGTTTTCGCCCTCGGCCTTGATGCGCTGCATTAGCGGCGCTTCCTTGTCGGTGATGAACTTGATCGGTACGCCGGTCTTCTTGGTGTAGGCGTCGAATACCGGCTTGATCAGTTCGTCGATGCGCGAGGAGTAGACCACCACTTCGTCGGCGGCCTGCACGGTGGTGCTGCCGATCAGGGTGAGTGCCAGGGCAGTCAGGAGGCGCTTGGGTGCCAACATGGGTGCGGTCTCTCATTTGCAAAAAGAGGGCAAATGATAAGGACTCACATTTGGTAGTGCTTGGTGGAGGCGTTACCAGATGTTGCATGGTGGGGATTTGGGGTGGGGCTGATGGCCTCATCGGGGGCAAGCCCCCTCCCACAAGGGACTGCATTCAAAGTCAGGGTTTGGCGAGGTCTGGGAGGTCGCCGGTCAGGCCCAACGCCTGGCGTACGAACACCGCCTTGGCTTCGGGCATCTGGTCGACCATCTTCAAGCCAGCATTACGCAACCAGCGCAGCGGCAGTTGATCGGCCTGGAACAACCGCTCAAAGCCTTCCATCGCCGCCATCAGCGCCAGGTTGTGGGGCATGCGTCGACGCTCGTAGCGACTCAGCACCTTCACATCCGCCAGGCGTTCGCCGCGTTCGGTGGCCGATAACAGCACTTCGGCCAATGTCGCCGCGTCGAGGAAGCCCAGGTTCACGCCCTGCCCCGCCAACGGGTGGATCACATGGGCCGCGTCGCCGATCAACGCCAGGCCTTCGGCCACATAGCGTTTGGCGTGACGTTGGCGCAGGGGCACGCAGACGCGCGGGTCGGCACTGACCACCGTACCCAGTCGCCCTTCAAAGGCGCGCTCCAGCTCGCGGCAGAAGCTTTCATCGTCCAGCGCCATCAGGCGCTCGGACTCCGCCGGCGTGGTGGACCAGACGATCGAACACCAATCTTCCTGCCCATCCCGCAACAGCGGCAAGAACGCCAGCGGGCCGGTGTCGGTGAAGCGTTGCCAAGCCGTGCGCTGATGCGGCTGGCTGCTGCGTACGCTGGTCACGATGGCGTTGTGCAGATAATCCCATTCGCGGGTGGCGGTGCCGGTGAGGCGACGCACGGCGGAATTGGCACCATCGGCAGCCACTACCAGCGGCGCGCGCAGCTTGCGGCCATCGGCCAGGGTCAGCAGCCAGTCGTCGCCGGAACGGCGCATCTGTTCCAGTCGTGCGTTGGCCAGCAGGCCCAGGTCGCAGTCGTGCAGACGGTCGAGCAAGGCGTCCTGGACCACGCGGTTCTCGACGATATGCCCGAGCACCTCGGCGTGCACGCTGGCCGCTGAAAAGTGGATCTGCCCGGTGCCGCTGCCGTCCCACACCTGCATCTCGCCGTACGGGCTGGCGCGTCGGTCGACGATGCCATCCCACACGCCCAGGCGCTCGAGGATGCGTTGGCTGGCAGCCGACAAGGCACTTACGCGGGGCTCGAACGCCGCGTCACGCTCGAACGGTTTGACGCTCAACGGGCTACCGTCGAGCAACAGTACTTGCAGGCCACTGCCCTGTAACGCCAGCGCCAGGGCACTTCCGACCATTCCGGCCCCGACAATCAGCACATCTGCGCGCATGTCCATGCTTTAAGCCTTGTCTCGTGTGCGGCACAGGCCGCGAATAAAGAAGTGGGCCGGTTTACGCATCGGGACGCGTGCCCAGGCCCATGGCCTGACGGGCGAACCAACGCTTGGCCGGTGGCAACAGATCAAGGCCAAGCAAGCCCATATTGCGGCCCAGCGCCACCAATGGCTGGGCACTGCCGAACAGGCGCGTCACCTGGTCGGAGAAGCCCACGGTCAGGTTCTGGTCCAGGCGCTGGCGTTCGCGATAGCCCTGCAAGGTCGCCAGATCACCGGGCACCGCAGGCCCGGCCAGCAACGCTTCGGCCAAGGCGTTCGCATCGCGCAGGGACAGGTTGAACCCCTGCCCGGCAATCGGGTGCAGGCTGTGGGCGGCGTTGCCGAGGATCGCCAGGTGGGAGCGCACTTGCTCTTCCGCTTCCACCAGGGTCAGTGGATAAAGGTGGCGGGCGCCGACTTGTTTCAGGGTGCCCAGGCGGTAGCCGAACACGCCTTGCAACTCACTGAGGAAACTGCGCTCGTCGAGTGCCGCCAGGCGCTGCGCGTCCATGCCGATGCGCGTCCAGACCAGTGCGCAGCGGTTGTCCGGCAGCGGCAGCAGGGCCATCGGGCCTTCATCGGTAAAGCGCTCGAAGGCTTCGCCGTTGTGGGCTTCGCTCGGGGTGATATTGGCGATCAGCGCGCTCTGGTTGTACGGGCGGGTTTTCACGCCAATGCCCAGTTGCTCGCGCAGGCCGGAGCGGCCGCCGTCTGCCAGCACAGCCAGGTCGCATTCCAGCACGGTTTCATCGTTGAGGGTCAGGCGATAGCCGTCGGGCAGCGGCTCCATGCGCGTGACTTCAGCCGGGCAACGCCAACTGACCACGTCCTTGTCCAGGCCTTGCCACAGGCATTGGCCGAGCCAGGCGTTTTCCACCACGTAACCGAGGGCCGGCACGCCCTCCTCCATGGCGGACAGGCGCGCTGTTGAGAAGCGTCCCCGGTCCGACACGTGAATCTGCTTGATCGGCTCGGCGCGACGAGCGATGTCCTGCCACAGGCCCAGGCGCTGATAAATCTGCTTGGCGCCGTATGAAAGCGCCGACGAGCGCGCATCGTAGCTCGGCTGATAGGTATCACCGGGGGCGAACGGCTCGATCAGCACAATCTTCCAGCCACGGGCCTTGGCCCCGGCCTGCAACGCCAGCGCCAGGCTGGCGCCCACCAAACCGCCACCGATGATGGCCAGGTTGACCCGGCTCATCGGGACGCCGCCATCAGGGCTTCGATGTCAGCGACGGTCTTGGGCACGCCGCCCGTCAGGATTTCACAGCCTTGCTTGGTCACTACCACGTCGTCCTCGATGCGTACGCCAATGCCACGCCATTTCTTTGCCACGTTCGGGTTGTCCGGTGCGATGTAGATGCCCGGCTCCACGGTCAACGCCATGCCGACTTCCAGCACCCGCCATTCACCGCCCACCTTGTACTCGCCCACATCATGCACATCCATGCCCAACCAGTGGCCGGCGCGGTGCATGTAGAAGGCTTTGTAGGCTTCGCTGGCGATCAACTCGTCGACGTCGCCCTGCAACAGCCCCAGCTTGACCAGCCCGGCGGTAATGACCTGCACCGTCGCTTCGTGGGCCTGGTTCCAATGTTTGTCCGGGGCGATCTCGGCAAAGGCGGCTTCCTGGGAGGCCAGCACAATTTCGTAGATCGCCTTTTGCTCGGGCGAAAACGTGCCGTTGACCGGCCAGGTGCGGGTAATGTCGCTGGCGTAGCAATCGATCTCGCAACCGGCGTCGATCAGCACCAGGTCGCCGTCCTTGAGCAGCGCGTCATTCTGCTGGTAATGCAGGATGCAGCTGTTGCGCCCGGCGGCGACGATGGAACCATAGGCGGGCATCTTTGCACCGCCTTTGCGAAATTCGTAATCCAGCTCGGCTTCCAGGCTGAACTCATGGAGCCCGGCTCGGCTGGCCTGCATCGCTCGCACATGAGCGGCGCAGGAGATTCGCGCCGCTTCGCGCATCACCTTCACTTCTGCCGCCGATTTATACAGGCGCATGTCGTGCAGCAGATGATCCAGGGCAACGAATTCGTTCGGCGGCTGGGCGCCGAGGTGCGCTTTAGAGCGGATCACGTTGATCCACTCCATCAGGTGGCGATCGAATTCGGCATTGCTGCCCATGGCCGAATACACCCGGTCGCGGCCTTCGATCAGGCCGGGCAGGATGTCGTCGATATCGGTGATGGGAAATGCGTCGTCGGCGCCAAAGTCACGGATCGCGCCTTCGGTGCCGGCCCGCAGGCCGTCCCACAATTCGCGTTCGGCATTGCGTTCGCGGCAGAACAGCACGTACTCGCCATGCTGGCGACCGGGCATCAGCACGATCACCGCTTCTGGCTCGGGGAAGCCGCTCAGGTACTGGAAGTCACTGTCCTGGCGGTAGACGTGCTCCACATCACGGTTGCGGATTGCCACGGCGGCGGCCGGCAGGATCGCGATGCTGTTGGGTTCCATCTGCGCCATGAGCGCCTTGCGGCGCCGGGTGTATTCCGCTCTGGGGATATGAATCATGGGCAGATGGGCTTCCTTCTTAGTGCAGCGACGGCTTTGGTGCGGCAGGTTCGGCCGACTTGCGGGTCTCGGTGAACAGCAGCAGCGGTGCGACGCGCAGGTACTCCATGACTTCCATGTAGTCGCCTTCGCCGTCTTCGGACTCTTCCAGGGCGTCTTGCACCTGGGAGATCGCTGCCAGGTCCTGCAACACTTCCTTGGCGTCGGTGCTCAGTTCCAGGCCGCCGGCGTTCACGCCGAAACCGTGGAGGAAACCCTGGCACCATTGGCCCAGGGCGGCGGCACGCTCGGCGAGCGGCGCGTCGTCGGTCGGCAGCAGCAGGACCACAGTGACGTCATCACCGGTCAGCTCGCCCTTGACCATTTCCTGCAGGCCGATCAGCGCGTTGCGCACGTTGTCTTCGGGTTCTTTTTCCAACAGCTCGGCCACATCGGCCAGCCAGTTGTCGGCATCAAAGCCAACGCCGGTGCAGCTGCGGCCCAGCAATACGCCGTGCAGTTCGGCAGGCGAGCAGGGGTGGCCGCTGGCGCTCAGCAGTTTGGAGAAAGCATCGTACGGGGAGTTCTGAATGGGCATGGTGAGCTAGGCGCCAGACGGCGCAATGTCTAGAATGGAGCGCTGTATCCTAGCACCGGCAGACGTACCAAGACTATCAAGGGCGTCAGATCGTTTATCCTGCAGTTGCCATTCATCAGACAAATCCAGTGGAACCCAATGGAAGACACCGACCTGCAAGCGCTGATGGCCAGACTCGAATTGCTAATTACTCGGGTCGAGCAACTTAAGAGTCAAAACGGACTCCTATTAGCTCAGGAAAAGACCTGGCGCGAGGAACGCGCTCACCTCATTGAAAAAAACGAAATCGCCCGGCGTAAGGTCGAATCGATGATTTCGCGCCTGAAGGCCCTGGAGCAAGACTCATGAGTTCAAGCAATAGCGTTACCGTGCAGATTCTCGACAAAGAGTATTCGATCATCTGCCCCCAGGAAGAGCGCAACAACCTGGTGAGCGCCGCCCGCTACCTGGATGGCAAGATGCGTGAGATCCGCAGCAGCGGCAAAGTCATCGGCGCCGACCGCATTGCCGTGATGGCCGCGTTGAATATCACCCACGATTTGCTGCATAAGCAGGAACGCCCTGACGTGCAGGCCAGCGGCTCGACCCGTGAGCAGGTGCGTGACCTGCTGGACCGTGTCGATCTGGTGCTTTCCAGCGATTCAGACGCACCCAAGGGCTGATTGCCGTGAGTGTTTAAGGTATACTCGCCCCACTCCCTGGCGTGTTTGCCAGTCGGCGATGTCCCTGAGCCGATTCGCACTACCCTGGAAGTTGCACGTTGGGCTGGTGTGCATGTCCGCTAGACGGAAAGCCTTAAAGCCTACTGCTTCTTCCACCTTGAACTTTCGGGTTCAAGGGCTAAGTCGACAGCGGCTCTGTCGGGGAGCCTGAATTCCCAAACTCAATGCCAGTCTCAGGACTGGCATTGTTTTATGAGCCGAAAAACCATGACCGAACCTGCGCCGCTTTCCCGTCCGCAACTTCGACGCATGTTGCGCAAGGCCCGCCGGGCACTCACCCCCAGTGAGCAACGCAAGGCCGCCCACGGCCTGTATCGGCAACTGGCACAGCAGCCGCTGTTTCGCCGGGCCAAACATATCTCTTTGTATTTACCGACGGACGGTGAAATCGATCCGCGCCTGCTGCTGCGTGCCGCCCAGCGTCGGGGCAAGGCCACTTACCTGCCGGTGCTCAGCGCCTGGCCACGGACCAAGATGGTGTTCCAGCGCGTACGCCCTGGAGAAAAGTTGTTACCCAATCGTTTTCGCATCCTGGAGCCACGGGTAAACATCGGCCAGCAACGCAAGGTGTGGGCGCTGGACCTGGTGCTGCTGCCCTTGGTGGGATTCGATGAGACGGGTGGGCGCCTTGGCATGGGCGGCGGCTTTTATGACCGCAGCCTCGCCTACCTGGCGCGCCGCCAAAGCTGGCGCAAGCCGACGCTGTTGGGTCTGGCCCATGAATGTCAGAAAGTCGAACGGCTGGTACAAGCGAGTTGGGATGTGCCGTTGGCAGGCACCGTCACCGATAAGCAGTGGTATGTTGCAGAAACGCCGCTGTAGAAGCGGCGTCTTGAAGAAGGGTCAGCGCTTGAACGGCTGCGGCTGCTGTTGAGTCAACTCGATGGGCGCATCGGTCTTGGTCGACCACAAGCTTTGCGCATACCCGGTGGTCACGACGCCCAGACCAAACAAAATAACCAAAATCCATAGTAAATCCGGTTTACGTTGCATCGATTGCCCCCCTTCAGGCACCTCGTACACGATGACAACAACGTTCCAAAGTAGTCCGTTGCAGCTGCGTCAAGCTTTAAAAGCCGGCATTCTGCGGTAACGTGAACCAACACGCAAACCTTGGCGCCAACCGACTGTCGGTTTGTCATAAAATTGCCAGACAACTTGCCCAACGCCTTTTTCAGGAGCCCAAAAATGGCCTACTGGCTGATGAAATCCGAGCCCGACGAACTCTCGATCAAGGGCCTGGAAAAGCTTGGCGAAGCGCGCTGGGATGGGGTTCGCAATTATCAGGCGCGCAACTTTCTGCGCGCCATGGCAGAGGGCGATGAGTTTTTCTTTTATCACTCCAGCTGCCCCGAACCCGGCATTGCAGGCATCGGGAAAATCATCAAGGCGGCTTACCCGGACCCCACCGCTCTGGAACCACAAAGCCACTATTTCGATGCCAAGGCCAGCGCGGAGAAAAATCCGTGGAGTGCGATTGATGTGGCGCACGTCAAAACCTTCCCCGAAGTGTTGGGCCTGGGTTACCTCAAACAACAAACGGCACTCGCCGAATTGCCCTTGGTGCAAAAAGGCAGCCGATTGTCCGTTATGCCCGTGACTGCCGAACAATGGGCGGCGGTACTCCAACTGCTTTAACTTGACCGGCATCAACCGCCCTCGGGCGCCAACCGGTCAAACTAGGACGCTAATGCCGCAGGAAGCCGCCATGTCGACGAACCACCACGCCTCACGTATTTTCGCCTTCGCATTGATCGCCCTGTTGCTGGGTGCCGGCGGCTTCGGTTACTGGCGCTCGACCCAGGACCGCCTGCCCGAAGGCCTGAGCATGGGCAATGGCCGTCTGGAATCCACCGAAGTGCAGATCGCCGCCAAAATTCCCGGTCGGTTGGCCGAAGTGCGCGTGGATGAAGGTGACACAGTGCTCAAGGGCCAATTGCTGGCGCGCATGGACACCCGCACCCTGGAAGCCCAGCGCGCCCAGGCCGAAGCCGAAGTGCTGCGCGCCAAGGAGAACTTCGCCGCCGCCGAGGCCAATGTGCAGTTGCGCCAGAGTGAACAATTGCTGGCCAACCAGGAACTCAAGCGCACCCAGGAGCTGTACAAGCGCGGCTTCGCCAGCACCCAATTGATCGACCAGCAACAAGCGCGGCAGAACACCGGCAACGCCGCCGTGATCGCCGCCCAAGCCCAGGTCAACTCGGTAAAGGCCGCCATCGGTGCAGCCGAGGCCCAAGTGGCGCAGCTCACCAGCGAAATCGACGACAGCAGCCTGCGGGCGCCCATCGACGGGATTATCCAACTGCGCCTGGCCGAGCCCGGCGAAGTGCTCGGCGCCGGTGGGCGTGTGCTGCTGCTGATCGACCCCAATGATCAGTACATGAACCTTTACCTACCCGCCTCCGTCACCGGCCGCCTGACCGTTGGCAGCGACGCGCGCATCTTGCTCGACGCCCTGCCGCAACAGCCGCTGCCGGCCAAGATCAGCTTTGTCGCCGCCAAATCCCAGTTCACCCCCAAGGAAGTGGAAACCCGCGACGAACGCCAAAAACTGGTGTTCCGCGTCAAACTGCGCCTGACCCAACCCAGCGCCGTGCCCCAGGCCAAACCCGGCATGCCCGGCGCCGGCTATGTGCGCACGGCTGACATCGACTGGCCGGCCAACCTGCAATGACCGGCCTGGCGCTGCACGCCACCGGGATCAACCACCGCTACGGCCAGCAACAGGCATTGCTCGATATCAGTTTCAGCCTGCCGGCTGGCACGCGTTGCGGGTTGATCGGTCCGGATGGCGCGGGGAAGTCGAGCCTGCTGGGGCTGATCGCCGGGGTCAAGAAGCTGCAAGACGGCCAGTTGCAGGTGCTGGGCGGCGCCATCGACGACCGCCGCCACCGCAACAGCCTGTATCCGCGCATCGCGTTCATGCCCCAAGGCCTGGGCGGCAACCTGTACCCCGAGCTGTCCATCAGCGAAAACATCCGTTTCTTCGCCACCCTGTTCGGCTTGTCGAAGGACGACTGCGACCAGCGCATGCACAACCTGCTGCTGGCCACCGACCTGGCACGCTTCGCCGAACGCCCGGCGGGCAAACTCTCCGGCGGCATGAAACAAAAACTCGGCCTGTGCTGCGCGCTGATCCACGACCCGGACCTGTTGATCCTCGACGAACCCACCACCGGCGTCGACCCGCTGTCCCGTCGGCGTTTCTGGGAACTGGTAGAAAGCGTACGCCAGGAGCGCCCGCAACTGACGCTGCTGGTGGCGACGGCCTACATGGAAGAAGCCGAGCAGTTCGAACACTGCCTGATGCTCGACCGCGGCAAGCTGATCGCCGATGGCCTGAGCCGTGAGCTGGCGGCTGTCACGCCCAGTGGCAAACTGGATGACGCGTTCACCCATTTCCAGGGTGACAGCGCCCACGGCAACCAGCCGCTAGTGATCCCGCCGCGCGCAAGCGACAACAGCGACATCGCCATTGAAGCCCACGACTTGACCCTGCGCTTTGGTGATTTCACCGCAGTGAACAAGGTCAGCTTCGCCATCGGCCGAGGCGAGATCTTTGGCTTTCTCGGCTCCAACGGCTGCGGCAAGACCACCACCATGAAGGTCCTCACCGGGCTCATGCCAGCCACCGAAGGCAGCGCGAAGCTGCTGGGCAACCCGGTAAACGCCAAGGACCTGGCCACCCGCAAGCGCGTGGGGTTCATGTCGCAAAGCTTCTCGCTGTACGGCGAACTCAGCGTGCGTCAGAACCTGGTGCTGCATGCGCAATTGTTCGACTTGCCCAAGGCCGACAGCGGCCCGCGTATCGATGAACTGATCCAGCGCTTCGACCTCGGCGACGTGGCCGAGCAGCCGTCCGGCGAACTGCCCCTCGGCCTGCGCCAGCGTTTGTCACTGGCCGTGGCGGTGCTGCATCGCCCGGAAGTGCTGATCCTCGATGAGCCCACCTCGGGCGTCGACCCGGCGGCGCGGGATGATTTCTGGCGACTGCTGATCGAGCTGTCCCGCGAGCAAGGCGTGACGATTTTCCTGTCCACCCACTTCATGAACGAAGCCCAGCGCTGCGACCGCATCTCCCTGATGCACGCGGGCAAGGTGCTGGCCTGCGACACACCGGATGCGCTGCAACAGCAATTCCACGGCGACACGCTGGAAGCGGCATTTGTCACCTGCCTGGAACAGGCCCAAGGCGAACCCGAAACCAACGCTCCCCGCGCGACCGTCAGCGAAACCACTGCGCCGCCGGTGAGCAAACGCGGCTTCAACGTGGCCCGCCTGTTGGCCGTGGCCAGCCGCGAAAGCAAAGAACTGCTGCGAGACAAGGTGCGCATGGCCTTCGCCCTGCTCGGGGCGCTGTTCATGATGGTGATCTTTGGCTACGGCATTTCCCTGGACGTGGAAAAACTCGCCTTCGCCGTGTATGACCAGGACCAGACCCCGCAAAGCCGCGCCTACCTGGAGGCCTTCCGCAGCTCACGCTATTTCGCCGAGCAACCGGCCATCCGCGACGCCAACGAGCTGCATCGGCGCCTGCAACGCTCGGAAATCAAATTGGCCCTGGAGATCCCGCCCGGCTTTGGCCGCGACCTGTACGCCGGGCGCCAGCCCACCGTGGCAGCGTGGCTCGATGGCGGCATGCCGTTTCGTGCGGAAACCAGTCGCAACTATGTCGAGGCCGTGCACCAGGGCAATCTTGAGCAACTCGCCGAACTGAGCAGCCTACCGCGCAGCGGTCAAGCGGCCGCCAAGCTGGAAACCCGCTTTCGCTACAACCAGGACGTGGTCAGCGTTAACGCCATTGGGCCGGGCGTCATGGCACTGATCCTGGCCTTTATCCCGGCAATGCTCACCGCGCTGGGCATCGTACGGGAGAAGGAGCTGGGATCTATCACCAACTTCTACGCCACACCGCTGACGCGCCTGGAGTTCCTGCTGGGCAAACAAGCGCCGTACCTGGCTGTCAGCCTGGTCAACCTGGCCTTGCTGGTGGCGATGAACCGCTGGCTGTTCGGCGTGCCGTTCAAGGGCAGCGCTGTGACGCTGGCGTTCGGCGGCCTGCTGTACGTGCTGGCCACCACCAGCATGGGCCTGCTGATTTCCGCGTTCACCCGCACCCAGATCGCGGCGATCCTCGGCACCATGATCATCACCAGCCTGCCGACCATCCAGTTCTCCGGGCTGATCGTGCCGCGCTCTTCCCTGGAGGGCGCTGCTGCATTGATGGGCACGCTGTTTCCGGCGGGGCACTTCCTGGATATCGCGGTGGGCACCTTCACCAAGGCCCTGGACCTGCGCCAACTGTGGCCGCAGTGCCTGGCGCTGTTCGGGTTCTTCGTCGGGTTTACCGGTTTGAGCCTGATCATGCTCAAGAAGCAGGAGGCCTGATGCATACGTTCGCGCACATCCTGCGACTAGGGCTCAAGGAACTGACCAGCCTGCGCCACGACAGCGTGCTGCTGCTGTTTCTGTTCTACGCGTTCACCGTGGCCATCTACATGCCTGCGGCCGGTTCGGTGATCGGCGTGCATAACGCCAGCGTGGCGTTTGTGGATGAGGACCACAGCGCGCTCTCGCGACAAATGGCCGAGGCGCTGCAACCGCCGGAGTTCCAGGCGCCAGCGCCATTGGCGTATGACCAACTGGACAAGGTCATGGACAGCGGCGAGTACACCTTCGTGATCAACGTGCCCGCGAACTTCCAGGCTGACCTGTTGGCCGGCCGCCAACCCGGCGTGCAGGTGAACGTGGACGCCACGGCGATGAGCCAGGCGTTTATGGGCGCGGGCTATATCGGGCGGATCTTCCAGCGTGAGCTGCTCAGCTATAGCGGTCAGGCAGAGGCGGCCAGTCACACCCCCGCGCAGCTCACCACCCGTGCGCTGTTCAACACCAACCTGGAGGGCGGCTGGTTCCTGGCGGTGATCCAGATCGTCAACAACATCACCATCCTCGCCATCGTGCTCACCGGCACCGCGCTGCTGCGCGAGCGGGAGCACGGCACTCTCGATCATTTGCTGGTGCTGCCGTTGACGGCGCTGGAGATCATGCTGGCGAAAATCTGGAGCAACATGCTCGTTGTGGTGCTGTGCACCTGGGTGTCGTTGGAGGTGGTGGTGAAGGGCTTGCTGGGCGTGCCGTTGGCGGGGTCGCTGAGTTTGTTCCTGTTCGTGACGGCGCTGTATCTGTTTGCCAGTACGGCTTTGGGGATATTCCTGGCGACGCTGGCGCGCTCGACGCCGCAGTTCGGTTTGTTGGCCATTCCGGTGATTATCCCGATGCTGCTGTTGTCGGGCGGCAGTACACCGCTGGACAGCATGCCGGAGTGGTTGCAATGGGTGATGCAGGGGTCGCCGTCGACGCATTTTGTGAGCTTGAGCGCGGCGATTCTGTTTCGGGATGCGGGGGTGAGTGTGGTGTGGCCGGATTTGCTGGCGCTGGCGGGGATTGGGTTGGTGTTTTTCTTGGTGGCGTTGGGGAGATTCAGGAAGAGTTTGGCGTCTTGAGGTGAATGTACCGCCGCCATCGCGGGCAAGCCCGCTCCCACATTTGACTGTATTCACACCTCAGAATCTGTGAACCCAATCCAGTGTGGGAGCGGGCTTGCCCGCGATGGGCGCGCCGCGATTACTGGATGATGAGGTTGTTGAACAGCAGATCTTCCACCACTGGCTTGCCGGTTTCGTCATTCATCACTTGCTGTGTCTGCTTGAGGGCTTCCTGGCGCAGTTTCTCCTTGCCTTCAACGGTGCTCATGGTGTCGTTGGTCTGCTGGGTAAACAGCGCCACCAGTTGGTTACGGATCAGCGCATCGTTGGCTTTGACGGCGGCGGCGGCTTCGGTGCCGGTGACGCGCAGGGCGATGTCGGCTTTGTACACCTTGAGCTTGGCCGTGCCATCCAGGCCATAGTTACCCACGAATGGCGGGCTGAGGCTGATGTAGCTGACCTTCGGCGCCTCGCCTTCTTTGGCTTCTTCGGCCTGCGCTGCCATCGGCAAGGTCAGGGCCAGCATCAACAGGATCCACGCTTTCACAGTTCATTCCTCAAATTCGGTTGCCGGGTAGCATAACGCTAGCAAGGCTGAGTACAAGCTTATGGCGACTTATCAGGCCTGGGCATGCTCGTTGACCCACGGGCACACCCTCCTACACTTATCGGCCACGACGCCAAAAGGAATAGTCCGATGAAAGCTGTGCTGTGCAAAGCCTTCGGCCCCGCCGAAACCCTGGTGCTGGAAGAAATCGAAAGCCCAGCGATCAAGAAGAACGAAATCCTGCTGGACGTGCATGCCGCCGGGGTCAACTTCCCGGACACCTTGATCATCGAGGGCAAGTACCAGTTCAAGCCTCCCTTCCCGTTCTCGCCGGGGGGTGAGGCGGCGGGTGTGGTCAGTGAAGTGGGGGAAAAGGTCAGCCATCTGAAAGTCGGTGACCGCGTCATGGCCCTCACCGGCTGGGGCAGCTTTGCCGAGCAGGTCGCGGTGCCGGGCTATAACGTGCTGCCGATCCCGCCCAGCATGGACTTCAACACCGCCGCCGCCTTCAGCATGACCTACGGCACCTCGATGCACGCGCTGAAACAACGCGCCAACCTGCAACCCGGCGAAACCCTGCTGGTACTCGGCGCCTCCGGTGGCGTGGGCCTGGCCGCCGTGGAAATCGGCAAGGCCATGGGCGCCCGCGTGATCGCCGCCGCCAGCAGCGCCGACAAGCTCGCGGTGGCCAAGGCGGCCGGCGCCGATGAGTTGATCAACTACAGCGAAGCCAGCCTGAAAGACGAGATCAAGCGCCTCACCGACGGCAACGGCGCCGATGTGATCTACGACCCGGTGGGGGGCGACCTGTTTGACCAGGCCATCCGCAGCATCGCCTGGAACGGGCGCTTGCTGGTGGTGGGGTTTGCCAGCGGGCGCATCCCCGAGCTGCCGGTGAACCTGGCATTGCTCAAGGGCGCGGCGGTGGTTGGGGTGTTCTGGGGCTCGTTTGCGCAACGCCAGCCGCAGGATAACGCGGCGAATTTCCAGCAGTTGTTTGGGTGGCATGCCGAGGGCAAGCTCAAACCATTGGTTTCCCAACTGTACCCACTCGAACAGGCCGCCCAGGCGATCAATGACCTGGGCCAGCGCCGGGCGGTGGGCAAAGTGGTGGTCCAAACCCGCTAACTAACCTGAAATGCAATCAATTGTGGGAGGGGGCTTGCCCCCGATAGCAGGGTGTCAGCCACTGAATCCATTGGCTGGCATACCGCAATCGGGAGCAAGCCCCCTCCCACATTTTGTTTTCCGGTGTTCATAAAAGAACATGCACCCGCTCTCATTTCCTTTGTTTGCTGATAAGAGGCCATGCTATTTTCGGTAACGAAACTGTAACATTCGCATCCGCAGTCAAAACAAGAAATCTGGAGCTCTTGAATGTTTGCTTTCTTTCATCCTGCCGCACACCAGGCGCCCCTGCCTGAAGAAAAAATAGACAGTACCTACCGACGCCTGCGCTGGCAGATCTTCGCGGGTATTTTCTTTGGTTACGCCGGCTACTACCTGCTGCGCAAAAACTTCTCCCTGGCCATGCCCTACCTGATCGACGAGGGTTACACCCGTGGTGAGCTGGGCCTGGCGATGTCGGCCATCGCGATTGCCTACGGCTTGTCCAAGTTCCTGATGGGCCTGGTGTCCGACCGCTCCAACCCGCGTTACTTCCTGACCTTCGGCCTGCTGGTTTCAGCAGGGGTGATGTTCATTTTCGGTTTCGCACCTTGGGCCACGTCCAGCGTGACCATGATGTTCATTTTGCTGTTCATCAACGGCTGGGCCCAGGGCATGGGCTGGCCGCCAAGTGGGCGGACCATGGTGCACTGGTGGTCGCAGAAAGAACGCGGCGGCGTGGTCTCGGTGTGGAACGTGGCGCACAACGTCGGCGGCGGCCTGATCGGCCCGCTGTTCTTGCTGGGCATGGCCTGGTTCAACGACTGGCACGCGGCGTTCTACGTACCGGCCACCGTGGCCTTGCTGGTGGCGGCGTTTGCCTTCATCACCATGCGCGACACCCCGCAATCGGTAGGCCTGCCGCCTATCGAGCAGTACAAGAATGACTACCCGGAAGGCTACGACGCCAGCCACGAAGAAGAATTCAGCGCCAAGGAAATCTTCGTCAAGTACGTGCTGCGCAACAAAATGCTGTGGTACATCGCCTTCGCCAACGTGTTCGTCTACCTGCTGCGCTACGGCGTATTGGACTGGGCACCGACCTACCTCAAGGAAGCCAAGCACTTCGACGTGGACAAAACCTCGTGGGCGTACTTCTTCTACGAGTGGGCGGGCATTCCGGGCACGCTGCTGTGCGGCTGGATGTCGGACAAGATCTTCCGTGGCAACCGCGGCCTGACCGGCGTGGTGTTCATGGCCCTGGTGACCGTCGCGACCCTGGTGTACTGGCTCAACCCGCCGGGCAACCCGACCATCGACATGATTGCGCTGTTCTCCATCGGCTTCCTGATCTACGGCCCGGTGATGCTGATCGGCCTGCAGGCATTGGAACTGGCACCGAAGAAAGCCGCTGGCACCGCTGCGGGCTTCACCGGCCTGTTCGGTTACCTGGGCGGCTCGGTGGCCGCGAGTGCAGCCATGGGCTACACCGTGGACCATTTCGGCTGGGACGGCGGCTTTGTGCTGCTGGTGGGCGCGTGCCTGTTGGCGATTGCGTTCCTGGTGCCGACGCTGTGGCACACCAACAGCGCCAGCGCAGAGCGCTCAGCGACCGCCTAAGCACTCCTTCGCACAACGCTTGAGCCGCGCCTCCAGGTTTTTATCTGGCATGGCGTGGCTACGCAGGGCGTTGACGGTCTGCTCGACATAATCGCGAGTAGTGCCGTAACGCCCGCAAGCGCTTTCCAGCACGTGGTTCAATACCTGATCGGGCAAGTTCCCGGCATAGCTGGGCAGGTGCCGCTCCAATACAAACCCTAAGGCCTGCACCTGGGTGCCATCTTCAAGCCGGCAACTGAGCCAGTGCGGTCGATAGGAGGGATAAGGCATCTCGCGTTGCCACAAGGCATACAACGAGGCTTCCAGCTGATCTTCCGGCAAGCGGTAGGCAAACCCGCTGCATGAGCCGCCACGATCCAGACCAAACACCAACCCTGGCGTTTCCGGCGTACCCCGATGTTCATGGGACCACAGGTACAGGCCCCGGTGATAACCGTGGACCCGTGCCCGCACACGCTCGGTGGACGAGCATTCAGGCCGCCAGATCAGCGAACCGTAAGCAAAGAGCCAGACCGGGCCACCCTTATGCCGGCCCATGGTGGCCTGCATTGAGCTCATCAACTGTTCGTGAGTGAGTTGCGGCCCTAGATCGAGCCGCGGAGGGTAAGCCAATTGCATAAGATCGGATTCAATAACGGTCATGGCAGATCGCTTAGGTCTCCTGTGTATTACCAGTTATAGGCAACTTTACCGTAATAGAACGCGCCGCTGTAACCGTACGGCGAAAAAGTGCTGTAGGCGAGGTTGCCGCCGCTGCTGGCGAATGCATTGACCTTTTCCGGGTATTTGTCGGTGACGTTGTCGCCGCCCAGGGTGAAGGTCCAGTTCTTGAACCGGTAGTCCGCCGACAGATCCAGCACCCACGCTGCCTTGAAAGTCTGGTCGTTGAGCTTGTCCGCCTGATAGCTGGTGAATTCACCATAGCGCACCAGGTTGCTGTGCAGCGCCCAATTGCCGAACGTGAAGTCGTTACCCAGGCTCAGCTTGTGTTCGGGCGTGGTATCGCCGAGCAAACCGCTTTTTTCGCGACGGTCCACACGCACCAGGTCCGCGCCCAGGCTGTCGAGGATCGCCGGGTTGGGCTTCACGTCCGTCACTTTGGTGTGGTTGTAGTTGTAGCCGACGGTGCTGTTCCAGCGGATGCCGTTATCGAACTGATAGCGATAGTTGGCCACCAGGTCGACGCCGTCGGTGCTGGTGTCAGTGGCGTTGGTGAAGTAGCGGGCGGTGGTGTAGTCGATATTACCGACGCCATTGGCCTGCAAGTACGCACGCGTCGCTGCGTTGATGCCGAGGTTGGACGACAGGCTGATACGGTCGCGAATGTCGATGCGGTACACGTCCACCGTCACCGTCAGGTTATCGGCAGGCTCCAGCACCAGGCCGAGGCTGTAGTTGCGCGACTTCTCGGCCTTGAGGTCTTCGGCGCCCAGCAAACGGGCCACCTGGCTGTTGGCCGGGAAGGTGCCAGCCTCTTGCAGGGTGCCATTGACCAGTTGGGAGGAGGTCAATGCAAAGTTCTGCTGAGCCAGGGACGGCGCACGGAAACCGTTGGAAATACTGCCGCGCAAGGCCACCTGCGGCGTGAAGTCGTAGCGCGCCGACAGCGACCCGCTGACGTTGGAGCCGAAGTCGCTGTAATCCTCGTGGCGGACGGCGGCCGAGGCACTGAGTTTTTCGGTGAAATTGGTTTCCAGGTCCAGGTACTGCGCCCAGTTGTGGCGCGAACTGCTGCCGGCGTCGGCATCACGGAAACCCGCCAGGCCCGAGCTGCCGCTCTGGTAGTAGGACGCCGGCTCGCCCGCTTCGATTTCATACCCCTGGTGCAGGTATTCGCCGCCGAAGGCCACCGACACCGGGTAAGGCAAGAACCCCACATCGAATTCGCGGGACAGGTCCAGGCTGACTTGCTTCTGGTCGTTGCTCAGGGTGCCGTTGTCGAATTTGCGCGGCTTGGCCAGGCCCAGGGAGGTGTTGATGGTTTCGGTGCTCAGCGCGTACTGGTTCTTGCCGTAGTTGGCCGACAGATCGTAATGCCAGTCGTAGGCCAGCAAACCGCGCAGGCCGACCACCAGCGAAGTGTCTTCGAGATTGCCCTTGATCAGCGGCAAGTAGCCGTTGGGGTTGAGCGCCGGGATGTTATTGGACGCATTGCTCGCCCGGTAGAACGCCGCCGTCTCGCCGCGCCGCTTGCTGTAGCCGCCAAAAGTGTACAACTCGGCCGCATCGTTGAAGGCATATTCGGCGTTGAACTGGAACTTGCCTTCGTTGGTGGCCGGCTCGCCCTGACGAAACACCTGTTGGCCGTAGGTGGTAGAGCCGATGCTGGCCGCGCGGTAGTCCTTGCCGGCGCGGTTGGTGTAGTCGTTGTCGGCGCCTTCGCCGGAAAGGTTGATAAAGCCGTTGTCGCCCAGCGCCACGCCAGTGTTGCCGCTGATGTTGCGTTGAATGCCGTCGCCTTTTTTGTACTCGCCGAATTTGCTGGAAACCGAGCCACCATGATCGGCGTGCTTGAGGATCACGTTGATCACCCCGGCAATCGCGTCCGATCCGTAGCGCGCCGACGCACCGTCGCGCAGCACTTCGATATGGTCCACGGCCGACAGCGGGATCGCATTCAGGTCTGCCGGCGCCGAGCCCCGGCCCACGGCGCCCCCAAGGTTGACGAACGCACTGGTGTGGCGGCGCTTGCCGTTGACCAGCACCAGCACCTGATCCGGTGACAACCCACGCAACTGCGCAGGGCGCACCAGCTCGGCGCCGTCCACCAAGCTTGGGCGCGGGAAGTTGATCGACGGAATCAGGCGCGCCAATACCGCCCCCAACTCATCGGAGCCGGTACTGCGCAAGGTCTCGCCGGAAATCACATCGATGGGTGACAGCGACGCACTGGCGGTGCGCTCCTGGGCACGGGTGCCGGTGACGATCACGGTGTCGAGCTTGGGTGCATCGGTGGCGGACGTTTCAGCCGCAAAGACAGGATTGAAGCCCACAGCGGTCAGCAAATTGGCCGACAAAATCGCTGAGTACAACGCGTGTTTCTGGTAACTCCCCATACCGCTCCCCTTTGAATCAACTATCAGGGCGTCATGCTCTGAATGCGTACGATCGATCCGGCTGGCGGGCGGTGGCGGTCAGTTTTCTGGTTGTAGTGAGTGAGGCGGTAGTCCGTTGAGATATAGCCTAAAGATATTTATGTAACAAATTAAATACCTTTAAGGAATAAGCGAATGCATAAGCCCCCCCGCTCGTCAGGATTGCAGGGCCCCATCCCGCTACCTTCAGCGCAGGTTCAGCCTGGGAACGCAACCAGCCTTCAAAATGGGGCACAGATTACGACCCACCTAGCCGCCCATAAAATCGACTATCGAGGTCGCACCCATGAAGAAATTCCGATTGCCTGGCCTGCTGCTTCTGGCACAGGCCACCACCGCCCTGGCGGGCGAAGTACCGGTTACCGAAGACGACAAAGGCTTCTGGTATGCGCAGACCAGCGTGTATACCCGTCACTTCGCGCCCGACCCGGAGCACAACAACAACCAGGACCTGATCGGCCTGGAGCGCAATGAAGCCTCAGGTTTTGTGTATGGCGGGGCGACGTTTCGCAATTCGTTCCGACAGCGCTCGTATTACGCCTATGCGGGCAAGCGCTATGACATGGCGGACTATCCGGTGTATTTGAAGCTGACCGGCGGAGCGATCCAGGGCTATCGCGGCAAGTACCGCGACAAGATCCCGTTGAACCGTTTTGGCGTGGCGCCGGTGATCATTCCGTCGGTAGGCACCCATTACGGGCCGGTGGCGGCGGAGTTGGTGTTGCTGGGGTTCAATGCGGCGATGGTGACCACGGGCATACGCTTCTAACCCTGACACGACACAAACCAATGTGGGAGGGGGCTTGCCCCCGATGAGCATAGGTATCTACACAACTATCGGACCTGACAAAACCCGAAGCCCTGGCT
>NZ_QUZT01000093.1 GCF_004682045.1 Pseudomonas nabeulensis
CTGGCATTAGGGCAAGCCCCCTCCCACATCTGCCCAGTTTTATCTGAAGAATTCTGTCCAGACGCTTGACGATTTTTCTCCGATAGGTTTTGATTGCCTTCGTTATCTTTCGAAACGAAACTAATCATCACCATGTCGAAACGAAATACCCCCCAACGCCGCCACAACATCCTGACCTTGCTCAATGAATTGGGCGAAGTGAGCGTGGACGAGTTGGCTAAGCGTTTCGAAACTTCGGAAGTTACGATCCGTAAGGACTTGGCCGCGTTGGAAAGCAACGGCCTGTTGCTGCGTCGCTACGGCGGCGCCATCACCATGCCGCAGGAACTGGTGGGCGACGCTGCTCAGCCGATCTCGGTGTACAAGCGCGCCATCGCGCGGGCCGCCGTGATGCGCCTGCGTGAGCACGCTCGCATCATCATCGACAGTGGCAGCACCACCGCCGCCATGATCCCCGAGCTGGGCCATCAACCCGGCCTGGTGGTGATGACCAACTCCCTGCACGTCGCCCGCGCCTTGAGCGAACTGGAACATGAACCGGTGTTGCTGATGACCGGCGGCACCTGGGACCCCCATTCGGACTCGTTCCAAGGCCAGGTCGCCGAGCAAGTGCTGCGTTCCTACGACTTCGACCAACTGTTCATCGGCGCCGACGGCATCGACCTGGAGCGTGGTACCACCACCTTCAACGAACTGCTGGGCCTCAGTCGTGTGATGGCCGAGGTCGCCCGTGAAGTGGTGGTGATGGTCGAATCCGACAAGATCGGCCGCAAGATTCCCAACCTGGAACTGCCCTGGAGCAGCGTCCATACCCTTATTACCGATGATCGCCTGCCGCTTGAGGCCCGCGACCAGATCCAAGCCCGCGGCATTACGCTGATATGCGCGGCAATCATCTAGGAGAAACACCATGTGTGGCATTGTAGGCGCAGTCGCTGAACGCAACATCACCCCGATCCTGATCGAAGGCCTCAAGCGCCTGGAATACCGTGGCTATGACAGCGCCGGTGTGGCCGTCTTCACCAACGCCGGCAAGCTTGAGCGCATGCGCCGTCCGGGCAAAGTCAGCGAGCTGGAACAAGCGCTGGCCGGTGAGCCTCTGGTTGGCCGTCTCGGCATCGCCCACACTCGCTGGGCCACCCACGGCGCGCCGTGCGAACGCAATGCCCACCCACACTTCTCGGGCGACCTGGCGGTGGTGCACAACGGCATCATCGAAAACCACGAAGTGCTGCGCGAACAACTCAAAGGCCTGGGCTACGTGTTCACTTCGGACACCGATACCGAAGTCATCGCCCACCTGCTCAACCACAAGCTCAAGGACCTCGGCGACCTGACCGTTGCGCTCAAGGCCACCGTCAAGGAACTGCACGGCGCCTATGGCCTGGCCGTGGTCAGCGCGAGCCAACCGGACCGCGTGGTTGCCGCTCGCAGTGGCAGCCCGCTGGTGATCGGCCTGGGCCTGGGAGAAAACTTCCTGGCGTCTGACCAACTGGCCCTGCGCCAGGTCACTGACCGCTTCATGTACCTGGAAGAAGGCGATATCGCCGATATCCGCCGTGAAAGCGTGCAGATCTGGGACGTCAACGGCAACTCCGTCGAGCGCGAAGCCGTGCAATACCGCGACGGTGCCGAAGCTGCCGACAAAGGCGAGTTCCGCCACTTCATGCTCAAGGAAATCCATGAGCAACCTTCCGTTGTGCAACGCACCCTGGAAGGCCGCCTGAGCCAGAACCAAGTGCTGGTCAACGCCTTCGGCCCGCAAGCCGCCGAGCTGTTCGCCAAAGTGCGCAATGTGCAGATCGTCGCCTGCGGCACCAGCTACCACGCCGGCATGGTTGCCCGTTACTGGCTCGAAGAACTGGCCGGCATTCCGTGCCAGGTCGAAGTCGCCAGCGAATTCCGCTACCGCAAGGTGGTGGTGCAGCCGGACACCCTGTTCGTGACCATCTCCCAGTCCGGCGAAACCGCCGACACCCTGGCGGCCCTACGCAATGCCAAAGAGTTGGGCTTCCTCGCCAGCCTGGCCATCTGCAACGTCAGCATCAGCTCCCTGGTGCGTGAGTCCGACCTGACCCTGCTGACCCAGGCCGGCCGCGAAATCGGCGTAGCCTCCACCAAAGCCTTCACCACCCAGCTGGTTGGCTTGTTACTGCTGACCCTGTCCCTGGGCCAAGTGCGCGGCACCCTGGCCGATGGTGTTGAAGCCACCCTGGTGGAAGAACTGCGCCGCCTGCCAACCCGCCTCGGCGAAGCGTTGGCTATGGACAGCACCGTGGAAAAAGTCGCCGAACTGTTCGCCGACAAGAACCACACCCTGTTCCTCGGCCGTGGCGCGCAATACCCGGTGGCGATGGAAGGTTCGCTCAAACTCAAGGAAATCTCGTACATCCACGCCGAAGCCTACCCCGCCGGCGAACTGAAACACGGCCCACTGGCCCTGGTGGATGACGACATGCCGGTGGTCACCGTCGCGCCGAACAACGAACTGCTGGAGAAGCTCAAATCCAACTTGCAGGAAGTGCGCGCCCGTGGCGGCCAACTGGTGGTGTTCGCTGACGAAAAAGCCGGCATGACCAACGGTGAAGGCACCCACGTCATCAACATGCCGCACATCCACGACACCCTGTCGCCGATCCTCTACACCATTCCGTTGCAACTGCTGTCGTACTACGTCGCTGTGCTCAAAGGCACCGACGTTGACCAGCCGCGTAACCTGGCGAAGTCGGTCACCGTGGAGTAACACGACATGCCCTGGAGGCCCGTCGGGTCTCCAGGGGTTGTTTGACGAAAGGACACGTCTGCCATGCACCTCTCTTTTTCCCAGATCACCGAGCGTCTGCACAATCGCCGGTTTGCGGTCGCAACCAACACCCAAGGTCTTTCCGGAGCCGGCACGGTATTTCACTACCAGGTCGACGGGGACGCCATCTCGGGTACCTATCAAGGCGGTCGGATTCGCAGCGGTCAGCAGGTTGGGCGGGTGACGGGTCCCGACACCATTGAATTGCTTTACCAATGCCTGACAACGGACGGTGAGCTGCTGGCTGGTTGGTCTCGCGGCATCGTTTCGGTCGATGAGGCTGGGCGTACCACGCTATCTTTTGTGTGGGGCTGGCTCTCCGGCGCAACGGGTGGCGGTGAATCCCACTACGTGGAACTTGCCTCCAATTAATCACCTCTCGTCATTTCTGTGGGCTACTCCCCGCCGCATCCTCCCGCTTTACCCCTAGAATGCCCCCTGTGGATAACTCACCCCAGGGACGCCCTCACCATGAATATCGAACTGCTAATCGCCGCCGTCGTCGTGCTGATCATCGTCATCGGCCTGGTGGGCTGGGTGGTGGGGGTCTACAACGGCCTGGTGATGCGGCGTAACGATGTGGACAAGGCGTTCGCCAATATCGATGTACTGCTCAAGCAACGGGCCGACCAGATCCCGGACCTGATGCGGGTGGTGCAAACCGCCATGAACCATGAGAACGCGCTGTTTACCCGACTCAGTGATGCGCGCCAGCAATACCTCAGCGCCAGCAGCCTCAACGATAAGGTCGAGGCCTCCAACCAATTGAATGCCGCACTCAAGTCGGTGATTGCAGTGGCGGAGGGTTATCCCACGCTGATCTCCGGGCCGAATATGGTCGAGTTGCAGCAGGCCATTTCCGCCGTGGAGGAGCGCATTGCCGACCGTCGTGAGTTCTTCAACGAGTCGGTGAACCTCTACAACATTGCTATCGCGGTGTTTCCCGACCTGTTTTTTGCGCGGATGCTCAGCTACCAGCGCATTCCGCTGTTGGCCATCAGCGCCGAAGAAACCCGATACGAAGGCGTGAAGCTTGAGGTGCCGGGCGCATGAAAACCATTCCCGTAGGCGAAGAAAAGAAGCGGTCGCGCTGGCAGATTCCGTTGGCCCTGTTGTTTCTGGCAGGCTTTGGCGCGTTGCTGATTTACGCGCCGATGGCCGTGGTGGCGATGTTTTTTCCGGTATTCATTCTTTGCTGCCTGGTGGCCAGCTTCGGCGCCAATTTCTACAAGACCGAACAACGGCTGGCCACCAGCCAGATTCGCTCGTTGGCCATGGGCCTGGTGGAAATCCGTGGCCAGGTGATTGTGGATAAACCGTTGATGTCGCCGGTGTATGGCAAGCCGTGCGCGGGTTACGTGTTGATCGTCCAGGAAGGCGAGCAAGACGATGACGGGCGCTGGAGCTGGAGCCGGGTTTACGGTGAGGCGCGCTGCAATGACTTTCGCCTGCGCGATGCCACGGGCGAAATCCACGTGATTGCCGAGGGGATCGACCTGTTTGGCAACAAGCACCCGGATGACTACGAATCCATCGGCAGCTCCCGGCGCCAGGGTGAGATATTGCTCAGCCAGGACATGGATGTGATGTTGATCGGCGAGGCATGCGAGCGTGATGGTCAGACGGTGATCGCCCAGGGCAAAAATCCCAAGGCCGTGTTTGGTGTGGCCCTCACCGAAGACGTCGAAAACCGCCGCGTGCTGGCGCCGTTATGGCGAGTTGGCGCGTTCTACGCAGCGGTGGTGGCGATGCTCGGCGTTGGCGTGATGGCCATGACGCCCGCGCATTTCGCTCAACTGCATTTGCCCGGCCCCGACACTTATCAACAGATGGAATCCATCGGGCCTGTGTATAAATGGCTGGCCTGGCTGTACCGCGAGGGTGGCTTCCCGATTCCTTTCATGGCTGCGTTCGGCTTTATGCTGACGATTTTCGTGGTGCTGATCTGGGCTCGGCTGCTCTTGCCCAAAGGCATGCGTTTGGCTGTGGGGCGTGTGCTGGGTGCATGGATGGGCTTGGGCATGGTCATCGGTGGCGTGGTGACACTGCTGCTGTTTGTTGCCCATGTGGATGCCATGAAGCAATTTCTGGTGTGGATGCTGATCCTGCTGGGCACCTTGGTGTTTTCACTGTTTGAGCAACGCAAAATGGGCGTCGCCTACAAGCATTTCGCCAAGCGTGTGAGCAAAGACACTTTGTAGTGAGCGGGCTTGCCCCGCGCTGGGTGGCGAAGCCGCCCTAAACCCTGGCAACGCGGTATTTCAGGTAGGCGGAGGTGTTTGGGTTGGGGCCGCTTCGCAGCCCAGCGGGAACAAGCTCCCTCGCCACAGGTACATGACTGGCTTCACAGTCAAGGCACAAACTCCACCCGCAGCCCTCGGCTGGCGCTGCGCCCCTGATCATCACTGACCCGCAACCGATACTCCCCCGACTTGCCCGGCCGCCAATTCAACGTGGTGTGCGGCGGGCCCTGGCCAATCAGGGTTTGATCGGCAAACCAGTACAGCGTCGTCGCATCGCTGGCCGCATTGGCATTGAGGGGAATGCTTTCCTGCGGTTGGGACAGGCGCAACTGGTAGCTCACTTGGGTCAGCGGCGAGCGGATTTGCGGCGCTTCACTCTGGTCGCTGAGGCGGTTGGGTTGGCAATTTTTCATTACGTTTGGCGGCGTGCGTCGCGGCAAACCGGCGGCACGGTACAGGCGTTGCACGTCGCTGGGCCAGAACTCAAAGACTTCTTCGCGGGTGTATCGCGCATCGAATGGCGGGCACGCGGCCTTGCCGGTGCGCGTGTCGATCAACACCGGGCGGTGCAGGTTGGACACGCGAATCGGCGAGACACCGGGGATATACCAGGTCTTGCGGGTTTGCGGACACCAGCGGTTGGGCAGTTCGCCGGACGCGGCGCAGACGTCGATGCGCACCAGCCCAGCGGGCGGTTTATCGGGCTTGATCACCACGTTGGGCAAGGCCAGGGGCAGGGCGTCGGCGATGCGGAAGAACAACGGCGCGGCCGTCTTGGCCCCGATAAACGCCGGGTTCGGCCGCCCATCGAAATTGCCTACCCACACCACCAGCACATACGGGCCCACCAGCCCTGCACTCCAGGCGTCGTGGAAACCCCACGAGGTGCCGGTCTTCCACGCGGTGCGCCAATGCCGGCCGGGCAAGCCATCCGGGCGCGGGTTGCGCCGCAGCATGTCGCGCACCATAAACGCGGCCTGGGGCGTGAGCAGTGGCGCCCCGGTGGATTGCGGTTGGTCCTGCAAGTAACGCAATGGCCGCAGATGCCCGTCGCCGGCCAGCATCACGTACAACCGCGCCAACTCCTCGGGTGTCATCTCGCCGCCGCCGAGGGCCAGGGCCAGGCCGTAATGGCGCTCGTCGCGCAGGCCCTTGATGCCGGCACGTTGCAGCAATCCATACAACGACGGCGACTTCACCTGGCTGGCCAGCCACACTGCGGGGATATTGCGACTACGGATCAACGCATCCCGCGCCGTCAGCGGGCCGACAAAACTGCCGTCGAAATTTTCCGGCTGGAAGTAGCCGAAGTTACTCGGCAAGTCCTTGAGGATACTCATGGGGTGGATCACCCCTTGGTCCAGCGCCAGCCCATACAGGAACGGCTTGAGCGTCGAGCCCGGCGAGCGCCGCGACAGCACGCCATTCACCTGGCCGTGAAGGCTTGTGGATAAGTAAACTGCCGAACCCACCAGGGCCTTGACGCTTTGGTCGCGGCTGTCGATCAGGATCGCCGTGGCGTTTTCCACACCGGTGCTGCGCCGCTCGGCGATAAAGCCGGTGATCAAGCGTTCAAGCAATTGCTGCAAGGGCAGGTTGAGGGTGCTGTTCAGTTCGTTGCCGGGGTGTGACGCCAACAGTTGTTCGCTCAAGTGCGGCGCCAGGAACGGAATCTGCTGACGGTTGCGCGCCTCCAGGGGCAACTCCAGCAAACTGTTGTTACGCGGGTCGTGTGGATACGTTTCGCGCCAGTCGGCCATCAAGCGCAGCCGGGCGTTTTGCAGCGAGGGCCCGAAGCGCGCACGTCGCCCCGGTTGCTGCGGGATCACCGCCAGCGCCAGTGCTTCGGACAACGACACCGTTGCCGCCGATTTGCCGAAGTAGATACGACTGGCCGCCTCGGCCCCTTCGATATTGCCGCCCATGGGCGCCAGGTTCAGGTAGGCCTCAAGGATGTCGTGCTTGCTGTAGCGCGCTTCCAGCCACAGCGCCAAGGCCATTTGCTGCAACTTGCCCGGCACTTGGCGCGTGTTCAGGTCCCACAAGCGTCGCGCCAGTTGCATGCTCAAGGTCGAGCCGCCCTGGCGCTGGCCGCCGCTGTAGGTGGCCATGGCTGCGCGCACCAGCGCCGGAGGATTGATCCCCGGGTGCCAGTAGAAATTGCGGTCCTCCTTGAGCAACAAGGCTTCGACCAGTGAAGGGGATATCCGCTCCAGCGGCAGCCACAGGCGGTATTGACCGTCCTGCGCCAGCGTCATGCGCAGCAGCGAGCCATCATCGGCCAGCACCACCCGCGATGAGGTCACCGCCTGTTCCAACGGAGCATGGGGCCACAGTCGCAGGCCTATCAGCACCACCGCCGCTGCGAACAGCGGCGGTGTCAGGCGCTTAAGGCTTGGTGATTTCAAGCTGGCCTACTTTGCCGCGCCCTTGCAGGGTGGTTTCGTACATGCCTTCGGCGTAGGCCGGTGGCGTATTGAAGGTGCCGGCGTTGGTGGCGCGCACGCGGTACACGAAAGTGCCTACATCCCGCAGTGCAGTGCCGTACAACACCACGCGATCATCGCGCACGTCCACGTAGTCCGGCTGCCAGTTGCTCAGCTCGGTTTCGCCGATAGGCGCTTGCCAGGTGTCTTCTTCCTGGCGGTCCTCTACGTATTCGGACTCCTCACCTTCACTCTCGTCAGTGCTGGCGGCTTCCGGCTCCGGCGGCAAGTTATACACAGGCTCGACGCCGCCCGGCAGCAGGTCGACCACGGCCACTTGCTGCACTTGATCACGGTCAGTGGCGCGCAGGCGCAGGCGCACCAAAAACTCATCGCCCACCGTGACCTTGCTCACCGGCTCGCCCTTGAGGTCGAGGTATTCGTGAATGATCTCCAGGCCATGGGTGATCGACTTGAGCTTGGCGCCCTTGTCGTAACCGGCTTCGCTGAGCATATAGAACGCCGCCGGGCCGTCGGATTTTTCCATCACCAGCTTTTGCGTGGCGCCCGGCACGGCGGCCCGCGGCGGTTGGCCGGCCATCTCCAGCAACTGCTGCTGTTTGTCACTTAGCCAGGCGGTGGCCTTGAGGGTCATGTCGCTTTGCGCACGTTGGCCATAGTTGTCCAGGGCGCGCAGCAACAGCGCTGCCGACAACGAGTTGTAACGCTGCTCGTTGAGGCGCTTGCCGAGTTTATCCAGCAGCGCCGTAGGCACATCGTCCATCAGCTCGGGGAAATGCCGCGCCAGCAGGTGCAGGTGTTCGGCGTCGTGCACCAGCGGGTCGTAGTACAGGCTGTCGCTGTCCCACTTATCCACAAGGGCGCGCCATGGGATTTTGCGGAACAGGGCCTCGGCCTGGCGATCCTGCTTGAGCAACTTATAACTGGCGGCCAAATACGCGGCGCCCAGGTCGTTCTGCCAGGTGTCCTTGAAGTAGCGCTCGTAACGCTCGCGGATATCGCTCAAGGCGCCGCTCACCAGAATGCCCTGACGGCTCAGCAGGTAACTGGCGTAGGCGCGATTGCGTAATTCCGACAGGCCTTCACTCGGACCGTTGGCCAGGTCGGTCAGATAGGCATTCGCGCGCACCAACAGGTCCTCCGGCACCGGCATTCCGCGTTCCTTGGCTTCGATCAGGAAGTCGGTGGCGTACAGGCTGGCGTACGGCGCCACGTCCGGGTTGGCTGCCCACAAACCAAAGCCGCCGGCCTGGTTCTGACGTTGGCGCAGCATGCGCACGGCACCGGTAAAGGCTTGTTCGGCCTCAGGCGCCGTGCCGCCCCAGATCAACGCCGGCATGGCCTTGGACACCAGTTGCTCGGTGCAGGCATAACCATAGTCATCCAGGTAATGCTTGAGGCCGTTGGCCCACACCAGTGGCGAGGCCGCGACGCCCAGTTGGACGTCACGCAATTGACTGAACAGCTCGCGGGTCGGCTTGAGCTCTTTGCTGGTGCTGTCAAAGCGACCCAGGCTCAACGCCACGCGGTGCTCACTCAGCGGGCGGATCGAGGTGGTTTCTGCCACCTGGATACGTTTGCCGTCCGGCAGCACCGCGACAAAACGCAGGTCTGCAGAACCCAGGGTTTCGCCCACCTTGATCTTGAATTCGGCAGTGCCCTCCTTGCGCGGTTGCAGGGACAGGGTGCTGCCTTTGTCGCCCTGAACGTTCAGGCCGTCGCTGGTCAGCAGTTCAAACTTCACATCCGCCGCCGCGTCGAGATTGCTGAACACCCCGGCGCTGACGTTGAACACATCCCCCGGCGCCACGAAGGCGGGCACGTTGGGCGTGATCACAATCGGCCCGCGTACGTCGGTGGTGGCCTCGCTCACGCCCACGCTGTCGCTGTCCACCGCCACTGCAAACAGATGCAGCTTGCCATTGAAGCTGTCTGGCACCTGGTAATGCAGCACCGTTTCGCCGGCCGGTAAGTCCACCAGGCCGGACCACCAGGCCACGGGCGGCTGGTGTTTACGCTTGAACGGGTTCAAGTGGTTGGCCAGGGCACCTTCCGTATCGCCACCGGGTGCTGCCCCACTGAGTAGGCGGCTGAATTCCGGCAGGATCAGGTCAAGGATCTGACTGGTGCCGACCTCCAGCGCCCGCTTCTGGAAGAAGAAGCCCAACGGGTCCGGCGTCTGGTAACGCGCGACTTGCAGGATGCCTTCGTCCACCGCATACACCACGGCGCGGCCCGGGCGGTCAGCATTGACCTTGATATCCAGCGTCTGTCCCGGCTCGATCTTCGCCGGGCCTTCCACCTTCAAGGCCATGCGTCGCGCATCCAGGTTGATGCCAAAGGGCACCACGCCATAGGACAGCGGGCTCATGTACACCTCGGCCGAGCCCATGTCCCGCACAAACTGCACGTTGACGTAGGCATTGCCCTCAAGGCCTGCCGGCACGCGGATATGTTGCACGCTGTTGGTGCTGTCGGCCTTGAACCACTGCTGGGTGTAGACCTTGTCGCGCTCGATGGTGATCAACCCGGCGCCGGTGTACGGCGCGCGGATGCTGATCGCAATCTCATCGCCGGTGGCGTAGCTGCGTTTATCCAGGCGCAGTTGCAGTTCGGCGTTGCGCTCCAGGGAGCGCGAGGTGTTGCCGCGACCGGCCACGCTGTAGTCGATCTGGTTGAGCAGGTTGCCGTTGGCGTCCTTGAGTTGCAGGGTGAAATCCCCCGGCGCGCCGGTATTCAGGGTTTGTTTGGCGCCGTCCTGGCTCATTACCAGCGGTGACGCCGGCTGGCTGATGTTCTTGATGCGCGACTCGTACTTGTAGGTGCCGTTGGACTGTTTCACCAGCACCGACACATAACGGTGCTCGACCAATTCTGTCGTCAGGCCGTCCACCGCCAGTGGTGAAAGGTCTGGCGCGACGGCTAGCCATTGCACCTGGCGCGGTGCATCCTTGGCGACGTATGACAGCGAATCCTGACTTTTCACACCCACCAGGTAGGGCGCGGACGACACCAGCAAGGCACTTTGCGCCGCCACATTGCGGCCACCTTCGGCTTCGAACACCTGGGTCATCACTTGCAGGCGATAGGTGCTGTTGGCGAAGCGTTGCAGGTTGAGGTCGAGCACGGCCTGGCCGTTGTCGTCGACGGTGGTTTCGGCCAGGTCTTCGGTGCTGGCGTCTTCCAGGGAGTCGTTGAGGCGGAAGCGGTAGTCGGGGTAACGGTCGAAGGCCGCGAGCGTTGGGCTCAGGGACATTTTTGCGGTGACCCGACGCCCCGACGCGGGCGCGCCGAACAGGTGCATCGCGGTGACTTTGGCCACCACCTGGTCCGGTGGAATCCAGCCCGGCACGGGGGTGTCATGCAGGCTCAGGCTGACCTTCATGCGGTCTGGTTCGAAGTCACGGACCTTGAAGCTCACACTGCCCAGGTCCGTGCGGGTCTGCTTCTGGCCAATCAACTGCAAGGTCGCGGTGTAGTCCCCGGCGGGGGCGACTTCGCTGCTGGGGAAATCAAAGGTTTCAAAGCCGCTGGCGGACAGTTTCAGCGGCTGGCGAATCACTTCCAGGCCGCGCGGGTCGGTGATTTGCAGCTCTACCGGCAGGCCCTGCAGGGCGCCTTTCCAGTTGCCACTGCGCACAATCATGCCCAAGTGCGCGGTTTCGCCCGGACGGTACAAGCCACGGTCGGTAAACAGGTAGGCGCTGAGGCGATCAATCGCACCATCCTCTTCCAAACCGCCTACATCGAAGCGCGACAAATCCAACTGCTGGGACTGGCGGGCAATCGGTAGGAAAGACTGGTCATTGCCGCGAGTGACCACATACATCAGCGGCGTTTTCTCACGGCGCAGCTCATCCAGCTTGGCGAAATGCGAGTGACCTTCGGCATCGGTATGGCCACTGCTGACCGGCAAACCGTTGCGTCCGATGATGTCGATCTGTGCATCAGATACAGGCGAACCGTTGCCGATGGACTGCACGTACACATCATGGCTGCCGTCGCTGGAGCGTTTGGCGATGATGCCAAGGTCGGTCACCACGATAAAACGCAGGTCGCTGGTGCTGCTGCGGTCGTACTCGAACGTGCGCGGGGCCGGGTCATCCTGCGGGCTGAGCTTGAGCACGAAGATGCCACGCCGACCGCCGTTGGCGGTGAGGTAGTGGCTAAGGTCGACGTTGTCGTACACGGTTTTAGCCGGGTCGTTGGATGACATTGGAATGTCCAACGACTGACGTTCAACCATGCGGTCGAAGTACTCGTTGCCAAAGTTCGGCCGGGCAAAACTGCCGCTGCTCTGGTCCACCAAGTGTTGCAACTGGTTGGGCAACAGGCGGGCGATTTCTACGTGGGCGCCGGGTACGCCACGGGCCATAAAGCCCAGGCGTTTTTCGCCGTTGAGACTGAGCAACGCGCCGTCAGACAGGAACTGCAAGGTCCGCGGATACGCCGGCATGCTGATCAGCGACGCTGTAGGATTCTTCGCCAAATAGCCGCCGATGGCTTCCAGGTTGGCGGGAACCCGCACGTAAAGCGCACGACCGGCCGGGGCCTTGAACTTGAAGGCGTGCAGAGTGTTCAGCGGTTCGACGCTGGGCACGTGGGTCAGGTTGACCTTGGTGCTGCGGGCGAGCAGGGCGTCGTCGATGTCGTTGCTGTTATAGGGGCGTGTATCGTCCTCGGCTTTTTCCGGCAGGAGCCAGGCCTGCACCTTACCGGCGATGGTGTCATCGGCTACGGCGCTGGAGCTGCTGAACATCAGCACCGGCTCTGGTTCGCCGCGCTCGTTGTCGACAAAACTCACGTTGGCGTCGGTAAAGGTCAGGCGATAGCGACCGGGCACGGTGACTTGCGCCACCAGCGGTGCAGGGCTGGCGTTGCCGCCGTCACGGGCCTTGAGGCCTTCGTCGAGCCTGGCGCTGACCTGTGTGCTTTCCAGCGGCGTGGCGAGGGCTGCGGAACGTACGTAGGCGTTGAGCTTTTTCTCGTCGAAAGTGACTTCCGGGCGGTTTGGCAACTGGGCGTCGCGATAGGCCAGGCCTTTGTCGAGGATCACCGAGACACGCTTGCGTAGGCTGTCTTCATCCACCGGGTGGGAAAAATGGAAGGTCGCTACCAGTTGTTTCAGCGTCGGGTTGGCCGGGTCTTGATACAACTCGTTTTGCGCCAGGGTGGCGCGGAAGGGCTGGGTGGAAAACTGGCTGCTGTATTGGCTGAGCAATACGCCATCGGCGAGCAGGTTTTTCTTCGACAGATCCAGGGTGTAACCGGTGTCGATGGGCCAGTCTTTTTCCGGCACGAACAACAGGGTGCGGTCATCCGACCAGCGCCAGGTGCCGGCCACACTTGGTTTAAGCGTGATGCCCTCGGTCACCGGCTTGCCAATCGCCGCCAGCGGGGCCACGGACTCGGCAAAGCGTACCTGCACGTTATCCACAACCGGCGTTGGCTGGGTGTAGTCGGTGAGGTTGGGCTTGTGCAGCGAATACCCCACGGTGTGGGGCTGCGGCAGGTTGGAATACCAGTGCCAACCGTAGAACCCGGCAGCCGCCAGCAACACCAGGCCCACTACGCCGGCACCGGTCTGGCGCGGATAAGCGCGAGCCTTGTGGCCCAGGCTTGCCAGGCCGTTGCCGATAGCACGCAGCCAAAACGGCGGATGCCATTGGCCAAAGACGGCCCCCACCACAGTCAATAACGCACCGACAATCCGGCGGCTGATCGCTTTGAACGAGTCGAACATGGTGAGCATCCCTGGCTAAGTGCGGCGTATCTTACACGCGTCTTTGATACAAAAGATGACGTCGTCAGGCCGTACTACTTGTGGCGAGGGAGCTTGCTCCCGCTGGGCTGCGCAGCGGCCCCAAAATCTTGGGAGCGCTTCGCACTCCAACGGGAGCAAGCTCCCTCGCCACAGGGGGATTGGTGTTATGAAGGACTCATACACTCCAGCGAACGATCCACCATGACTTTGGCCATCTCCATCAGGTAGCCGGCGGCTTTGGGTGAATCACTTAGGCCTTCGGCGCAGTGGAGCAGGTCTGAGGCGTAAGCCAAGGCATCTTCGAGGCTGAGGTCGGGGTGAGGGGTGAAAAAGTGGTGGGGTGGATCGGGTTTTACTTTGCTCATTGCGGTAACTCCAATGTAGGTAATTGGAGCTGGCAACCATCGCTGCTAAACAATGGGTGGCAGCTGTACGCAGGTTAGCAGACCGGAACATTGGGAACCCGGCGCACCCGAAGGTGCCCTGCGCACAGCCACCATAAAGCGTTGGCAGAAAAAAACGCCATGCTTGAGATGGCGCTTGTGCGCCCAATGTTAAACGTTCGAGCTGCTAAACCCGGTCACTGAATTGGCAGTGACGAACGCAGACTAGCCACCGAAAAGGCAGGGCACAAGCGGCTGGGATTCTCTCGGAAATGTCCTGCGAAAGAAAGGGACGCGGGAGGTAGGAGTGCTTGTTTCAGACTTTGTCGCAGGGTAAATGCACACAGGTTTGCTGATGGGATTTGGCATACAAATTTTTAGGTTTCACCGCAAAACCAATGTGGGAGGGGCGGTGCGACGATTCGACTTGCCCCCGATTGCAGTGTGTCAGCTACGAATAGGTTGGCTGATACTCCGCTATCGGGGGCAAGCCCCCTCCCACATTTTTGATCTCCATGGGGTCTTAAATCGGTGGGGTCAGGTCCACCAGTACCGCACAAGGTGGAAGAAAATCGGTGCGGCAAAACACACAGAATCCAGCCGATCCAGCATGCCGCCGTGGCCTTCGATCATGTGCCCCCAATCCTTCACCCCTCGGTCGCGCTTGATTGCCGACATCACAATCCCACCGGCAAAGCCCAGCAGGTTGATCAACAGCGCAATCAAGAACGATTGCCACGGGTTGAACGGTGTAGTCCAGAACAGCGCGGCGCCGATCAGGGATGACAGCAGGATGCCGCCGACGAAGCCTTCCACGGTTTTGGACGGCGACAGGTTGGGCGCGATTTTGTGTTTGCCGAACAACTTCCCACACACGTACTGGAGCACGTCCGACAGTTGCACCACGATCACCAGGTAGGCGATCAGCAACAGGTTGCGGCCTTCGTAGCCGGGGATGTCGAGGGTCAGCAGGGCGGGCACGAATGACACGCAGAACACCGCGATCATCAGGCCCCACTGCACTTTCGAGGCACGTTCCAGGAAGTGGGTGCTGTCGCCGCCCAGTGAGGCAAGGATCGGCAGCAGCAGGAACACGTACACCGGGATAAAGATCGAGAACAGCCCATACCAGTCGGCGTAAATCAGCAGGTATTGCAACGGCAACGCCAGGTAGAACGCCGCCACCAGCGCCGGGTAGTCGCTGCGCCGCGTTGGGGTAAGGGTGAGGAATTCGCGCAGGGCGTAGAACGACACGGCATAAAACAGCAGGATCACCGCGCCGGTGCCAAGCCAGAAGGCGATGCCGATCACCACCACCATCACCCACCACGCATTAATGCGGGCGTTGAGGTTGTCGATGACCGCGTTGGGCGTGCCACGGGTGCGCAACTTGAGGATCAGGCCGATCAGCGAGGCGAGCACCAGGATCGCGCCGATGCCGCCGAACAGCATTATGGTCTGGCTGTGCATATCAGGAATGCTCCGGGGCAAGGGCAAGCAGGGCGTCGCGGGTGCGGGCGAGGAAGGCGGCTTTGTCTTCGTCGTCTTCCAAATGCAACGGCGCGCCGAAGCTGGTGGTGCACAGCAAAGGCAGCGGCAGTACGCGGCCCTTGGGCATGACCCGGTTGAGGTTGGCGATCCACACAGGGATCAATTCGGCCTGTGGGTAACTTTTTGCCAGGTGATAAAGCCCGCTTTTGAACGGCAGCAGGCCGTCGTCCAAATTGCGTGTGCCTTCCGGAAAGATGATCAGCGAGTCGCCGCTCTCCAGTGCACTGAGCATGGGCTGCAAAGGGTTATCCACAGGGTCTTTGCGTTCGCGGTCGATCAGCACGCCGTTGAACACGCGGTTGATGATGTAGCGACGCAGCGCGCTTTGGTTCCAGTAATCGCTGCCGGCCACCGGGCGCGTGAATTTGCGCAGGTTCTGCGGCAGCGAGGCCCACAACAATACGAAATCGCCGTGACTGCTGTGATTGGCGAAGTAGATGCGCTGCACCGGCACCGGCGCGCAACCGAGCCACAGGCTGCGGGCGCCGGTGACGGTGCGGGCCATGGAGGTAATCAGCGTGGCGACCACGGGTTCGAACATGGGAATTCCTTATCCGGCGAAAGGCAGCCAAGGGCTGGCGAGGATCACGCCCAGGGTCAGCAGCGCTTGCGCGCCCAGCAGCCAG
Organism: Pseudomonas nabeulensis; assembly: GCF_004682045.1. Classification (GTDB taxonomy): domain Bacteria; phylum Pseudomonadota; class Gammaproteobacteria; order Pseudomonadales; family Pseudomonadaceae; genus Aquipseudomonas; species Aquipseudomonas nabeulensis. The sequence continues at coordinate 15,818 of NZ_QUZT01000093.1, forward strand.
GCTTGTTTGCGCAGCAGTTTGAGCGCGCCGCGACGGCGCTCGGTCCAGGGCCGGCCGGCGCGTTTGGGCGATTGCAGGCCAAGGGTTTGCAGGGCTTGGTCGAGATCGGCGGTGCGGTCGGTGTCGCGGGCGAGCAGGGCGAACAGGTCGGCATCGAAGGCCACGCGCAGCGCCCAGTACTTTTGCAGCAGCCCGAGGATGATCATCCACAGGGCCAGCAGCAGGCAGATCGTGGAAATACTCGCCAGCAACAGCTGTGCGAGGCCGAACAGTACGCCGAGCAAGGTCAGGCCTGTGGATAACTGGTCCAGCGAGCGGCCACGACGCAACAGGCTGGCGACGACCTGGAGTTCCATATCAGCGGGCATGGGGCAAACCCTCCAATGCTTCTCGGTGAGTGGGATGCAGGACCACGTCGGGCCTGGCTGTACGAATAATAGTCAGCGCTTGTTCTACCGTGGTTGCGCGCTCGGTATGCAGCAACCAGGCGGCGACCGCGGTGGCGCTGCGCGAGTAGCCAAGGGCGCAGCACACCAACAATGGGCCGTGCGCGCGCAGGCGTTCTATGGCTTGGGCGGCGTGCAGGCATTCGGCGGGAGTCGGCGCGATCAAGTCCAGCACGGGAATGGATTGATAGGCGCGACCCTGTGGATTAATCGGTAATTCGGCGCAGAGATCGACGATGGCCTTGAAGGGTTGTTGCTCCTTCGTCGTAGGAATACGCCCGAGCCAGACGTTATCCACAATCGGGTCGGGCTGTGGATGTTTGCGGGTCCACAGGCGTGAGTTGACCCACGCAGCCGCCAAATAGGGCGCATACAGCCACCGCGCCGCTGGCGTCAGCCTGCCATCGGCGCGTTTCTGGAAACCCGCAGCGCCGAGCACGAAATAGTTGGCCTTGATCAGCGCCAGGGAAACCGCCGGCCACAGTATCCATAGCCAGCCCCCGCCCAGCACAAAAGCGAGGATCACCAGGATCAACGCTCCCAGCCCATAACGCACACCGATCTTCCAGCGTTGCACATCCCACGTCAGCCGCGCATTCAACAGCGGGTTAGGATGCTCCAGCGGCCACAACCACACGCACATCCAGCCGGCGAGGGCGCCTGTGGGTAAGTCGATAAAGTGATGTTGATAAGTGGTCAGTACCGAAATGCCGATCAACCCGAACCAGCCGTGCACCAGCCAGCGCCACGCACCCTGGGCATGGCGCTGGTACATGACCCACAGGATTACCAGCAGCGCGATATGCAGGGAGGGTGCCTGGTTGAACGGTTTATCGAACCCCGCCAGCACCGCAAACAGCCAGCCAAACACGCCGTCCAGTTCCGGCCGCTCGAAGGTGAAGCGCAGTGGCCAGATCAGGAAACAGCTCACCGCGATCACCTGCGCACTCAGCAGGCGCAGCGCGTGTTGCTTCAACTCATGTCGGGTGTTGGGCAACAGTAGGGAAAACCCGTAGAGCAGGTCGATGGACCAGTAGGGCACGATGGTCCAGGCCCAGAACGGCATATGGGTTTCCCAGCCGAACACCAGCGTGCCGACGTCGCTGCGCTGGCTGGTGACCCAGGTGGCAAAGCCGTAGGTGCTGAAAAACAGCGGCGCCAACAACAGCAGCCACAGGACTGCTGGTTTCAATAGGCCGGGTTCGCGCATGTTCAGATCTTCTGTGCCAGGGACACGGTGAAAATGCCCCACTCGTCCACCCGTTGAGTGATCTTGCGGAAACCGGCGGCCTCCACCAGTTGGTCCATTTCTGCCTGGCTGCGGCGGCGCATCACCCAGGCCTGGCCTTGGCGGTGGCTGGTCAAGGCGCGGGCGATCAGTTCCAGTTGCGGGTGCCACGGTTGGCCGGTGTAGACCAGGTAACCGCCCGGTTCCACCGCTTCGGCCAGGCCCGCGAGCGAGCCGCCGACCATGCCGTTATCGGCAAACAACTCATACAACCCGGAGACCACCGCCAGCGTCGGTTTAGGCTCCAGCGCCGCCAGATCAGCGCGATCAAACGCATCGCCTTTGACGAACTGCGCGATATCCCCCAGGCCTTTCTCGCGAATCAACGCACCGCCGTCGCGCACGTTGATGTCGCTGTAGTCGCGCAGCAGGATCGATTCCGGCAGCGGCGACACGCCCTGCAACGCCTCAAGAATGTAGCGGCCATGACCGGCGGCGATATCGACAATGCGCACTTGGCGATGATCGTCACGCAACTTGGCCATGGCCAGGCGCAGCAGTTCCTCGACGTTCAACTTGCGTTGGCGAATGCCACGCCAGCCAATGGAGTTGAGGTAGTTGGTGTCGATCATCCGCCCCAGCCCGCCCTTGCCGGTGGGTTTATTGCGGTACACGTAGTCCAGCGTGCTACCGGAGTCGAAGCCGGTGTCGAAGCCCAGTTTCACGCCGTCGGACAGGTTTTTGCCCAGGCCCATGCTGGCGCGGGTCAGGCGCCAGTACAGGTCGCGCAGGGAGTTGCGCGGCAGCGGTGCGGCGAGGGCTTCGGACTCGGCGCAGGTGGCGCCGAGTTTGTCGGCGTCCAGCAGTGAGGCGCGGTCCAGTGGGTGTGCGAAGTTTTGCAGGATAAAGCGCTTGGCGCTGCTCACGGCGGTGGCGCGGTCGCGTTCGCCAAGGGTGTCGTGGAAGAAACCGGGCAGGATGTGCAGCTCTTTTTTCAGGCTGCCAAGGCGGTCGAAGAATTGCTGCTGGGGTTTGCGGTGCACCACAAAGTCCGAACCCGAGATCAGCAACTGTGTCGGTACCTGGATCGCCTGGGCATCGGCTACAACACGGTCGGCGGCTTCGTACAGGCCCAGCAGCACATTCACCGAGATGGCCTTGGTGATCAGCGGGTCGCTGTCGTAGGACGTCACGCGCGCTGGGTCGTGGCTGAGGAACTTGGCCTTGACGTAACTGTTGACGAAAAAGTTGCCGCGAAACCTGCGCATCAACGCCAGGCCCGGCCGGGCAAACGGCACGTACAGCTTGACCTTGAAGGCCGGGGAAGCGAGTACCAGGGCACGGATTTTCGGCGCGTAATCGTGAACCCAGGTGGCGGCGATCACGGCGCCGACGCTTTGCGCGATCACTGCGAAATTCTCTTCCTCGATGCCATAGGTGGCACCGATGTGGTCGCAAAATGTCTGCACATCGCGGGCGCTGGTGGCGAAACTGGGGCTGTCACCACGCTCGCCGGGGGATTGGCCGTGGCCACGGGCGTCCCAGGCGAAGAAGTCGAACTGCGGCAGGTCCAGTTCATCGACCAAGTGAGCGATGCGCCCCGAATGCTCGTGGCCGCGATGGAACAGCACGATGGCCTTGCGCGGCCCGTCACCCGCCGTGGCCGGCCAGTGCCGGTAGAAAAGCTCGACGCCATCATGGGTACTGAAGGTGTGCTCTTGCTGTTCGCGCATCGCAAAATCCTTATGCAGAAGGGGAGGTTTGTTCTTCTTTGAGGCCCTGACGCACGCGGTTGACCAGGGTGTAGGCGAGCAAGGCAGCCACCAGCCACATCACCGCCTCGACCCAGCCGGCGCCCAGCCAGCCCAGCGCCACACCGGTGGCCAACACGCCGAGCACGAAGGCCCGATCACTCTTGCCCATCGGCCCGTCGTAGCGGCGCGATGCGCCCACCATCGGGCCGAGCACCCCGGCGTATTCGCTGAACACCGCCAGCAGTGCCACCAGCAGCACGGGGGCCAGGCTGACGCCGGGGATCAACGCAAACGGCAGGATCAGTGCGCTGTCGGCGATCACATCGCACAGTTCATTGAGGTAGGCGCCGAGGCGGGACTGCTGGCCGAATTCGCGGGCGAGCATGCCGTCGATGGCGTTGAGGGCCATGCGCAGGATCATCCACAGCGGGATCAGCGCAAACAGCCAGAGGTGTTGGGCGAAACTGGCGATCAACAGGCCCACCAGCAGGGAAACCACACCGGCCAGTACCGTGATTTGGTTGGCGGTGGTGCCGTTGTCGTAGAGGCGCTGCACCAGGGGGCGCAGCAGGTTTTGAAAACGCGGCTTGAGCTGATAGATCGAAATCATGGGGAGTGACGCTTCCTTGTCCGTGGACCCGCGAAAAACTGGTTGGGAGTGTGCCGATTATTCGCAGCCTCCACCAGTGATGGCGCGTGTTTATGGGGGTTTAGTCACGCTCTGACGGCCTGTGGAGGGCAAATGTGGGAGGGGGCTT
>NZ_QUZT01000094.1 GCF_004682045.1 Pseudomonas nabeulensis
GGCCCACCAATTCAATAAAAAAGACGTCTTTTGGCGTCTTTTTTTGTGCCTGCGATTCAGTAAATATGCGGCTTCCAGCGCTTTTGCGTAAGCGTCCAGGCATCCCGTCTTGCGCAACTAAGCCGGTTGCCATCGATGCGGCAACAGCTCCCCAATCTCACTCGCCCGCTGCGTCGGCAGGCGAGTAAGAACGTCCTTCAGATAAGCATACGCATCGTGGCCGTTGAGCTTGGCCGACTGGATCAAACTCAATAGCGCAGCAGCGCGTTGGCCACTGCGTAGTGACCCGGCGAGTCGAGTCAACTGTGGGCTGGCGCCAGCTCGGGCCGAAGTAGTTGACCACTACAAGCCTTTGATTACTCCGCCTAACAGCACATCTAGTATTGAAAAACCCAGAGCGCACCGTTTTTTTCATAATATCCACCGGCTCGTCCAAACCAGAATTGTCCACCATATTGACATTCCCCTTGACAGATGTTTACGTCGGTAAAGATCATGGCCACTTAGTGCCGTTAAGTGCCGTCTAGGTGCAAAGGGCCGGTGAAGCAGGCCCTTTGCACCTAGACGGCTCCCTACTCATGCATTTCGTCGGTAATCCCTTGCAATCACAGCCTTTCGACTGCAAATGCGCCGACTGAATGTGCTAACCTCAAATCCAAGTCCATTTCACCCTTATGGGTAGTTTTGCCATGATCAGCGGCCACCAGCATTCAAAAGACCTTAGCTTTTCGGAAATGATGAGCCTTAAAAGCAGCTCACGTGACCGCCAGGTTGATGCTGTCTATGCTGCTGACCCTCAGATGCTTGAAATGGCTGCTGCCCGTGCCAAAGCCGCCCTTCGTGGCAACTCTGCTTCAATCGCTCGCCCACAACGATTCTCTGCGCTAAGCAACTGATGCCGGAAGCGGTAAACGAAGACGCTCCGTTCGCCCTACTTGAACGTTCTGAGCTCTTCGCTTTTCTGCTCGATCTAATTCAGCGCGTCTACCGTCCCTCAATTCAATCAGCTGTCACCGATTACGGTCTTGTGATCGTCGGCGGGCAATCGCTTACGCTTTGGGCCCGGCAATACCTCATCGACGAGATGACAGGCGAGGATGTCGGATTCGTCACTAGCGATGATTTGGACTTTATCGGCAAGCCCAACTCTATTGATTATTGTGCCCAGATGATGGGCGTCCCTTTTCGCAAAGCGAAGATGGAAGACAATACGATCAATATTGCCGCCGCGTACATTGACTGGGTTGACGGTAAAGAGGTCATCGTCGATATCCTGGAAATGGACAGCGTTGGGGGCGCGCCCAAAAAAGAGATTTTCAAGTATTTATCCGTCCTGGATATCGAAGGTGTGCAGGTCGCCGTCATCGACCCGATCACATGTCTGAAGTCTCGTTTATTCAATTTATTCGCTTACTGGCAGGATCGGCCACATCGGGAATCCGTGCGAGTGAAGATTGCACTGCGCGCTTCAAACCATTACCTGCGCGACCTGCTGGTACATGAGGGATATCGAGTCATATCGGAGCATATCCGTCGGATTAAGGCATTAGCTCTGACACCGCTCGGAAAGCGTGTTTACGTCGAATATGGAATCGACGTGCTGGATGCTATCCCCTACGACCCGGCAATATTTCCAGCTGCCTACTTGGACCGGGAACGACCCAACATGCTTCGCCAAATTGGTGATGCGCGCCAACGAAAGTTAATTCAGTACCAACGATTCGCTTGTGGCCCTATTCACCCTAGCCATCATCAGCCCGCACCTGGACGCGATCCAAGATAAAAATTAAATTTTGACGCCCCCCTCAAGAATTCGAGCAGCAAGACCGTCTTTAAAATGAAAATAACTAGCCATTAAAAATAAAACCAGTTGCCCCCACCCAAGATATATTGTGGGCTGCGCCACCATCCCAAAATAAAATAGCAAAGACATTGCAACTAAGAAGAATCGCTTTGCCGAGTACAGCCCAAACTGCGTGTCATCCGCGGCGCGATGTTTAATTGCAGATCGAGACATTCTCACTGCAATCTGGCCAAAAATAATACAGGACACTAACGACCAGTCAGGCGCTAGTAAGATTTCTTTCCAAGACGATGTATACAGTTTGATTGCCACAAGAAAGACAAAAGGCGTGACTATGAAGATGTACTCGGAAAAAAGCTCCGCCCACATCGTATTTCGTTTTTTAGAAGAGAGGTTTGGTTTCATGCTGTAATCCGACATCGCGGTGAATTTGCAAAACTCTTACGACTTTCGCACCCGAAATGAAGGGTTTACCTTTCCCCGGAGGCGGAGAGTAAATTTCAATTGAAACCTCAGCCTCCATAACATCTCTGGGACCAATAGGTGCTATAGAGCCATCCTGGTACTGCTCAAGCCACGGCAAGTCAGTGATCTTGGCATTGTAGCGATTGTTCGTACTGGCGCTGAGCATAGCCCAAGCTCCTTTACCGATATTGACTGGAGCTCTGACGTAAAGTTTATCCACGCAGCCTTTAGTTTCAGTCGTCCCTTGAAACATCTCTTTGGGATTCGCGTTAAAACGCCAGTGAGTATTGATAGCTGTGACATTTTCCGACTCAACGATGCTGGCCGAAGCGCTCTCCTCAGGAAGAAGCCTCTTATTTGCTTCTGATAATTTATTCAATGCATGTGCAAAAGCTTTTCGATCAATTTTCGGGGCAAACATCTGTTCATCATTAAACTTAGCTAGTTCAGCTTCAATTCCTGACGCTAGCTGATCGACCTCTTCTTCAGTAGTGGTACTTTCGAGACCCGCCAGGTCTTCCGCTAATTTCATACTTGATTCGAAAACAGCAGTCTCGAACCATCCCTTGAGACGTCCAGGAACGGCCTTGAGCACACTAGCAACTGAACCAGTCTCGACATCTTCAAGCCGAAGAGCGAACTCTCCCTGCGCACCGAGGCTCCCGACCATGACTTGGCCTATCGCTTCGTAGGCCTCAATATAACTACTCATAGCCTGAAAAATTTCAGCTGGCCGTTGACGCTCCTTCAAAAAGTCAATTTTTATTCTCAGCGTCTCGTGCATTCCTAACTACTTCCTTGAAGATGGGCAAACGTCTACCAAATAGGCAGTACGGTCATGCGGGTCGGGCAGGATAACCTCTACCGCCGATAGTGGCAAAATGTCCCCACCAGCGTCAGGGAAGCTCAGATCTCGCATCACCCTTACCGACTGCCCCAAGCCTAGCCACAACGAGTCGTCAAAAAATTAAATACTGTACATAAAAACAGCATCCATCATTTCAACCTCATCTGCAATGTGTGTCAGCCGGCGGGCTCCGAATGCGCTATGCAGAAAATACTAGAAAACATTAATGTGCGGGCTCGAGGCAGATGCCCCCCCGAAAGAACGGGAGTGTTGATTAGACGGAGCTGCACCTCTTTCCGGATAGGCGGTATTCCAGAACGACAAAAAATAAATTTTATATTAATAATTTCAATAAGTTGAAATAGCAGTTCAACTTACCCCGGCCCACCAACTCAACGAAAAAAGACGTCTTTGGACGTCTTTTTTTGTGTCTGGAATTCAGTGAAATCAAGAAGTAAAAGCTATTGAACTCTTCGCAATTTTTTTGGGTTCCAGACCGAACAGCATCTCAGGCAAGCCGCCCGATCCACCACGTTACAGTCATTCACCCGCGAAATAATCACTGTCGAGTTGCTTCACCTCGTACACCTGCTTGACGCTGACGCCCAGGTTGTTCTCCACCATCAATCGCGCCAGCTCAACACCATCGATCAAGACTACTTTAATATCCAACCCCAACGCTGCAGTACGGGCGCCCTCAGAGAACTCTGATGTGGTGATGAACACGCCCTTACGCGCACGCTGGCGAGTCAGTGCGCCGATAAACTTGTCGATCTCAGGACGATGTACCGTGTTGGCCCAGCGCTTTGCCTGCAGATAGATCACATCTAGGCCGAGCTTGTCTTCCTTGATGATGCCGTCGATACCGTCATCATTGGTCGCTTGAGTCGCCTTACCAGCCTCTTTACGCGAACCGCCGTAACCCATGGCAATCATAAGATCGACTACCAACTGCTCAAAAAAACTTGGAGTGGCTAGCCGGACTTGCGTCAGCAGCTCATCTGCCAGGGACTGCATCAGAGCCTGGTGCGCCTCCGCCAACTGCTCGTCTGGCGTGGTTTCGGCAATACCAACGCTCAGCAGGGCGGGAACATCTACGGATTGTGATTTAGCTGTATGGAAGTCCGCAAACTCTGGAAACTGCTTCAACCAGCTCACCGTAATGCGCTGCGGACCATTGGTCAAAGCATCAAGGCCACGCGGGGTAATTTGCACCATGCCCTTGGCGGGAATGCACAGCAACCCAGCCTTATTCAAATAAGTGCGAGCCCAACCCACTCGATTGTTGATCACCGTCTGCCGGTCGGAGGGAAGGCGCTCCTTGCGTTCGTCCTCGGTCAATTGAAACTGCTCGGCCACCCGCTCGCGCAACTCATTGAGCGGCAGCGGCGCACCGTTTTGCACGGTGCTCAGCACTGGGCGCATCACACTTTGAAAGTCTGGAATTGCCACTGTTGCTCCTTTGCCTTACCAGCTGTTTTACGCACCGCCCAAACGGGTCTCATCGAGGACAGCTACCGTCTTGAGCATCTTCAAAATCACCAGCGCAAACGCGCGGCTCTTCGTTTCGTTATCCAGCACTTCCAGCGAGAGCTTCTCGTGATCAGTCATAGCGTCCAACACGGTATCGAGGACGCGCTTGGGAAACAGGCCGAGCATCACTTGATCCACCGAATGGTTGTTCACCTGGGCCATCACATCTTCCTGACGGCTGATGCGCTGGGCAATGCCGGTGAGGAACTGCAACTGATCGTCGTCGCTCACCTCGGCACCAAAAATATCGTTCAGCGCCTCAATGATTTCGGATAAACGCTTCTTCTCCGGATCATGCGGCTTACCGCTACCCACGTCACTGCCAGGTTTGACGGTGTATTTACCCGTTTCCTCGTTCAGACGTAGCAGTTGTTCGGCGCGCTTGCTCAGGCGATAGTGGCTCAGTTGCAGCTCACCCACATCCACGTCGTCTTCCAGTAAGCGATCTACGCGTAGCAGCGGGTGTAGATGTTTGGCGTACACGCACAGCTGTTCTAGTTCGTGATCCTCGTAAGGCACGATTTGCGATAGAAACTCATAGAGGCGCACAAAGCTTTGCAGGTTCTTGCGGAACAGGTCGAGCTGGTCAACCTGCTCGCCAGCTTCTTTCAATGCGTGCTCGGCTTTTTTCAAGCCGGCGCTATCGCCATTGGCTTCGGCGGTTCGTTTGTAATCAAGCGCCTGCTGACGAGATTCCAGCGAGAAGGCATAGCGCTTAGCAAAACGCTCTTTTGCCGGCGCGCAGTAGTAACTGAGTTTGCTGGCTTGCGCCTTGGGGTCGAAGAAAGCCAAGGCAAACGCTTCGACCTCTTGCCAGTGATAGATACCCTCAGCATCCAGCTTCTTTTGCAGGTCATAGATGATCTGCGGGTCGGTCACGTCGGTCAGCTCGGCCTTGGTGTAGTACGGCAAAAAGGCATCGAGAATATCCTGCGGCTCGTTAAAGAAGTCGAGGATAAAGGTCTGCTTGTTGTCACCAAAGGTGCGATTCAACCGCGATAACGTTTGCACGCAGTCCACGCCTTGCAGCTTCTTATCCACGTACATGGCGCACAGCTTGGGCTGGTCAAAGCCGGTCTGGTATTTATTGGCGGCAATCATCACATTGAAGTCTTGGGTGTCGAAAGCGTCCGCCAGGTCGCGGCCATTCAGGCCGGCGTTGAGCAGGCTGCTGTTTTCTTTCACTTCTTCGGGAATAACCTCATCCGGTAACACGCTGCCGGAGAACGCCACCAAAGGGTGCACATCGCTGTAACCCATCTGCTGCACATACGCTTTCAATGCCAACTGATAACGAACCGCTTCTTGACGACTGCTGGTCACTACCATGGCCTTGGCTTGACCATTGAGCAAACCGCGGATATTTGTGCGGAAATGCTCGACGATGACCTCGACCTTCTGGCTGATGTTGTACGGGTGCAACCGCACCCAGCGTGCGAGCTTGATGCGCGCCTTTTTGCTGTCCACCTCGTCGTCTTCCCCGTCCGGGTGGGCGATCTTCCAGGCGGTGCTGTAGGTGGTGTAGTTGCGCAGCACGTCAAGGATAAAACCTTCTTCAATTGCCTGGCGCATGGAGTACAAGTGGAACGCTTCGGGCTTGTTGCTGGAGCTGGCTGGTAGCGTAGGGTCGGCCGGGCGCCCGAACAGTTCCAAAGTCTTGGCTTTGGGCGTTGCGGTAAACGCGTAGTAGCTGATGCGTTCATTTGGTTGGCGCGCCTGTACGGCGGCATCCAACAAATCCTCGGCGCTGACCTCTTCTGCTTCCAGCGCATCACTGCCGAGAATCTGTTTCAACTTGCTGGCCGATGAGCCGGTTTGCGAGGAATGCGCCTCGTCGGCAATGACCGCATAGCGCCCACTGGCCAGCTTGGGGTACTTGTCCAGTGCATCGAACAGCGCTGGGAAGGTTTGGATAGTGACGATGATTATGCGCGTCTGCTCAGCCAGCGCCTCGGCCAGTTGTTCGGATTTGCTTTGGTTACCGACATCCCGGCTGATCGGTTTGACCACGCCCTGGGCGTGTTCGAACTGGTAGATGGTGTTTTGCAGCTGACTATCCAGCACCGTGCGGTCGGTGACCACGATCACCGAATTGAACAGGCGCTGACCGGCATCGTCGTACAGCGAGGCCAATTGATGAGCGGTCCAGGCGATGGAGTTTGACTTGCCTGAGCCAGCGCTGTGCTGAATCAAATAACGCTTACCCGGCCCTTCGGCGCGAGTGGTACTGATCAGCTTATTGACCACTTCCCATTGGTGGTAACGCGGGAAGATCATTGTTTCTTTGGTCACCAGCGAGCCATCGAAGCCTTCGCTGGTTTTCTTATCCAAGTGCAGAAAGCGGCCCAGCACTTTGAGCCAGGCGTCCGGCTGCAACAGACGTTGCCACAGGTAACTGGTGGCGTATTGGCTGTCGTCCTCAGGCATCGGGTTGCCCGCGCCGCCTTCTGCGCTGCCGAGGTTAAACGGCAAGAAGAAAGTGTCTCTACCCGCCAGTTTGGTGGTCATCGCCACTTCATTCTGGCCAACGGCAAAGTGCACCAGCGCACCACGCTTGAAGGTCAGCAGCGGCTCAGGTTTGCGCGTTAGCGGGTCTTTTACTGGGCGGTCATTGCGATACTGGCGCTTGGCGTTTTCCACCGACTGCTTGAACTCGCTTTTCAGCTCCAGCGTGGCGGTGGGGATGCCATTGACGAACAGAACCAGGTCCAGACGCGGGTCGTAACTCTGCCCGCTACTGCCAGCCTCACGCGCATGCGGCGAATAGGACACCTCAGGCACCACGCGCAAGCGGTTGCAGTGGTAACGCTTGAGGGTGTCCGGGTTCATCCCGTGGTCAGGCTGGAAGCTGCACAGCTCGACCTTTACCGCCGGCAGCTTAAAGCCGTGGCGCAGCACATCCAGGGTGCCGCTCCGCTCCAGCTCGCGCACCAGCTTTTGCACCAGCACATCATCCGGGTTATTCGGGTTGGCCTTGGCGAACTTGTCCCAGCGCTCCGGCCGGGCCTCCTTGAAGTAGCCCAGCACGTCTTCGGTGTACAGCGCCGTGCGTCGGTCGTAACCGCTGGCGGTGCCCACTAACCAGCCTTGATTGGCTAGGGTGTCGATAATGTCTTTTTGAAACTGAGCTTCCTTGCTGTCCGCCATTTATACGGCCTCTGCTTCTAATAAGGGGGCTTGCACGCTGACCAGAGGCTGCCAGCCGCGCACGTCGATTTTGCCGCTGACGGCGGCGGAGATCAGGGCAGAGCGGCGCTCACAAAGCAGTACAACACTAGCTTCCGACTGAGTTATTAGGATTTCATACTGAGCTTTTAACTGGCCAACCAACTTATCAATTTCGTCTCTCTCAACTTTCGGTGGAACAACAAGAGGAATATTATAAACCTGCTCGACTCTAAGATGAACCACCGTACTGCCAGATGCCTCGCTTTCAATATATCTAGCAAGGCAATCAGAGGTAAGAAAATCAAAAACAAATGGCGTGAGCTCTGAATCAGTTGGGATGATATTCATCATCCGCTGGCCCATACAAAGAGCTGTATCAGCAGGCACGATACAAACCTCTCCCGAAGGGGCTTCCCGAGTAAAGAAAATTGACCCTGGCGGAGGAATACCTCTTTCCGTCCATATCTCAAAGTTACGACGATCCGTATATAGAGCATTATCTAGACTTAGATGCTGCTTTTTTATATTTGAGGTTCGAACCACTAAATATTCACCATCTTCAACATATTCTGGAGTTCGGTTTTTACAGTCCACAATGCGCGAGATATTCTTGAGCCGCACAACCTTCCAATGCGCCGGCACTTCGCCCAGCCACTCCACGCTGGAGTCTTTCATCGGCACCGTGGGGTCGAGGCCTTTGGTGACGGCATGGGAGATCACGGCCTGGCGCTTTTCCTTAAGCAGTTCGATCAGGCGCTGCTGCTCTTCGATCAACGCGTCGATGCGGGCGGTTTCGTGATCGAGGAAGTGGGCGATTTGGGCTTGTTCGCAAGCAGGTGGAATTGCGGTAAAGAGTCGTCCAAAAGACTCCGGGTAGAGCCTTAACCGAGAGTCCATAATCCCTGCGGAGTGCGTTTTGAAATACCTAATGCACTCATCTGAGCGCACTAGGTAATCAAGAAACTCAGGTACAGATCCATCTGTCACATAAAAAACGCAGTACGCAGGGCTGACAATTCCTCTTTGCCAAGAGAAGCCAAGCCCCCGATTCCAGGCAAGCATAATGTTAATAACGAGATCACCAGCTTGGCATACTTTGTACCCTTCAAGAGACTCTGCGCGCGATAGGTGATCGCCTTCATCAAGCGTCTCAGACCGTGGTTTTATGCCGAAATACGCGGAGACGGACAAAAGTTCCTCAGCTCCCTCTGTACTCCGCTCGACCCTTTCCGCAAAAACATTCTTGAATCGCTTTAGCGTCCAGTGACCTGGAAACTCACCAAGCAGCTTAACCCCGGAATGTTTGTACGCTGGATACCCAGGAAAACTCATGCCGAAAGCCCCTCAATCATCTGCTTGATACGGTCGGTGCAGGCTTTCAGGTCGCTATCGATCTCGGCCAACGGGCGCGGTGGTTGGAACACATAGAAATGGCGGTTAAAGGGAATCTCGAAGCCGACAATGCCGACCTCACCATCCTGGGCGTCAGTTTTGCTTTCGTCGATCCACGCGTCCGGCACATGGGGGATTACTTCACGCTGGAAGTAGTCGTGCACCGATTCGCCCAACGGCACGTTCTCGTTGTCACGCAGGCCAGCGTCTGCTTCCGGATGCCCCTTGAACATGCAGATATCCGCCTCGGGGTCGCGCTCGCTCAGGGCGTTTAGCAGGGCTTTGAGTTCCGGCGCGCTTAGGCTGACACCGTGCGCGGTAAGGTTTTTTTTCAGCACCTTGCTGAATTGATCGCGATTGCGGTGCAGCACACTCGTACCCATCGTTTGCAGGACTGCCACCAATTGCTGCTGTGCAACGCTGTCGAGTTTCTGGATAGCCTTTTCTTCCAGCACTTTAGCGATGCGTTCGGCGCTAGCTTGGAAGTTCAAACGTAGCGGGCGTTCAACGGTGATGCGTCGGTAGCCGAAAGCGTCGATGGGGAAGATTTTGCTCTGCGCGCTGTGCTCGAAACTGCCATAAAGGCGCACCAGCTCGCTGATTTGATCTTCGGTGATATACGAGCGCTTACTGCCCAGCGACTTACGCATTTTGGCGAAGTGCTGGCTGCCGTCGATCAACTGCACCTTGCCCTGGCGCGCAGCGGCCTTGTGGTTGGAGAGTATCCACACATAGGTAGCAATGCCGGTGTTGTAAAACATATCGGTGGGCAACGCGACGATGGCTTCGACCAGATCGTTCTGCAGCAGGTAGCGGCGAATCTCCGACTCCCCCGAACCCGCGCCGCCGGTAAACAGCGGCGAGCCGTTGAGGATGATGCCGATGCGCGAGCCACCGTCGCGCGGGTCACGCATCTTGCTGACTAGGTGCAGGAGGAACAGCAGCGAGCCGTCGGACACCCGTGGCAGGCCGGGGCCGAAGCGGCCGTCGAACCCTTTTTGGCTGTGCTCGTCGGTAATTTGCTTCTGTACCTTCTTCCATTCCACGCCGAACGGCGGGTTGCTGAGCATAAAGTCGAAGCGCTTGTCGGCCAGTTGGTCGTTAGACAAGGTGTTGCCGAGCTTGATGCTAGTCACGTCCTGCCCCTTGATCAGCATGTCCGCCTTGCAGATGGCATAGGACTCGGGGTTGAGCTCCTGACCGTGCAGGGAGACCGAGACCTTTTCGCTGATGGACTGAATGTACTCATCACCCTCAGACAGAAAGCCGCCGGTGCCGGCAGTTGGGTCGTAGATGGTGACGATGCTGTTGGGCGCGAGCTTGTGGTCCTGATCGGTAATCACCAGTGAGGTGGTGAGGTGCACGATATCGCGCGGGGTGAAGTGCTCACCGGCGGTTTCGTTGGAGCTTTCTGCAAACTTGCGGATAAGCTCTTCGAAGATGATGCCCATGCCGAAGTTGCTGATGACCTCGGGGCTCAGATCAGTGGCGGCGAAGCGCTGCACCACCTGATATAGCAGGTTGGCGGTTTCCAGTTGCTGAACGAAGTCTTCGAAATGGAAGTGCTCAAAGATCTCGCGGGCATCCTTGCTGAATGCCTGCACGTAGCTCATCAGGTCAGCGGCGGTTTGAGTGTCGGACAGAGTACCGAGAGTCAGTGGCGAGGCATTGAAGAACTGCTGCCCACCTGCGGCCCGCATCATATACATATCACGTACAGTGTCCGGGCGGCCTTCTTGAGCATAGAATTCGCGAACCACGGCGTCTTTGTTTGGCGCCAGAACACACTCCATACGCCGTAACAAGGTGAATGGTAGGATGATGCGGCCGTATTGCGATTGCTTAAAGTCACCGCGCAGCAGATCGGCAATGGACCATAGAAACGCGGCCGTCTGGGAATGATTTTCCGTGTTCACGCAATGGCTCCTTGGAGTTCGGGCAAAGCCGCAAGTCTAGCATCCAAGGGTGCACATCCGGAGTGTTCGCTTTAGGTTGTGAATTATCGCCTGGCTGAGGCTACACATACGTAACCTCCACAATTGGCGTAGACGACGGCAGCACTGAAAACGCCGTAAACCACCCCTTCAGAATTTTCCTGCAAGATGTCGCGCCATCGATGAACTGGTACAACACCTCTTACACAGATAGCCTCCTCCAGTCGCTGCAAAATCAGCGACCGGGTTTAGCAGCTCGTTTAATATCAAGGCCTGCAACGCCACCTTTCGTTCCAGCACTGCTTTTATGCATCGACTGGTTCGCTTTATGGCGGCTGTGCGTGGGGCACTTTCGGGTGCGCCGGGTTCCTTGATTCCTGGTCTGCTAACCCGCGTACAGTCGCCACCCTTATCGTTTAGCAGCGATGTCTGGTGACTCCATCAATCAAGGAGCTTCAGCCATGAAAAAACTCACCCCCAATCCGCCTTCAACCACCCTCTTCACCCTCGCCCCCGACATCCCCTGCGAAACACTGCTGATCCAAGCCAGCGAAACCCTCGCCTCGATCAACGCCATGACCACCGACCTGGCCTTTGAATCCGAAGGGGCCAACCGTCACAAGCTGCTGGCCACTCAACAATTAGTGGTGCTGGGCGAGTTGTTGGTTGAGCGGGTACTGGTACTCACCCAAAACGCCCAAACGCCTCAGTAACCAAAAAGGCCGAGGCGAATTCAGCGCCTCGGCCATGTGCCTGCCTGTCAGTACGGGTACTTAATACTAAACATCAAATTCCGAGGCGCCTCATACATGCCGATATTCGACAATGTCGCCGCCAGCGACACGAAAGTAAAACATGTCGTTAAAACTAAAAAATAGAAACACGATAGGCGCATATGTTTAGGCTTACGCCGCGAAAAGGGCACCCCTCAGAACCCCCTTGCCCTTGGATGGGTACACAACCGCTTCACCACCCCTTGGCAAGCCGACAGACCCCATAGCCAACTGCGGCAGCTACATCATCGCCCACCGAGCCGACTACCACCGCCTACTGCTGGATGTACCCCCCGCGAACAAGGTCGGCAAGGAAAAGCTCTTTATCCACCCCAAGCTGATGCAACTACTGAATCGCGACAGCAACGACTTCAAGCCCTACGCCTGACCACGTGAAACCCTGAACATTGGGAAAAGCATCGGAAACGTCGTGCGCCCCCCAAGAGAAATGGACGACATACATCGATCAGTAGATCGTGCAGAGTCATCGCCATCATTCTGACTACTTCTTTCACCGAACAAGTGCGCAAGCCGATCGCCCCTCAAGCAATGACAGCCACATTTGTTCTCTTGGGAAAAGGAGCATTCGGCGCGAGACGAAGCCGGATGTCATGTGCATAGGGATAAGAAATATGACTTCGATTCAAGTGGATGGTGAGGACAAGACCACCAAGATCAGCGACTGGGCGATTCGTTGGAGCGACAAGTACGAAGCCCTTGAACTGACCTGTCACTTTCCCTCCAAAAAGAAATACACCCGCCCACTCAGTAGCTGCAAAGTTTCGCCCACCCGCGAGTTGACCAATGTCTTACTGCGCAAGCCCGGCAGCATGGTTGTCACGCTCATTGAAAAAGCCACGATTTACGCCGAGCGATATGCCGCCGTGCACTACCCGGGCGCCAAAAAGCCCTATGTCTACAAGATGGACGGCATCAGCTTTACAGCCCCGACATCAATGAAAGAAACGCCAGTCTTCGACTATTTCGCTAACGTGGCCAATGCACGACACGATCACGCCGAGTCGGACACTGATCGTGAAATTGCCAGCAATGTGGTGCGCCAGCTCGCAAAACTGCCTGCCATCTCGGGTACTGCCTTGCACGCCTATTGTTCGGGGCGCAACGGCACGCTGGCGCCGGGTCAGGGGCTCATCTATCCGTTCGGGCTTAACCAGAGCCAGCTTCAGGCGGTCGAGCGGGCGTTCAGCGCGCAAGTCAGCGTGATCGAAGGCCCACCAGGCACCGGCAAGACCCAGACGATCCTAAACATCCTCGCCAATATTCTGTTACGTGGACAAACGGTAGCGGTGCTGTCCAATAACAATGCTGCCGTGGAAAACGTCTACGAAAAGCTGGAAAAATACGACCTTGGCCACTTGGTCGCCAAGCTTGGCAACAAGGACAAACGTGAGGCTTTCTTCGCCGACCTGCCTGCGTGGCCAACGAGCGCGCTCGAACCGGCACCGTCCCTGGATGAGATCCAGGCCTTGCTGGCCCGCGTAAAACAGCATTTGCAAGACCATAACAGGGCGGCACAACTGCAAATCGAATTGGACGAGCTAGTCATCGAGCGGCATTACCTGGAACAGTGGCAGGCAAAAAATGATGTACGGGCCAAAGGCTCGCTCCACAAGTATGGCCTGACACCACGCAAGACTGCGGACCTCATGGCCTACCTGGCTTACCTCGGCGAGCAGCGCATTCATATCAAAGACCGCATCGAGTTACTGTTCAAATTCAGAATCTTTCGCACAACGCCATTCGCTGAGGGCGAGACGCGCATGGCCGTTTTCCATGCACTGCAACTGCATTACTACGACAAGGCTCTACGGGATAAGGAAGCAGAGTTGCGGACGTGTCGTGAATCGCTGGCGCGCGCGAACTTCACGGCCCTGCTGAAAGAGCTGACAGCAGCATCGATGCACCACTTGAAGCAGCACCTGCAACTTCAGGTACCTCCGTCGGACAGCTTTGACGTCAAAACCTACTGCAAGCATTTTGATGCCTTCGCCCAGCGCTTTCCTATCCTGGGCAGCGGCACGCACTCCATCGTCAATTCGATCGCACCGGGAGCGGTCCTCGACTACGTGATCATTGATGAAGCCTCTTTGCAGGACATCGTGCCGGGCATTCTGCCACTGGGCTGCGCAAGGAATCTGATTGTCGTTGGAGACAATCGCCAGTTGCCGCATATCCCTGTGAAACTGGGGCTTAAGGCACCCGCCGAGGGCTACGATTGCGAGCAGTACAGCCTGCTGGATTCTTGCGTTGCCGTCTTTCAGGATGCACTGCCCAGAACCCTGCTGAAAGAGCACTACCGCTGTCACCCCAGAATCATCCAGTTCTGCAACCAGCAGTTCTACGACAACGCACTGGTTCCAATGACAGTAGACAAGGGTGAATCCCCTCTACGCTTGGTGGTAACAGCAAAGGGCAACCACGCCAGGAAGAACACTAACCTTCGGGAGCTGGACTCCCTGTTGAAGATGCTTGAGGACGAAGGCCAGCCCGTCGCAATAGACGGTGAAGGCCGTGGATACATCGCTCCGTTCCGGGCGCAAGTCAGCCTTTCTGACACGCACTTGCCGACGGACTTCATTAAGGACACCGTGCACAAGTTTCAGGGACGTGAATGCGACGAGATCGTCTTCTCCACCGTGCTGGACAAAAAGCGCTATAACCAGGCGCAAACACGCCTGGATTTCGTCGACGACCCGCGCATGATCAATGTGGCAGTTTCGCGAGCCAAACACCGCTTCACTCTCGTGACCGGCGACGAGGTGTTCACGGACAACAATGGTCACATCGCAGCACTAATACGCTACATCAGCTATTACACGCAGGACGAGCAGATCGTACGCGCGCCCGTGGTCTCGGCATTCGACTTGCTGTACAGCGAATACGACCAATCTCTGGCACGCTTGGGCGCCCGCCTGCGGCCCAATGATTCACGCTACAAGTCCGAGCAGATCGTGGCACAACTGCTGCGCGAAGCGCTGTCAGCCCCAGCCTGCAAATCATTGAAATTCCACACCCAGATCCAGCTGGATAAGCTTGCTTCGCCGGATAACCTCGACTGGACGAAGCCCCAGCGAGCGTTCATGAAGCGCGCCAGTTGCGATTTCGTGATCTATTTCAAAGTGGGCAAGAAACCGATAGGGGTGATCGAGGTCGATGGCGGTTACCACGACCACCCCGTGCAGGCGGCCCGAGACGCCATGAAAAATGAAATTTTGACGAGAAGTGGCATTCCTATTCTGCGACTGCGGACAGTTGAAAGTGGCATTGAGCGCAGAATTGGCGACTTTATCGGGCAGTGGGCCAGCCCTACGTATGGGGAATAAGCCTCGGGTCAGAAACCGTCAGCCGCTGATGGTTGCAGTCGACCCGAAGCTGGTTTGCGAGCAAACCAGCTCCCAAGCCGCCGAGGCTGCATAGCGCATTATTTTCCAACCCGTTCACGAAATATTCAGAAACCCCAACAGATACTACCCCCACAGCAATAACCGCTCCCCCGAGCGCCCCCCTCTGCCCCGGTAGCCTGAACCCATGACGCGTCCCGCTCCCCTGCTGCTCCTGCTTGCTGGCCTGCTGTTCTTCTTTGCCCTGGGCAAACACGAACTGCAAGGCTCCACCGAAGCCCGCGTTGCCGGGATTGCCATGGCCATGCACTTGGACAATGACTGGGTGGTACCGCGCCTGTTTCGCGAGCCGTTTCTGGAAAAACCACCCCTGAGCCTTTGGCTCGACGCCGGTGCGATTCGCTTGTTTGGCGGCACCACGTGGGCCGTGCGTTTGGCATCGGCGTTTGCCGGGTTGTTCAGTGTGATGCTGTTCTACGGGATGTTGCGTCGGTTTGGTCGGCCGAAGACGCTGGCGTTCAGTGCCGCGCTGATTCTGGCGACGATGGCCAGTTTCTGGAGCAATGTGCGCGGCGTGGGTGAGGATGCGCTGCTGACCCTCGGCGTGACCACGGCGTTGCTGGCGTTCTACCAGGCTGTGCGGCCGGATCGCGAAGGTTCCAGCGCGGGGGCTTGGGCGTTGTTTACTGCGGGCATGGTGATCGCCACGCTGAGTAAGGGTGTGCTGGGCCTGGCCATGCCGGGGATCGTGATTTTTGTGTATCTGGCGGTGACCAGTGTGCTGGACCGGCGCTTGCGCATCGGTGACTGGTTCAAGCCTGGGCTGTTTACCTTGCTGGCGTTGGTGCCGCTGATGATCTGGCTGGGGTTCCTGTTTCAGCGTGGCGGCATGCAGGCTGTCGGCGAAGTGCTGTGGACCAACAGCGTCGGGCGGTTCAGCGGTTCGTTTGTCGAGGCCGGGCATTACGAGCCGTTCTACTACTACATTGCCAAACTGCCCGAGGCGTTTTTGCCCTGGAACATCCTGGTGTACCTGGGGTTGTGGCACTTTCGTAAAAGCCTGGTGCGTAATCGCTATCGGGTGTTTTTCAGCGTGTGGCTGGTGGCGCAGTTCACTCTGCTGACGCTGGCTTCCAGCAAACGCACGGTTTACCTGATGTCGCTCACTCCCGCCGCGGCTGTGCTGGCGGCCGAGTATGCGCAGGTGGTGCTGCACTGGCTGAAAGATCGAAAACCGGGCCTGTACCGCTACCATCGACAGGCAATCGTTGGGGTGTTTGCCGTGCTGTTTGCCAGCTACCTGAGCGCGGCCTTCTGGTTTGCCCCCAAGGCCGACAAGCGCGAGTCGTTCGTGCCGGTGATCAGTCAGATCCAGGCATTGCAGGCAGAGGGTCGAGCAGTGGCGATGTACCAGCCGAATGAACGTATTTTCGGAGCCGGTGTGTTCTACATGCAGGCCTACGTGCCGATCCTGCAAACCGAGCCGGAGTTGCGCGCGTTCCTTATGAGCAAACCGGGCAACGTTGCGTTGCTGGATAGCACCGACAGGCTGGGTGAGAAGGTGACCGTCATCAAGGAGATGGCGATCAGCCGCCAGCCTTACTACTTCGTCGAGCAGTAAGGCTGGCGCGGGGGATCAGTGCTTGGTGACCTTGTCCAGGTAACCCATGGCAAACGCCGAGATCACGAAGGTCATGTGGATGATCACGTACCACATCAGGTGCTGCGGATCGACGTTCTTGGCGTCCATGAAGATGCGCAGCAAGTGGATGGACGAAATCGCCACGATGGAAGCCGCCACTTTCATTTTCAGCGACGAGGAGTCCATGGTGCCCAGCCAGTTGAGCTTTTCCTTGCTCTCATCGATGTCCAGCTGCGAGACGAAGTTCTCGTAGCCGGAAATCATCACCATCACCAGCAAGCCGCCGACCAGGGCCATGTCGATCAACGACAGCAACACCAGGATCAGTTCCGACTCGGCCATCGAGAATACGCTCGGCAGCAGGTGGATCACTTCCTGGAAGAATTTCAGCGCCAGCGCCAGCAACCCCAGGGACAAGCCGAAATAGATCGGCGCCAGCAGCCAACGCGAGGCGTACATAGCATTTTCGATAAAACGTTCCATTGGTTCTCACACAGCTTGGCTAAAAATGGCGGCGAGTATACCAGCCGCTACAAGACACCTGTAAGCACGAGAAAACTGACTCAGGCGGCATCTGTAAGAGAATTTTTCTGCTAGTGTCGAGCCCATCAACTCGGCTCGATGACGTCGGACAGGAAGATTCAGATGATGGATGTGCGAACCCCTTTGGCCAGTATTGGCCTGCTTGCGGTGTTGCTGATGGCCAGCGGTTGCTCCCCCAAGGATGAGCCGAAAAAGCAGGCCACCCTCGAAGAGAAAACCGCCCAGTTCGAACAGTCGCTGGACAGCATCCAGGACCCCAAACTGCGCGACGCCATCGCCGATCTCGGCGGTTCGCTGCTGTTGCTGGAACGGGCGCGGGTCAAGCTCGCCGACAAGCCCATCGAAGCGGAATACGGCGAAGACACCCTCGCCCTGCTCAAGCATTACCCCACGCCTCAAGCCCTGGTCGACACCTACGTCAACGGCCTGTTCGTGCTGCGCAAAGCCTCCCACTCCGACTACCTGACGGACTTGCAGCCAGTGTTCCCGTTCAGCTTCAACATGCCTGACCAGTTCCCGTTCCCCCACGGGCTGGAGTGGAAGTCGGTCACCTTGAGCAACAACAAGGTCATCCCCTTCCAGCCCGAATGGTCGGAAACCGACCCCGGCATCCAGTTGAGCCCCAGCAGTTCCAACCTGACCAACCCCGATGACCTGACGGTGACCTACCCGTTTATCGAGGGTGTCGAGACCGAAAACAAGAGCCAGCCGCAGCCCGTCAGCCTCAAAGGTGCGGTGGAAGTGGTTGCGCCGGGCAAAGTGCTGACCTTTGACTTGTCGAAAAAGGATGTGGGGCACAAACGCACCGAGGGCACGATCACCCTCAACCTGCTGCTGCTTGAAAAGAACTACGCCGAAATCGAGCTGACCAACAGCGCACCGTTGGCGCCCGAGGTGGACGACGAATCGCCTAACCCGCTGCTGGTGCAGGCACGGGACAGCACCGGGCAATTCCTCACACGCTCAGGCTCGATCAACGAAAATGCCGCGCAGGTGGCGTTCTACGAGAAGCAACTGGCCGAGATGCAAAAACAGAAGGCCTGGTCCGACGCCTTCGAAAAACAGTTAACCGACGAACAGAAAGCCTTTGAACACAAACAAAACAGCCATTACGCCAAGGTGTATTTCAACGGCGTGATCGACAACCTCCAGGTCAACGTACTCGACTTCTCCACGGCCACGGTTACCCGCAAAGATCTCGACCTGCCCGTGCTGCGTTTCGACAAGAACAGCCTGCAAAAGACCGTCGAGCCCTTGCCGATGCCGGTCACCGTGTATGACGACGGCGCCGCCAGTTGGCTCAAAGACGCCAGCATGACCGAGGACCAGCTGAAAAACAGTGTGACCATCAGCCAGTCCACCGAAGACGCCAGCGCCGCACATATCGTGTTCGACCATCCGTTCACCTTCAATGACGACCTGGTCGGCAGTGAACGCAACAGCAGCGACGCGCCCATTACCTTCTTCACCGCCGATGACAAGGGCGAACGTGGCGAGCCCATCGAGCTGCCAACCGAGGCTTTCGAGCTGGATGCGGCACGCGGCACCCTCACTTACGACCTGAACCTGTTCCCGGAAAACCCGGCGTTTGTGGTGGGCTCGATTCCGCTGTTTCTGGCCAACATCGAGAAAGCCACGATTGACGTGGCCAAGCTGCCCAAAGGCCTGAGCCTCAAGGACAACGCGCTGGTTGTTGATCAAAAGGAATTTCCATCTGACAGCTGGCGCTTCTACGCCAAGGACGCCAGCGGCAACTACCTCAAGGAAATCCTCGGCGTCAGCCACCGCGCCGAGGAATACGGCACGGCGCTGTTTGATGTGCATTATTTCTACGGCCAGCCGACCACGCTGGAGAGCTACCAGCGCACCGACCTCAACACCGTGCAATACGGCTTTGAGGTCAAGCTGGACAAGCCAGAGAGCAAATAGCCCTCAGTGATGGGTGTCACTGAGGCTCGGTGACCGCCCGCCATTGAGCTGTCGCAGATGGGCCTGCATGTGCAGGCACCAGATCTGCGGGTCGCCCGCCCGCTCATAGCCGTGCAGCGTCAGGCTGTCGACGATGGATTCAAGGATAGTTTCTGCCACGAAAGGCCCATGGAACGGGCCTTGGGACTTGATGGTGGACGGCTGTTCACCGGTCATTCCGGCGGCAAACAACAAGGTCCACATCCCGTTATCCCCCGCGAGAGGGCGAATGGAACATTCGATACGGGTGACCAGGCCCAGGCACTGGCGGGTAAGACAAAGGTTGCGCGGCATGGCGGCGACCCTCGGTAGATCGGTGTTCAACCTCAGCCCAAGGCGAGGCTGTTTCTATCCTGCGACTCCTGTAGAGATCCCTTGAGCAGAGAATAGAAGAAAACCACGACAAACCAAGGTTGTAGGGACCAACGGGCGTTGGTCCCCCAGATCAAAGTCAATTTTGTGGCGAATGACCTGTGGGAGGGAGCTTGTTCCCGATAGCGGTGCATCAGTCAGCTTGTCTGTGACTGACACACTGCAATCGGGGGCAAGCCC
>NZ_QUZT01000095.1 GCF_004682045.1 Pseudomonas nabeulensis
TTAGGGCAAGCCCCCTCCCACACAAGCCCTGTGCCACAGGGTCAGTATTTCAAAGCTGGAATGTGTAGGCTCTTTCTACTTTGCACACCCTGGTCTGAAACGCCGAGTACCAGGTCGAACGCCCTTGTTCTCGCACCGCGCGATGCTCGGCGTGCTGCTTCCAGGCCAGAATCGCCGCTTCGCTCTCCCAATACGACACCGTAATCCCCAGCCCCGCCTCCCGCGCCGACTCCACGCCGAGAAACCCCGGCTGGTCACGTGCCAGTTCCAGCATGCGGTGGGCGGCCTCGCCGTAGCCATGGTCGCCGTCGGTGCGCAAGGAACTGAATATCACCGCGTAGTAGGGCGGGGCAGACGTGTAGGCAATCATGCTGCCACCCGCTGGCAGGCCTTGAGCAGGGCACGTGCCAGTGACAGTGTCGAGCCATTGCACGTGAACCGTCAGGCCGAGGCCATCGGCGGCCTGTTGCAGCGCCAGGGGAATGGCTTGGTGAGCGATGACGTCGGGGTTGTAGTCGCCAATCAAGGCGAGGTGCAGCGGGAGGGTTTTCATCGTGTGCGGCTCATGGCTTGTGGTGTCCTGGGGCGCACTATAGATTGGCGTTCACGCAATCAATATTGGCGTTTACCCATATGTTCAATGCGGCAACGCACTATCAAATTGACTATCCGGACCTGTCGCTGATTCTTGCCTTGGTGCGCGGTGGCACGTTGGCACGGGCGGCAGCGCTTTTGCGGGTGGGTGTGTCCACGGTGTTCCGCGCAGTGCGGCGCCTGGAAGCCGCGTTGGGCCAGACGCTGTTCGAAAAGGGCCGCGCCGGTTACTTGCCCACCAGCCTGGCCCGGGACCTGGCGCAGCAAGCCGAACGCGCCGAGCAGGCACTGGAAGCTGCGCGGATCGGCGTGGAGCAGGGCGGTGAAGTCGTCAGCGGCACAGTGCGCCTGACCTGCACCGACTCGGTGTTGCAAGGTTTGCTGCTGCCGGCACTGGCGCAGTTCATGCCGGCGTATCCGGCGCTTGTGCTGGAGCTGAGCACGTCGAATGATTTCGCCAACCTCAGTCGTCGCGATGCCGATATCGCACTGCGTTTGACCCGCACGCCGCCGGAGCATCTGGTTGGACGCTGCCTGGGCACCGTGGCTTATCAGGTCTGCGCCAGCCCCGCCTACGCCCGTCAGCATCTGGGCCGCGAGCTGGCGGACTTGGCGTGGATCGCCCCGGATGACTTCCTGCCCGATCACCCCGCCGTCGCCTGGCGCCGCGAACACCTGCCGGGCGTGCGACCCAGTTACCGCTGCAACAGCATGTTGTCGGTGACCGAGTTGGTTCGGGCGGGAATGGGCGTGGCGGCGCTGCCGGACTTTCTATTGGATGACCGTTTGCAACCGTTGGGCCCGGCGTTGGCGGGGCACGATACGGCGTTGTGGTTGCTGACCCGGCCCGATTGCCGGGCGCTGCGTTCAGTGGTGACGTTGTTTGATGAGCTGGGGCGGTGTGTGCGTATGAGATCGTAAGCACTGCAGCTCCCACAAAAGCTCTGCTCTCACAGGGGGGAACGTTGGGTTTACGCACAAACTGCTCATGCATCTCGCACGTCAATGTCTCGATGCGTTCGGTCAGTTGCTTGGTCATTTCCGTCAGCCGCGTGTTCTGCTCCAACAACTCCAGCAACTGCTTGGTGGTTTGCGCGGCCTGGGCCTGACGTTCGGTATTGGCCACGGCCAACGCTTCCCGGTGTTGTGCGTCGGCGTCGGACTGGGCCTTGTCGCGGGCGGCCTGGCGGGTCTGGGCCAGCAAAATCAGCGGCGCGGCGTAGGCCGATTGCAGACTGAACGCCAGGTTGAGCAGGATAAACGGGTACACGTCAAAGTGCGTGATACCGGTCATGTTCAGCACCACCCACAGCGCGACGATGGCGGTTTGTGCGCCAAGAAAAGCCGGTGTGCCGAAAAAGCGGGCGAAGGCCTCGGCCTTGAGCGCAAAGGTGTCATTACCGAACGTGGGGCCCAGATGCGCATGGGCGCGATGAAAACGCAGGTGGTCGACGGGAGTGGCTTCGGGCTTTTCTGGGGTCATGGCGGGCTCGGATCGTTTGCTTGAAGACAGTCAAGCACTATAGACCGAGCTCCCGGCGGGCTGCATGAATTCGCCGCCGCGATTGGGGGGCGGCCTCAGGCGGAATGGGCGACCCTGTCGTCACTGACCGTGACCCGGTTACGCCCGGTATCCTTGGCCGCATACAGCGCGCGGTCCGCCGCATTCAGCCACATCGCCGCATCGGTGAAGGAGGGTTGGAAGCTCGCCAGGCCGATGCTCAGGCTGACCCGCAGCTCCGGGATTTGCGGGTTGCGGTAATTGCTGAAGGTTTCGCGCATCCGCTCCATCACCTGCGCGGCTTCATCCAGGGGCATTTGCGGAAGAATCACACAGAACTCATCGCCACCGTATCGCCCCGCCAGGTCGTTTTCCCGCAAGCTGCGTCGCAACTCCAGGCTCAGTTGGCGCAGGACTGCGTCGCCGACGATATGGCCGTGAGAGTCATTGATCTGCTTGAAGTGGTCGATATCGATCAGCGCAATGGTGGCGTGGCTTTGCTGTTGCTGGCACTTGTGGAACTTGAGTTGCAGCAAGTCTTTCCACGAACCATGGTTGAGCAGGCCGGTCAGGCTGTCGATGCGGCTCAGGGCGCTGAGGGCGCGTTTGTGTTCCGACAGTTTGATCGCCAGTTGATAGCAAACCATGCCGATGGCCATCGGGTAGAGCGTTAACATTGGCAGGCAGGCGTAGACCTGAACCAGGCTGACCGACGGGTTGAACTGCACACCAAACAGCAACCCCGCCACGCCCACGCCGACCACTTGGGCCAGCGCACCCCGTACCAGCAGGCGCTTGCCGCCAGCGGCGACGTTGTTCATGGCGACCATGGACAGCAGGGTCACGGTGGTCAACGGGGTGAATTGCAGCGTTGCCGCCCAGAACCCACTGAACAACGCATCCCACACAAGGTTGCGTTGTTCAGCGTCGTAGGGGAATTTGGAACGGGTTGCCAGCTGATACGCCAAGTGCGGCCAGACAAAACCATTGACCAACAACAAGGCCCAGACCCAACCCGGTTTTGCCAGCGGATACAAGGCGGCGATCACGCTGATGCAGCACATGGCGGTGCCGATGATCCTTGGCCGGTAGATGCGCCTGGCAAACGAAAGCCCTTTGCCTTGTCTGTTTTCCATAGATTCCGGGTCAACTCTGTTTGCAGATACGACGACACGCGTGGGCGAGGTAACCGTTGATCGGATAATACCTGTGAATATTGTCAGTTATTCACGTGGGAATAATCAGTGTCCTTTCAGGCCATTTCTGCAAAAAAGAGGGCGAATACGTCAAAAACGACTTCAAGTGTCGTTCACGCGACAGGCTTTTACGGCGCCGCAGGGCGCTTCACTTCATAACCGGCCAGGAACAGGTCGATGGCGGACTCGATAACACTGGCCTGGTGGGAGGCGTCAAGGATGGGTTGACCGAGGGTAATCTGCGGCCAGAACGCAAAAGCCTTGAGCATGCCCTGAATCTGGTGGGCGGCAAATGCCGGGTCGCTGCAACTGAGGCGGCCATCTTCCTGTGCAGCGCGCACCCACTGAGTAAAGCCTTCTTCCCGTTGGCTCAGGCGGGTGACCATGTCTTGCGCACGGTCCGGCGAATGGATAGTGGCGGCGATGGCGACGCGGGCCAGATCGAGGAAGTTGGCGTCCGACATCATCTTCATCTTGGCTTCCAGCAAGCCGCGTAACTGTTCGCGTAACGGGCGTTCGCTGGTGTAACTCACATCCAACTGCGCGACGCTGCTGGCCCAGAGTTGGTGGAGAATTTCGGCGAACAGCTCTTCCTTGCTGGAGAAGTGGTTATACACCGTGCGCTTGGAGACTCCGGCGGTAGCGGCGATCTTGTCCATGCTGGTGACCTCGAAACCGTTATGCCGAAACTCGGCAATGGCCGCAGCCAGGATGGCTTCGCGTTTGCGGTCGGTGAGGCGTTGGGGGACAGTCATGGATGGCGCTCGTTCTATTTGTGAAAAATTACACTCGGCAGTTTACTTGCTCGGGCTTTTGTTGCAATCTTGAAACTACACTGTGCAGTGTAACTTATAGGCAGTCTGTAGGAGTTACTTGGTAATGGCCACGATTTCATCTCGTCTTAACCCCAAGCCTGCTCAGCATCAAGGGCACTTCAGCAACGACGCGCCCATACAGCACGGCGGTTTTGGCAAAACCCTGCGCATCTTCTGGAATATGCTGTTCAACAAACCACGCAGTACGCGACCGGTGGGGCAGATCCCCGTGCAACCGTTGACCCGCGAGCAACTGTTGGCAGCCCCCGATCACAGCGTGTTTCGCCTCGGGCACTCCACCGTATTGCTGAAAATGCGCGGCAAATTTTGGGTTACCGACCCGGTCTTCGCCGAGCGCGCATCACCCTTCAGTTGGGCTGGCCCCAAGCGTTTCCATCAGCCGCCCATCAGCCTTGAAGAACTGCCACCCTTGGAGGCGGTGATTCTTTCCCATAACCATTACGACCATCTTGATCACCAGGCTGTCGTCCAATTGGCCGACAAGACCCGCTATTTCCTGGCGCCGCTGGGCGTGGGCGACCTCCTGGTGAAGTGGGGCGTGGATGCCGGCAAAGTTCGGCAACTGGATTGGTGGCAGGGGACCGAGGTGGATGGCATTCGTTTTATCGCCACACCCGCTCAGCATTTTTCCGGACGCGGACTGTTCGATGCCAACCAGACCCTGTGGTGTTCGTGGGTGATGATCGACGGTGCACGACGGATATTTTTCAGCGGCGATACCGGTTACTTCGACGGCTTCAAACGTATCGGCGAGCAGTACGGCCCGTTCGACCTGACGCTGATGGAAACCGGTGCCTACAACGTCGATTGGCCCCACGTGCACATGCAGCCGGAGCAAACCCTGCAAGCGCATATCGACCTTAAGGGCCGTTGGCTGCTGCCGATTCACAACGGTACTTTTGATCTGGCGTTCCATGCCTGGCATGAGCCGTTTGATCGCATCATGGCCCTGGCTTGGGAGCGCAACGTATCGATCACCACGCCGCCGATGGGGCAGGCGTTCAGTTTGAACCAGCCGGAACGTGGGCATGCGTGGTGGTTGGAGGTGGAAGCACAGGCGTACGCCACTTGATGACCTATCCCACATTGTAAGCGGCGTGCATCGCGCAGCTTTGCAGGAAGGAGGTTTTTAGACTGGTGCACGGATCAACTCGGATCCGTCGTCTTTTCTAACCCTTCCTGGGAGGTGTTGCATGTTTGGAATTGGTCATGGTGTCAGCGCGTTCGTCACGCACGCAATATCGTTGGTGTCAGAGCAGGCTTCGTCCGGTGCTTCAAGACCGGTCCCCCCTGATACGGAATACGCCAGTGTTCGCGAACTCGGCGAACAAATGGCCAGGCCGGGTGGGTTCACCTCGGCCGATCTGGTCGGTTATCTGCAGGATCGCATTCGCAAGCTGGACCCACAGCTGAGCGCCATCATCGAACTCAACCCGCAGGCTCTGGAGATTGCCCGCGAGTTGGATCGCGAGCGCGCCGCCGGCAAAGTCCGTGGCCCGCTGCATGGTATTCCTGTGCTGCTCAAGGACAACATCGAGACCGGCGATACCCAACAAACCAGCGCGGGCGCCTTTGGTCTTGTGGGCGCAGCAGCGCAGAAGGACGCCTTTGTCGTTGAGCGCCTGCGGGAGCAGGGCGCAGTGATCCTGGGTAAAACCAACTTGACCGAACTGGCGGGTTTTCGCGGTGGCCCGGATGGCTTGAGCAGCAGGGGTGGTCAGACACGCAACCCTCATCAAACAGATGCTCAGGTGGGTGGCTCAAGCTCCGGGTCCGCCGCAGCAGTCTCTGCTGGGTTGGCGCCGTTGGCTGTAGGCACTGAAACCAGCGGGTCGATCATCGTCCCGGCGGCGTTGAATGGGGTGGTGGGTTTCAAGCCCAGCGTAGGGTTGTTGAGCCGCAGCGGCATCATCCCGGCCAGCCATCGCCAGGACACACCGGGACCGATGACGCGCTCAGTGTTTGATGCGGCGTTAATGCTCAATGCCATGTCGGGTCGGGATGTTCAGGATTCGGCGAGCGTGGAGGCGCCTCAAGGTGTGGACTACACCGCGTTGTTAAGGCCAGGGGCCTTGAAGGACAAACGCATCGGCTACCTCGCAACATTCTCCGCAAATGGGGAAACCTTGTCGGTGGATAACAGCCCCCAATTCAGCAAAACCCTTGAGGTGCTCAAGGCACAAGGCGCGATCCTGGTGCCGGTGAATATGCGCTTGGCAGACGCAACCCGCTATGGCGAATTGCTGTTTGCCGATGTGAAGGATGAGTTGAATGACTATTTGGGCAAGCGACAGGGGCTGCCGGTGCGGTCGGTGTCCGAGTTGATCGACTTTAATGAGCAGCGCGATGGTACTGACACCGATCATCAGCCTGTGCTCAAGGAAGTCGACGCTTCCACCCTGACACCCGAAGAGCGCAAGCCACTGTGGGATGGGCTTATCCAGGACTTTCAGGGCACGGTAGACGAGCTGATAAGCGGGCAGAACCTGGACGCCATGGTCTCGGACTTCGAGACCAACAGCTATTTCGCAGTGGCGGCGGCAGGCTACCCAGGTATCTCGGTGCCTTCCGGAAAGGATGACGACGGTGTGCCGACCAGCGCGTACTTCTTTGGACCCCGTTGGGGCGAGCCTAAGCTGTTGGCCGTGGCCCACGGCTATGAGCAAGCGGCCCAGGTTGCGATCAAACCCAAGTTTTAAGGGGCTGCACTCAACTCCACATGCCGAGGGGCACTCAAGCAAACAGGACTTTAATGTGCCCCTTAACACGCGAAGCGGGCGCGGCGCTGATGACAATCTGCACATCACGGCCCAACAGCGCTAAACACTCCAGCATTTTGGCTTCGCTGATGCCTCTGAATTTCCCGCGAAGCATTTCAGAGACCTTGGGCTGCGACAATCCCAGGATGACCGAGGCTTGAGACTGAGTGAGATTGCGTGCCTTGAGGATCTCGCCGATCTTTGCGGCGAGTTGGGCCTTGACCTGCATTTCGCTGGCGTCAGGCAGGCCAATATCCTCATAGACATTGCCGCAGCTTTCTTCGATCTCAATCGCGTTGGTTTGCTTCTGCATGATCCTGCGCCGCCTTGAGTCGCTGTTTGATCAGTTGTATATCGTGTTGTGTCGTTTCAATGCCCTTTTTCGACTTCTTTTGAAAGCAATGAAGGACATAGACAGCGCTGCCAAACCTAACGGTGTACACCCCTCGGTAAGTGTTGCCATCGTAGTCGTCGACCATTTCCAATACCGCGTTACTACCAAACCCACTTAAAGCTTTGGTCTGGGTGTGCCTGCCACCTTCTTGGGCGAGGTGCAGCGCAAAGCCAAACACATCTTGAACAGGGCCAGGCATTATCTGTAGGTCTTTTTTGCTTGCGCCTACCCACAGGAGTGGTTTCCAGTGGCTCATGGGAGAATATACCTAAATAGGGATAAACGTGAGTGGCGGCTAAAATTAATCTGCTATGTCATACGCCACTTGAGCGGATGCCGCAGGCAATGTGCCTCGCACACTCATCCCCCACCCCGGCGCAAACCCCGGGAAAAACACCAGCCCTTCAGCCTCCAGCCGAAACGCTAGGCTCAAACGGATTTCATCCTCCACCTCGGCGTGGCTTTCAAAGCGTTGCACCGCTTCCAGCGCCACGCCGGCCTGGCGGGCCAGGTCTTCTCGGCTCCAGCCCAACATGACGCGGGCCTGCACGCTGTGCTTGGCGGTGAATTGATGCAGGACGATCTGCTGTTCTACGAAAGAGCTCATTGCCAGGGAGGACATGGGGGTTTCTCCAGGGTTTGACGGGGAGGGCAAACTATACTGTGTTTTTGTACAGTTGTTTTGACCGCTCATCAACTGGATTTTTAACGACCCGTTACTCCACCCCCGGCGCCTCCCGAATTATCAGGTGATCCAGGTTCTCGATATTTGCGCTGAACACGCCAAACGTCTGCTCGGGATTCTTCTTGCTCGGCACCTGTTTCAGCTCCGGTGTTACCCCGTAAAAGAAGCAATACAACGACCGTTCACTGTCCACCGCCGCCTTGATCTGCTCCAGAAATGCCTTGCGCTTGCGGTAGTTGTCGATGAGTTTTTTGTTCAGGTAGACGTTGACCGAATAGGGCTTTTTGTCGAGCCACACCTTCTTTTCGAAGTCGATGCGGAAGCTGCTGGTGTAGTCCTTGATCTCCTTGATCTTGCCCCAGTAGATCAAGCCCTTGTTGTCTTGCAGGTATTCGATCTTCTTGAAAAACGTCCAGTAGGTCGCGGTGTGGTCGCCGATTTTCAACGGCATGGACTTGAGCTTGTCCTTGTCGTCGATATTGGACACATAGCACTCCACCGGGTGGGCAAACACGCTGGTTTTGTCTGGCGTTGTATCGTTGGCGACGTGGGAGCTGGCTACGGGGTTTGAAGGTGTTTTCGTTGGAGTCTGTGGGAGGTTTCCATCGGTGCCTGCAACGAGTGTTTTACGCTCGTACTGACGGCGGGTAAGCACAAATTCCGATGGAAAATGTTCCTCGCGTTCGTCGTCATTTTCACCAGTCGCAGCTTTGTGCGTGCTGGCGTAACGGCAGCCGTCGATATGGCGGGTGCTGGTCTTGTTCTTGAAGTGAGGCGTGCGCAGGTAGTTGACGTTCTTGGCGTTGAAGGTGCTCAGCGAATTACCCGTATCGAACGCTGCACGGCATTCATCGTTGGGGCAGAGGAAGCTGTCCTTGTCGGAATCGAAGGCGGCGGTTTCGTCGAAATTCAGGTCTCGAACGTCGTAGATCGACAGTTTTTCATTGAGACTCAGGCTGTAGGCCGTGTCGAATTTCATGGGGCTCGGGTCCGTGAGATTGATTGCTGGATCTTACGCAAATATCGGCCATCAGGAGATCAAAATGTGGGAGGTGTGGCTGCTACACGCCTACCGCTCAGGAAGCACAATGTGCCGCCCACCGCCGTAAGTGCCCCCAACGCATAAAACATGCTGGCCGGCGCCGCATTGATCAGCAAATACCCACAAATCACCGGGCTCATTGCCCCGCCAAACGCCGCCAGGTTCTGCGCGCCGTAGTAGCTGCCGCGCAGTGCGTCCGGGGCGATGGTGTCGATAAACAGGAACTCCGAGGGGTAGATGATCATCTCGCCCAAAGTGAATACGAACATCGCCACGCACCAAGTCACCAGGCTGTCTGCCAGGCTGAACCCGATCAATCCGCCAATGAACAGCAATGTTCCGAGTACGATCCAGTAGCGTAGTTGTTCACGCTTGAGAAAACGGCCGATCTGGTACTGCATCAAAATCACCGTAATGGCATTGCACGCCAGCACCGCCGACAGAATCTTCAGCGCCTCGGCGGGCTTGTAGGCCACCAGCAAAAATTGTGACAGATAAAGCGTATAGCGCCCGTGGACAATGGTGCTCAACAGGCTGCCGCTGGTGAACAAAATCAGCGTGCGGTCGCTGCGCAAGGTGCGCAGCGTTGTGAGGAAACTCAGTGGCTTGTTGCTGTCATCCCGCTGGGTGGGCGGGATGCCGATCATCAGGAACAGGCTGCCGAACGCGATAGCACTGGCAATCAGGAACGGTGCCAATTGCATATGGCCAGCGATGACCACGCCGACCATCGGGCCAGTCGCGTAGCCAACGTTGGTCAGCGTATAGCGCAGGGAAAACACCTTGGCGCGATCACCCACCGGCAGGTTTTCGCTGATGATCGCCTTGGAGCCGATCAGAAATAATGCCGACGCGGCTTCGGTGATCACCAGGGTCAGAGTGGTGAGGTAGAGGTTGCTGGCAAAGGTCAGCAACAAAAAACCGATGGAGCTGGAGAGCATGGCCAGGATCAGCAGCTTGCGCTTTTCCAGGCGGTCGATGATGTAGCCGCCGTACAGGCCGAGCAGGGTGGCGATGAACACTGCGATGCCCATCAGCAGGCCGATGTCCTGTTGGTTGAGGCCCAGGCGGGTGCTCAACAGTAGGGCCAGCAACGGGCTGGTCATGGCGCGGCTGACCACGATGGTCACCGAGCAGATCATCAGACGGCGGATTACCAGGGAGTAGGTGGCCACGGTGGGGGCGAGCGTCCTTGTTATTTCTTTGAGACAACACAGATCAAATGTGGGAGGGAGCTTGCTCCCGATAGCAGTGTGCCAACCAGCAAATTTGTTACTGATACACCGTTATCGGGGGCAAGCCCCCTCCCACATTTAAATAGTGTTACTGGCCGGAATTGATGGTGATTTTCTCGACCGCACCCTGCTCCAGATCCCACTTCTTGAGGATCTTGCCGTACGTCCCGTCATCAATCATCGCCTGCATGGCCTCACTGATCGCCGCCACCAACTCGGTATTGCTCTTCTCAATCCCAAGCCCCGTGAACTGCTTGGAAATCGCCAACCCCACTGGCTTGTACTTACCTTTATCCAACGACATCAGATAAGGAATGGTCTCGCTCCCCTGCATCGCCGCATCCAGACGGTTCTGCTGCAACTGCGCCCGCGCATCTGCCGAGCCTTCGGTGCCGATCACCACGATGGCTGGCTTGCCCGCCGCTTCGCAGTTTTCCTTGCTCCACGCGGCAATTTCCGACGGCCAGGTAGTACGGCGGCTGGTGCCGACTTTTTTACCGCACAGGTCAGTCAATTCCTTGAGGTCTTCACGCTTGGCCAGGGTGTACAGCTGCGGGCCACTGGTGAAGTAGTCGACAAAGGTCACGGCCTTCTGGCGCTCGGCGGTGTCGGTCATGCCGGACAGCACGATGTCGACGCGCTTGGTGGTCAGGCCGCTGAGCATCTGTTCGAAGCCGGTTTCTTGCCACTTGATCTTCACGCCCAGGCGCTCGGCCAAGGCGTTGCCCAGGTCGAAGTCCAGGCCGGTGATCTTGTTGGTGGCCGGGTCCTTGAAATCCATTGGCGGATAGTTCGGTACGATGGCCGCGCTGATCTCACCTTTTTCCTTGATTGCCGCCGGCAATGCCGCGAATACACACGAAGAGGCCATCAGGCCTGCGAGCAATGTTGGGATAAACAATTTTTTCATGGGGGCGTTCTCGTTTGTTTTTTAGTTAAGTGCGAACGGCAGAAATAAAGCTTTGGGTACGCGGGTTTTGTGGGCTTATTAGAATTTCTTCAGGGCTGCCGGCTTCCACAATCTGGCCGGCATCCATAAACACAATGCGGTTGGACACTTCGCGGGCGAAGCCCAATTCATGGGTGACCACGATCATGGTCATGCCGGTGGTGGCCAAGTCGCGCATCACCGACAGCACTTCTCCTACCAGCTCCGGGTCGAGGGCTGACGTGGGTTCGTCAAACAACATCAACTTGGGACGCATCGCCAACGCGCGGGCAATCGCCACACGCTGTTGTTGCCCGCCGGACAATTCCACCGGATAGGCATTGCGCTTGTCCGCCAGGCCCACGCGGGCCAGCAGTTCCAGCGCATCTTCGATGGCCTCTTTGGGCGAGCGCTTGAGCACCTGGCACGGGCCTTCGATGATGTTCTGCAGCACGGTCATATGCGGGAACAAATTGAAACGCTGGAACACCATGCCGGTCGCCAAACGCTGGCGGGCAATCTGTGATTCATTCATCTCATGCAGCTTGTTGCCAACGACGCGATAACCCACCAGTTCGCCGTCGACCCACAGGCCGCCCTTGTCGATTTTTTCCAGCTGGTTGACGCAACGCAGCAATGTGCTTTTACCCGAACCCGACGGGCCGATGATGCACATCACTTCGCCTTGCTCGACCTCGATATTGATGTCGCGCAGCGCGTGATACTGGTCGTAATACTTGTTCAGGTTGACGGCCTTGACGATGCTTCTCATGGGGCAAATCTCCTCAACCCAAACTTACGAACGCTTGCCGGCGCCGCGGGCAAAACGACGCTCAAGGCGGCTTTGGCCAAATGAAAGAACAGTCACCACCGCCAGGTACCAGATGCCGGCCACAATCAGCAGCTCCATGACCCGCGCGTTGGCGTAGTAGATGTTTTGCGCGTTGTGCAGCAGCTCGGAGTACTGGATGACGCTGGCCAGGCTGGTCATTTTCACCATGCTGATGAACTCGTTGCCTACAGGCGGAATGATCACCCGCATGGCCTGCGGCAGAATCACCCTACGCAGCGCTTGCAGACTCGGCATGCCGATGGACTTCGCCGCTTCGTACTGGCCGGTATCGACGGACAGCAAACCGGCACGCACCACCTCGGCGGTGTAGGCGCCCTGGTTGATGCTGAGGCCGAGCAGGGCGGCCACGAAGGGCGTCATCAGGTCGACGGTGTCGATGCTGAACACGCCGGGAATCGCGATCACCGGGAAGATCAACGCCAGGTTGAACCACAACAGCAGTTGCAGGATCAGCGGCGTACCGCGAAACAGCCAGGTGTAGGTGATCGCCACGTAACGCAGGATCGGGTTGGCCGACATGCGCATGATCGCCGTGATCACCCCGATCACCACCCCCAGTGCCATCGCCAGGATCGACATGACAATAGTGTTCACCAGGCCCCAAAGGATGGCCTCGGACGTGAGGAACTGCCCAA
The DNA here is from genome assembly GCF_004682045.1 of Pseudomonas nabeulensis. GTDB lineage: Bacteria > Pseudomonadota > Gammaproteobacteria > Pseudomonadales > Pseudomonadaceae > Aquipseudomonas > Aquipseudomonas nabeulensis. The sequence continues at coordinate 12,659 of NZ_QUZT01000095.1, forward strand.
TGTAGGACCATTCGATCTGGCCATTGGCAAACGCACGCAACAGCGCCGCCAGCGCAATCACAATCAACGTGGCAAAAAACATCCGCCCGTAATACCGACGCGGCACATGCTCGTACTGCGTGATATCGAACTGGTTCTCGGACAACTTGCGCTCGGCTTCCAAGCGCTCTGCCGGGGTTTGGTTCATGGTGTTACTCCAAAAACAAACGACGCTCTAACTGCTGTACGCGGTCCAAATGTGGGAGCTGGCTTGCCTGCGAAGACGCCAGCCCACACACCGCAGATTCAAATCCTGAAACCCTGGTAACGCTCAGCCCACTGTTGCTGCTCGGCCAACGCCACCTTCAACCGCCCAATCTGCTCCCTCACCCGCTCCGGCGCCGTCCCACCCCACCCACTGCGCGCCGCAATCGCCGCTTCCAGGGTCAGGCAGTCGCGCACCTCAGGCGCCAACCGCACATCCACCTCCGCCAACAACGCCGGCGAGGCTTCCCACAATTCAATCTCGTGCTTCTCACAGGCCTGCACCAAGGCGCCTGTAATCTCATGCGCCTCCTTGAACGGCACCCCACGGGTGGCCAACCAATCTGCCACTTCCGTCGCCAAGGTAAAGCCCATCGGCGCCTGACGCCGCAGCTCTTCCACCTGCACCTTCATGGTCGCGACCATCCCGGCCATCGCCGGCAGCACCAGCAGCAACGTATCCACGCTGTCCAACACACTGTGCTTGTCTTCGCTCAAATCGCGGTTGTACGACAGCGGCAGCGATTTGAGCGTCGACATCAACCCAGTCAGATTGCCAATCAAGCGCCCAGCCTTGCCCCGCGCCAATTCGGCAATATCCGGGTTCTTTTTCTGCGGCATGATCGAACTGCCCGTGGCGTAGGCATCGTCCAACACCACCCAACGAAACTGGCGCGACGACCACAGGCAAAACTCCTCCGACAGGCGCGAAATATTCACCCCAAGCATGCCCGCCACAAACAGGAACTCCGCCACATGGTCGCGACTGGCTACGGCATCAATGGAGTTTTCGCACGGCCCGGTGTAGCCCATTTCCTTGGCCGAATGCTCCGGCTGGCGGGCAATCGCCGAACCGGCCATCGCCGCCGCACCCAAGGGCGACAACGCAGTACGCGCATCCCAATCCACCAGGCGCTGTACATCGCGCAACATCGACTGGGCGTGAGCCAGCAAGTGGTGGGCGAACACAATCGGCTGCGCCTGCTGCAAGTGGGTAAAACCTGGGCAGATGCTTTCAACATGCTGCTCAGCCTGCGCCACCAACGCCTGCTGCAAGCCCAGCACTTCGCTGGTGATGGTGCGCGCATGGTCACGTAGGAAAAGGCGCAAATCGTTGGCGGTTTGATCGTTACGCGAGCGCCCGGCGCGCAGCTTGCCGCCCAGGGCACCGAGGCGCTCGGTGAGTACGCGTTCGATGAAGGTGTGCACGTCCTCGTCATCCAGGGTCGGATGCAGGTTGCCAGCGGCAAAGTCCGCGCCGATTTCGTCCAGCGCAGCCAGGGTGCGCAGGGTCTCCGACTCATCCAACAGACCGGCGCGCTGCAACTCACGGGCATGGGCACGGGAGCCGGCCAGGTCGTAGGGCGTCAGGCGAAAATAGCGCTCAGGGCAACGGGACAACGCGGCCAACGCAGCAGACGGACCGGTCTTGAAACGAGCGCCCCAAAGGCGGTCGGTGGGCTGGGACATAGGTATTCCTCACGCTTGTTTTTAGAAGAGTCGGAGGCAGTAAAAGTAAGTTTTCAACTAGACTGAACCAGCGTCTGACGCGCCGTATTCAAGGTTGCCAAGGGCGGATGTTTATGTTCATTATCGCCGCCTGGCTATGTTCAAGGACTGGGTCAAAGCCTGTTGAATATGGCACTAGAGGTCAACGCGTATTATGGAAACCCCACTTTCCACTTCTGGAAACATACCGCCAAAACCCGGCACACGACCGCCCCTGCAACTGAGCGGGCTGGACTTCAAATTGCTGCGGGTGTTCATGGCTGTGGTCGAGGCCGGCGGCTTCAGTGCCGCGCAAAACGAGCTGAACGTGGGCCTGGCGGCCATCAGTAAACAGATCTCCGACCTCGAGATCCGCATCGGCATGCGGCTGTGCACACGGGGTAGGGAAGGCTTTGGGCTGACCGAAGAAGGCAAGCTGGTGTATCAGGCGTCCATCGAGTTATTTACCTCGGTCGACAGTTTTCGCGACAAACTTAGTTCGGCACAAAACGAACTGATCGGCGACCTTAGTGTGGGCGTTATTGATAACACCGTGTCCGACGTTAATTCACCGTTAGTTGCCGCGCTGGGAAAACTACACAGCGAGTCGCCAAAAATAAGATTGCGCCTATATGCCTCGCAACTTGACGAAGTAGAACGCGGCGTTGTGGAAGGTCGCCTGATCGTCGGCATCGTCCCGGTGTACCAACGCCGCGAAGAGTTCGACTATTTCCCCCTGTACGAAGAAAAGGCCCACGCCTACTGTGCCGTAGGGCACCCACTGTTCAACGCGAACGACATCAGCCCCGACGCCCTGCGCCAATACGAAGTGGTCAACCACCGCTACGCGATCCACCGCGACAAGACCCACTTCGTCAACTACGACAGCCAGTCTGCCTCGGCCTCACAAGTGGAAGCGGTCGCCATCCTGATCCTCACCGGCCGCTTCCTGGGCTTCCTGCCGGAACATTACGCCGCGCCATTGGTAAGGGAAGGGCGCCTGCGCGCACTGTGCCCGGAGCACGTCCACTTGAGCACCGCGTTCAACCTCATCCTGCGCCACAACGCCCCCCGAAGCCCGATGGTAAAAGCCTTCGCCACAGCACTGGGCGTAGACCTCAAAGCCGCGACATAAACCACCCCCGAACACAGATCAACGGGCTGATAAAGATCAAATGTGGGAGCTGTCGAGCCCTAGCGAGGCTGCGAAGGGATCGACGCGGTGTTCCTGCGGAACCCGTAAGCCTGTATCTCCTCAGTTCAGGTTGTTAACGTTTTCAACTCGAATAGTAAATTTATTAGCAAATTTGAGTGCGAATTAGCATTTTCGTCAGCTCGACATTATCGTTTTCGCCTACTATCTCCCAATAGTTATCGTTTTTTAGCTCTCATTAGGGAATTCGACAATGCAAGTAGGTTTTAAGGCGCTCGCTGACCGCTACCGTATCGCGCTTGCGCAACCCCTACGCGTCGAGTCTGTAATCGCTACGACACGCATGAGCCACGAGAGCAATGGGCGTGTCGAGCGCAAGTATCCGATCAGCTATCAACCCTCTGACGACTTTGCGGGACATTTCGAGTTTGGGCTCAAGTACGAAGAAATTCACCTCGAATTTTTCGCTCGCCTGTTTGCTGCAGTCGGCCCTGCGCCGGTCGAAGCTTGGTGCCGGCAAACACCCTTTGGTCAATATGCACGCCGCACCGGATTCCTGTACGAGTGGTTAACAGGACTGCATCTTGACGTGCCAGATGTCACTAACGGCGGTTATGTCGACGCAGTTTCATCGCAACATTACTTGACCCGTGTTGAGCCACTACGGATACGGCGCTGGCGCATCAACGATAACCTTCCTGGCGTGCCAGCGTTCTCCCCCTTGATTCGCCGTACCGAAGCCGTGCAAGAAGCGTTGCAGTTTGATCTGGGCGCGGCACTGCGGGAACTGAACCAAACCTTTGGCGCCGATATCCTGATGCGCACCGCAAGTTGGCTGACGTTCAAGGAGTCGCGTGCCAGCTTTTTGATCGAGAGAGAGGCAGACAAAGCCGACAGGATCCAGCGGTTTGCCCACGTGATCGCCAAGTACTGTGGCTATATTGAGGATCCGTTGAGTAGCGAAAGCCTGCACACGTTGCAAACCGGTATTTTGGGGGAAGAGGCGCTCGGGCTGGGTTTGCGCCGCTCGCCGGTCTTCGTGGGGCAAGCAACCATGCGCGAAGACATTGTGCACTACATTGCGCCGCAATATGAGGTGCTCACACAGCTGCTCGATGGCTTGAAGGCATTCGAGCTGGCAACTCGAGGCGCTGAGTCGCTGGCTCGGGCAGCGGTGATTGCTTTCGCCTTCGTGTACATCCACCCAATGCGCGATGGTAATGGTCGGATCCATCGCTTTCTAATCAACGACACCTTGATCCGTGATAACGCGGTGCCTGATGGCGTGATCCTGCCGGTGTCAGCCACGATCACAAGTTCGATTGATTTTCGGGCGCGTTACGATCGCACGCTGGAGGTGTTTTCGCGGCCCTTCATGCAGCGCTACGCCGCGTCCTATCGGTTTGGCGAACTCGTAGTTTACGAGGACGGCACGCGCAGCAATTTGGCCTTTGATGACTACGAAGACGCGCTATACGCATGGCGCTATCCCGACTTGACCGAGCATGTTTTGTATACGGCACAGGTTGTGGCGCATACGGTGCGCACAGAAATGGCTGATGAAGCGCGCGTGTTGATCATTTTTCAGCGAGCCCAGGAGCGGCTCAAAGAGGTGCTGGAAATGCCGGACCAGGACGCAAACCGCATCATTCGGTCTTTAAAGGAAAATGGCTGGCAGGTGTCGGGTAAATTGAGGAAAGCGTACCCTCAGCTCGAAATCGCCCACTTAGCCGAACGCGCAGTGGAAGCGGTACGATCTGCATTTGAAGAACAAGACCCGGGTAGCGGCGACAAGTGAACTCGCTCAAATGTGGGAGCTATCGAGCCCTAGCGAGGCTGCGAAGGGATCGCCTCGGTCTCCTTGCCGATCCCGCCCACTAGTATCACCGCTGCAACCGAGCCCGCTTCTTCTTCGCATGAAAATGCCGAAAATGCGCATCCTGCGCCGCCGCCAACAGCTCCCGGTCCCCGCGCGTATCGCCCCAGGCCCGCAGCCGATACTCCCCCAGGTCCCCATACACCGCCTCCAGCCTGAGCACCTTGTTCTCACACCGGCAGTTATTCCCGGTGAGCTTGCCGGTCAACACCCCGTCAACCACCTCAAGCTCAGTCCCAATCAACTTGATCCCCAACCGATCCGCAAACGGCTGCAACACCAACGCCGGCGATGCTGAACACAACGTCACCACCGCCCCGGATTTCAGCTCATCTGCCACCGACTGCAAGCCGCTGGGGCGCATCAACTTAGTCCAATAACGCTGGCAATATTCCTGCGCCTTTTGCTGAACCCACGCCTTCTCCACCCCGGTCATAAAGGTGCGGATCAACTGCGCCTTCAACTCATCCCGGCTGATCTGCCGCAACAAAAACCGCAGCCCAGGGACCGCCAGTTTCACCATCCGGCCATAGAACTCGCCGGGGCCGAAGGCGAACTTGAGGAAGGGGACGAAACTGTCGTGGTGCGTCAGGGTGCCGTCGAAGTCAAAGACGGAGAGTACTTTGGCGTCTGCGGGGCCGGCTTCGAGCATGTCTGGGTTCACGGGTTGGCCTCGGTCCTATCTAATAATTTTGGTGATGCATCAGCTGTGACAACAGGAGTTTACTCCCGTATCAATCTGTTGATTTTCGCGTAAAGCCCAGCGGTAAACGCCTCCCGGTCGCTGGACCGGTGACAACGCTGATGGCAATTGGGGCACAAGGCTACAGCATTGGTGGTGCGATCCGAACCCTTCTGGGCGAGTTGATTGATGGTATGTACTTCAAGAGGTGGTCATTCACTGGACGTAAAAAAGCCCCGAACAAGTCAGGGCTTCTTGATGTTACTTGGCATTGGAATCAATCCCAGCTCAACGCCCCACCAGTCTGGTACTCAATCACACGGGTCTCAAAGAAATTCTTCTCTTTCTTCAAGTCCATGATTTCACTCATCCACGGGAATGGGTTCGTAGTGCCTGGGTATTCTTCCTTCAACCCAATCTGCGACAAACGACGATTCGCGATGAACTTCAAATAGTCTTCCATCATCGCGGCGTTCATACCGAGTACGCCACGCGGCATGGTATCGCGCGCATATTCAATCTCCAGCTGAGTCCCTTGCAGGATCATCTGGGTCGCTTCTTCCTTCATCTCGGCATCCCACAGGTGTGGGTTTTCGATTTTGATCTGGTTGATCACGTCGATACCGAAGTTCAGGTGCATCGACTCATCGCGCAGGATGTACTGGAACTGCTCGGCCACGCCGGTCATTTTGTTGCGGCGGCCCATAGAGAGGATCTGGGTGAAGCCGCAGTAGAAGAAGATGCCTTCCAGGACGCAGTAGTACGCCACCAGGTTGCGCAGCAGCTCTTTGTCGGTTTCGACAGTGCCGGTTTCGAACTTTGGATCGGAGATGGAGCGGGTGTACTTCAGGCCCCATGCAGCCTTTTTAGCGACCGATGGAATCTCGTGGTACATGTTGAAGATTTCGCCTTCATCCATGGCCAGGGATTCGATGCAGTACTGGTAGGCGTGGGTGTGAATCGCTTCTTCGAAGGCCTGGCGCAGGATGTACTGGCGGCACTCCGGGTTGGTGATCAGGCGGTACACGGCCAGCACCAGGTTGTTCGCTACCAGGGAGTCGGCGGTGGAGAAGAAGCCCAGGTTGCGCATGACGATGCGGCGCTCGTCGTCGGTCAGGCCTTC
>NZ_QUZT01000096.1 GCF_004682045.1 Pseudomonas nabeulensis
TTGTAGTGAGCGGGCTAGTCCCGCGCTGGGCTGCGAAGCGGCCCCAACAAAACCACTGCGGTGCGCCAGAAAGACCGAGGTGCCGGGGTTTGGGGCGGCTTCGCCACCCAGCGCGGGGCAAGCCCGCTCACTACAAGGGCATGTGTGCATAAGGCAAGTCATCGGGCCAGTCCTCTTATTCTTGTCAGGCGCCAAGGCATGAAGGGATAGTCGGCGTATGACCCGTCAGCCACATCGTCCAAATGGCTTATGCCGCCGGGTCATCCACCGCTCAGTCAGGCGATGTAGAGAATCACCAGGTCATTGATCACCGACGGCCGTTCCTGGCCCACCACATGGGTGGTGAGTTCCAGGGTCAACTGGGTGCCCCGCTTGGAAATATCCACGTGCTTGACCCGCGCCCGCGAATGGATGCGCGAACCCGCCGGCACCGGCGCCGGGAAGCGCAGGCGGTCGGAGCCGTAGTTGATCTGGGTGCTGAAACCACTGACCTCGAAGCCCAGCGCCAGCTTCATGCGCGATTGCAACACCTGCACCAGGGCGCCATGGGCAATGGTGCCGCCGAACGGACTTTGCAGGCGCGCCCGCTCCGGATCGGTGTGGATCCAGTAGTCGTCACCCGTCAACTGCGCGAAGGCGTCGATCAGCGCCTGGTCGACCACCACCACGTTGCTCCAGTCGCTGTATTGGTCGCTGACCAACGCCTGCAAGGCCGCCTCGTCGTTAAGGTCGATCTGGCGCGCCGGCGCTGCCTGCTGGGGGGCCTGTTCAGCATCCAGCACAGGCAATGCCTCGAACGCCGCCGCGTCCTTGTCCACACCGGTAAAACGCAACAGCCGGTTGCCCTTGGCATCCACTTCGGCGAACACCGGCTTGAGCGGCATGCCAATCCGGATCTCCGCTTCGTCCAGCCCCACCAGGTTGGTGTTGATGCGCACCCCTTCGGCCAGCTCGACCACCGCCAGTTTCTGCGGCATTTCGTCCATGAAATCCGGCAAGGTGGCAATGCGCGTCACGGTGTAGCTGTACAAGGTGGCGGCCCCGTCGACTTCGCGCCAGGCCAGGTCGTGGGCCAGGCATTGGGTGCAGTGGCGGCGCGGGTAGAAATTCCAGTGCGTGCAAGCGTTGCATTGCTGGATCAGCAGGCGGCGCGCCTTCAGGCCTTCCCAGAACGGTGCGGAGATCTGCGTGGCCACCGGCATCGGTTTGTTGTTGGACATATGCTTATGCTCCCTGAAGTATCAATGCGCCCTGCTCACTCATCACGCCGCCGGTGCCGGACACGTAGACGTTGTCGCAGCGCTGCAACTGGCGTTCACCGGCGGTGCCGGCGATCTGCGTCACCGCTTCGATCACCTGGCTCATGCCACCGGCCGAGGCGGACTGGCCGAAGCTGAGTTGGCCGCCATGGGTGTTCATCGGGAAGTCACCGCGCCAGGTCAGGTCGTGCTCGCGCACAAAGGCCATGCCCTCGCCCTTGCCGCAGAAACCGGCATCTTCCAGGGTCAGCAAGGTGGTGATGGTGTAGCAGTCGTAGATCTGCGCCGCGTCGACATCGGCGGGCTTGAGCCCGGCCATGGCAAACGCGCGTTGCGACGCCGGGCCGATGGGCGTGTTGAGCATGTCGTCGGCATAGGACGGCGACTTGAACGCCAGGTGCTCGCCAAACCCGGTGATGAACGCCGGGCGCTTGCGCGTGCGCGCTGCGACTTCCTTGCTGGTGATGATCAACGCGGCGCCACCGGCCACCGGCATGACAATCTCCAGCACATGCAGCGGGTCGGCGACCATTTTGCTCGCCAGCACCTGTTCGATGGTCAACGGCTGCCCGTAGAACATCGCTTGCGGGTTGGCCAGGGCGTTGGTGCGCTGGTCCACGGCGATCTTGGCCATCGCCCGTTGGTCATAGGCGTATTGCGCGGCGTAGCGCTGGGCAATCATCGCGTAGCCGGTGTTCTGGCCCATGTGCCCGTACGGCAGGTCAAACTCGGCCTCGGGGGCGCCGAACGCCGTGCTGTGGCCGCCAAAGCGCATGGAACGTGCCATCCAGCCGGGATCTTCGTCCGGGCCCAGCGGTGCCATGCGTGCGGGGATCACACACAACACCGCTTGGCACAGGCCCAGCTCGATGGCGGCGGCCGCGCGCCAGACCATGCCCACCGAAGTGCACCCGCCCAGGTCCACCACTTCGGCGAAATTCAGGCGCAGGCCCAGGTACTCGGCGGCCATGGCCGGTACGAACACCGAGGCTTCATGAAAGTGCGGGCCGTTGATTACCAGGCCGTCGAGGTCCGAGGCCTTGAGCCCGGCATCGCGCAGGGCCTGGGCGGCCAGGTCGGCGACTTGCTCAAGGTGGAACATCTTCGGTGCGGTGGAATATTTTTCCGGTTTGTATTGCGCGCTGCCAACAATGGCCGCATGCCCTTTGAGCCCCATAGTGCCTCCATGCCGCAGCCTGACGCTGCGGCGGTTTCCAGGTGGTGTTGATCAGAAGGTGTATTTCATTGAGAAGGTGGCGTAGTCGCGGTCGGCGAACGGACGCTTGATCGGGTCGGGTTCCCCCAGGTAACCCACGTAAGTCAGGCCGACTTCCAGGTTGCCCAGGTACTTGAACGTGGTGCCCACGCTCAGGCGTCGGTCGCCCTGCACACCGGAGATGCTCCCGGCCATGGGCGTCGAGCCGCTGAACACGTTGGAGAATCGCAGCGGCACTTCCAGATCCCAGCCTTGGAAAACCCCCGGATAACTGAACGACGCTCCCAGGGTGTAGGCGCTGGAAGACTTGGTACGAAACCCTGAACTGGTGTTGTAGGTGTAGTCATTGGAAGGGGCTACCAGGCCGACCAAAGGCGGCGCGAGATTAATACCTTGCAGGTTGGGCGCCGCCGAAGCGGACTCGACGCTGTCAACCTGCACACGAATGATTTCTGCGGTCAGGGTGGTCTGGCTGGCCCACGGGCGATCGCCCAGGATGCGCATTGCCGACATCTGCATCTGCTGGCCCTTGCCCCGCGCTGGCGCAGGCCCCAGGCCGGTGTTGACCATCACCGGCGCGCCATCGCGGTACGACCATTCGGCACCGAGCTGGGTGTCGCCGATCTTGGTCGATGCGCTGATACCGGTCAGCTTGATGTCTTCGAAATACTTGATGCGGTAGCCGTTCGAGGCAAACGCGTACAAGCCGCCGCCCAGCGCCACCGGGCTGTAGCCGACCAACGCGGTGGCCGGGTTCTTGTCGTGGTAGTTGACGTGGAACAGCGACAGCTCAAGGGCCGGCACCGGGCGATAGCGCATCTGCACGCCCCACTGGCCGCTGTTGCGCGGGTCATCGGTGCCGTTGTAATTGACCTTCTGGCCATTCACATACAAGAACTCGCGACCCGGCCCCACCGCATCGCTGCTCGACAGGTAGCTGCCCACCGGCGGCAGTTCGGTGCCCTTCCACTCGTACTGCACATAGGCGCCGAACGTCAGGCTGGGGTTCAGACGGAACGACCCGGAGAACTGGCCCACCGGCAGCAGCACTTCTTTGACCTCCACCCCCGGCTGGGACGCCTTGACCGCATCGGACGGGTTCTGCACGCCGTTGACGCCGGGGTAGTACAGGCTTTCGCCCCAGGACTCGATATGCCGTCCAGCCTTGACGTCGAGCATGGTGTCATTGTCGAAGCGCCAGCCGCCGAACACGTAGGCATCCAGCAGCCGCGTGCGCCCGCCGCTGAAGTGACGTGTGTCGCTGGTGAACGCGTCGTTGCTGCCGCTTTTGTTAACGGTGCCCGGCGAGTCGTTATCGTTCTTGCGGTGGTAGACATCGTCGTAGAAGGTACTGCCGCGCACCACGGCGCCGTAGTTGTCCTTGCGCAGGATCAGCTCCCCCAGCGCCCCGACGCGGTTGGTGGTCAGGCTGCCACGGTCGAAGTTGCGGTTGGCGTCGTCGGCGTTGATCGGCATCAAGCGGTCGCTGGGCTTGCCGGTGCGCACGCCGACGCCGTAGCTGGTGGTCACCGACCAATCCAGCGTGGCGCCATTGTCGAACTCGAACGTATCGCCCGCCCAGGCCGATGCAGAGGCCAACGCGATGGCTGTCGCCAGGCCGGTGGCCTGGAATGCGCTCGAAGCCATGATCGTGGAGTTATTGTTGTTTTTGTTGATCACACTGACTCTCCTGAAGGGCAGCCGCCTGGCCGCCTGAAATGTTCAACGTGGCTGCTTAAAACAGCGTGTTTGATGCCGCCGCGCACTCGCCCTCGACAGCACGCCGGTAGCGGTACACGCCCCGGTCCTCCTCCCTCACCAGTGCCCCTTCGGCCACCAGGTAATTGGCGTGAGCCAAGGTTTCGCCCAGCGCCATCAGTTCGTCGAAACGACCCGCCAGCTTGGGAAACAGCACGCTCATCAGTTCCAGCGCCGTGCGCGACGCGTCGCAGTGGGCCAACACCTGCGCTAGGTGCGCACGGTGATGGGCGTCCAGTTGGTCCAGGCGCTGATGCAAGTTGAAGAACGGTCGCTCGTGCGCCGGCAGCACCAACACGCTGTCGGGCAGGCTGCGCAAGTGCTCGATGGAGTCGAGCCAGTCCTTGAGGGGGTTGGCCAGCGGTTCGGTGGCGTGCACGCCGACGGTGGAGGTGATGCGTGGCAGCACCTGGTCGCCGGAGATCAGCAAGTTGTCGTCCGCCGCGTACAGGCACGCATGCTCCGGCGAGTGGCCGCGCCCGATCACCACTTGCCAGGTGCGCCCGCCAATGTTCAGACGGCTGCCTTCGTGCAGGCGGCGATAGTGATGCAACGGCGCCGGCAGGAAATGAGCGTTGCTCATCACCTTGAACATCTCGCCGCTGTGATCGTCGGCGACGCCGGCCTTGCGGTAGAAATCGAGAAAGTCCCAACCCGGCGGCTCGTCTCGCGGGAACCGCACATGCAGGGCCTGGAACTCGCTGGCGGTCATGTACACCGGGCAGTGATAACGCTCGGACAGCCAGGCTGCGAGCCCGGCATGGTCGGAATGAAAGTGGGTGCACACCACCGCCAACACTGGCAAACCGGCACACACCTCGCTGAGCACCCGGTCCCAGACCTCGCGGGACTGCTCGGTGTTCATGCCGGTGTCCACCACCACCCAACCGTCGGTGTGCCGCAGCAGGTAGAGGTTGATATGGTCCAGGCGGAACGGCAGCGGCATACGCAGCCACCACACGCCCGCCGCCACTTCGCGCACTTGGCCCGACTCGGGGGCCTGCGGCCAGGGGTAGCGCAGGCCGTTGCGCAGCTCATGGCCGTTCGCGTCGAGGTCAGCCATGGTCGGCCACCGTGAACGGCGCCAGGCCCAGCCGCGCCAGCAGCGGCTCCGCGTACGGCACGTAGGTGCGGGTCTGGTCGTCGCGGATAAACAACGGATCGAGGCACAGGGTCGGGCTGTAGCCCTGACGCTGCAGGTCGACCTTACGCAGCTTGTAGCTGGCGGTGAGGTCGGCTGCCGGAGTGACGCGCACGAATACCGGCGCTGCGTATCGCGGCAGGCGTGTTTCGGTCAGGGCATACAGCGCGTGCGGGTCGAACGCCTGCCCCGCCTGCATCAACACCGCCGCCATGCCGGCGCGGCCTTCATGACCTGGCACCTGTACGCCGTAGATATTCAGCAGCTCAAGGCCCGGCAAATCGCTCAGCGCCTCGGCGACTTCCTGGGTCGAGACGTTCTCGCTTTTCCAGCGATAGGTGTCGCCGATGCGGTCGACGAAATAGCAGTAGCCATCGGCGTCCTCACGCAGCAGGTCGCCGGAACTCCAGTAGGCATCGCCTTCGCGCAGCACGTTGCGGCGGATCTTGCCCTCGGTGGCCTCGGCCGAGGTGTAGCCCTCGAAACGCCCGGCGCCGATCTGCGGATGGTCGACGATAAAGCCCATGGCCTCGCCCACTTCGCCGACCGCGCAGACCTGATAAAACCCATTGGCGTCCCGTGGGTGGCAGTCGTTTTCAAGGTCGTAGCGCACCAGCCGCACATTGGTCTTGTTCCAGTCGGGCACGCGTCCGCAGGAGCCGAAATGGTTGTCGACGTTGATGATCGCCGCATTCGCCTCGGTGGCGCCCCAGCCTTCGAACACCTGGATCGGGCCGAAGCGCTCCAGCCAGCGTTGCCAGGAATCCCGCGACAACCCGGCGCCGAGCATGCAGCGCAAGCTGTGTTCACGCTGGCCGGGTTGCACCGGCTGGTTAAGCAGGTAGCGGCAGATTTCGCCGATGTACTGGAAGATGCTGATGCGGTGGCGTGCCACGTCGAGCCAGAACTCACGCACGCTGAATTTGCGCCGCACTACGATGGCCGCCCCCGCTCGCAGCGCGGTGGAGGTCACCGAGGTGGCTGCCGCACCGTGGTACAGCGGCAAGCAGCAATAGAACACGTCATCGCGGCTGGCGTTCAGCGTCACCTCCATCACATCCCCCGAGGACATCCAGCGCATATGGCTGTAGCGCGCCGCCTTGGGCAGGCCGGTGGTGCCGGAGGTGAAGATCAACAAGGTAGTCGCCTGGGCCTCGATGGCGGCACGCCCGGCACGCGGGAACGGCGTATTCGGTGCCTGTTCGTAGGTCGTATCGAACGAGCCGTCCAGCGCATCAGGCAGCGCGTGCGGCCAGGGGTTTTCCGGGTCGCGTATCAACCAGCACGGCAGCGGCGGAAAGTGTTCGGTGGCCTGCACATTGGCCAGGCATTCCTCGCCGACCACCAGCGCCTTGGCCTCGGTGGTGTGCAACGCATGCAGCAGCGCACGGCCACTGACCTGAGTATTGATGAATGCCACCACCACCCCGAGCTTGACCAGCCCGAACCAGCAGCAGAAAAACGCCGGGCGGTTTTCCATGGCCAAGGCACACACATCACCGGCGCGCAGGCCTTGGGCTTGGAAGGCGTGGGCCATGTGGTCGGCCCGGGTGTTGACCTCGGCATAGCTGAGGACTTGATCGCCGTAGATCAGGAACGGGCGTTCGCCCTGCACTTGCGCCTGATGCTCCAAGCGATCGGCCAGGGTGTAGAGGTCACTCGGTTTGATCAGGCCCGCGGCGCGGGAACGTTGATCGAGCAGGGCCTGGGTCTGTTCACGGGGCACTGGCGCGGTGGATGGGTTCAGGTTCATGGCGCCACCTTCCGGGTCAGGGCTGCATGGGTGGGGTAATCCGAGTAGCCGACGGCGCCTGGCGTGTAGAGGGTCTTGCGGTCGAAGCCGCTCAAGGGCAGGCCATGCTTGAAGCGCTGCACCAGGTCGGGGTTGGCAATAAAGTGACGGCCGAACGACACAGCAGCCCCCTCGCCCGACGCGAGAGCGGCGCTGGCCGAGGGGCCGTCGAAACCGTCGTTGAGCATCAATGCATGGGGGCTGTGCCGCCGCGCCAGGGCGAAGGCATCCAGCGTGGCCATGGGCGAGCGCATGATGTGCAGGTAGGCCAGGTCCAGCGGCGCCAGCGCGTCCAGCAGCGCCGCCGTGGTGTGCGCCGGGTCGTCATCGTGAATGTCGTTGTAGGGGTTGCCGGGGCACAGTCTGTAGCCGACTCGACCGGCCCCGATGGCCGAAGCCATGGCCTCGATCACTTCCTTGGCGAAACGCACCCGGCCCGCCGCGTTGCCGCCGTAGCCATCGCTGCGCTGGTTGCTGCCCGAGGCCATGAACTGCATGGGCAGATAACCGCTGGTGCAATGCAGTTCGACGCCATCGAATCCCGCCAGGCGTGCATTCAGGGCGGCCTGGCGATAGTCGTCGATGACCGCGTGGATGCCCTGCTCGCTCAGCGCCTCGGGCTCGTCGGTGTCCACCAGCCCGGCGACATCGCTGAACACCTGGGTGCGCGCCCGCAGTGCCGACGGCGCCACCGTGGCCGCACCGGCCGGTTTATTGTGATGGCTGGCGGCGCGCCCCACATGCATCAGTTGCAGCACGATGCAACCGCCTTCGGCATGCACCGCGTCAGTGACCTGCCGCCACGCCGCCATTTGTGCCTGGCTGTAGATACCCGGGGTACGGCAATAGCCCAGGCCGCTGGCGGACGGCGCGGTGCCCTCGGCGATGATCAGCCCGGCACCGGCACGCTGGCGGTAATACTCGACCATGTCACTGCCCGGCACCGCATCCGCCAGCGCACGGCTGCGGGTCATGGGCGCCATGACCATGCGGTTGGCCAGTTGCAACTCGCCCAGGGCGACCGGCTCGAACAAGACGCTCATTTCAGATCCTCGGCTTCTTATTGTTTTCAGAATGGGCCGAATGATTGACCGTGACCGCCGGCGAAACATCGTCCGACAAGACTAGGTTTGCGCCCGTGGCCGCCGCCGTTGGAGATGGTCTGAACGGACGATGAAAAACCGCCACGGCGCGACGAATATCCGCTCAACTAAAACAAAACCGGGAGCACCCGTTGTGAACCAATCCAACCCCGTGACCTGGCGCACGCACTACGCGTTGTTTGTGCTGGCCAGCATCTATGTCTTCAACTACATCGACCGGCAGTTGATGGCGATCCTGATCGAGCCGGTGAAGCTGGAATTCGGTATCTCCGATACGGGCATCGGCCTGCTGTCGGGGGTGACGTTCGCGGTGTTCTACACCGTGTTCGGCTTTCCGCTGGGGCGCCTGTCGGACCGCATCGGGCGAAAGCCGGTGATCGCGTTCAGCTGCATTGCCTGGAGCCTGATGACCATGCTGTGCGGCGTGGCCGGCAATTTTCTCACCCTGGTATTGGCGCGGATTGGCGTGGCGGTGGGTGAAGCCGGTGGTACCGCGCCTTCGGTGGCGATGGTCTCGGACTTGTACCCGGCCAACCGGCGTTCCACGGCACTGGCGGTGCTGATGCTCGGTTCCAGCCTGGGCGCCATCGTGGGCCTGGGGTTGGGCGGCTGGATTGCCCAGCACCATGGTTGGCGTTATGCGTTCTTGTTGATCGGCGCGCCGGGGATCTTTCTCGGCTTGCTGTTGCTACTGACCGTGCGCACGCCGGTACGCTCGGCGCCACTGGACCGTGCCGACACGCAGGAAGGCTGGCTCAAGACCCTCGCCGAACTGTTCCGCACCCCTTCGTTCCTGTGGCTGGTACTCACCGGCGGCGCGGCGGCGATTGCCGGTTATGCGATTGGCACCTGGAGCCCGAGTTTCCTGATCCGCTCCCATGGCCTCAATATGCAGCAGGCCGGGTTCCTGGTGGGTGTGGTGGGTGGCACCGGCGCGACCGTCGGCACCCTGGCCTGCGGCATGCTCACCGACCGCTTGGCGCGACGCGATGCCGGCTGGCAGATCGGCGTGCCGCTGCTGGGTACGCTGCTCAGCATTCCGTTTGCCCTGGCGTATTTCCTGTGGCCCCAGGGCACTGCGTTTCATATCGGCGACATGGCGGTGCCACAGGCGTTCCTGTTCTACAGCGGTTTTGCGTTTCTGGGGGTGTGGTGGGCAACGCCATGCCTGAGTGCGATCACCCATTTGTTTCCGGCGACACGGCTGGCTCAGGCGACGGCGATTTTCGTGATGGCCATGACGTTGTTGGGGGTGGGGATCGGGCCTTTGGTGGTGGGGATGCTCAGTGACTTCTTTGTGCCGAATCTGGGCAGTGAGTCGCTGCGGTATGCGTTGGCGTCGTCGGTGTCGTTGTTGGGGCTGGCCAGTGTGTTTCTGATGTTGGCGTTGCCGCGGTATCGCCAGCAGATTATGTGTCCTGCGGTGGCTGGGGCTGGGGGGCGGGTTGTGGCGGTGTAGTTTGATTTCGGTGGTAGGGTTGGCACCGGGCCTGTGAGCGGGCTTGCCCGCTCCACATTTAAACGGTACTGACTATCAGCCTGCTGTGCGCTCGGCCAGTTCTTCGAGCAAGTCGGCCGAGGGTACGAAGAACAGCCCCCCGGTCACCGCCTTACTGAAATCCAACAACCGGTCATAGTTACCCACCGGTCGCCCGACGAACATGTTCTCCAGCATCAATTCCAACGGCTGCGGCGAGCGTGCATAGCCAATGAAGTAGGTGCCGAACTCCCCTGCACCCGGCCGACCAAACGGCATATTGTCCCGCAGGATTTTCACCTCTTCGCCATTCTCATCGGTAATCACGGTCAGCGCACTGTGGGAATTGCTCGGTTTGGCCTCATCGTCCAACTCGATGTCCGACAACTTGGTGCGCCCGATCACCTTCTCCTGAGCCTCCACCGTCAGGCCATTCCAGGCCGTCATGTTGTGCAGGTACTTCTGCACCAGCACATAACTGCCACCCCGGAATTCGCGGTCTTCATCACCGACAATGGTGAAACCCTCGGCCTTGCGCCCCACCGGGTTCTCGGTGCCGTCGACAAAACCGATGATGCTGCGCATATCGAAGTAGCGGAAACCCTGGACCTCATCCACCACTTTTACGCTGTCGCCCAACGCCGCCATCAGTTGGGTGGCCAATTCGAAACACAGGTCCATCTGTTCGGCGCGGATATGCAGCAGGATATCCCCCGGCGTCGACACGGCCTTGCGCCCTTCCACGCCGAACTCACGGAACGGGTGCAACGCCGCCGGGCGTGGGGCGCCGAACAATCGATCCCAGGCATCCGAGCCAAACCCGCAGACGCAGGTCAGGTTGCCCGCCGGCACGCGTTTGCCCACCGAGCGCACCAGCCCGGCGATATCGGCGCACCAGCCGCGTACGCGGTCTTCGCTGCCGGGGGCAACGGTGGCGACCATGAAAATCGCACTGCTGGTGATCGGGTGGCACACGGACTGCGGTTCGAGAGGCGGCTCAACAGAGGATGGTGTCATGGTGAAAGTCCAGGCTAAGGGCGAGAATGAACCCGCGCAGATTAGCAGATCATTTCTGACAACTGCGCCACACCTCGCGGATCAATGCCTGCATCTTCAATGCCTCAGCCCAGCGATCGCTGATCTCGCGGCCATCGATGCCGGTGATCGCATAAGGCGGCGGGCCCAGCTCGCACGTGAAGGACAGGCTGTTCGGTGTATTCGGCCGAGCCAGCCAATCCTCGATCCCGTAGCGCCACCAATCGGTGAAGCGCTGCACCCAGGCCTGATGCTGGGGAAAGTCCAATGAGACCTGCACCTGTTCACTGCTGGCCACGCGACCGTGGAAGCCCCAGCTATGGCGCAGAATGGTGCGGATCTGCTCATCATCCTCAACTGCGCCCGGCTCGGGCAATTCGCGCCCAACCACGTAATGGGACAGGTCAGCCAGCAGCTTTAAATCGGGCATTTGCGCCAGCAGGTCGAGGGTGAACAGCAGGTCGTTGGTGAGACGGTAGCGATGGGTTTCCAGCAGCACCGGAAAGTCCACCTGCTCGGCCAGGCGCTGCCAGCCTTCCACCAAGCGTGCGGCTTCGGCTTGGGTGCGCGGGCGCACGTCGGCCTGCAAGGTGAGGTGGTGGCAGCCATAGCGGCTGATCACGTCCAGCGCGGCGGCCAAGTCATCCACCGATTGCGGGAACAACTGGCCTTCGATCTGCAAGCCCCTGGCCGCGGCGGCGCTGTGCAAGCGGGCGACGTCGGCGGGTTTCCAGTAGTGATCGGTAATGCCGTCGAAGCCGGCGGCTTTGATGCGGTCGAGTTGGGCCTCCAGCGGGCCGGGTTCGGTTTGCATGGCCCATAGGGATTGGAACACCAGGAATTGGCGCATATCAGCCTCGCAACACGTGTTTAAGGGACAGCTCGGGGTCGGCCAGGCTGGCGGTGTTGAGCGGGATGCCCGCACTGATCAAGCGTTCGCAGAGCTTGATGTCCTTGGCCACGCTGTTGCCCGGCGCCCAGCCGCAGGCGCCTTGCAAACGCAGCGCCGTGTCGAGGTAGAACAGCAGCAGGCCACCGCCGGGTAACGCACGGCTGGCCACTGCCGAGGTCATCACGCCCACGGTCTGCAAGCCCCAGTCGTACTGGTCGGACCAGAAACCGGGGAGCGCGTCGTAGGCCATCTCGCGCCCCAGCAGATTCAACGCCGCATGCCGGCCCTGGGCTTCGGCGTTGCGCCAGGTTTCTTGGCGCTGATAAACGCCATTCTGGCGAAACTCACACACATCCCCGGCAGCATAGATATCGGGGGCACTGGTGCGCAGGTGCGCGTCCACGCGAATGCCCTGCCCCACCTCCAGCCCCGCCGCCGTGGCCAGCTCGATATTGGGCTGCATGCCGATGCCGACCACCACCAGGTCGCAGGACACGCGTTGCCCATCCATCAGCAACACGGCGTCGGCCTGGATGGATTCCAGCGCGACATTCAGCCGTACATCCACGCCTTGCTGGCGATGCAAATCCAGCAGCGCCTGGGAGATAGCCGGCGGCAACACTCGGCCCGCCAGCCTTGGGCCCGCCTCCAGCACCGTCACCTCACACCCCAGGCCACGGGCGGTGGCCGCCACTTCCAGGCCGATAAAGCCGCCGCCCACCACCACCAGCCGCACACCGGGTTTTAATGCGCTGCGCAACGCCAGCGCTTCATCATGGGTGCGCAAATACAGCACGTTGGCCTGCTCCTGGGGCAAGCGCCGCGCCCGGCCGCCGGTGGCCAACAGCAAACCGGCGTAAGGCAACCACTGGCCATCGGCGAGTTGCAAACGGTGCTGCTCGGGGTGCAATCGGGTGACGGGGTTGCCGGCGATATGTTCGATGCCCAGCTCGGCCAGCCGGTCGCTGTCACAGAGGCTGTAGCCGGCCAGGTCGGTCGTGCCCTGCAACAGGCCTTTGGACAGTGGCGGGCGTTCGTAGGGCAAGTGGGGTTCGTCGCCGATCAGGATCAGGCGCCCGCTGTAGCCTTCCTCACGCAGGGTGAGTGCCGCACGGCCACCGGCATGGCCGGCGCCGACGATGATCAAGGGTGCGTTCATGGTCAGGCCGTGACGGCGAGCAGCACCCGCCCCGCTTCGACCCGCACCGGGTAGGTCTTGAGGTTGACGCACACCGGCGCGCCCATGGCTTTGCCGGTGCGGTAATCGAAGCGCCCGTTGTGCTTGGGGCACTCGATCACGTGGTCCATCACCAGGCCGTCGGCGAGGTGGATTTTCTCGTGGGTGCACAGGCCGGCGGTGGCGAAGAACTCATTCTCGGCGGAGCGGTAGACCGCGTAGGTGTGTGGCCCGTGGTCGAAGCGCAGTACGTCTTCTTCGTCTATTTCGCCCACGGCGCAGACGTCGATCCATTGATCGTTCATGGCAGTTCCTTGAAATGAGGCAGCTTGTTGTGGCGAGGGAGCTTGCTCCCGCTGGGCTGCGAAGCAGCCACAACATCAGCTATCGGGATTTGTCTGAAAAAACGCGGTGCTTTCGTTGGGGCTGCTGCGCAGCCCAGCGGGAGCAAGCTCCCTCGCCACAACAGGTTCGCCCACACCAGGAATCGGGCGCTGGACGAAATAGGTGGGGTCGCTGCGCTGGCGCCAGATCGTCGGCAAAATTTCCTTGTAGGCCTCGAACAGATTGGCGTATGGCGGCGGGCAATCGCTGCGGATTTCTTCGTGCAACTGGGCCAGGGCGTGGTACGGCACCATCGGGTACATGTGGTGTTCGAGGTGGTAGTTCATGTCCATGTAGATAAAGCGCAACACGCGGTTCATGTAGATGGTGCGGCAGTTGCTGCGGTGGTCGAGCACGTCTTCGGCCAGGCCCACATGCTGGGTGAGGCCGAACAGATAGCCGAGCCAGGCGCCGTAGATGCTTGGCAAACCCACCAGCATCAGCGGCAACCAGCTGTGCAGGTACAACGCGGTGCCGATGACCACTGCATAGATGCCGACCCAGATCCGCGCGGCACGAAACACCTTGGGCCACTCGGACTCAGGGATGAAATCCGCTTCCTGGGCACTCATCTTGCCCATGGCATGCCGCGCCACACCGCTGAAGGTTTTCCAGGCCAGGGGCAAATTGAACAGGCTCAGGAACATCATCAAGAAGCTCGGCGGGCGCGGTTCAACGATCTCCGGGTCGCGGCCCACCACGATGGTGTCGGTGTGGTGCCGCGCATGGCTCCAGCGCCATACATGGGGTTCGAAAATGCACATGAAACTGGCGACCTGGTACAGCGCGTCGTTCATCCAGCGGGTCTTGAACGCAGTGCCGTGGCCGGTCTCGTGCCAGCGCGGGTTGGAGGCGGTGCCGTACAGCACGCCGTAGGCCATAAAGAACGGCACGCAGGCCCAGGTGCCCCAGAACCAGTAGCCGCCGAAACCGCTGGCGAACAGTGCGGCGATCCAGAGGGCGGTGTCGCGCAACGCCGGGCCGTCGCGGCGCTGCATCAGTTCTTTCATGCGTTTGCGGGAAATCGGCGATTGGTACCAGCTCGCTGAGACGAGACCTTTTTCGGCAGCGCGGGCGGCTTCGGGGCCGGTGAGGCTGTAGTCGCGCCGGGCGGTGTGGGCGGTGTGTTCAGGCATTGTTATTGTTCTCCGCAAGCGATGGGTTTGGCGTGCTTTGCTGGAGAGAATATAGAGAGCCGGTTTATCGCCCTCAAGGGCTTGAATCCATTCCCTATCAAGCTATCATCCAGGCCCAGCGGGGCTTGATAGTTTTCTATCAAGACGCAATAAAGGGCTCGTCATGAACAACAATAAACGCCCAACCATCGCCACCGTTGCCGCCCAGGCGGGACTCAGCGTGGCCACCGTCGACCGGGTGTTGAACGCCCGTGCGCCGGTCAATCCGCAGACCGCCGAGCAGGTGTTCCAGGCCGCCGAAGCCGTGGGTTATTTTGCCGCGCGGCTGATCGGCCAGCGTATTCGCGAACGTCGGCCAACCTACCGTTTCGGCATCCTGTTGCTGGCCACGGCCCAGGCGTTTTATGCCAGCCTGGCACAGGCGATTGCAGCGGCCGCCGAGCACCACGCAGGGGCTAACCTGACGTGCCAATTCGACTACATCGTGGATCGCACACCGAGTGTCATCGCCGCGCAAATCGAGCAACTCGCGGTGCAATGCGATGCCCTCGCCGTGGTCAGCTTTGCCCACCCGCTGATCAACGCCACCTTGGCGCAAATCCGCGAAGCCGGCGTGCCGGTGGTGGCGTTACTGTCGGATATTCATGAACAGGCCTTTGAGCCCTATGTCGGCCAGGACAACCACGTGGTCGGGCGCACCATGGGTTGGCTGCTCGCCCGCACCTGCGGCGCCCGCAAAGGCAGCGTCGGCATCCTGCTCGGCGGCCATCGCTTCCTCGGCCACCAGGCCCGCGTCGCAGGCCTGCACAGCTACCTCGCCGAGCACGCGCCAGGGCTCAAGCCACTGGAGCCGCTGATCAACCTGGACAACAGCGACATCACCGAAGAAGCCACCCTCGACCTGATCACCCGCCACACCGACCTGCGCGGTTTATGTGTGGTGGGGGGCGGTGGCGACGGCATCATCAATGCGTTGGCACAACTGCCCAAGCGGCCGGCGTTGTGCTGCATCCTGCAGGAGTCCACCGAGCTGTCACGGGACGCGTTGCGGCGGGGATTGGTGGATGTGGTGATGGATTCACAGCCGCGTCAGACGGCGGTGGCGTTGATTGAGTTGTTGGTGGCGTTGCAGGGGGGTGAGGTGTTCGATCCGGTGCGGCATCGGGTGTATATACCGCCGCAGATTGTGACGTCGGAGAATATGGGCGGTTGATCTGATAAACCACGTTGAAACCACCGATACATCAGCTGTCGTAACCGGACTTTACCTCGCGCCCAAACGCCTGCGCTTGAGCTTTGAGCCAGTCAAACAACCGGGCGATGTCAGGTTCTGACTGTCGTCCGTTTCGGCAAATCATGTAGTACGCAACTGGCAGCATCATCTCAGGCGCGCTCAGCATCACCAAAGAACCGTTCTTCAACGCGTCATGCACCAACGCGGTCCTGCCCAGCGCAATTCCGCCATTTTTCACTGCCAGGCTGATCGCCAGGCTGGAATCCGGAAAGCGCGGCCCATGATGGTACGGCGGACCCTCCAGCCCGTGGAATGCAAACCAGCTTTCCCAGCCGGGGCAGACTTGATCGTCCACACGATGAATCAGCGGGTATCGCGCAATATCCGTTAAACCGATCTCACCATTAGCCCGTAGAAATTCCGGCGAACACACCGGGAACACAGCATCACGCATCAGCAGCTCGGCATGATGATTGGGGTAATCGCCATCACCCATCACAATCGCGACATCGAACTGATGGTCACCCAGATTGCTGCTGTTCATGTCAACGCTGGTCAACACCACGTCAAGATTGAATGAGGCCTCGGCGTGAGAACCGTGCATCCTGGGAATCAACCAGGATGAACAAAGGGACGTGGTGCATGACAGATAAAGGGGCTGGGATTGACTCGGTTTCAGCGAATTCAGCGCGGCCTTCAGCGCCTTGAAAAAATCATCCGCCACCGGCAACAACGTCTGCCCTGCCGCCGTGAGCTTGACACCCCGCGAGTGCCGCTCAAACAACTGCACCCCCCACCATTCCTCCAGACCGGCGATTTGATGGCTGACAGCACTGGCGGAGAGATTCAACTCGGACGCAGCGCGGGCGAAACTCCCTGTTTTCGCCGCACTGACAAAGGCTTGCAGCATCGGTGTGGGTGGCGGACGTTGGGCCATCAGGTGCTCACTTTGATCAGGATGATCCCGCAAACAATGACGAACGCCGAAAGCATCCGCCGCCAGCCGAAGCGTTCATGGAAGAACAGCGCGGCAATAATGGCGCCGATAATAACACTGGTTTCCCGCAAGGCTGAGACCTTGGCCACCGCATCCAGCGACAGCGCAAACAGCACAAGCCCGTAGGACACCAGATAGAAAACACCGCCCATTACGCCCACTCGCCAATGGTTGCGAACCGCATGAGTAAACGTGGAGCGTTCCTGTAAATACGCCAGCAGCGGGATTGGAATGCTCTGGCATACCGTCAAATAGATGATGAATTGCAGCACCGTCTCACTGGCCCTGACACCTTTGGCATCCACCACCGTGTAGCACGCAACAAACGCCCCCGCGCACACCGCCATCAGGATAGGCTTGCACATCTGCGCGGTCATCCTGCGCACAAACGTCAGGCTGATAATGCCAGCACCAATGAGCAACACACCCGCCATCGCCTGGAATGACAGCTGCTCATGCAACAGAAAACAGGAAAACAGCGCGACCAAAACCGGCGGCACACCCCGCATCACCGGGTAGACCTGACCGAAGTCACCCGTTTCGTAGGCTTTGATCAGGAACAAGCGATAGAGGGTGTTGAGCACCACGGAAATCATTACGTAACCCCACACCTGTGGGCTTGGCACATTCACCAACGGCAGGGCTGCCAGGCAGATCAGCAGCGCTGTGCCGTCGACCATGGCCAAGGTCATGAAACGGCTGCTGCCGGCGCGGACAACGGCGTTCCAGGTGGCGTGCGCGAAGGCTGAAATCAAAACGAGGGTTATTGCGAGGTTGGAGTTGTCCATGGGGCTCGGTTGGGTGGGAAATGACGGCGGTTATTTAACTGGGTCCCGGATGTCGGCTGAAAGCGAAGGCTCGTCAGTGGAGCCATCAATATTCGTCATGTTGATCGCCTCCTGGATGGCGACAGCGA
>NZ_QUZT01000097.1 GCF_004682045.1 Pseudomonas nabeulensis
CCTTAAACGGCCTGCTCTGATTTCGTCCTCAACAAAAGCAACAAACTGGAGAACCCATGAAACGGATACTCAGCATCCTTCTGCTCGCTTTCTGCGCCAACGCAAACGCCGTCGTGGATCATTACGCATGGGGCAACATTGCCTTCCCAGACGAGACCTCCACCAGCGGTCTTCCCGAAGCTATTCCGTGCATCGCCAAGAAATCCTTCAACGGCCAACCCATGATCAAGTGCACCTGGCTGGAGACCTCCCGGGAAGTGCTCATCTTTGATGCCCAGCGCCAGCAGGAACGACGGTATGTCAACCAAGTAAGTGGCACGTGCCTGCGCGGTAAGTGCCGGACAAACTCTACCTTGGTAGGGGAGTGGAATCAGGATGCTTTCTTCGCGCTGTCGATCTGGTATCGCATCGGCATCAGCACCGACGGCAAGCCAGTGGCCTACCGGGTCGATACCTCTAACCAGGTGTCGTACGCCAAAGCCGGTTCTATCCTGTACCAGTTCTACCTGGACATTGGGGTCCCTGATAATCAGCTCGTCCCCACGTTTGACGGGCGCTATGAAGGCGGCTACGCAGCTTGGCAAGCACAGAAAGGAGGTAATCAAGTAGCGGCTGTACAGCCACCAGCTACCCCTCCCCAGTCCAAATGGCCAGATGTAAAAAGTGCGTGGTGCAACCCGCGCATGGACGATGACTGCTACATCAACGAGAAGAGGGTTCCAATCGCAGAACTGGGTAAATGGTTGCCCGACATCAGCGAATCGAATGCCGATCAGCTAGGAGGTCACTGTGAAACCATCCTCTGCTTCGACAAAGATGACCAGCCGATGGGCTATCTGCTGCAATAACAATCCTGAGGACTACTAGCCTTGCTGATTGTTGAGGATGTTGGCCGCACTACTCGCGTTCGCCAGCATACTCGCCGGCTGCGTGACGGCACTGCTACTGATGATCATGATGGCGCGTTTCCCTCTGCTGCTGATTGTCGTACTGCTGGCCTGCTGGGTCTTTAGCCAAGTTCAGGATATTGTCGGAAACGCATCGGATAAAAGAAAAGTCCTGTCTGAGCAACCGTTTAGCGGCTCAATACAGGACTTTTTCTTTTGTCAGGAATACCCAGATAAGCAACAGATCATTTTTGAGTTTGATCTGTCTGGGCGTTGATTCTGCTTACTTCACCAGCTCCATCAGCTTCCCGAAGCTGTTCACCACATCGTACTTGACGTTCTCGGGGGCATACTTCCTATTGATCTCATCGAAGAACTTCCGTGCACATTCGATTTTTGTAGCCTCAATCGGGCGCAAATCCATTGATGACATTGAACCCTTGGTTTCAGCCACAAAGTACACATGCTTGATCACTCCTTCCTTGAACGAAATCGCCCAGTCGGGGTTGTAATCGCCAACGGGCGTGGGGATCAGGAAGCCGCGCGGTAATTTGGCGTACACGACCACGTCGGTACACGTGTCCAGCTCTTTAACAAACTCGCGTTCGATGCCAGAGTCGGTGATTACGTAGTCGTAGATGTGACGGTTGAGTTTGTCACCGGCCTTACTGAAGTCCTGCTTGGTCTGACCAGAAGTGAAGATGTCCAAATCAAACTTGTCCTCAACGGGGTCGTAGGCCAAGTGCTCAATGATCATCGTTGCCTTCTGCTCATTGATCAGTCGAATTGCTTCGGCGATGAAGCTTTCAGGATTGGTACGAAACTGCGCAAATATCGCGACACTGATGCCTTTAAGGATGTCCGCCGTCGTGCGTCGCGTTAGTTTCGTACCCTCGGCAACCTTACCAATGAGGTCATACTTCACCGTTGAATGAATTGACTGCTTGTCGTACTCAACAGTCGTTTCAGAAACTTTGAAACCATCACCGCTCTTCAGCGCATCGGCAGTTACCTGATCGATCTGCTCACCTTTCTGGATCGTATACTGCAAGGGCGTCACTCGTAGGCTCTTGTCCAGCTCCTCGACTGCTTTCTTGACCAGTTCCGCCGAATCAAAGTCAACACTGTAGGCGGCCTTGCGATTGATCCGATTCCACAGTTCCTTGAATTCCTGTTTGTCGAAGTTACTGTTGAGCGGATTCTTCTTTGGCCGACGGTCGTCGCTGATTTCAAACATCTGACTGTAGCTGAAGACGCTGTCGATTAGCTGGTACACCTGCTCGGCATGAGGCTGCAGCTCCGGGGGCAGCGGAGCCAGGGTGCCTTCCTTCTTCGCGTCGTGGTACGCGCCTGTAATGCGGTCAGCATCGTCGCTGTAGTCGTTCTTGAGCAGGTATTTGTAGATCTGCTTGGCCAATTGCGGCGTGACTTCAATATCGCCAGTTGGTGTCTTGAGTACCTTACCAGTGAAATAGGCTTCGTCAGCGACCTTAGGACGCGCTGACAAAGATTCGCTGATGTCTTTCTGCAGCGCAGATACGAAGTCCTTATAGCTCTCGCTTGCCACTACGGTTAGCACGTTTACGTCATGGACGATGGCGGGGTGATCCATTCGGTCACCGCTCTGGTTAACGGACAAGCGTAAACCACGACCTACCTCCTGCCGCCGCGAGATGGTGTTGTCGCTGTGCTTGAGCGCACAAATGACGAACACGTTAGGATTGTCCCAGCCTTCACGCAAAGCGGAGTGCGAAAAGATAAAACGTACTGGCTCGTCGAATGACAGCAAGCGCTCCTTGTCCTTCAGGATCAGATCGTAGGCATCCACATCATTGGACAGCCCTGCATTTTCTCCGCGTTTCTCCACATCGGGATCGGCCAGCCGCTTAGTCTTCCTGTCGATGGAGAAGTAGCCGCTGTGCGTCCTGCCTGCATCAATACCCTTCAGGTACTTGATATACGGCGTTTCATCCAGGTCCAGCACCTCGTTCAGGTACTGGCGGTACTCCTCTTCAAAGATACGTGCGTAGTCGCCTTTCTCGTCCGCTGTCGAGTAATCGCGGTACTTGGCCACTTCATCGATGAAGAACAAGGTCAACACCTTGATACCTTGTTGGAATAGGGCCAGCTCTTTATCGAAGTGTGCCTTGATGGCCTCCCGAATCTGGATGCGGCGCAGCGCTTCTTCGTTGACATCCCCGGTGGCCTCGCCAACAAAGAGCTCCACGCCGTTCGTGAAACTCAGGGTATCCGTGTTGGCATTGATGTCCGCGACCACATAGCCACGGTACTGATCCAGCTCGTTTGAAAAGCCATCAGAGAAGAGGTTGTCGCCCTTGGAGAGCTTGCGCACTACACGCTTGATCTCGCCGCTTTTCAGCTTCTGCTCGAACTCAACACGGGCCACAGGTGCCTTGCTCGAAATCTCGATGGACTGCAAGTACAGATAGGCATTGGAGCCCGCCAGCCCCTTCACTGATATGCCGCGTACTGCGATTTTCTTCACCAGCTTCTGGTTGTAGGCGTCCAACGCGTCCAGCCGATGGATCTTGTTGTGCGTGGTCTTGTGAGTTGCCGAGTAGCGCAACACCATCAGCGCCTTGAATTCCTCCAAGGACTTCAGGGTTGCCGCACCCTCCATTTTTTGTGGCTCGTCCAGAATCAGAATCGGCCGATTGGCGCTGATCACATCAATCGGGCGGCGTGACTGAAAATCATCGAGCTCGTCATAGATGCGCCGGTTGTCAGCGCCACGGGCAGCAAAAGCCTGCACGTTGATCACCATTACGTTGATCCCCGCATCCGACGAAAAGCTCTCCAGATGGTGCAACTGCTTGGAGTTATAGATGAAGAAGCGTGCCTTCTTGTGGTACGTCTCCAGAAAGTGCTCGGCCGTGATTTCCAGCGACTTGGCCACACCCTCGCGGATGGCAATGCTGGGCACAATGATGATGAACTTGCTCCACCCGTACTGTTTGTTTAGCTCAAAGATCGTCTTGATGTAGCAATAGGTCTTGCCAGTTCCTGTTTCCATTTCGATGTCGAGATGGATGTTAGAGACTGCCTTGGCAATATCCTTGTATTGTTTCGCAGCGGGAACACGTTCCTTATTCCCGTTGACTGTGAAAAAATCATAAAGCGAGCTCGACATAGGCAAATTCTGCCCTCGCTGCACATGCTGAATGTTCTCCTGCACGGCGACGTCAGTCAGCTGCAAGTCAGCGTTCTTAAATCCTGAACCGACTTCCGCGGTACTGCCAATAATCTGCCCCTTCTTGATCTTGCCCGGATCAATGCGATAGCCGATAGCCTTCGCTGAAGCAGGTGGCTGCCCCTTGAAGCAGTCGACTACAGCTTGCACCGCTGCTGTCTGATAGGTCTGCGTCTTGAATTTGAGCTTCATCGCGCGCGCCTCAGATGCATTTGACTTCGGTGGAGGGCGACAAGAGCTTGAATATCTGCTCGACGTTGATTTTGACGGCGCTATCTTTGTAACCTGCATCGCGGAAGACCACACGAAGCGGCTGCTGCTTGGCCAGTTCCTTCACGAACGCTTCGTCGATGCTGCCGCTGGCATCGAAACACGTGGCAAGCGCATTGCCATCGACAAAGAGAACGTCTTTGCCTTGAATGGATTGCTTGGTAATGGGCAGGGCCAAATCAACGCCCCAATCCAGCATTACTTGGAACAGCAGATCCTCGGGCGTGCGATCGGGCTTGATGTTGTCGACGAACAGATCGAGATTAGCTCCGTCCAGCGAATCTGGTGCGTAATAGACATCGGCCATGTTAGATGTGTCGACCTTAAGAACGCGGAAACCGTTCAACGTAGCCGCCTCATTCTTCTCCTCATCGAATAGCCGTTTAAGCACTCTACGAATTCGTTCCTTAGAAAGGGACGCCACGTTTTCAGGAAGTCCATGCTCTCTGCAAAATTTGAGAGCGACAGCCTGCGCCTTGTTGTCCTCATAGAGTGACTCAGGGAGCTGAACTAATACAAAACGTCTATCTCCATCATCTTGTCGATTTATATTCAGCACAGCATGAGCAGTTGTGGCCGACCCGGCAAAGAAATCCATGACAATATCGCAACCATACTTACTGGTAGCTATCTGAACTATCCTTTCGAGCAAACTCACAGGCTTAGGGTGATCAAACACCTTTCTCCCACCGAATATTTCGTTTAGCTCACGTGTGGCTTTCTTGTTGCCATCTATATCACTCCAACTATTTGAAGAGTACTTAAGCGCCTCACCAATGTAGTGTTTTTGGTAAACCTGCCAGCGCTCCACTCCCCCCTTGGCAACCTTTTTCCATTCAATGAGGTCGTCGCGAGACATTTCTTCGTATTTGGCTTGGCCACATACCCACCGGCTCTCCCAACCTTCTGGAGCAAGCGGGTAGACAGCTGTTCCATCGGGGGCGTACACAGGAAAAAACATGGTAGGCCGGTCTTCTCTTCTATTTTCGCCCCCTGTTCTGCGCAAGGATCTAAGTAAATATCGGCCACGTGCATCTTCTTGGTCATATATGCTTAAATCATCCTCACCCATAGGGAGCGGATTGAACTCAAACCGATCTGACTTTGAATAGATTAGGATGTAATCGAACTCACTGGATATTTTCTGATTTCCGCTGCCCATTCGTGTTCCAGTTGCACGAGAAACCAGACCTCTATAGTTGCTTTCTCCGAAGGTTTCATCGCAAACCGCCTTTAGAGAACATAACTCGTCGTCTCCAATCGAGATAAATATTGCACCGTCATCACGAAGCAGGTTCCTTGCCAGTTTCAAACGCGGGTAAACCATCGATATCCAGTCAGAGTGAAACCTCCCGTTGGTTTCAGTGTTTGCAACTAGCCGACTACCCTCTTCATCTTTCTGATTTGACTTCTTCAGGAATTCCTCAGCGCTTTCGGAGAAGTCGTCTTCATAAATAAAGTCACTCCCAGTATTATACGGCGGGTCAATGTAGATTAGCTTGACCTTGCCGAGGTAGGTTTCCTGCAGCAACTTGAGCGCATCGAGGTTGTCACCTTCGATGAACAGGTTCTTCGAAGTATTGAAGTCCACACTTTCTTCGCGTAAAGGCCGCAGCGTCTTAGCAATCGGTGCGTTAGCAGTCAGCAAGGCCTCGCGCTTTCCTGGCCAGTTCAAGTGATAACGCTCCTGTGGCCCTTCGACAATCGAATCAGCGAGCTCCTGCCGCAGTTGGTCAAAATCGACCGCCAGCTTCGCACTGCCGTCTTCACCCCTGGCCTCAGTGACGCAGCCCGGAAACAGATCACGAATGCGGGCGATGTTGTCCTGTGTGATATTGGGTGAGTGCATTTTCAGTTTTTCCATGTTCTTTTCCTCTAGCAGCCGTGCTTCCGTAAAAGAAGCTCAGCGGCTCAATTGTTCAAGTTCGTTTTGATAAATTCAGTCGTCTATTGCCAGTCCTGGCAAAAGTGCACCCGCAGACTCTCGATAGCCGATGGCAAGGTGCCCTCACAGGTCACGCCCAGATAAGTGGCCGCACGAGTAGTGCCCACGTACAAGTATTTGTCGAAGAGCGCAGGATGTAGCTCGGCAAGCTGGTCGATGCCAATAAAGAAAACGGCCTCAAATTCCAGGCCCTTAATGTGCTGGATATCGAACACACGCACATTGCTTTCTTGCCCGACGGCCTGACCCTCGCGACAAGCAATGACCTGAATGTTGTGCTCGGACAGGGCGGCATTCAGTGCATCCGCCACCGGGGCCACGTCGTTTTCGGTATTCACAAAGATAGCCGTGGAAGGCAATTGGCCTACAAAGCGCTCAATCTCACGAATGCGATCTGCGAGCCAGCTGACAACGACCGCTGTCTCGCCGGCATGCTCCAACAAGGCAGGCGTCACGCCAGAGCTATTCATATTCGCGGGTAAGCTGACGTTTTGCTCGGTACCAGCGACGGCGCGGATCATGGCACGGGCCAAGTCGTTCAGCTGCTTGCTCTGACGGTAAGAGACTGTGATCTCCTTGATGTCGAAGTCGGCAAAAACCCACTTTAAGTCGTCAGCGGAACGCGCGCCCCAAGTAGTCAGGCGCTGGTTGAAGTCGCCGCACGCAAAGAACGAGCGCAGTTGAGGGTGAGCCAGTGCTGCCATGCAGGCCAGCTGAATCGGCGAAAAATCAGTCGCCTCGTCCACCAATACTTGGTTGCGGTAATGCCCCAGAATGGGCTGAAGCGATGACCAAGCAGGGCTGTCAATATCGCGCAGGACGCTGGGCAGGCTGATCAGGTCGCCTGCGGCGCGCAAGATGGCCAGCAGTACAATATCGAGTTCGAGCGGATGGATGTCGCGGGCCTCGAAGCCCTCGCTGCGATACCAGTTCCCGGCATGTTGGCGTTCACGCCGGAACGCACGGTAGTGTTTTGGAATGCCGTCGAGGTAGCGTTTGACCGGGTTCACGAAGCGCCGGGCATTAGTCTGCACCAAAAGGCTCGCTCCCACATCTGCACGGTCGGCCTCTGCCAGACCACGATCGGCCAGCCACTCAATGATTTTGCCGTTGCGAGAAGTCTTGCTCAGCATACGCTTAGAGGCTGCTGACCGAGCCTGGGCACGCACGGCTTGCATGTAGGCATTGAGAGCAGCCGCGCGGCCCGTGCGCGATGTTGTGGTGTCTTCTTCTTCGTCGGCATCGAAATCGTCTTGCTCGTCGGCCTCAGTTGCCTGCGCCTGCTGCAAACTGTCGATGACACGAGCTAACTCATCCAAAAATTCCCGGTTGCGGTTGAGCTGCAGGTTGAGCGCAGCTTTGATCTTGCCGTCGGAGGTGTCCTTCAGGCTGGTGACAAGCGCCTGCACCTTGGGGAGCTCTGCGGCCAATGATCCGAATGCGGTGGCCAGAGTGCCATCACCGGCACGCGCTAAGATGTCTTGCAAGCGTGCGCCCAAGCTTTTGACGTCAGGGGCCTTGGCATCATGGAGTAGAGCCGCTGCTTCATGCAGCTCCTGGACGTAGACGCTGCGTTGCCATGCATCGAAATCGTCAAACCATTGGATAGGCCGGTCGAGCGCAGCTTCGCTAAGGCTAGGCAAGCTCTCTTTCAGAACGAAGGTGCCGCCGCCAGAAGCAGTCCTAAGAACGCCAAAAGCGTTTCTGGCCAACTCGCGCCGATAGTCCTGCCAAGTTCTAATGCGCAGATCTGAGGCAGGAACGCCTTCTCGGGCAAAAGCCTCTTTGAGGTACTGCTTGAGCAGTTCGGTAGGCGTGAACATCAGCCAGCTGTTGGAATGCGCAACGCCTTGCACTGCAGCAACTGTCTCAACCAGGCGTTGCTCGCCTTCTTCCAGGAAAGCGGTGTCGAGCTTTTGACCGAGGCGCCGGATCAGGGTCGTCGTTTTGCCGGTACCGGGTGGACCCAAGATCAGCAGGCGCTTATCGAGAGGAAGACGGAAAATCTCGTCCTGGTACTGATCGAGTACGGGCTGATCCCGCAACCCCATCTTGGTGATAACGCTGCGGCGAACGCCGTCGATGATGTTGGCCTTGACGGTCTCCTCAGCCAGCAATTGACCCAGGATATCTTCTGTGATCTCTTCCCCGGCAACCTCAGTCAGCAGAGCTCGCAGCGACTCGATGGTGAGAGGCCCGAAATGCTCGGCTTCAACCACGGTGTCACGAGAGTCCCACCCATCAGCGAGTGCACTTGGCCGTAGTTGAGCTCGCTCAAGAACCTCAACAACGGTTCCATTGGGAAGCGTGAACTCTGCACCAATCGCCAATGAGGCCAATCGTCCAACAGGAGCCCGGTAGCTGGCCAAGTTAGGAATGCCCGATACCGGCGTAGTGCGGCAGATGTAGTAGGTTTTCTCTTCGCCCTCTTCATCAACCACCACAACGCGAGCAATGGCGGGCTCTGCCACCAATACCCGATAGCTTTCACGGTTCGCCTGGCTGATCTGATCCAGTCTTTGGATAGCCGAACTGGACGTCATCGTATTGATGCTTGCCAGGGTATCGGACCCCAGTGTTCGTCCATCAAGAAGCTTGCTCTTGGAGGCTTCGGCAATGCTTTCGAGTTGCGCTAACGCCTCGCCCGCGACCTGCTCGATGTGTCTCTTCGATTCGTCATTCAGGCTCTGCGTCATACGCTATCCCTACCGGTCAACTGTTCAAGTTCGTTTCTTAGATGTCGCAAGAGCGCGTTGATCTCTACCTTGCGGTTGAATTGCTTTTCTTTGGCAAGCTTGCTTGCGACCTTCTCGACCTCACGCTGCTTCGCCGCAACCTGTTCGACACGAGCGACCAAGTCACCAAGGCCTTCTTGCCGGCGCGCAGGTGTTGGAATCAGGCGGTGAAGCAACTGTTCGTACAAGCCACCCAAGTCGAGCGCCAATGGCATGACGGCGCGCTCCACATCGCTCGGTAACCACGCCGTCGCAAAGTAGTCGCTCAACACCCAACGGCTCGCGTCTGATTCGTTCGGGCGCTTGAACGCGGCGACTACTTGCGTTCGGCTGTCAAAGCTCAGCTCGAAGATGATGGGGAACCGCACCGCACCATCTATGCAGCGCAACACATCCAAACTCAGCTCCGACGTCTTGAGCTGGATGGCGAAGATCTGAAGCTCCGGCACATTGGGTCTAGCGGGCAGGTTGATCGTTTCGGGAGCCAGTTTGTATTGCCAAACGACCTGTTCCACTTGCTCAACGAACAAGTCTTTCAGCCGTGTGTTGGCTGCGCTGTGTTCGTAGATCTTGTTCTTTGGCAGGTTACGGCCAAAAGCGGCCTGCTTCGGGTAGCTGATGAACGCGGCGTTCGACTCCCATGAAGAGAAATGACTCATCCGGCCTCCTGAATTATCAAGAAGGTGATGAGTTCGAAATCATCCAGTCCGGCAATAGTGTTGACCAGCGCAGTGGTTTTCCCGCCGCTGAACAAGCTGTCCAGATCCTTCTCTTCCTTCACCTCGATCATCGAACGAATGGTCTTGCCAAGCAGATCGGAATACACCTGCATCTGCCGCCCGTCAGCAGTTTCCTTGTTAAACAGACTGCAAGCCTCCGGAATGGGCTGCGCTTGGCCCTTGCAGCAACTGCGCACCAGATCGAGCAGGCGTTTGACCTCGGTGTGATCATGAATGACCTCACCCTCTCGACTGATGTAGACGAGGTAATACGGGTGCAGACGGTTATGTTGGCTAACGCTGACGCTCGAGTTGCGGTTTCGCAGTGTAAAGATCACGCCTGGACGCAGACCAAGCTCAGGTTTGGCTGACACAGCGGCGTGCATGCCGCTCGGTACGTTGCTTAACTCTCCATTGGATTTGACGTAGTTGAGCAAGTCCATGCGGAAGTCATTGAGCCCGAGATCTGTGATCGAAACGCCCGTTTTTAGGTCTTCCAGTTCGATGACTTCGTCTTGTAAGCGGCGCAACTGCTCCTTGCGGTAGGACACGTCGTTGGCTTGGGCGCTGAGCACATTGTCGTCACCCGTGGCAGTGACGTCGGCAATCATCATCCGGCTCTCGACACGCTCCTTGAGGTTGATGTACTCGTCGAGCGAGATGTCGGGCCAGTAATTGACCAGTTGGATGCTGCTGTTGGGCGATCCAATCCGATCCACTCGGCCGAAGCGCTGGATGATGCGCACGGGGTTCCAGTGGATGTCGTAGTTGACGAGGTAATCGCAGTCCTGCAGGTTTTGGCCCTCGGAGATGCAGTCGGTGCCGATCAGCAAGTCAATCTCTGCCTGTTCGTTGGGCAGCACGATGGCCTTTTCTTTGGATCGTGGCGAGAAGAGGGTAAGCAGCTCTTGGAAGTCGTAGCTTTTCTTTTGAGCTGTGTTTTTTAGCGTCGACTGAGGCGCGCTACTACCAGTGACCTTCGCTGTATGCAGGTTCTGATTGGCGAGCAGCTCAGTAGCCAGATTGTCATAGAGGTAATTGGCCGTATCAGCAAAAGCCGTGAAAATCAGTACTTTTTTATTGCCTGGATTAATGGGATTGGCAATCTTGTCGAGCACTAGCGATTTCAGGTGCTGCAACTTGGCGTCTTCGGCTGGCGTGATTTTGCTCATCGAGGCCAGTAAGGCGGCGATGATTTCCAAGTCAACCTGGAGTTCATGCTCCCAAGAAGGCAGATCCATATCTGCCAGCTTTATCCGAATAGTGTTGCCGATTTCCAAGTCATGAAACGAAGGGATGCCGTCTTCTTCAGCGTCAATTGAGTCCATGGCGTCCGTAAGGCTGGCGACTTCTGTAACTCCGCCCCGACTCTCGAACTCCCTAATCAGCCCGAGAACGCGCTGGTGGTTTTCTTTCAAAGAATTAAGTGTGCTGCGGAATGCATAAACAGAGCTTTCAAGGCGCTTCAGCAAATTCGTTGTCATCAGTGCAACCAGGCTTTTTTCCCGGTCTACCTGACGCAGCTTGCCTCGACCGCCTTCAACCTGTGTGTCGTACATCTCTTCATACTTCGCCAATCGGCTAGGCAAGATGTAACTGATAGGGGCATATACGGCGAGCTTGAGCAAAGACAGCTGCTCGAAAATCTCGTTGAAGTTCATTACATCCGTTCTTTGCTCAGCATCTACAACCAGTGGGCTACGAAACGACAAAGGCTTGCGTCGCTCAGGGAATTGCCCGATATCCGTGATGTCGTAGAAGGTCTGAATGTGTTTGCGCGAGCGTGCGATCGTGACGCTGTCGAGCAACTCGAAGAAATCGAAGTCGAGCGAGTCCAAGATGGCACGCGCCGTGCGTTCCTCGGGCGGAAGTTTTGACCAAGCGTTAAAACTGGCCTGCGCACCACGGAAAATTTCCTCGACAGTTTTGCCAGTACGCAGTTTCTTGCTTAGGTTTTCGGAGTCACCTTCGTAGGCTAGGGCGAGCTGGTTACGCAGGTCATTGAAACGGTTGTTCACTGGGGTAGCTGAAAGCATCAGCACCTTGGTTTTCACCCCCTCCTTGATTACTTTGTTCATCAGCTTTTGGTATCGGGTCTCCTTTTCCTTGAAGGCATCGTTGTTACGGAAATTGTGCGATTCATCGATGACGACGAGGTCGTAGTTACCCCAGTTGATGCGGTTGAGCGGAGTGCCAAACGACTCGCCACTGGTGCGAGTGAGGTCGGTATGACACAGCACGTCGTAGCTGAATCGGTCACGCGCAAAGATGTTGGTCTTGAGGTTACGGTTGTAGTTGAGCCAGTTGTCCGCCAGCTTTTTGGGGCAGAGCACCAGCACCGACTTGTTGCGCAGTTCGTAATACTTGACGACCGCTAGCGCTGTGAAGGTTTTCCCCAAGCCAACGCTGTCCGCCAGGATGCAGCCGCTATAGGTTTCTAGCTTGTTGATGATCCCAGTGGCCGCATCCTTCTGGTAGTTGAAGAGCTTCTTCCAGATGAGCGTGTCCTGGTAGCCGGTACGGTCGTTGGGTAAAACGTCCTCATCGATG
The DNA here is from genome assembly GCF_004682045.1 of Pseudomonas nabeulensis. Classification (GTDB taxonomy): domain Bacteria; phylum Pseudomonadota; class Gammaproteobacteria; order Pseudomonadales; family Pseudomonadaceae; genus Aquipseudomonas; species Aquipseudomonas nabeulensis. Next base: position 12,318 of record NZ_QUZT01000097.1, read on the forward strand.
TCGTCCAGGAACTCGTTGAAGATGTTATAAAGCATCAGGAAATAGAGGCTCTCGGGCGAGTTCTCCTGGTAGACAGCCGCAATGTGATCGCAGATCTGCATGGTGACGTCTTCCAGTTTTTCCGGGTCGCTCCAGATCTGATTGAACAGGCTTAGGTAAGTTGCCGTGAAGGTTGGCTCATCCATTTTGTTGACGAGGTTGGAAACAGCATTGCCTTGCTGGTAACCGAGATCGACGGCCGTAAAGCCATGTAATGGCATGTAAGAGATGTCCGCTTCAGCAGATTGCACGCAGGCGAACTGCTGCATCGGGGCCTTGCTGCGGTTGGACTTGAAGGTCGCCTTGCGCCGCATCCATTCTGCGCATTCTTTAGCAATCGCTCGCTGCGTGAGCTTGTTGCGCAACTGAATCTCGAACTCGCTACCGTACAGGCTGCGCTCACGATCCAGCTTCGGGATGTGAAATTCCTTTCGCTCTTTACGGATCTTGTCGGCAACCTCATTGGCAACGAACGTCGGCGAGGTGAAGATGAAGTTCAGCTCGTCGATCTTTTCCAACTCTGCTTTCAAAGCTTCGAATGCGTACATCGAAAAACAAGACGCTGCGATATTCAGGCGGGAACCGGGCTTTAACGTCGCCTTGAGGTCATCACCCAGCAGCCTTGTAATATTGTCAATGAGTTCCATCGCTTCCCTTACCTTTTTTCGTCTCTTCCTCTAACGGTGCTTCTGCCTGCAAACCCTGCTCCTGAGCATATTTCAGGATTAGCACCTCAATCATCGAGGCAATGGAGCGCCGCTCTCTTTCCGCTGCAATTCGCAGCAGCTGCTTGATGTCTCTAGAGGTACGAATGGACAGGGTTTCGTCCTTGGGGCGCTTCATGACTCAGTCCTGCAGCTTTTGTGCTGCAAATGTACTGCGCCTTGCCATCAATAGCGACTCAAAAATCCAGAACCGAGCAAACTGATATTCCATCACTAACTCAAGACCAGGTCGGCGTGATCGCCATAGCAGCCGCAGCTTGCAGGTACTCAACAAATTCAAACCAGGCACGCCGCCAACTGATGCAACTCATGGTCAATCAGGGCGTCCCAAGTTGCGCTTATCCCCGGCTTGTTTCGAAGCCTCGCTGGCGATCCCCGTACGACTTCGTAGCCTCCTTGCACATGTAGCTGGCCCGCCGAAACAACTCAGGCAGCTCATCAATCTTGCCGTCGGGGACGTCCCGGTAGATTCGATACGTGGCATTGTCAGTGATATGCACCAGCCCCCGTATCTGATCGACTGATAGCTGCAAAGCACTAGCCCAAGCTTCCTGCAGGCGCGTCACGAGATTTCGATTCGTAGATTGCACCCGACCCGGCCTGTGATAAGCATCATGATTAAGCAGGAATACTAGGTGGTAGTGCGGCCTTCCACTCATTCCAACCTCCCTTGCCCAGGCATAGCGAACCTTGCAACCACGAGCATCCTGCTTTTCCTCACGCAACTGGCTGCGGTGGTTGTCAATCTTGGCGCAGAAGGACTCGATAAACCTGCTAATGATCTTGTTGGTGTTAGCGGACAGATCTATCTCCCTCGGCAAGTGGAGGTCCATCCGGAATGCCATGACCCGAGGATACTGAGTCAGTGCTCGCTGGATAACGCGCAGGAGACTTGATAGGTACTCCTCTACATACGGCCCCTTGTCGACCATCAAGGGCAGGCCACGGTAGGTAGGCCCGTACTGCAGATGGAGGTTGGTGTTGCGTGGATGACGAAGCGGGTGGTAGCTCGTGTTATTGGAATGACGAAGCATGGGTATGACTCCTAGTTGAGTTTCATACCGATCTTCATCATGTGTAATTTTTTACGCTCGACTGGTTACCTGGAGCTCTCTCACTGGACATCTGGTCAGTGCCTGCAGCTCATACCTCAGCAACACTGCGAATCCTATGGGTAGGAGAAGCTAGTAAAAGCATAATACTAGTGCCGCAAATGATGCTCTCGACTGCACGGTGATTGCGGGATGTTTTTTCACGGCCACTCCGTGATTTTCTTCAGGGCATCTACTCCGGAAATAAACCATCGCTCTGCTCGGCCTTCCAGGGCGTCCGACGCGGGACTCCAGCCTACCCGGCATAAGCGCCATGACCAGCCATAGCCGGTCATGGCGCTTATGCTGGTTTCTAGCTGGCCATACTCAGGTGGCCGGCGGACCGCACTGCAGCTCCCTCAGCCAAGTCACGCTCTTCGATACGTGCCAAGATCCAATCGTGCACCTCGCTGTCGACCCAGCCGACGCAGCGGTCACCGAGAGATACCGGTTTTGGGAAGCTACCTTCCGCGACGTATTTGTAGATGGTCGACCGGGCAAGACCTGTCGAGTCGATGACTTCTTTTAAACGGATTATCCTCATGAACGGGGCTCCTCGTGTTCGTTCAGAGGATTGGCAGGGGCGATAAAAAATAACCGCTAGACGGCTTTCGCTCGTGCCGGCGTGAGCAAACCCGCCATTTCTCTAAGCTCGATTGGGCAAAGGGCTTCCGTAGTGACTTCCATCGTTTCAACGTGCTCGCCGACCTCCCTCAGCAGCCTGCCACCGCCAGCACCCCGATCAATCAACATCGCTAAACAGGAATACCCCGGCCGTAAACCACTGGATAGAAGTCTGAAGTTCAGGCTTGACCAGGCCAGCCCATCAACCTGTGAAAAGCGCACCTTGCACACGCGCGCGAACTGAATAGTCATGCCCCATAAAAAATCTATGATTTCAGCATCGTCAAGCAACCTCGCATCTTTAGCGTCCTTCATCGGTTTGCGAAAAAATGCGCTGATGTCTTCTCGGATGCAAAGGGCAAAGTCTGACTTGACTGCATCTAGCTGCTCCCAGTGCTGTGTCAGAAGGTCTGTCACACACCTACTCAAAAAAAACTCCAGCTGCTCAATCGCGTGCTTGGGCGCATACCTAAAAAGCCGGATAACTGAGGGCGGTGTGGATAGCTCATACAACGAATATTTATGCCTAGTAGCGGGATTGCGCCAGAGCTCAAGATCAAACCAAACGTCCCCCAGGTACCGAACATCCTCAGCCCCTTCGCCCACACGCTCATGCACAACGAAGCTGATCAGATCCGTCCCGGAGGTGATTTGCCGATGATTCAGATTAAGGACATAAGTGCTTTTGAGTTTTTCAGCAAAAATGGGACTGGCAACTCCGGGCACGTGTCGTCGAATAAACCCCATTCCAATAAGCTTCTTAATCCGTTGTTTAAGGCTTGCCTGCTCAAGGCCGGTGAGTCGACATAGCTCTACATTCCCGAGCGAATTTACTACACCAAAACGGTCTGCATGAGCGGATAGCACTGCAAGAAGAAGTCGATTGGATCGACTGAGTAAAGAAGTGCGGTTCGGCACTGCTGCCCTCTTTTGCTCCGCCTTCACGGTATTAGCCGGCATCGCATAGATTTCCACGTCGGGCCTGGTGGCGTGAATGTAAGGCCCCTTGATTAGGTGCTCGACGGCGCCAAAGTGCGGCGCAAGATCTAGGGGGCGAGAAATAAAACTCGCAATCCCGAGCTTATTGGCCACATCGTCATGGAGGCGAAACGATTTTTTCAGCCGACCGGCTCGTTGAGCCAACGCCGCTGTAGCGATAAGGATCGATTCTTTGAGGAGCAAGTTGAGTGCATTGGCACACTCTCTCGTAGGCACTCCAAGGCAACCAGCCAGCTCATCAATAGTGATCGGCCCTGTGTCAGTAAACTCATAACGCAGGTAAAACGACGCCAGCGTGAACCGAGCCTTGGAATCCAGTCGCACTAAACTCAGTGATAAAAGGCTAATTAGCATATGCAATCCAGAAATAATCACAGCTAAATATACCCTATTTTTATCGGATAAATTTGATGTCGTTATGCATAACGTTATCGATAATGAATATACTGGCCCTAGCGAAGGCTCCAGCAGGAATAGATGAGAATGGGACGCAAAAGAGTAGTTGGACTGGATTGGCTTGATTCTGAAAATACGAATCAACGCCTTTGGGCCTTGAAGTATTTGCAAGCGAAAGGTTTAGAGCGAATTTTCGATAGCGGGGAGAGGATCCTTCCGAATGAGCTTCCGTCCCACAACGAAATGCTGGATGCAGGCATGTATATCGAGCAGGACGCTGGCGCGAGCAAACTATTTCGCGACATGAAGGATGCTTGGCGCCAGGAGAGAGACAGAAACAAGAAAAAGGAGAGCGGCCGCCAAGCGTGCGCATTCACTCTGAGTACAGCCACCAAGAACCATCTACAAACCATGGCCAAAGAGCAAAAAAAGAGCCCCTCCGTGCTGCTGGAAAGCATGATTACAAAGGCTTACGCAGCCCATGTGCGCAAACAGCAAAGGCAATTGCCGAAACAAACTCTGCAAGGGAATCGTCAGCACACAATTCAAGACCTTCACGGGATGTTCGTCGGAGGCGCCATACAATCCGATAACTCAGCCATCCCCAGCCACTCCGTAACTGAAGAATCGATGGGTGAACATGAGCTTCTGGAGCAGAAGTCAGGCGAGTACACTTCGGTAGCTTCAAATGAGCGCTCTAGATCGAAGGCTGCCCCAGAAATCGTTGAATCTCTGCTCGAGCAGGAAAAGGCTATTACCCTCATTCCAGATTCATCGTGCAATAGTCAGGTGCCGTCCGCGGCGGCAGAGGATGATCAGCCAGAACAAGCAGCACCGGTGGACTTAAATTCAATCCCGACCGATGATTTCCCTCACGCTCAAACCGAAAACCCTTCACCCGTGGTGAAAATCAGTCCCCAAAAGAGAAAAACGTTCAGGTTATCCAGCGTTCGCTAACCAAAAGCCTGGGACAAGGAACAAAGTGATTAACTGTCCGATCTGGAGCGACATACAATGTTTGGCATTCCAAATGGCATTCCAGGCAAAAAAATAAAACCGATCTTTTTCTTAATAAACAACAAGTTATATTTCCTGTTCAGATTACCCC
>NZ_QUZT01000098.1 GCF_004682045.1 Pseudomonas nabeulensis
TTAGGTACGCGCCTTTACGATAAAGCGATGGGCACGGGCGCGAATAAAATGCTCGGACTAGATCGCTCGGTCCCTAAGATCTGGGCCGCCCCAGGAGCAGTGGACCCGACGCTTCAAGTGTCCGGACTGCCAAAAGAAGCTGACGACATTGTCGATAGATTCGCGACACGAATCGAAAATGCGGCCAATGAACCAAACAGAAAATGGACTGGTACACTGGCCGGCCTGAGTGAGAACGACGCGATCAAGGTTGGTCAAGGAATCCAGTCTGGAATCGATGGTCGAGGAGGAGTGGCAAGCGCAACTAAAGCTGCACGAATCGCTGGTAGCGTTATCAAAATAGTTGCTGTGACAGGCGATATTATTGGCGGCGGTGTCAGTATCGCCAGTGGTGCGCTGACCCTCAAAGACGGGATTCGCTCAAACGATAAAATGATGATTGCTGGTGGCTCACTCAGCATTGCGTCCGGCTCCTTCGGCCTACTTGGCGCTGCCGGCACATTTGCATCAGCAGCAGGTTTCGCAAGTAGAATCACACCATTTTTTGGCCCAATAGGTTTTCTGGTTGGCGGCGTCCTCGGCTTCGCTGGCACCATCGTCTCCATCATCAAGTCGCCGAAGCTCCACAAACTCTCACTTAAAAATTGGGAGCAGATCAAACAGTTCCAACAAGATGGTTTTGTTAGACCTGGTGCTGAGCACAAGTATATTTGGCTACAGACTTACCTGTCTGATTGGGGCCAACGTGATGCCCCCAAGGATCAAAGCATCTTTGATTTCCGAAGGGAAGAAGCGGCCGTGAGTGCCACTCGAAAAGACAACAAAGGGTTGACCCACCTGGATTATAAAGAGGATGGGAAAAACCACGCGACTAAAGAGCGATTGTTCGTACCGGGCCCACAAGTCCGATAGAACGCACTTCTGGCGTGAAATGTTGGTCGAACCCGCGGCCGAGTCGCGCATAACTGAGCAAATTCATCGTTAATAGCTGTGGACGACACGCAATTCGTGCCGTCCACTCGCTATGCATCAATCAAGAGTGCGGAGGTATTACCACCCCATGCAAAATTGTTACCTTCACAATTTATCTGCAGTGGACGTGGTACACCGGACACAATTAAAGGTGCCAACTCAGAAACGCCGCTTTTGATGCAATAATATGCCAGGACAGACGGTCTACGCTTTGTTGGCGTAATAGTTCTGTAGTTGGTCAGGGCTCTCCGGTGTGCAAGCGCCACCGTCTACAATTATGCTTTCCCCAGTCACATACGCTGCCTCACTGCTTGCAAGGAAAAGCATTGCATAACCAATATCTCGAGGCTGGCCCAGTCGACCAACAGGAATCTGAGAAGCAAGACGCTCCATTTCCTCATCAGTCATGAAATCCACTAGCGCTGGCGTGTGCACAAACCCCGGTTCAACAGCATTTACGGTGATTCCATCGCGAGCATACTCTAGCGAAGCCGCCTTGATAAAACCGTTCAAGCCCGCCTTGCTCGCGGCATAGTGAGCGAGTAACGGCATAGCCACTCTAGGGCCTGTCACGGACGAGGTGAACAGCAACCGCCCCTGCTTTTGTGCGCGCATCGATGGGACAACTGCCCTGGTCAACCAAAAAGCGGCCTTCAAATTGACGGCAAAAGTGTCGTCTAACTGCTGCTCCTGAAGATCTTCAATAGACGCGACCGGAACAAAGGCAGCGTTGTGAACAAGCACATCGATCTTCCCGTACTGCGCCAGTACCTGTTCCACGAGCGCGGTGGCACCCTCAGCCGTACTGATATCAGCTTTGATCCAGCGGGCTTTTCCCCCATTGGCCTCAATTATCGCGACAACTTTCTCGCTATTTGCTCCTCGAGCCGCAATAACAACTTCCGCGCCAGCGCTTGCAAATACTTCAGCGATCCCCTGGCCGATACCTTGACTGCCACCGGTGATAACAGCAATTTTTCCGTCTAGTCGAAACATCATTCACTCCGTTATTTAGCCTGCAAGAAAAATTTATTTAGAGTCGCCCCGACAAAACCATTGTGGTCGATTTCCGCCAGGTACGCCGTAACCCATCCGCCTAGCAGGGGCTTGTCGAGCGATGAACTCGATAAGCCCCTTTTCTAAAGTCCGCACCAATCAGCCTTCTGCCTGCTCCGGCCACCCTCATTGACCACCGAAAATCGGTCACGAATCGAGTGAAAATGTCGACTGAGCCTACATGAGCATTTTTGATTTAGGCCCAGCCAATGTCAAACTCTTTATCACTTTAACCACAGATTTCAGACGGCATGGAGGCCGAAAACACAGTTGGAAATTTTTTAAAAGTAATGACAGCAAAAAAATATCGCGACAACGATAAAATATCTATACATATCAACTACTTATAGTATTGACATTTTTTATAAAAAAGGTGTCGATAGTTTTTGCTTTTTTTACCAAGATCATTAACTCGAATTTACTCAAGTATATTTGCTACTCCTGCGTGTGGCGCCCCATGAAATGCCCTGGTTGGGAGCACGTTACAAAATTCTCGACTGCTCCTCTTGTTTCTCCAACGACTACCTACCCCACTCCAGAATTTCGAAATTCTGGAAAATCGCACTGGAGAAATGTTGCATGGTTACACTGAGGTAGCTTAGGCGCTCCGACACCGTTAAATAGCCATCACGAGCACCGCCCCCCTACACACAACCAGGAATGAAGTGCATACGTATGTGATGAACTTAACTTAAAAAGTCTTGCTCACACCCAGTACTACGCTGGCTGAACACACATCATCCTGTCCCATATAATTAAAGCACTCAGCTTCAGAGATATCCGTGTCTACATAAGTAATTGTCCAATCGAAACCGCCCAATGTTTTTGCTAATGAAGCTCCACGAGTATGAAACCGCTGACGAGTCGATCCATCACTTGCATAGAGGTCTAAGTTCAAATCGTGCCAACCATAATTTATCAATAAACTAGCCTCGTAAGGCAAGTTGAAGGTATAACCAAAATATTGATATTTAGCGTTTGGAACATCCTGCATATTGAAGTCATAAATTATGCTATAGCTAAAACCATACGCATTGATCAGCCCGCTTGCCTCATCCGCCGCAAAAATAGCCTCCTTAACATACTCATAATGCGCAATTGATGCTGATAGATTTACCTCTGGGTTTAGCTCCCGATAAATACCAGCATAATACCCTTCCTCTACCCGCGTTTTTGTACCGAAGTCCACATTAGAGATCCAGACACCACCCAGCAGACCACTCTCGTTATGCATAACTGAAAAGTCCCCCTGCACTGCGGGTTTATTTTTAGTCTGGGAAATACCTTGGCTCCGGTAATCGGTAAGCGCATTAAATTTCAAACCCAAAGTGAAGTCGTCACCCAACTCCACTGCCTGCGTAAGTGCCGCGCAGCACGAAAAGACAAATACAACCACAATCTGCTTTATTAAGTTCATGCTACTCCTAGACCTTATTTAGGGCGAAGCCACCCCATAGGGGGGGGGTGTCAATAACGCGCCCCGTCATGAAATTGAGTTTTCAGAAACAGCAGGTAGAGGAATTAATAATTACATTATTTTCTTATTATAGTTTTTTATTGTATTAGGGTTTCCGCTCGACAACTCTGCGAGCCATGAACTCCGGAAAGTAAGACCTGAGGTAAGCAATCGATGCACGAACACCCTCAACAACAAACTCATCACTGATTCGTCCATGCTTGGCATACGATAACTGCCAAACACCATCACTGATAGCAAACGAAATTGCCATTTTCATTTCTACATCGAGACCATCAGACAGGGCGAATTTTCCACTTAACACTTCAGCCAGTTTTCTAGCTGCATGTTGATTCCCTACAACATCCGCCTTGCGTACTTCTGCGCTTACCCCAGCTCCCAGAAACAACTTCATTACTGCCGGATTACTGTTCAAAAACTCCACGCTGGTTTTAAGAATGCACTCTATAAAATCCTGCCACGTCAGCGCATCATGAGGCATATAGGTGTCTATGCACGCTGCGATTTCCTGATGACATCGCTGAGCCAAAGCGGCAAATAAAGATACTTTGTTAGGAAAAAAATGATAGATCGAGGGAAGCGGTATATCAGCGCGATTTGAAATATCCGCGAGGCTAATCTCATCAACATTCAGTTCTAATAAAAGATCGCAGGCCGAATCCAAAAGGAGACTGACGCGTTCTATCGTCCGTCGCTGGGGAGCCCGAGATAGGGCTTTTTTCTTTTCCATTCCGTACGCCTTGGCTTGCCAATAGGTAATTAACCCCCAAGTTTAACGCATGCAGACAATGAATCAAACGCTACAAGGGCGTTGACTGACAGGGCCGCCTGGACAATCCGATGAAAAAAACAATCACGAGTAGAAGCGGCAATGACGTCGTGAGAGCACTTTCAGACCCACTTAACAGATGAAAATTATCCACAATCAACCCCGCCGCAATCACCAGACCTACGAACGCAATACCGGGCGCGACGAGCGTGCTGAAAACCCTGCGGTCCTTACGCTTTCGATAAAAAATCATGATGCCTAGCGCAACTATCACTTGGAGCGCAATCACACCGAGCGTCGCCATGGCCGCAGTTGTAGCACCTACTGTTAGATAGGGATCCGCCCCCTGAAAAGCAGGAATAGCAATGAAGATCGCTACCGTTATCGAGATAAAAATACTGGCGTTAGCGGGAGCCAGTGTTTTGGGATTTATCACCCCAAGAATTTTTGGAAGACTGCCATTCTGCGCAATTATATAAGCATAACGAGTGGCGGCATTATGAAGCGATATGTAACAAGCTATAATGCTATTGCACAACATGAAATTCGTAAATGCTGCAACCCAGCTCCCTGTGTATTGGCGGAATATGTCTATGACAAAATTGCCTTCCAACTTTGTTGCCGCTCCTTGCGCTTGGTCCACGCCGGCGGCGCCGACGATGAGCCAACTACTTAGAAAATAGAACACTGCCACTGAGAAAACGGCAATCATGAGAGCCGCTGGTATGGCCTTGTGCGGATTTTGCGTTTCGCCAGAATACAGCGCGGCCGCCTCAAATCCGATAAACGAAAAAAATCCGATCATCAGCGCGACGCCAAATCCTTCCTTCGCGATATTCGCAGGAGAAAATATTTCCAACGGTAACGCAGCGACTCCCTGCTGAAACCCTATCGACGCGTCCAACACAACTAGTAAAAAAAACTCAACTATTATGATTGCGACTAATAACTTTGCGCCTACATCTGCGGAGAAACGACCCAACACACTAACCAGGACAAACGCGACCGCCGTCCATAACTGCCACCCCCAATCGACCCCATAACCTTTCAGCATCAGATTGGTAAAGTAACCCACGCTTGAAGCTACGGACGCCGTGAGCGCCGTGTAAGAGAACAGTGCAACAAACGCACTTCCCATTCCAATGCGCGCACCGAAGATCGCATGGATACATCGATAGAATGCTCCCTCTCCTGATATATCTACTACTAATTTAGAATAGCCCCAAGCAAAACACAGTAGTACGGCGCCAGCGATGAGATACGCAGTGGGAAGACCCGGCCCTCCCATGATCAAACCAAATGGAACGTTGCCGATTATTGATCCGAGTGGCGCCGCAGTCGCAATGACCATCAATGCAATATGCCAAGTGGTTAATTTCTTTTTTAAGCTTGTCGCCCCAGATTTCACGCAACTTTCTCTAGCAATCACCACTGACTCGGTCATTTTTGTTGTACCTGAGCATATAGTTGGGCAACCCGGAGAGTCGGGTTGCCGTTACCGTTTAGATTAGCGCAGCTTAGAGATTTCTATAAATGCTGCCTCAGATGCTTGAAGCGTAAGCTCAATATCTGCGAACGTATGCGCGGCAGATAAAAACATATTGTGATAGGGGTGCAGATATGCACCGTGCTTCAACATTGCAACGGTCCACGCACCACCGGTCTTGACGTCAGGATCATTGGCAAACAACATCTGAGGCATTACAGCAGGACCGGTCTGTTTAAGTTCGAAATCATAAGCCAGGGCCTGTTTAGCGATGCCGTCTCGAAGGTGCTGTGCAACGGCGATGGTATGTTCGAGGTACTGCGACGATTGCACCTGCTTTAGCGTAGCAAGCGCAGCAGCCATGGGTACAGACGAGTACCAATAAGAACCAGTGACGAAAATTTCTTCGGCGGCCTGGCGCACCTTGTCGGAACCTAGTACTGCTGAAATGCAATGACCATTACCAATCGCTTTACCCCAAGTACTCAAATCTGGCTGCACTCCCATCGCCGACCACACACAGTCGCGTGATAGCCGAAGCCCTGTTCGGACCTCGTCTACGATCAGCAGTGCATCATGCTCATCACAGAGCCTACGAGCCGCCTTTGCGTAATCTTCAGAAGGGAAATAGGCATCCTCGAACACTTCATGCCGGAATGGCGTAGCGTATAACCCAGCAATGTCTCCCTCCGCTGCTTTGAACGCTTCAGTAAGGCTTTCGACATTGTTGTATTCGAAGTAAATAATGTTGGCACGATCTTCTGGCGTTACCCCTTTGAGAACGGGAGTATTCCAGGGAGCTGCGCCGTGGTAAGCGCCAGTCGCCAGCAGAATCTTTTTCTTATTACGATACGCACGTGCCGCCACGAGAGCGATAGACGTGGCATCCGAACCGTTTTTGCAGAACATCGCCCAGTCAGCGTGAGTGATCATTGACACAAATTGCTCGGCCAACGTAACCATCAATTCGCTTGGGCCAGATACTGTGTCGCCGAGCATTAGCTGAGCGAGGGCAGCTGATTCCACTTCAGGATTTCGGTATCCCAACAGATTGGTCCCGAAGCCACACATATAGTCGACGTAGCGATTACCGTCGACATCCCAGGTGTACGCCCCATCCGCTTTGGCAAAGTACTGCGGATAGCCCTTCGGGAGCTGTTTTACCGACTGATGTCCATAGATTCCCCCGGGAATAACCAGCTTGGCGCGCTCGAAAATCGCATCATTTTTTTTCAGCATATTCATTTTAGACTCTCTAAGTGATAGGTTATTTCACTTATAGAATACAATTAGCATGCCAAAATGCGCAAACCGCATAATTCACTGGCAGATAAGCCATGGAGAATTTCATTTTAGTTTTTTTACTGGTGAGATTGCCTCGTCATCGGGCACTGGGACATTTTTATGCCCCAGATTTGCTCCCGATCGCGCGAAACCGACGCACGCTCGGCGCTATGGGTACCAGACGTTGATTCGTGGGAGCCTCGCACACATACCGCAAGCACTTGACGAAGTCTTAGCGTTTAGGACACGGGGCGAGTGGCATCTGAAGTTGCGGCTATTGATACGAGGGGCTTCGTGATAAGCGCACTTGCGCCTAGGCAGTAGTCGCCCGCTCATTGCCTGCAATCAAAATAGACAATGCCCAGGCGGTTGGATCAGGCGCTGCTTAAGCAAGCAGCGCCGTGCTAACGCTTAAATGTCGAATGCTCTGCCGAGCATTTCCTCACTGACGCTCCAAAGTCGAGATGCCGCCACGCCATCAAGAGCGTAAGGCTTGACACCGTAATGGACTGAGGCCGCTAGGACCGACAGGCCAACAGGTTGGCTGTGTGCGACTGCAGCAATTTCAACATCTTCACAGTAGACCCCTCCGACACCTTCAAGTTGTGGACTTACCGCACACCAGACCTGAGTCGCAGCGCCCTGCTGGATCGTTTTGACCCCTTTGGCTGGATCAATGATGGCGTTGCCCTGCTTATCAATCATGCCTGACTCTCGCAAAACTTCGTCCGGTACGTGCACTCCCAAGCCGGTATCCGGAATCGCACCGGGGTGCAGCGAAAATGCTCGTACCCCAGAGGACTTTCCGCGTTTGTCCAACTCAACTGCAAATAAGATATTCGCAGTTTTCGATTGGCCGTAACCTGCCCAAGGATCATAGGCCCGCTGGCTAAAGTTGAGGTCCTCGAAAATCACCGGAGAGAAAGAATGACCCAACGACGAGACCGAGATCACACGTGCACCGCCCGCCTTGACCAAAGCAGGCCATAAGCGAGACACGAGTTGAAAATGCCCAAGGTGGTTGGTTGCAAACTGATATTCATAACCACGAGGATCCAGCCTTAGCTCTGGAAGGGCCATAATACCTGCACTATTGACTAGTATATGCAAAGGCGCCCCTGTAGCTAGAAACTGCTCGGCAAACGCATCGATGGTTGTCGGAGAGAGAAGATCCATCGCTTCGATTTCGACCTTATTAGCCAGCGCCCCCATTTGAACACGGGCGCGCTCGACATCACGGGCAGGCACGATTACCCGCGCGCCAGCCTCTACAAATGCTTTTACCGTCTCAAGCCCTAGCCCAGAATAACCGCCGGTGACGATAGCGATTTTGCCTGCTAAGTCGATGTCGCGCATAACATCTGCGACGGTCGAGGCCGCCGTGAAACCAGATCCAATCGGTGTCTGTGAAGTGATCATGGTGCATCTCCAAAAGAGCGTGACGATGAGGTTTCGGATGGTTGGTTTGTGGCAGGGGAACAAAGCACGGGGTCGCGACATCTTGCATGTAGCGATTGAGGTGGGGGGTCGGTATTCGGAAAGTCTTAAGCAAGCATGTCGTAGGGGGTCGTCGGCGCATTGTCCGCCGGGAGGCACAATCGTGCTCATGCGTAGCCATCCTACTCTTGTCACAGCGGCGCAGTTGAGCTGATAAAAGGCAATTGTGTCTAATTAAGTCATAGCGTATTAACTGGCCCGCCTTTTCCAGCTTACCCAACGACATCAGGCAACACTATAAAAGCCAGTGCTGGATCAGTGAGCTGAGGTCATCAGAAGCGGTGGATTCGCTCAATCGGCCCCGCACCATTTCACGGGAGATAGCCTCAGCGGCGCCAACGATAGCGACGCAGCGACGGCGAAGTAGAATGTCATCCATGGTGCAGCAGGGCCGGAACGCCGCTAAGTAAAAATCGACATATCTGTCATTCAGCGCGTTCTGATACGTCTCCATTTCCTCGTCCCCCTTGAGTGCCGCCGCGATGGCGTGCCACTCCGGGCCGACCGAGGTATTACAGTCCATGTAGGCGACGGCAATCACCCTGGAGATATGTTCGAGTTGTTGCTCCGTTCGCTCTAGGGCAAGCCGCAGCAATGCGATCTGACGCTGGTTAATCTGTTCATTCAGCGCGATCAGCAGCCCCGAACGTGTCTTGAAATGCTCGTAAGCCACTGGTTTGCTCACACCCGCTCGCACTGCCAGAGAACCAAGCGTGAGCGCGTCAGTACCTTCATCACGCACAATCGTCCATGCCGTTGCCAACAATTGTTCGCGACGCTCCGCTTTCACCATTTTGGGCGCAGCCATCAGTCCAACCTCAGTGCAGTAACCGTGTGTCGGAATCTTACTCTTAGTAACATACTAATGGTAGGGTGCGCGCCGCAAAACTCATCTAAGGAAACCTGTATGCCGGTAGTAGCGCGAGAAATCCACCTAAAGAGTCGACCGAGTGGCTTGGCTAGCCGTCATCTCTTCTCCCAAGTCCAAACGACCTTGCCCGCCCTCGCTTCCGGACAGGTACTCGTACGCAATCTGTTCATGTCTGTTGACCCGTACATGCGCGGGCGCATGAATGAAGGTGAAAGCTACATTGCCCCCTTCGAAGTCGGTGCAGTCATGGACGGTGCGGCCGTGGGGTTGGTGGTGGAATCGGCGGATAGCCAATACTTTGTAGGCGATGCGGTCAGTCACTTTTCCGGCTGGCGCGACCGTGCACTTCTGGATGCAGCTAATCTTACGCCAATCAACATTGAACGCGTGTCTATCCAGGCATATTTGGGGGCGTTGGGCCTACCCGGGCATGCCGCATTTTACGGACTGCTGCACATCGCGAAACCTAAGGCCGGCGAGACTGTTTTCGTCTCCTCTGCAGCTGGTGCCGTCGGATCTCTTGTGGCACAAATTGCCAAACTTAAGGGCTGCCGAGTCATTGGCTCCGTGGGTTCAGAGGCAAAAGCCCGATGGCTGCGGGATGAACTAGGCGTGGACGTCGTGATTAACTACAACGATGAACCGGACCTTGAGGTTGCCCTGCGCCGCGCCGCGCCGGAAGGTATCGACGTCTATTTTGACAATGTCGGAGGCGCTCATCTGGAAGCCGCGATTGCCGTCGCGAACAAATTCGCCCGTTTCCCACTGTGCGGTATGGTCGGGCAATACAACAGCCCGGCCGTCGGGCCAAGTAACATCTACACGGTCATTGCGAAAAGCTTGCTGCTGCAGGGTTTCATCGGCATCAATCATTTGGACACTTGGGCGGACTTCACCCAAAACATGAGCAGCTGGATTACCGAAGGGCTAATTAGCACACGGGAGACCATAGTCGATGGCCTCGATAGCGCACCTGAGGCGTTGATGGGTCTATTTTCAGGCGACAACGTCGGCAAAATGTTAGTCCGGCTTGGGTGATAGACCGCCGCCCCCAGACGTAACCGAGCCGTGAGGTACTGAGCGCAGTAATAACAAGTTCATTGCGATAAACAAATACTGGGGATAGATTTGTTTTTAGCGATACTCAATCACGCCGTTAACGGAGGAGAAATGGGTATGGTTTTCCGTAGTGACTCGGTTGACATTGTTCGGGAGTCATTCGAAATTGAAACCCCATCTCAAGGAACGGTGGGCGTTGGGTATAAGATTGTCCTTACCGTAGATGCATCGTCACAGGAACTGGTCGACGCCTACGTATGTTCGCTGGAAATGCTTTCTCAGGTATTCCTTGCCCACCTGCAACCTCTTCCTGCCGATACGATTTCTTCCATCGCCTCCCTAATGATCCCTCAGAAGCCGGTGCCGTCGATGTTACTGCGCGAGACCAGAATGCTGGCACAGGCCAAAACCGAGATTCTTCAAAGTAGCGACTGGGTGACGGCCAACGGGATCTCGAATCTTGCACAGCTCAGCTCCAGTAACCCCAGCTCGCAGCCGAACAAATGGAAGCAGGCCGGGAAGATTTTTGCTCTGCGCCATAAAGGCATTGATTATTTCCCGATCTACGGACTCGACCCAACACGAGGCTTTCGCCCGTTTTCTACGCTTAAATGTGTAATTTCGACGCTGTCTACGATGAAGGATGGATGGGCAATGGCTTTCTGGTTTGCGTCGCCAAATACCTTCCTTGGCGGCAAACGCCCCAAAGAAATCTTCTCAACCGATCCCGCGGGCGTTCTCTCAGCCGCTAAAGACGAGGTGTCAGGGGCCGAACCTGGATGACCTCCGCCGAGGTCGCCACCATTGACGGTGCCAGAACTGGCGATCGAGAAAAAAGAAAACGACTTCATAGGGAGCTTTCTGTCCCCTCGAGAAGTGCGAATGAATAACAGCCTCCGTCGGCGCGAGCAAAGACCACAGAGTCGGAAATCTCGGAGATCCAATCCGGCGGACCTTATTTCTAATGTAAGGCGACTTTGAGTCGAAAACGATTGACCACCCGCCGTGCCGATACCGCATCTACCCCTCTGCCTATAAAATTATAGTGAGGATAAATTGGTACATTCCACTGAGTACTCCTCCAGCACAACGCCCTGTCGCTCACTAAGGTACGCGAGGGATCCGTCTACATGGTGAACAGAGCAGGCGGATTCCCCTCACTCGAAAATGAACCGGACGAGTGTACAGTCGTCGGAGATGAACGCATCAGAGATGCCAACCGTAAATTGGAATCTCTTATTTCATCTGACCTCAGCGGCCTAATCCCGGCCGCAATCATGACCATGGAGGCCCTTCACTGGTACCTAGTTATTCTTCAATCCGTTTACGTTTGGCCTTCCCGCGAAGTCGCTCACCGCGTTCAATCTCTTCCCTTGTCAAAGACATCGCCCGGGTTGAACCCATATATCTGATCTCAGGGCGGGATCGATATGCGAAATAACCCCACGACAAGCTGGCCAACATGGTGATTGCGCCGAACCCGCCAGCGGTAATTTTGATCGTAGGCGACTCCAACCAAACTACCTGATCCCCTGTCACCCCTACACAGAGCATCACTATCCCGGCGATCAACGTTATCATCCCTCCTGTCACCAGGGTGTAGCAAATCAACGCTCGTTGTTTCAGGTGCATCATGAACAAGTTGACTTCGGCCAACGCGACACTTTCTCTTTCCATGGGTCACCCGCTGGCTCTGCCTGATTGTATTAAGAACGTTCGTTAAAGGGCGCAATGCACCAGCATGAACGAAGAGACTCCTCACTTACGCCCTCCCGATGCCTATAACGCTTAATTAATACGGGGGCGCCAAAAATTGATCTAATCCGCCGAAATAGTGCGCCGAAGCGGGTGCATCCACCAGCACCCACTGTCATGCACTCTACCAACTAGCACACTGGGCGCGCATCAATGCAGAGTGTCTATCAGGGACCTCGGGGGCCAAAAAGACCCTATGGGATAACATTTGCAATCACCTGAACATCACTTCTTCAACCAAGACTCTACAGTGGCGGAACCGTGTTCTGCCTTCCACTCTTTCAAAATTTTGTGGTTGCCTCCTTTGGTTTCGACAACTTCCCCAGTTGCTGGATTTTTGTAGACTTTCACTTGGCGTGGCTTGCGTGTGAGCGTTTGCGACTGTGCTGCTGGGACGCGCCGACCGACTTGTGGGTCTAGCAGGTTAATGACGTCTTTTAAGCTATAACCGTACTTCGCAAGCAATGCTCGGAGTTTCGTTTCAAATTCAATTTCTTGCTTCAGGCCAGCATCACCCTTTAGAGCTTCTAGCGCCTGAAGCTGTTCGGCCAAGTGTTTTTCGAGCTGACGGTATTCCGCAAGTTTAGACATGAGAACCTCTTTTTGATTGGTGTTTAGCAGCACACTACACTAAAAATAAACTTACGGACTGTAGAAAGCTCTACATTTTTCCAATGAGTGTTTTGCCACAATACACAATGGATAGTGTAGTGCTGAAAAATCAGTCGATTTTGTCATTGCTACCGGGATTCACGGTATACCTGTCAAAGCTGCCGCCGTCGCGGAAGAAGTCATCGGTTACGACCACGCCGAAGTCGTCGGTCAGTCTGTCATTGTCGTTCTCACCGAACATCGTTTGAATACGCCTTTCCTGCTTAAGATTGGCAACGGCTTGGAAAAAGCAACGTTCACATAGATGTACCTCATAGCGCTCCCCATCATGGGCTGAACCGGATCCCCAGTGGGCCTGCAGCACGCCGTACCGGAGGCTACCACCCTCGAAGCGAGTGCTATCGAGGCAGACATCGCACAGGAGGTCGCGGACGACCTCAACCGCTTGCTTTTCTTTAATGTTCATCAGCACCACTCGCAGTCATTAGTCGCGCAACTATCGAGCGCTCCAGAATTAAAAAATCAACCCTTCTGCTAATTGAATCAGCACCTCTTCTACTTGGCGGGTGCCCGGGCTGGTCGAGAGCATCGCAATGGGACTTTTACCTGAGAAGCGTGTCTTGGGTTTGGACAGCCAGCGTCTGGCCTTCTCATCGCTTTCGAAGAGCACTTCGGCCATGGCGTTGATATGAGCAAAACGAAACAAACGATCACTCTGATCCACGCTCAGTCGCTGACCGTCTGCCAATCGCATTTTGAGGGGCTTGAACGGAATAATCTGGTCGCACCCGACATCACTGATGTGTACCGAGATCACCTAGCAAGTTGATCCTAGCGTCCAAGAAGCCAGCCTCGATCAGCTCGTGGATGTCCTGATCTTAAGCGTCGATGGGAATGGGAAGAAGCATGCTCAACCGGGCTAGATAGGCTCGGCAAGTACTCCGGCGCATCACTTCTGCCGACATGAGTCGCCTCCACAGTGCGGCTTGGCGTGCAACAACCGAAATTTCACCGTTGCTCTGAAATTAGATTCACCAACACGTCACGTCAGTCGTGCTCCACCAAAATGGAAGAGCGCGTACCCGCCAGTGCGCCAATGGGCTCCAGCACGCACTCCCCGCAAAGCGCTGCGTCTAAGAATCGGTGCGCTCGGGCAGAGCGCCCCTTTAAAACGCCCTGAACCTCAGACTTGACCTGCTCAGCCATCTGCCACTTCGTCGTTGTGATTTTGTGTTTGCCTTTCATCGGGCTTCTCGTATTCAGTCATACACCTGTTCAGCCCCGGGCGATTAGGCATCCGCCGCTCGATGGCGAGTGCTTGCCCTGATCTGCTGCATGTCAAAGCAGTAAGCTCGCCAAGCTGGATGAACAAGCACGAAAATAACCCATCTTTCTGCCTGGCGTACCGTCCCGCGACGCTGTAAACACAAAAAACGCACTGAGGTTTGAGAATCTTATATTCTCAAACCTGTTAAACCACTCGCCTCTAGCGCCAATCAGTCACGTTGTACAGCTGTAATAACATAGGCCGTAGCCCAGTACGAAATCGTCGCGAGCGCAGTCATTTTGACTCGCTCGGCTGCCGGAGCCAGTCACCGAACGGCGTGTCGGCCTCCACGTAGCGCAGCGCACTGTGCACATCCCGCCAGCCGACATACTCCATCAGGGCTTTCGTACTCCATTGATTGCGCGTGGCCCAGGTGGCAAACCCGCGACGTAGAGAGTGGCCGCTGTAGCGCGCGCCGGCGACCCCACCGCGGGTCAAGGCCCGGCGTAATACCCGCGCCACGCTGTACGGGTGCAGCGCCTCAGGCGAGAGATGGCCCCAGCGATCGATGCCACAAAACACCGGCCCCCGCTGCAATTGACTGAGTGCCAGCCACTCCTCGTACGCCTGCACCGGACACAGGCGTTTTAACGCCGGCACACTGACGGTGCGGCCCTGATGCTCACGGTCGGATTTGCTTCGGGAGAGGAACAGGCTCAGCCCTTCGTCCGGCACGAGCTGATTGGTTTCAATGCGCAGGCGACACAAATCGTCACTGCGAAAGGCCCGCCAGAAACCCAGTAAGAGCAAGGCCCGGTCACGGCTGGCGCGCAGACGCACGGATAGCTGCGGTGACGTTTGCTCCAGCTGCAGCGCTGCCACGCACTGCTCCAACTCGAGCAGTTGCAAGGGCTCGGCTTGGCGCACTGGCCGCGGGTGCAAGGCCTGAATACCGCGCAACACCTCCCGCACCTGCGGCGTTTTGGTCGGGTCGACAAACCCATGATTCAGGTGCCAGCGCGCCAAAGCCGCCAGGTGACCGCGCAAGGTGCTGATCGACAGGACTTCAGCATGCTCAGCCAGGTAACGCACAATGCTGTCACTGGAGGCCGGGAGAAACCCACCCCAACCCGCCTCATAATGCGCCAAGGCCTGCTGGTAGCGCCGGGTGGTACTTTCCCGCCGTGCGGCCTGAAGATACCGCTCTACAGCCGTCGTCATCGGTTTGCCCTCCTCGCCGCCACCGGCGATTGCCCCGGCTTGGGTGAACGGTGGCGCGATCACCGTTCAACACCAAGCAAATCGACCACCATGCGCCATACTGCATAACTACCGGGAACCCGACAGGAGCTCCTGACATGGCCCGTGGTGGTATCAACAAAGCCCTGGTGCACTCCGCGCGTGACGCGTTGCTGGCCCGTGGGCTTTATCCCAGCATCGACCTTGTGCGCGTGGAGCTGGGCAATACCGGCTCGAAAAGCACGATCCAACGCTACCTGAAGGAACTCAATACCCCCCCTGCCGTCGACACCGCGTCACTGCCGAAGGTCAGTGAAGAAATGCTCTCGTTGGTGACGAGCCTAGCCGAACGGCTGACGCAACAAGCGCAAGAAGCGGTGGCTGAAGAACGGACGCAACTCGATCGACAGCAGACGCGCTATCACCAGGAGCATGCGCAACTGCGTGAACGCCTCGATCAAGCATTGGAAAGGATCTGCGCCCAAACAACTGAAATTGAAACGCAGCGTCAGCGTGAACGGCAGCTATACGAGCAGTTAAAAGACAGCGAAGGTGAACGCCAACGCTTGCTTCAGTTGGTGGCGGGCCAGCAACAGATGCTCGAGGAGCGAGCCAACCATGTGAAGTCACTGGAGGAAAAACATCAACATGCCCGGGAGGGACTGGAGCACTATCGGCAAGAGCAACTCGCCCAACGCGGACAAGAATTGCGCCGACACGAGCAGCAAATCCATGAATTACGCCAAGAGCTACAAACATCGCAGAATTCGCAAATGGCTAAACAAGAAGAATTGGTTAACGTTTATCGCGAGCACGAACGCCTGCTTCATGAATCTCGCCGGCAACAGGAGCAGCTCCGACAACACACAAAAACCATCCGCGACCATCAGCAAACCAACGACAGATTAAGCGAACAGGTGCGTCAATTACTCACTGAACAAGCCCTATTGCGTGACCGGGTTAACCCTTACCTGCTTCAGTGCCGTAACGATCGGCGCCACTTACGTGGGCAGGCGCGTCAAATTGAGACGCTACAAACCTTGTTGCGCCAGTTGACCCCCTCTGCCTAGATCTTGGCATTTCGTCATGCCATGCGTGGCCACGATTACTCAATATGTGCACGTTCAACACGCTGGTTTATCAACAAGCGTCTGGTCAAGGTCTCCGTCATGTAGGGTGCATGTTCTAACGCCAGGCCGTCAATCGATTGGCCTAGGGAATCTCCGAACAAGCCTTCAGTTATGCGAGAATCCCCGCAACACCTGATCCGAGCCGCCCATGAGCCAGATGAGCTTTTCCGACTTTGAGTACGCCGGCAAGCGCAAGCAAACCCGCCGAGAGCGCTTCCTCGCCGAAATGGATCAGGTGGTGCCCTGGGCAGGCCTGCTGGAGCTGATCGAACCGTTCTACCCCAAGGCCGGCGGCGGTAGAAAACCCTATCCTCTGGAAACCATGCTGCGCATCCATCTGTTGCAGAACTGGTTCTCCCTGAGCGACCCGGCCATGGAAGAAGCGCTCTACGAAATCACGCCCATGCGCCAGTTTGCACGTTTGACCTTGAGCGCGCCAATCCCCGAAGACACCACGATCATGAACTTCCGGCACTTGCTGGAGAAGCATCAGCTCGCACCGGCAATCCTTGCGGTCATCAATGGTTATCTGCAGGAAAAAGGCCTGTCGCTGCGCCAAGGCACCATCGTCGATGCCACCATTATTCATGCC
>NZ_QUZT01000099.1 GCF_004682045.1 Pseudomonas nabeulensis
CGCCTGAGATCAAGATCAGAAGCCAAATCAAGAGCCAGAGCAATAAGGTTACTCTGAACACCCAAATTGCACCTCCCACCTATCAAGGAGCCCCAATGGCGTTGATCACGGAACGCGTAGCCCTGGCCCGCACTGGCGCCAACAACAAAGTCATCTGCCGCATGCCCTCCGGCTGGGCCGTGATGGGGGATGTGCAGTTCCTGCCCGGTTACTGCCTGCTGCTGCCAGACCCGGTCGTCGCCAGTCTCAACGACCTCGACCCTGAGGCCCGCGCCCTTTACCTGTTGGACATGGCCCGCATTGGCGACGCTGTGCTGCAAGCCACCGATGCGCTGCGCATGAATTACGAGATCCTCGGCAATTCGGAGCCGGAACTGCACTGCCATATCTTCCCGCGCTACGCGTCAGAGCCGGACGAAAAACGCCGGATGCCCGCGTGGTTTTACGACTGGAAAAATGCAGTGCCCTATGCAGAAGCGGTGCACGGGGACCTGCGCAGGAAGATCGCAGCGTTAGCGGGGGAAATGCTGGCCGGAAAGGCCTGAAACATATCAGGGTTTATCTGAAACGCCGACAATCGAATGTGTGTGCTTGCTCGCACAGCGGCGGGTGGGTGTGGCCATTTTCTCAGCCTGGCGCAGATCCAAATGTGGGAGGGGGCTTGCCCCCGATGGCGGTGTATCAGTCAGCTGATCTATAGCTGACTCACCGTTATCGGGAGCAAGCCCCCTCCCACATTTGGATCTGCGCTCGACTTAAAACCTGCGACGATCCGGCTGCTGGTTCCCTAAGCAGATTTACCTTTACACTGCCGCCCCCGAATTTCAGCAAGGATGCTTTGAATGCGTTCGCTCGTCAGCGCTGTACTCCTGATCCTGGCCACCCAGGCCCTGGCCGATCCCCGTTCGTTCTCGGTCAATGACCCCTGCGGCCAGTTCCTGGTGGAGGTGCTGTTCCCGGATGCGCCGCAAGACCTGGAGCAACAAGCCCGTGCGCTGATCACCGTACGTGACAAAACCACCCTCGACATCCTCCAGCAATTGCAAACGCCCGCCGCGCCTGTGCCGCTGGATCACAATGGCAAGACCCTGGACTGGCGCCTGGTGGGCGAGAGCGGGGTGTTGTACTTCGCCGACATTGACCACGATGGCCGCATGGACCTGGCGATCCGCAATGGCGATGGTCCCTACGCAGGCTTCCAGTCCAACTACGACGTGTACCTGCAAGACCCGCAGAAGCACCAGTGGGTGCTGAACGAACCTCTGACTGAGTTGGCCAATGAAACCAGCGGCGGGATGTTCTCGGTCGGCCCCGTGGATGGCGTTATCCATTCGCAAACCGACCGTGGCTGTTGCTGGACCCGTTCGTCCCAGTGGCAGATGCGCAGCGGCCAGTTGGAACGGCTGAGTTCGTACACCCAGGAAGAAGTCCCACCCACCGAGTTCGGCCAGAACTCCAGCATGCCCAGCGGCTACATGCTGCGCACCACGGGCGAATGGAAAGACGGCCAGTGGCGCGAAACCCCACGCCTGGAAGGCCCTGTCAATGAAGACCCGCAGATGCTTGCTGGCACCCTCGACGGCAAGATCCCGGTGGAGCTCTGGTACCAACAACAAGGTGCGGTGCTGATTGGCGAGCTGCGTTACACCAAGAGCGGCAGCGGCAAGCCGATCAAGCTGGTGGGCGACCGCAGCGACTATGACGACAAACCCTTCGTCTACCTGCACGAATACGCCGATGACGGCCATCAGACCGGCATCTGGCGCATCACCCGTGAAACCGAGGAGCCGTATGACTACACCGGCACCTGGGTCAGCAGTGCCAAGGGCGACCATCCCGAACTGGCGATTCTGTTGCACGCCGATGAGCGCGAACCCGATTACGACAAACTCAGTGAAGTCGAACGTGACCAGCGCGACGGCCACTACCAGATGCGCGATGACTTCCTGGGGCGTGACGGCGACCTCGATGTGAAAGTCCTGCCCGAGCGCGACGCGCAGGGCAGGGAAGTGGCCGAGTTCACCGTCACACTGACCGACACCAAGACCGCCAAGCCAATCCTGAGCGCACACCACATCGTGCCGATGGAGACCGAAAACCTGATCATCGTGCGCGAACCGTTGGCACCCAAGGGCAACGGGCCGTATCACATCCAATTGGTGAAAAACTTCGCGGTGATCGAGCACAACTCGGCGCCGGATAATCCGGAGTACTTCACGGGGTTTTATCGCAAGCAGTGACCGGGCGGCTTAACGTTTGCTGAACGCCAACCGCGCCGCAAACAACACAAAGATCATCCCGGTGGTGCGGTCCATCCACTGGATGACCTTCTCACGGCGCAGGAACCCGGACAGCGGCTGTGTGGCGCCGATCAACACCAATGCCCACGCCAGGCCAAGCGCTACGTGAATGCCCACCAGCCCAAACGTCCAGACCATCAGCGAACTGCCCTGGGGAATGAATTGGGGCAGGAACGACACGTAGAAGATTCCCACCTTGGGGTTGAGCACATTGCCCAGCATGCCCTTGATAAACCAGTTGCCGGCCGGTTTTCCGTTTGCCTCGGCGGGCGCCAGTGAGCGGCGCGGGCGCAGCAGCATGTTCAAGCCGAGCCAGGCTAGATACGCTGCACCGCAGTATTTGAGCAAGTTGAATGCGACCTCCGACACCGCGATCAATGCACCCAGCCCGAAGGCCACCGCCGCGCCCCAGATCAGGCAGCCTGCGTTGATACCGAGGGTGGCTTGCAAGGCCTGGCGCTTGCCTTCGACGGTGGCAGTGCGCAGGACCAACGCGGTATCCAGCCCGGGCGTAAGGGTGAGCAGTGTAGCGGCGAAGGTGAAGGCGATGAGATTGTCGGCGATGGACATGGTTGGGCATCCGGGAAGGTGAGGATGAACGTTAACGCAAAGCGCGGTGTGTTCACACTAAGGCAACCGCCTTGTAGTGAGCGGGCTTGCCCCGCGCTGGGGGGCGAAGCCGCCCTAAACCCAGGCACCGCGGTGTTTCAGATAGACCGAGTTGCCTGGATTTGGGGCGGCTTCGCCCCCCAGCGCGGGGCAAGCCCGCTCACTACAAAGGCAACCTGGCGATTGCTGATCAGCGATTGAAACGTTCAACCAACGCATATTGGGTGGATGCGGTGTTGGTCAGTTCCTTGCTCAAATCCGTGGATTGATGGGCCTGCATCGACGTTTGGTCCGCCAGTTCGGCAATGGTGGTGATGTTGCGGCTGATCTCCTCGGCCACCGCGCTCTGTTCCTCGGTGGCGGCAGCGATCTGGGTGGTCATGTCGGTGATGTGCGACACCGCTTCGCTGATGCCCACCAGCGCCTGGTCGGCTTCGAGTACCCAGGCCACGCCTTCCTGGGCCTGGCGTTGGCCGTGTTCCATGCTGTGCACGGCGTTGCTGGACGACGCTTGCAACTGGGTGATCAAGGCGTGGATCTGGGTGGTGGATTGGGCGGTGCGCTGGGCCAGCTGGCGCACCTCGTCGGCTACCACGGCAAAGCCACGGCCTTGCTCGCCGGCGCGGGCGGCTTCGATGGCGGCGTTGAGGGCCAGCAGGTTGGTCTGGTCGGCGATGCCTTTGATCACGTCGACCACGCTGCCGATCTCATCGCTGTCCCGCGCCAGCTGCGCCACGGTGGCGCCGGTTTCGCCGACGACCGCAGACAAACGCTCAATGGCTTCACGGGTATCGCGTGCCACTTCCCGGCCGCGACCGGTGAGGGCGTTGGCCTGTTGGGTGGCGTCGGCAGTGCGTTGCACGTGGCTGGCGACTTCCTGGGTGGTGGCGGCCATCTGGTTGACGGCGGCCGAGACTTGCTCGGTTTCGACGCGCTGGCGGTCCAGGCCCCGGGCGCTGGCTGTGGCCAACTGATCGGACTGCCCAGCCAGGGCGCTGAGTTGTTCGGCGCTGTCCTGCAGGCGGGTGAGGCAGGTTTTCAGGCGTGCGGACTGGCTGAGAAACGCCGTTTCCAAGCGCGCCTGCGGCCCGCGTGCGTCGCTGTACATCTGGGCGATCAACGCATCTGACGTTGACGGCTCCACGCCCTCCAACAGGCGCAAGGTGCCGCGTTGACGTGAGCGTGAGCAAATCACACCCACCGGGATGGCGACCGCCACGGCCACCGCGAGCGCTGCTGGTGCACTGAGATAAAGCCCGGCGAGGCTGCCGACAATCGCGGTGGCCGCATAGGGCAGGGCACTAAGCACCGCCGGTAGCCAAGCATCCTGACGCGGCACGGCGGGCTGGCCTTGGCTGAGGCGGCGATACAGTGCCTGGGCGCGGCGGATTTCATCGGCGGTGGGTTTGACCCGCACCGACTCAAAGCCAACTACTGTGCTGCCATCGAAGATCGGCGTGACGTAGGCATTGACCCAGTAGTGATCGCCGTTTTTCGAACGGTTCTTGACGATGCCCATCCAGGGCTGGCCTTGCTTGAGCGCATTCCACATATGAGCAAAAACGGCGGGGGGCACATCGGGGTGACGCACGATATTTTGCGGGGCGCCGATCAGGTCGGCGCGGTCAAAGCCGCTGATGTCGACAAAGGCGTCGTTGCAATAAGTGATGACACCGCGAACATCGGTGGCAGAGATAAGTTTCTGTTGAGGCGCGAGGTAAATCTCGCGCTGTGTCACTGGCTGGTTGTTGCGCATTCCGACTACTCCCTGGTTGCAGTCAGCCAATCGGCCTCAACTTCGAAAAGATTAATGCACATTTGATATTTCGCCAGCCATTGGTCAAAAGCCTGAAACTTCCCGGTGAAAACCTCCATAATGGCCATTTTTGTTTAGCCGTTATTCTGGTGTGCCCCCATGGAAATCAAGGTCAACTTTCTCGACAACCTCCGACTGGAAGCCAAGTTCGACGACTTCACGGTGATTGCCGACCAGCCGATTCGCTACAAGGGCGACGGCTCGGCACCGGGGCCGTTCGATTACTTCCTGGCGTCGTCGGCGTTGTGTGCGGCGTACTTCGTCAAGTTGTATTGCCAGACGCGCAATATCCCCACGGACAATATCCGCCTGTCGCAGAACAACATTGTTGATCCCGAGAATCGCTACAACCAGATCTTCAAGATCCAGGTGGAGTTGCCGGCGGATATTTCCGATAAAGATCGCCAAGGCATCCTGCGCTCCATCGACCGTTGCACGGTGAAAAAAGTCGTGCAGGCCGGTCCTGAGTTCGTTATCGAAGAAGTTGAGAACCTCGATGCGGATGCGCAAGCACTGTTGATGCCCAACTCGACGTCCGAGGGCGGCACTTATATCGCTGGCAAAGACCTGCCGCTGGAGCAGACCATCGCCAATATGTCCGGCATCCTCGCCGGGCTGGGCATGAAGATCGAGATCGCGTCGTGGCGCAATATCGTGCCCAACGTGTGGTCGCTGCATATCCGTGATGCCCATTCGCCGATGTGCTTCACCAACGGCAAGGGCGCGACCAAAGAGGGCGCACTGGCGTCGGCATTGGGCGAATTTATCGAGCGGCTCAACTGCAACTTCTTCTACAACGACCAGTTCTGGGGTGAAGAACTGGCCAATGCGCCGTTCGTGCACTACCCGGACGA
Organism: Pseudomonas nabeulensis; assembly: GCF_004682045.1. Classification (GTDB taxonomy): domain Bacteria; phylum Pseudomonadota; class Gammaproteobacteria; order Pseudomonadales; family Pseudomonadaceae; genus Aquipseudomonas; species Aquipseudomonas nabeulensis. Next base: position 5,580 of record NZ_QUZT01000099.1, read on the forward strand.
GCGCTGGTTCCAGCCGGGCGCCAATGACGAGCTGCCGACTGAAATCCTCGATGCCTATTGCCTCAAGGTCTACAACCGTGAAGGCGAACTGCGCGGCTCGCACCTGTTCGACACCAACTCCGGCAATGAGGCGCGTGGCATCGTCTCGTTACCGTTTGTGCGCCAGTCCGATGGCGAGGTGGTGTATTTCCCCTCCAACCTGATCGAAAACCTCTACCTGAGCAACGGCATGAGCGCCGGCAACACCCTGGCCGAAGCCCAGGTGCAGTGCCTGTCGGAGATCTTCGAGCGGGCGGTGAAGCGCGAAATCATCGAGGGTGAGTTTGCCCTGCCGGATGTACCGGCCAAGGTATTGGCCAGATACCCAAGTATCCTGGCTGGCATTCAAGGCCTGGAAGCCCAAGGCTTCCCGGTGCTGGTGAAAGACGCCTCCCTGGGCGGCGAATTCCCGGTGATGTGCGTGACTTTGATGAACCCACGCACCGGCGGCGTATTCGCCTCGTTCGGCGCCCATCCAAGCCTGGAAGTGGCACTGGAACGCAGCCTCACCGAACTGCTGCAAGGCCGCAGCTTCGAAGGCTTGAACGACTTGCCGGCGCCGACCTTCGAAGCGCAAGCGGTGACCGAGCCGAATAACTTCGTCGAGCACTTTATCGACTCCAGCGGCGTGGTGTCGTGGCGCTTCTTCAGTGCCCAGTCGGACTATGAGTTTGTCGAGTGGGACTTCACCGGTGAGGGCGAAGACTCCAACGTCCAGGAAGCGGCGACCCTGTTCGGCATTCTCGAAGGCATGGGTAAAGAGTCCTACATGGCGGTGTACGAACACCTCGGCGCCACCGCGTGCCGCATCCTGGTGCCGGATTATTCGGAAATCTACCCGGTGGACGACCTGATCTGGGACAACACCAACAAGGCGCTGTTTTTCCGTGCGGATATCCTCAATCTGCACAGCCTCGATGAAGAAGCACTGCAAGCGCTGGTCGAACGCCTGATCGAAAGCGAGTTGGACGACTACACCGACATCACCACCCTGATCGGCATCGAGTTCGACGACAACACCGCGTGGGGCCAACTGACCATCCTGGAGTTGAAGCTGCTGATCTTCCTGGCCTTGAAGCAGTATGAAGAGGCCAAGGAGTGTGTGGAGATGTTCTTGCAGTACAACGACAACACCGTCGAACGTGGCCTGTTTTACCAGGCGATGAATGCGGTGCTGGAGATGGAATTGGATGACGATCTGGAGTTGGCTGACTATGAAGCCAACTTCCGCCGCATGTTCGGCAACGAGCGGATGGATGCGGTGATTGGCTCGGTCAACGGTGACGTGCGGTTCTATGGCTTGACGCCGACCAGCCTGAAGCTGGAAGGACTGGAGCGGCATCAGCGGTTGATTGAGAGCTACAAAAAGCTGCACTCAGCTCGCGCCAACGTAACGTCACGCTGATACCTTCCTGATGTAACAGGGCCAAAATGTGGGAGGGGGCTTGCCCCCGATGACTGAGTATCAGCCGGCACACAAGCAAGCTGACCCACCGCGATCGGGGGCAAGCCCCCTCCCACATTTGACCTCATTTGGGCTCTAGATATAGGCCAGGGCCTGGGCCAAATCCGCCCGCAAATCCTCCACATCCTCAACCCCCACCGACAACCGCACCAACCCATCCCCAATGCCCAACTGCGCCCGCGTAGCGGCGGGGATCGTTGCATGGGTCATGATCGCCGGGTGTTCGATCAGGCTTTCCACGCCGCCGAGGCTTTCGGCCAGGGCGAAAATCTGCACGTTTTCCAGGAAGCGCCGGGCGCCGGCCAGGTCGCTGTTGAGGTCAATCGAGATCATCCCGCCGAACCCGCGCATTTGCCGACGGGCCAGTTCGTGCTGTGGGTGGGACGCCAGGCCGGGGTAGTAGACCCGCGCCACTTGCGGCTGTTGCTCCAGCCAGGTCGCCAGGTCCAAAGCATTGCTGCAATGCCGCTCCATGCGCAGCGCCAGGGTCTTCACGCCGCGCAGGGTGAGGAACGCATCAAACGGGCCTGAGATGGCACCGATGGAGTTTTGCAGGAAGCCCAGGCGCTCAGCCAACGCCGGGTTGTCACCGACAATGGCGATGCCGCCGATCACATCCGAATGCCCATTGAGGTACTTGGTGGTGGAGTGCACCACCACATCAAAGCCCAACTCCAGCGGTCGCTGGATCCACGGACTGGCAAAGGTGTTGTCGGCCACGCAGATAATCCCGCGATCACGGCAGATGCGCGCAATGGCACTGAGGTCGGTAAGGCTCAGCAGCGGGTTGCTCGGGGTTTCGACCCAGACCATGCGCGTGTCGTCCTGCAAACTCGCCTCAAACGCTGACAGCTCAGTCAGATCGACATAGCTGAAGCGATGCCCGGCACTGCGTTGGCGCACCTTGTCGAACAGGCGGAAAGTGCCGCCATACAGGTCATTGCCGGAGACGATGTGCGCCCCGGCGTCCAACAACTCCAGCACCGTCGAAATCGCCGCCAGACCGGAAGCAAACGCAAACGCCTGGCGGCCGCCTTCCAAATCCGCCACGCAACGTTCCAGGGCAAAACGCGTCGGGTTATGGGAGCGGCCATAGTCAAACCCCTTGTGCACGCCGGGGCTGTCTTGCAGGTAGGTGGAGTTGGCGTAGATCGGCGGCATCAGCGCGCCCGTGGTCGGGTCGGGGGATTGCCCGGCATGGATCACGCGGGTGGCAAATGCAGATTTTTCGGGATGACTCATGCAAGGGATCTCCGCAGGTGGTTGAGCAGGTCGACGCGGGTGATCAGGCCATGGAAGCCCGAGGGGTCGGCGATGATGGCGACATGGTCGCGGTCCAGTTCGGCCTGCAATTCGGCGAGGCTGGCGCTGGGGTCGAGGGTTTGCAGAGTGTCGGTCATGGCGCTGGCGACAACCATTTTGAAGTCCGCGGCGTCGTGGTGCAGGCCCAGCAGGATGTCGGACTCATCGATCACGCCCACCAGTGCTTTGCCATTCACCAGCACCGGCAGTTGGGACACATCCGCCAGGCGCATGCGCTGGAAGGCGGTAAGCAAGGTGTCATCGGGGCTCACGCTGATGACGCGGCCATCCTCGAAACGACGGGCAATCAGGTCGCGCAGGTCGCCGTAGTGTTTGTATTGCAACAGGCCCGCGTCGTTCATCCATTGGTCGTTGTAGACCTTCGACAGGTAGCGCGTACCGGTGTCGCACACGAAGGTCACCACGCGCTTGGGCTCGGTTTGTTCGCGGCAAAAACGCAGCGCGGCGGCGAGCAGGGTGCCGGTGGACGAGCCGCCGAGGATGCCCTCGGCACGCAGCAATTGGCGGGCGTGATCGAAGCTTTCTTCATCGCTGATGGAATAGGCGTGACGCACGCTGGACAGGTCGGCAATCGACGGGATGAAGTCCTCGCCGATGCCTTCCACCGCCCACGATCCCGGTGTTTCCAGACGGCCACTGCGGCTGTATTCGGCCATCACCGAGCCCACCGGATCGGCCAGCACCATGGCCAACTCGGGTTGCACCCGTTTGAAAAAACGCGTCAGGCCGGTAAGGGTGCCGGCAGAACCGACGCCCACCACAATCGCGTCCACATCGTGCTGGGTTTGTGCCCAGATTTCCGGGGCGGTGCTGGTTTCATGGGCGAGGGGGTTGGCGGGGTTGTTGAATTGGTCGGCGAAGAATGAATCCGGAATGTCCTTGGCCAGGCGTGCGGCCACGTCCTGGTAATACTCGGGGTGGCCTTTGCCGACGTCGGAGCGGGTGATATGCACTTCTGCGCCCATGGCCTTGAGGTGCAACACTTTCTCCGTGGACATCTTGTCGGGCACCACCAGCACCACGCGATAGCCTTTGGCCCGACCGACCAGCGCCAGGCCTAGTCCGGTGTTGCCGGCGGTGGCCTCGATGATGGTGCCGCCCGGTCACAGGCGGCCGTCGCGCTCGGCGGCGTCGATCATGGCCAGGCCGATGCGGTCTTTGATAGAGCCGCCGGGGTTTTGGGATTCGAGTTTGAGAAACAGGGTGCAGGGGCCGGTGTCGAACCGGCTGACCCGAACCAATGGCGTATTGCCGATCAGTTCGAGGACGGCAGGGCGGGGCAGTGTAGGCATGTCGTCACCTTTAATAGAGAGGGACAGCAAAGGGCACAGCATGTCTTGGACCATAGGCCGGGATCTGCCCGGTCGCAACCGGGCGGTCCATTCGGTGACTGTTTTTGGCGCATGAGCATCGATACCTTTTGTAGTGAGCGGGCTTGCCCCGCGCTGGGTGGCGAAGCCGCCCCAAGCCCAGGCACCGCGGTGTTTCAGATAAACCGAGCGGTAGGGATTTGGGGCCGCTTCGCAGCCCAGCGCGGGGCAAGCCCGCTCACTACAACAAGCGCTGCTACGCGTTGCTCAACCGCTCCAGCACCGCCGCGCTGGCTGCTTGCATCGGCGCCCGCAGTTCGCTGCCGATCAGGCCTTGCAACGCCAATGCAGCCTTTACCGGCGCCGGGTTGGGCTCCATAAACATCGTGTGGATCAACGGCAGCAACTGGAAAAACGTCGCTCGCGCCTCGGCCAACTGGTTGTCCCGCACTTGCTGGCACAACGCTACGAACTGCTCGGTGTGCACATGGGCCGACGCCGCAATCGCCCCGGTCGCGCCCAGGCACAGCGCGTTGAAGATCTGGATATCCTCGCCGCACAACACATCCACATGGCCGCTGGCCAGCAATGCCAGGGTGTTGCCCAGGTTACCGCCGCAATCCTTGACCGCTTGGATGCGCTCATGGGCAACGATGTTCAGCAACGTCGCCTGTTCAAAGGTCGCGCCGGTGCGGTAGGGAATGTCATACAGAACAATCGGCACGCTGGACGCATCGGCCACCGTGCGGAAGAACGCTTCAAGGCCGGCCTGGGACGGGCGGATATAGCTGGGTGCCGGCACCAGCAAGCCGGCGACCGGGCGTTGCAGGATGTCGCGTTGAAACTGCAGCAACTCAATCTGGTTATTGCCCGCCAAGCCCATCACCACGCGATGCGCGGGCACCCATTTCAACACCGCATCCAGCACTGCCAATTGTTCCTCGCGGCTCAGCGCCGCCGCCTCCCCGGTGGTGGTGCACACCATGATCCCGGCCACGTGCTTGTCCAGCAGATGAGCGACCAGCCGACGCAAGCCGATAAAATCGATGGCACCGTCCTGGAACGGCGTGACCACGGGAACCCAGATACCTTGAAACGCTGACATGCCTTTTTCTCCTGATGATTGACCGTTCAAGTCACCGTCAGAAGGGCAGAGGGAATTGTGCAAGGGGGGAGACCGTCGCGCTCAATGTCCTGTCAGCTCATCTGACGGGACAGCGCGCCCCGGTCACATGAGCGACTGTTTCTTCGATTTGAGGGCGTGCGCCACGCAACCTTGCGCCTTGGCAATCAAGCCAATGGCGCAAAGGTTAAGCGGCGACGTAGCAGACATAAATTGTCACACCCTGAATGAGGTGCTCATATTCAGGGGATGCCGGCGAATGTGTCAAGCCCCGGCGACGGCCCTTTCAATCGCGGCGATATCGATTTTGGTCATGCTCATCATCGCCTCAAACGCGCGCTTGGCGATGGTCGGGTCGGGGTGGGTCACCGCGTCGGTCAACACCCGTGGGGTAATCTGCCACGACAGACCCCACTTGTCCTTGCACCAGCCGCAGGCACTTTCCTGGCCGCCGTTGCTGACGATGGCGTTCCAGTAACGGTCGGTTTCGGCCTGATCATCGGTATGCACCTGAAACGAAAACGCCTCGGTGTGCGGGAATATCGGACCGCCGTTCAGGCCCAGGCAAGGGATGCCCAATACAGTGAATTCAACGGTCAATACATCGCCCTGTTTGCCCGACGGATAGTCACCGGGGGCCAGGTGCACGGCGTTTACTTGACTGTCGGGGAAGGTCAAGGCGTAGAAGGTCGCGGCCTCCAGGGCAGTGCCGTTGTACCAGAGGCAGAGGGTGGATTTATGGCGCATGGTCGGGTCTCCACGGAAATGGGTGCGTAGAGTTTAGTCAACCAGTTGCGCGGCGACGGCCGCTTTGTCGATCACTGACCAGACGTGGGCGAACTTGCCGTCGATGCATGCATAGAACACGTTCTCGTCGAAGGTGACCGTTCGGCCATTGATCGGCAGCCCGAAGAACTCGCCCCTGGGACTGACCTTGAAGTTCAGGCGCGAGGCAACGGTGGGCGGGTCTGCTACCAGCAGTTGGACGCGGAACACCAGGTCGGGAATTTCGCGGAAGTCGCGCTCCAGCATGGCGCGGTAGCCGGCGAGGCCGACGTGGGTGCCGTTGTAGGTCACGTCCGGGTGGACGAAGTGGCCGAGGCTGTCCCAGTCCTGGCGGTTCAGGCAGGCGATGTAACCGTGATAGAAGTCGGCGAGTTCGTTTCGGGTCATCGGTTTTTCCTCAAGCCTTGCGCGCCATCAACAACACCGTCGCCGCCGCCGACAGCAAGCCCGCGCAGCAACGATTGAAAATCCGCTTGCCACGGGGCTCGGCAAACCAGCGACGCATATGCAGGCCCATGTAGGCGTACAAGCTGATAGCGATCCATTCCAGGACCAGGAACAGTGTACCCAGCAATGCGAATTGCGGTGTGATGGGTTCGCCGGGGACCACGAATTGCGGGAGAAACGCGGTGAAGATGAGAATTGCCTTGGGATTGCCCGCCGCCACCAAGAACTCCTGCCGCGCCAACGCCCACAACCCCACCTTGGCCGTGACAGCACCGGCCTCTTGCTGCGGATCCGCCCGCCACAACTGCACCGCCAGATAAACCAGATATGCCGCGCCCAGAATCTTGATCCCATAAAACAACAACTCTGACGTTTGTAGCACCACCGCCAACCCGGCAGACGCCAGGGCGATCATCCCGGCGAAAGCCAGCAGGCGGCCGAATCCGGCCAGGCATGAGGTGCGGAAGCCGTAGCGGGTGGCGTTGCTGACGGACAGCAGGTTGTTGGGGCCGGGAGCCATGTTCAGTGCGAAGCACGCGGGGAGGAAGAGGGCGAGGGTGGCGAGGTTCATGAGGGCTCCGGAGATGCGGGGGGGGGCTTGAGGATAAAGGGAGCGAGGCCGGTTGAACAATGTGCGGCGGGTAGTTTGAGCGTGCGCGAATCAAGCCGGCTTTTTTCAACTGTTCGAAGGCTGCGCCTTGGCGCTTTTGTACTGCGCATTCCACCAGACAACCAGCTCAGCATGTTGCTCATAGCTGATCCAGGCCAGATTCGTGTCGTCTGTTGGATCGCCCCCAAAGGCTAGCGGCTTCAACTGCCATTTGATCTTGCCGCTGAATCGAGGGTCAGCTTCCAGCGAAATCTGCGCAGGAAGCTCAAACGGTGCGGCGTAGGACCCATCGAGTGGAACCGTGGGCACCGTCAACATCACGCCGGACGCGTTGATAACGATAAAGTCGTCCCAGTTCTTCAGGCCCAGCAACGTGTACCCCGGCAGGTAATGATCAAATCGATAGGCGTTCATTGCCGCGACGCTCTCTTGCTGTGTGAAGACGATGAGATAGTCGTCGTGTTGCCATCCTTCGTTCATACCGTCATGACCCGTGTTTAACCGTTGGTGAAATGGGTTACTGGTAAATGAATTGATAACCAGAAATATAGGAGCCCAGTGAGTTCGACTGCGCGGTGACCCGTACAGCGCTCATGCCGGGCTTTAGCTGACGTTCTAAGGCAGCTTTATCGGTGCACAGTCGAATGCTTCGCCCGGTCTTTGGATCGTTGATCCGCACCCCAGCCTCGCACCGGCTGGTTCTGCCGTTGGAGGGGCCTGGGTAGGTCACCTCAAACGTTGAGTCGTAGTGAATGGTTGCGCTTGGCAGAAGGTAAGCGAGCACGTCATAACTATTTAAAAAACACACAAAACCCACGCAGCAGCCACTGACAAAAGAGTTGGCGATATGTTTCGGCGTTTTCTCGATGGAACGGCTATAAAGCGCTCGGCCTGCAAAAATCAGCCCGACGAGAACGGTGCCTGCCAGGTAAGTCGTCCACTCAGGGATTGAAGGCATTAAAAGGGTTCGTTTCGCAATGCGGGTGGCCCACAACATGTAAGAGAACAGGGCGCCAACGATTGACAATGCAAACGCCAAAAAGGCTATTTTTTTCAAGCTGCCGTTGGGTGAGTAAAGGCTCATTTCGTCCGTGCTCTGGATTTTTATCGTCCGTTTTGAGGCCAACACAATAGCCCATGATCCACTGACGCCGATGCATTTAATTCGTAATCGATGGGTTTCATGCTAGGAAGAATACATCCAGCATTCAGCGCCCGAACCAGGAGTACCGCAATGATTCGCCAGGCCTTACCCTCCGACGCCAACGCCATCGCCCAGGTGCATATCCGCAGTTGGCAAGACGCCTATCGAGACCTGATGCCCGCCGATTATTTGCAAGGCCTGGACGCCACACTGCCCAATCGGGAAGCCTCCTGGAAGCGCTCGCTTGAATCGGGTGAGTCCCAGGTATGGGTTGCGCAGGTGGACGAGCAGGTGGTCGGCTGGATATCGGTGGGCGCCAGTCGTGATGAAGATCTCGTTGGGGAAAGTGTCGGCGAGGTCATGGCTATCTATGTGTTGGCCACGCATTGGCAATCGGGCGTCGGGCTCGCCTTGTGGAAGACGGCTGTGCAGTACTTGGAGGCGCAAGGTTTTCAGCGCCTGACGCTCTGGGTTCTGACTCGCAATGAGAGAGCTATCCGTTTTTACCGCAAGGCCGGATGGGTTGAGGACGCCGGCAGTGCGCGCACCCTGGTGAGGGGCGGTGTGACGCTGGAAGAGGTGAGGTACGGCGTATCTCTCCCTCGCTAAACGCACTTATGTGTTTTTGATATCAGTCCTATACGATTCACCCCATTTATCGATCAATCCCTGACCCGTTACCGTGCTCCCCAGCCATCACGCAATCATTTGCCGGGAGCACTCACACCATGCGAACCCCCCTGAAAGCCACGTTTATGGCCGCCATGATCGGTATGTCGGGCACCGAACTGTTGGCCGCCGACTACAAGCAAAACCCCTTCACCCTGGTCTATGACGGCGCGTTGAAAAAGAACGAGCCGGGCAAGGTCAATATTCATCCGGTGAGCTACAAGCTCAATGGCCTGGATATCGCTGCCAACGTCTACACCCCGGCGAACTATGACGCGAGCAAGCGCTACCCGGTGATTGTGGTCGCCCATCCGAATGGCGGGGTGAAAGAGCAGGTTGCCGGCCTGTATGCCCAGCGCATGGCGGATCAGGGGTACATCACGATCACTGCGGATGCGGCATATCAAGGCGCCAGTGGCGGAGAGCCACGCAATGTCGATAAGCCTGCATCGCGCATCGAAGACATCCACGGCATGGCGGACTTTATCGCCCATTATCCGGGTGCCGACACTGGGCGCCTGGGCCTGCTGGGTATCTGCGGCGGCGGTGGGTATTCCTTGGCGGCGGCGCGTACCGACAAGCGCTTTGCGTCGATTGCCACGGTGAGCATGTTCAACTCGGGCCTGGTGCGACGCAATGGCTATCAGGACTCGCAAGTGGATACGATCCAACAGCGTTTGCAGCAAGCTTCGGCGGCGCGCGCTCAGGAGGCCGCCGGCGGCCCGGTGGTGTACACCGGTGATGTGAAATTGACCGATGAGCAAATTGCCAAGCTGCCGTTCGACCTGTATCGCCAGGGCTTTGAGTATTACGGCAAGACCCACGCCCATCCGAACTCGACCTTTAAATACACCCTGAGCAGCTTGCTGGATTTGATGAGCTTCGACGCCACCGACCAACTCGAGTTGATCGATAAGCCATTGCTGATGATCGCCGGGAGCAAGGCCGACAGCCTCTACATGAGTGAGCAGGCGTTTGCCAAAGCGACCGGCACCCAGGACAAGCAGTTGTTCAAGATCGACGGCGCCACGCATATCGAGACCTATTGGGTGCCGAAGTATGTGGACAGTGCCATCGAACAGCTCAGCGCGTTCTACGCCCGAACCCTGTGATTGGAGGAACTTGCACCATGAAACAAACCCTTATTGGCCTGGCGATGTGCGCCACGGCGCCGTTCGCGGCGGGCGCGGAGTCCGAAGGTGAGCAACAGGTTCGTCGTGCCAACAGCCAGGCCTCGATGGCCGGTCCTGCGGACTATTTTTCTGGGCAGGTTCGGGTCGATCCGCTGTTTCCTGCCTCTGATGAAATCAACGCTTCAGGCGCCTACGTCAGCTTTGAAGCGGGCGCACGCTCGGCCTGGCACACCCATCCGGCGGGGCAGCGGCTGGTGGTGATGTCGGGCGTTGGGTTGACGCAAGAGTGGGGCAAACCGGTGCAGCGTATTTTGCCTGGGGACGTCATTGTGTGCCCGCCGGGCGTGAAGCATTGGCACGGTGCGGCCCCCCACAGCGCCATGATGCACCTGGCGGTGACCGGTACGGTGGACGGTAAAAATGTCGACTGGATGGAGAAGGTCACGGATGCGGAGTACGGTGCTTTGCCACCTGAATCAGTGAGTAGCGACAGCGCGTTGTCGGCCAGGCAACAATCGATTCCCCTGATCGCAGCGGCCATGGCCACCAGCAATCTGCCTGCGCTCAACGCCGCATTGAACCGTGGGCTGGATGCGGGATTGGCCGTCAGCGAAGCGAAGGAAATCCTCGTGCAGCTCTACGCATACACGGGCTTCCCCCGTAGCTTGAATGCATTGGGTGAGTTGATGAGGGTGGTTGACGCGCGCAAGCAACGGGGTATCAAGGACGACCAGGGGCGTGAGCCGATGGCGGTCATTCCCGTGGGTGAGCAATTGCTGGTGCTGGGCAAGGCCAACCAGACCAAAATCTCCGGTGCACCGGTGAAGGGGCCCGTGTTCGACTTCGCACCGGTGATCAACCAATACCTGCAGGCGCATTTGTTCGGCGACATATTTGCGCGGGACAACCTCGATTGGCAGAGCCGTGAACTGGCGACGGTGGCCGCCCTGGCTGCCACACCGGGGGTGGAGCCGCAGTTGCGCGCCCATGTGGCCGCGAGCTTGCGGGTGGGGGTGACGGTGGAGCAACTGCGCCAGTTGGCGCGGTTGCTGGAAGAGCAGGGCGACGCGCAAGCGGCCAGGCGTGCCAACGACGCGCTGGATCAGCATTTGGCTGCATAGGCGGCCATAGCCTCAGGTACACCATCAGTCCCTTGTGGGAGGGGGCTTGCCCTAATGCCAG
>NZ_QUZT01000100.1 GCF_004682045.1 Pseudomonas nabeulensis
AGGGGCGGTGCGACGATTCGACTTGCCCCCGATGACTGAGTGTCAGCCGATACATATGCAAGCTGAACCACCGCTATCGGGGGCAAGCCCCCTCCCACATTTGGCTTTGTTCCAGGCTCGAGAAACCGTCACACCACCAAGCCCCCTCCCACACAAGTCAGCTTCCACATTGGATTTGTGGTGGTGTCAGATCACTCGCAACACAATCTTCCCAATGTGCTCCCCACCTTCCATTCGCGCATGGGCCTTGTCCGCCTCGGTGTAGTCAAACACCTGGTCAATCATCGGCAGGCAACGCCCGGCGGACAGCGCGGGCCATACATGCTCGCGCAGTTGCTGGGCAATCGCGGCTTTCTCCTCGCTGGTACGCGGACGCAACAGCGAGCCGGTGATGTTTGCGCGCTTGCCGAGGATGGTCCGCAAGTCCACGTCATTGGCCTTGGCGCCGCCGAGGAAGCCCAGCAGCACCACGCGTCCGTCCATGGCCAGGGCCTTGAGGTTATTGTTGAGGTAGGAGCCGCCCATGATGTCGAGGATCACGTCCACGCCTTGCTTACCAATGACCTCGACGAAATCCTGCTCGCGATAGTTGATCGCCTCGGCACCCAACGAACGGATCACTGCGCATTTTTCTTCGCTGCCGGCAGTGGAGAACGCCTGGATACCGAACTCGCGGCACAGCATCAACGCGGTCGTGCCGATGCCGCTGGTGCCGCCGTGGATCAACACGCGCTGGCCTTTATGGGCGCCGCCGAGGCCGAACAGGTTGGCCCACACGGTGAAAAACGTTTCCGGGATCGCGGCGGCTTGAATCCACTCCATGCCTTCGGGAATCGGCAGCGCCTGACCAACGGGCACCGTGCAGTATTGGGCGTAGCCGCCGCCGTTGGTCAGCGCGCAGACCTTGTCGCCGAGGGCGTAGGCGCTGACGCCTTCACCCAATGCCACCACTTCTCCGGCCACTTCCAGGCCGGGGTAGGGGCTCATGCCGGGTTTCATCGGGTAGGTGCCTGCCCGTTGCAGGGCGTCGGGGCGGTTGACCCCGGCGGCGTGCACGCGGATCAGGATTTCGCCAGCTGCCGGGGAGGGCACCGGCACCTGGCGCGGCTTGAGCACCTCGGGGCCGCCGGGGGTGGTGATTTCGATCAGGGTCATGTCGGTTGGCAGGGTCATTGTGCGAGTCCTGTAGGGGTGAACGTATGGGTTGGGACCGTAGCGAGCGGTCGACGGTTCAGCAAGCGCATGCCCAGTTCCAGCAGCAACGCGACCACAATCGCCCCGGATGCAATCATGAACAGCAGGGCATGTTGCCCGCCGCTGCTGTTGAACAGGGCTGAGTAGGCAAAGCCGGACAGCGCCTGGAACGTGGCGAACGACACGGTAGCGCGGCTCCAGGCCACTTGTTGTTGGTGATGGTTGGGCAGCAACTCGTGGACCCGCGCCAGTGCCAGCAGCACGATGCCCGGCGGGAAGGAACCGAGGATCACTGCCAGCACCGCGAGGGCGGTGAACGAGCCGGCAAACGGTAACAGCCCGACCGCGATCGCTTGTACCACCAGCACCACGCGAATGCTCACGCGGGCACCGAGTTTATCGGCCAGGAACCCGTAGGTGACCGGCCCCACAATCGAGCCCAGGCCGTACATCACCCAGATCATCGCGCCAATGTGCGCGCCGTCACCCAAGCCACGGGCCACATAGTCCACCAGGAACACCATGGCCGGCACCAGGCCCGCCGCCATAAAGGCGTATTGCGCAAACAACAGGTACACACCGGAGGGCGTTGGTGCTGGAGTACCCGTTGGCAGCGGTGCCTCATGCTGCGCACCGGTCGGCCAGGCGAACCAACTGGCGGCGGTCAACACCACGGCCAACAGGCCCAGGCCGAACCAGGTCTGCTGCAAGCCCAGACTCAACAACGGTGGGACGAGTGTGCCGGAGCCGGCAATGCCCAGGCCGATGCCGAGAAAGATCGCGCCACTGGCCAGGCCCCGCCGTTCAGCCGGTACATGGGGCAGCACAGTCGCGGCTACCAACACCATGATCGCGCCACCGGCAATGCCCGACAGCAGGCGCCAGCCGAAGAACCACGTCACCGACAGCGGGAAGCCACAGGCGAAGAACGCCAGGGTCACCGCCACCATCATCAGGCGCAATGCCGTTTTATTGGAGGTGCGCTGGGCAATGGGCCGACCGATCAGCGCGCCGATCAAGTAGCCCACCAGATTGGCGGCACCGAGGTACACCACGTCACTGGCGGAAAACCAGTGGGCCTGGATCAAGCTGGGGATCAACGGCGTATAGGCGAACCGCGCCAGCCCGATGCTGACCAGGCTGGCACAGAGGCCGGCGAAGATGGGCAGCCAGACCGCGCTGCGGGGTGATGCGTGAGTGTCGAGCATGATGGCTGTCCTGGGTATTTTTCTCTGGTGCCCAGCATATCCAGGTTTTCTGATGCAATAATGCTGCGAGTTAGCATCATGGTGATGCATATTCGCAGCGGTGGAGAAAAACATGAATTGGGATGATGCACGGGTGTTCCTGGCGGTTTGCCGCGAATCCACGCTGCGCGGTGCCGCGCGGGTGTTGGGGGTGGACCAGGCCACGGTCGGTCGACGCATCAATGCGCTGGAGAAGTCCTTGAGCGCGACGTTGTTTCTGCGCACCTCCGAGGGTTATGCCCTCACCGCCGTGGGCGAGGCGGCGTTGCACTCAGTGGAAAAAATGGAGCGCTCGGCACTCGACCTGGAGCGTCAGATCCAGGGCCTGGACGATCGCCTCACCGGCACCGTGCGCGTCAGCACCACCGACTCCCTGGCCATCGACTTCCTGATCCCTTCCATTGCCCGTCTGCATGACAAGCACCCGGACATACGCGTGCAGCTGGACGCTTCCACCCAACTGCTCAGCCTGGCCAAGCGCGAAGCGGATATTGCCGTGCGCAACCAGCGCCCGGACAACCCCGACCTGATCGCCCGCCGCATCGCCCGTTGGCCGGTGGGCCTGTTTGCCTCCCAAGGCTATATCGACCGCCACGGTTCGCCGCAGCCCGGCAGCTCGTTCGAAGGCCACGACCTGGTGGTCTACCAACCGTATCTACAAAGCCAGAAGGACCTGGCGCTGGTGTCCGAGCCTATTGGCCGGGGGCGCATCGTCGCGGCCTTGAGTTCCAGCCTGCTGGTGCGTCGCTCCATCGCTGCCGGCATCGGTATCGGCGAAATCCCGGTGTACACCGGCGAGCGCGACGGGCTGGTGCGCCTGTGGCCAGAACGCGTGCGGCCCACGCCCTATGACGTGTGGCTGGTGACCCACGCCGACCTGCGCCACACCGCACGGGTGCGGGTGGTGATTGATGAGATCGTCGCCGCGTTTGCCGGTACGGGGGAGTGAGGTCAGCACACAGTTGCAATCTTGCGTGCGCCGTCGTCGTCAGAATTGACCGGTTAGAGGGTCAATCCACGGGGAGCGCATATGAACGAATCGAAACATCAGGACTTGGGGCTATTGTTCTTGCGGGTCAGCGGGGCGCTGTTCCTGCTGTGGGTGCACGGGTTGCCCAAGTTGCTCAACTACACCGAGCAATTGAAGCTGATCGAAGACCCGTTTCACCTGGGCGCGACCGTTACGTTGTTGCTGGCGATTTTCGCCGAGGTACTGTGCCCGCTGTTGATCATCACCGGGGTGCTGGTGCGCCTGGCGTGCCTGCCGATTCTGAGCGTGCTGTTGATTGCGTTGGTGGTGGTGCACCCGGAGTGGACGCTGTTTGAAGCGCAGTTCGGCTGGTTGCTGCTGATCATTTTCACCACGCTGCTGATCAGCGGGCCGGGGCGCCTGGTGCTGAGCCAGCGTTTTACTTGATTGTAGTGAGCGGGCTTGCCCCGCGCTGGGTGGCGGAGCCGCCCTAAACCCAGGCGCCTCGGTGTATCAGTAGAACCGAGCCGTATGGATTTGGGGCGGCTTCGCCACCCAGCGCGGGGCAAGCCCGCTCACTACAAATGGTGGTGCTTTTTTGTGGGTGAATCAGCGGTTCAGGAACGCCAGCAGGTCTTCGTTCAACGCCTGGGTATGGGTGGCGGCGAAGCCGTGTGGCGCGTCCTTGTAGACTTTCAGTTCAGCGCCTTTGATCATCTCGGCGGCCACTTTGCCGGTGGTCTCGAACGGTACGATCTGGTCGCCATCGCCGTGGATCACCAGGGTCGGTACGTCGATCTTGGCCATGTCCGGGCGGAAATCGGTGTCGGCAAACGCGGTGACGCAATCGACGGTCGACTTGAGGGACGCCTGCAAGGCGATCTGCAGGGTCTGGGTCAGCACACCCGGCGAGACGACCTGGCCCTTGTTGATACCGAAGAACGGCGTGTTGAAGTCGGAGATGAACTGCGCACGGTCCTTGAGCAAACCGGCCTTGATGCCGTCGAACACCTCGGCCGGTACGCCTTGCGGGTAATCGGCGGTCTGGCCGAAGATCGGCGTCACCGCCCCCAGCAACACCAGGCCGGCCACACGGGCGCTGCCATGGCGGGCGATGTAGCGCGCCACGTCGCCGCCACCCATGGAGAAGCCCACCAGGGTCACGTCCTTCAGGTCCAGGTGTTCGATCAACTGGGCGATATCGTCGGCGAAGGTGTTGTAGTCGTTACCGGTCCACGGTTGGTCCGAACGCCCGAAGCCGCGGCGGTCGAAGGCGATGGTGCGAAAACCGCGGCTGCTCAGGTATTCCATCTGGTATTCCCACATGTCCGCATCCAGCGGCCAGCCGTGGCTGAACAATACGGGCTTACCACTGCCCCAATCCTTGAAGTAGATCTGGGTGCCGTCTTTGGCAACGAATGTGCTCATGGAAAACTCCTTCGGTGGGTGAGGGGAAAACTCTAGCTCACTATGGTGACAAACCGGACGAAGGGCTTGTACCGGTGTGCTCGGTTGAACGGTTCAGCGTCTATGCTGGTCCACTGACCTCTCATGTCAGATCACACAGGTGAACGAAATGGCCAAGACTTACAGCTACGCCGCGCAGAACGCCAAAGACGCCCTCAAGCCCTACACCTTCGAGCGCCGCACGCCGGGGGCGGATGACGTGCAGATCGACATTCTCTATTGCGGCGTCTGCCACTCCGACCTGCACACCGCGCGCAACGAGTGGAACAACACCCTGTATCCGTCGGTGCCCGGCCACGAGATCGTCGGCCGCGTCACGGCGGTGGGCGCGAATGTGAAGAAGTTCAAGGTGGGTGACCTGGCCGGTGTCGGCTGCATGGTCGACAGCTGCCAACACTGCCCATCCTGCGCCGAGGGTGAAGAACAGTACTGCGAAAACGGCTTCACCGGCACCTACAACGGCCCGGTGTTCGGCGGTGAAAACACCTTTGGCGGCTATTCCGACAGCATCGTGGTCAAGGAGAAGTTCGTGCTGCGCATCTCCCACGATGATGCCAACCTGGCCGCCGTTGCGCCGTTGCTGTGTGCGGGCATCACCACCTATTCGCCGCTGCACCACTGGAAGGTCGGCCCTGGCAAAAAGGTCGGCGTGGTCGGCCTGGGTGGCCTGGGGCATATGGCGGTGAAGATCGCCCATGCGATGGGCGCCCATGTCACCTTGTTCACCACCTCACCCAACAAGCGTGAAGACGGTCTGCGCCTGGGGGCCGATCAGGTGGTGGTGTCGAAGAATGCCGACGAGATGGCCACGGTCGCCAACAGCCTGGACTTCATCCTCAATACGGTTGCTGCGCCGCATGACCTGGATGCGTTTCTTAACGCGCTCAAGCGCGACGGCACCATGACCCTGGTCGGTGCGCCGGACAGCCCGCACCCATCGCCCACGGTGTTCAACCTGATCTTCAAGCGCCGCAGCCTGGCGGGCTCGTTGATCGGCGGGATTCAGGAGACCCAGGACATGCTGGATTTTTGTGCCAGGCACGGGATTGTCTCGGACATCGAGATGATTGATATCCAGAGCATCAATGAGGCGTATGAGCGGATGCTCAAGGGGGATGTGAAGTATCGGTTTGTGATCGATATGAACAGCCTGAAAAAAGAGCGCCACGCTGCCTGAGACACGGTCTCAACATCACTGTAGATCTCCTGTGGGAGGGGGCTTGCCCCCGATGGCGGTCGATCGGTGTACATATCCGTTAGTTAGGTAACGGCGACTTAGGGTTCCGCTCTTACAGCGGCTCACTTTTGGAAAGGCCCAAAAGTAAGCAAAAGGCCTTCGCCCCACCACTCGGCGCCTCGCCTAGGCTCGGCGTTCCCTCACTCCGGCTTGAATCCGTGGGCCGCCGTCATGGGCCATCCATGGCCCAGGACGGCTAACCCGGCGTCCTGCCGGGTTACCCACGGATTCAAGCCTGCGTTCGGCCAGCGTGGTTTAACGGGGCGACTAAGATCAAAATCAAGATCAAAAGCCAGAGCCAGAGCCAGAGCCAGAGCAAACCACTATCTACCTGATGTATGAGGGACAAATGTGGGAGGGGGCTTGCCCCCGATGAGGGAGTGTCAGCTACAAA
The DNA here is from genome assembly GCF_004682045.1 of Pseudomonas nabeulensis. Lineage (GTDB taxonomy): Bacteria > Pseudomonadota > Gammaproteobacteria > Pseudomonadales > Pseudomonadaceae > Aquipseudomonas > Aquipseudomonas nabeulensis. The sequence goes on from NZ_QUZT01000100.1 coordinate 6,510, forward strand.
TTTGTTAACTGACACTCCCTCATCTGGAGCAAGCCCCCTCCCACATTAGCTTTGTGTTGGCTTTAAGCAGACAAGTGCTCATACAAAATCGTCGCACCCACCAACATCAGCACCACACCGCCGATCATCTCGGCGCGTTTGCCCACGATGGTACCGAGCACCCGCCCAAGCATCATGCCGATGGTCACCATGGTCATCGTCGCCAGGCCGATGGCGGCGGATGCCACCAGAATATTCACATCGACAAACGCCAGGCCCACACCCACCGCCAGCGCATCGATGCTGGTGGCGAAGGCCGTCACCGCGAGGATCATGAACGAATGCTGGGTCGGTTTTTCGACCTCTTCATCATCGGCCTTCAACCCGTTGTAGATCATGTGCAGGCCCAGGGCGACCAGCAGGGTAAAGGCGATCCAGTGGTCCCAATCTTCCACCCAGCGGGTGGCCGCATGGCCGATGGCCCAGCCGATCATCGGCGTAATGGCTTCGATCACACCAAAGATCAGGCCGGCGCGCAGGGCCTCGGTGAGGCGGGGTTTGTGCAGGCTGGAGCCTTTGCCGATGGCCGCCGCAAAGGCGTCGGTGGACATGGCCAGGGCCAGGAGGATCAAGGAAATGGGATTCACGGTAGGGCTTCCAGTCGGGCTATGGGACACAACGACACCTCCACGCGCCCGACTTTAGGCATGAAAGTGTCGCTGGTCTCACCAACCGCAAAGCGATGTTCGTACCACGGCAGGTTGCCGAATATGTTGATACGAACGCTTCCAACAGGGTCAGAAGCCGGTTACTCCCCAACGAGGTGGGCGATCATAGGGGGGCAAACATGAAAATTTCGTTAAACCTGTAGCTCGCGGATGATGCGGCAGAACACCGGGTCGTCCAGGTAAGCCACGTTCAGCCGAGTCCAGGGTGACACCTCTTTGGGTTGGGTCGAGAAGATCGACCCCGGCGCCAGCATCACCCCTTGGGCCAGGCAGTGGCGGGTGAGGGCATTGGCGTCCTCGATACGCGGGAAGCGTGCCCACAGGTACAGGCTCTGTTCCGGGCGGCAGAACACCTCGGCGCCGAGTTCATCGAGCAGGTCCAGGCCACGTGCGGTGGCGTGGCGCAGGCGGTCTTGCAGGCGTGACAGGTGGCGCAGGAACTGGCCTTCGCCGAGGATCACGTCGAGGGTGCGCTCGCTGTACTCGGCGCCGCTGTTGTGCAGGATCATCTTGATATCCGCCAGCTCTTCGACGCGCTGCTTGCTGCCGGCGATAAAGCCCACGCGGAGCGCCGCCGAGACCGATTTGGAAAAACTGCCCACATACAACGTGCGGTTGAGCTGGTCCAGCGCCGACAGCTTGATCGCCGAGCTGGGCTTGAAGTCGGCCATCGCGTCGTTCTCCACCAACAGCAGGTCGTAGGTCTCGGCAATGCGCAGCAGTTGGTGAGCCTTGGCCGGCGACAGGTCGGAGCCAGTGGGGTTGTGGCCGATGGACTGCAAGAAAAACAGGCGCGGGCGATGGGCCTTGATCAGTTGTTCCAGCGCGTGCAGGTCCGGCCCGTCGGGCTCGCGGGGCACGCCGAACATGCGCGCGCCCTGCAATTGCAGTTTGCCGAACAGCGGGTAGTAACCGGGGTCCTCCACCAGCACAGGGTCGCCGGGGTTGAGGTAGCGACGGATGATCAGGTCCATGGCGTGGTTGGCGCCCAGGGTGGTCACCAATTGCCGGGGTGAAACCGGCAACGCGTAACCAGCGAGTTTCTGCACCAGTCGCGCGCGCAACCCGGCGTTGCCCAGGCGTGTGCCATAGCGAAACAGTGTGGTGACGCCGGCGCGCACCACTTGGCGGTGGAACTTGTCCAGGCGCATGTCCATCAGCCATTCCACCGGCGGGAAGCCTTCGCCGAGGTGGGAATGGCCGGGGTCGCGCACGAACTGCTGGCGCATCATCCAGATGGTGTCCAGGGCGCGGTTGTACGGCAGGCTGTCTTCTTCCTCGCTGGTGTGGGCCACGCGCTTGATCACGAAAAAGCCCTGGCCATGGCGTGCCTCCACCAGCCCTTCGGCGGCCAAGTGCTCGTAGGCGGTGATCACGGTGTTCTTCGAATGCCCATGCAATCGCATGTATTCGCGCAGCGACGGCAGCTTCTCGCCGGCCTTGAGTGCGCCATCGGTAATCTGCTGGGCGATGGCGCTGGCCACCTGTTGCGCGAGGGTAGGGCGCGACATGCTGCAATTCCTCGTGGGTTCTTGTTTATGGGTACAGTCGGCGAACTGTCCGGCAAAACTGTACCTTCTTTCAAGGCTACAGATGGGGCAATTTGGCGACATCCAATAACAAATGACTCCCTGAGGAGCCCCTGAATGTCGATTGATTCCCGCTTGCCCAACTTTCGCAGCCTGGCCCCCAGCCAACGTCTTGAACACCTGCAAGCCTTGCTCGGCCTGAGCGGCGAAGATGTTGCGCTGCTGCGTGACGCCGGCGCGCTGCCGCTGGACATCGCCGACGGCATGATCGAAAACGTCGTCGGCAAGTTCGAACTGCCTTACGCCGTGGCCAGTAACTTCCGCATCAATGGCCGCGACGTGGTGATCCCGCTGGTGGTGGAAGAGCCTTCGGTGGTCGCCGCCGCCTCGTTCATGGCCAAGCTGACCCGCCCGGCTGGCGGCTTCCAGACCTCCAGCAGTGCACCGCTGATGCGCGCCCAGGTGCAGATCATCGGCATCAGCGACCCGTTCAATGCGCGCTTGAGCCTGCTGCGCAACAAGGACGAAATCATCGCCATGGCCAACAGCAAGGACCAACTGCTGAACACCCTTGGTGGTGGCTGCCGCGACATCGAAGTGCACACCTTTGCCGACAGCCCACGCGGGCCAATGCTGGTGGCGCACCTGATTGTCGACGTGCGCGACGCCATGGGCGCCAACACCGTCAACACCATGGCCGAAGCCGTGGCGCCGCTGATGGAGCGCCTCACCGGCGGCAAGGTACGCCTGCGCATCCTGTCCAACCTGGCGGACCTGCGCCTGGCCCGCGCCCAACTGCGCATCGCCCCGCAACACCTGGCCACCACCGAGTACAGCGGTGAGGAGGTGATCGAAGGCGTGATCGACGCCTACACCTTCGCCGCCATCGACCCATACCGCGCGGCCACCCACAACAAAGGCATCATGAACGGCATCGACCCGCTGGTAGTCGCCACCGGCAATGACTGGCGCGCCGTGGAAGCCGGTGCCCATGCCTATGCCTGCCGCAGCGGGCACTACGGTTCGCTGACTACGTGGGAGAAAGACAGCCAGGGCCATTTGGTCGGTACGCTGGAAATGCCGATGCCGTTGGGACTGGTCGGCGGTGCCACCAAGACCCACCCGCTGGCACAATTTTCGCTACGCATTCTGGGGGTGAAGAGCGCCCAGGAGCTGGGTGAAATCGCCGTCGCCGTCGGCCTGGCGCAGAACCTCGGCGCGTTGCGGGCCCTGGCCACCGAAGGTATCCAGCGTGGGCATATGGCGCTGCATGCGCGCAACGTGGCGTTGTCGGCCGGTGCTCGCGGTGATGAAGTGCAATGGCTGGTGGAACGCATGGTCGCGACCCACGATGTGCGCGCCGACCGCGCCCAGGCACTGTTGCTTGAAAAGCGCGGGCAATGAGCATGGACGCCGTCAGGCTGGTGGAGGTGGGTGCGCGGGACGGCTTGCAGAACGAAGCCCGTTGCCTGCCGGTGGACACCCGCGTAGCGCTGGTGGAACGCCTCGCCGATTGCGGTTTGCGCACCATTGAAGCCGGCGCATTCGTGTCGCCGCGCTGGGTGCCGCAGATGGCCGGTTCTGATGAGGTGTTGCGCCGTGTCGGCCAACGCCCCGGCGTGACCTACACCGCCCTGGTGCCCAACCTGCAAGGCCTGGACATGGCGCTGGCCGCCGGTTGCCGCGAGGTGGCGGTGTTTGCGGCGGCGTCCGAGGCGTTCTCGCAAAAGAACATCAATTGCTCGATTGCCCAGAGCCTGGCGCGATTCGAACCGGTGCTGGCCAAGGCCCTGGAGCAGGGCGTTGCAGTGCGGGGCTACGTCTCTTGTGTGCTGGGCTGCCCGTTTACCGGCGCGGTGCCCGTCGCCCAAGTGGTGGCGGTCACTCAGGCGCTGTACGCCATGGGCTGCTACGAAATCAGTTTGGGCGACACCATTGGCACCGGCACGCCGGAGGCGACGCACCGGTTGATCGAAGCGTGCGCCGGTTCGGTGCCCGTCACGGCCCTGGCCGGGCATTTCCACGACACCTACGGCATGGCCGTGGCCAATGTGCAGGCGGCGTGGCAGGCCGGGGTGCGGGTGTTCGACAGCTCGGTCTCGGGGTTGGGGGGTTGCCCGTATTCACCGGGTGCCACCGGCAACGTCGCCACCGAAGAGCTGGTGTACCTGTTTGAAGGGCAGGGCGTCGCGACCGGGGTCGACCTTGCAAAATTGATCGAGGTAGGCGTCTTTATTGATAGCCAGCTGCAACGCAGCGGTGAATCGCGGGTCGCCAAGGCATTGCGCGCACGCATCCGATAACAATAAGCGGAGACACCATGAGCCCTCTCACTCACACGTTGGCCAGCTTCGGCCCGCTCAAGGGCGTGACCATCCTTGACCTGACCCGCGTGGTCGCCGGTCCCTATTGCGCCATGTTGCTGGCAGACATGGGCGCCAGCGTGATCAAGATCGAACACCCCAACGACCCGGACCTGACCCGTGAATTCCCGCCCATGAGCCGCAGCGCCGCGACGCCGGTCAGCGGTTTCTTCGCCCAGTTCAACCGCAACAAGCAGGCTGTGTGCCTGGACCTCAAGCACCCGGATGGCAAGGCCACGTTTCTGCAGATGGTGGCCAAGGCCGATATCGTCATCGAGAACTTTCGGCCCGGCACCATGGACAAGTTGGGGCTGGGCTACAAGGTGTTGAAAGCCGTCAACCCGGCGCTGGTGTTCACCGCCATCAGTGGCTTTGGGCAACACGGCCCCAACTCATCGCGACCGGCATTCGACAGCAGTGCCCAGGCATCCGGCGGGCTATGGTCGATGAATGGCACCGTGGAAGAGCCGATGCGCGTCGGTACGGTTTTGGGTGACCTGTCGGCCGCGCTGTATGCCGCTATCGGCACCCTTGGCGCGCTGCGTGAGGCTGAACGCAGCGGCCACGGGCAGTTGGTGGACGTGTCCCAGCAGGACTCGATTATCTCCCTGACCGAAAACGCTCTGGTCACCTACACCGAAACCGGCGAAGTGGTTGGCCCCACCGGCAACGGTCATCCGTTCGTCAAACCCTATGGGCGCTATGCGTGCAAGGACGGTTTCGTGTTCTTCGGTGCCTACACCGACAAGTTCTGGCGTGAGGCGTGCCAGGCGTTCGGCACGCCTGAGTTGGCCAGCGACCCGGAACTGGACACCATGGCCAAGCGCTTCGAGCAAGCCACCTACCTGCGCCGGGTCAAGCCCATCGTCGAAGGCTGGTGCGCGGCGTACACCAAGGCCGAACTGGAAGCCCTCACCGGCGACCGCTTCCCACTGTCACCGATCAAAAGCATGGACGAAGTGGTCGCCGACCCTCATGTGCGCGAGCGTGACATGGTGGTCAGCGTCGAATGCCAGGGCGCGCAGTTCGAGGTGTTCGGCAACCCGATCAAACTGTCCGGCGGCACCCTGGAGAAGGGCGCCAGCGCCCCTGCGGTCGGCCAGCACAACCCGCAGATCTATCGCGAATGGCTGGGGCTGGATCAAACCCAATACGATGAACTGGTCGCCCGAGGTGTGATTTGAGCCTGCTCACCCCACCGATCAAAAACTGCATCGGCCTGAGCTTGCCGCCGGTGCGCTTTGAGGTCAGCCGCAATGACATCCGCAAGTATGCCGTGGCCACTGGCCAACGCGAGGCGCGGTTTCTCGCCGGTGACGAAGCGCCGCTGATGTTCCTGTTCAGCGTGCTGATGCCGGTACTGCCTCTGGACCAGTTGCGCGAAGACGGCCATTGCCCCGACAACCCGTTGCTGCCGGAATTGCCGCTCAAGCGCATCCTGGCCGGTGGCAGTCGCTATCAGGTGCATGGGCGCATTTATCCGGGCGACGTGTTGGTGTGCCGCCAAACGCTGGTGGATATCCACGAGAAACAGGGCGCGGAAGGGCCGCTGATTTTCCTGGTGTTCGAAAACCGTTTTGAAAGCGAAGCCGGCGAACCGCGGGTGATCGAATACCTGACCCGGATAGCGAGGTAATCATGGCTAACGTTGAAGTCGGCCAGGCCCTGCCTGAGCGTCACTACACACCCGGTACGGTGCAGTTGTTCCTGTATAACGCTGCAATCTGGAACGCCCATCGCATCCATTACGACCTGGCCTACGCGCAGCAAAGCGAAGGGCATCCGGCATTGCTGGTGGACGGCCCCTTGCAGGGTGACTGGCTGACCCAATTGCTCTACGACTGGATGGGCGCCGCCGATGAACTGCTGGCGTTCGAGTACAGCAACCGTCGCGCGGCGTATGTCGGCGATGTGCTCACCGCCTGCGGCGAAATCGAGTCGGTCGAGGCGCTCCAGGTCACCTTGAGCTTGCGCATCGTCAACCAACACGGGCAGGCCACCACCGTGGGCCGCGCCAAGGTGCGCCGTGCCTGAAATGCGTCACCCCCCTATAAAAACAACAAGCCCGAAAGGGCCGGAGGGCACCATGCAACAACCTCTTTTACCGCCGGACAAGCAACACCTGTACGAGGTCTGGGGCGACACCATCGACGGCCGCCATCTGGCACTGTCCATCGGCATTGGCGCAGTGGTCAGCCTGGGGGCATATTTTGCCGCGCAGCACCTGCTGCACTACGTGGTGGAATCGACGCAGATGGCCCGCGCCTACGCCATGTTGATCGGCATTCTCGGCTGCCTGGCCGGAGGGGCGATCAGCGCCAAGCTGTTCCCACCCAAGCGCGATGTGCAGGAAAACCACGCCGATCAAGGTTTTCGTGAACAGGTGGTGGCCGACCTGCTCAAGGAGTACGGCAGCCTCGGGCGTCTGGAAGACCTGTCGCCCGAAGTGATTGCGGAACTGCGCGAGCTGGAACTGTACGAGCTGTTCCGCGAGGCCCAGGCCCGTGAGGACGGCGTGCGTGACAGGCCGGCACCGGTGCTTACCGCCAGCCTCAGCGGAGGGCGCGGGTGATGGAAGCCTTATTGCACGAAATCATGATGGCGTTCGCCCTTGGGCTGCTGGGGGCAGTGGTGTTCGCTGCCATCGGCCTGGTGTCCGGCACCGACGAAACCACCACCCTGGCCCCGCTGACCATGCTGGTGGTGCTGCTCGGCGCGCCACCTGCTGGCGTATTGACGTTCTTCCTGGCTGGCGCGGTGGCCAAGCACATGACCCACGCCGTGCCTACCGCGCTGCTGGGGATTCCCGGCGACACCTCGGCCACGGCGTTGCTGGCGGACGCCAATTACCTGCGCAAACTCGGCGTGCCGCATATCGCCCTGCGCAAAATGATCTCCGGTGGCGCGGTGGCGGCCTTGATCGCGGTGCCGTTGTCGGTGCTGTTCGCCGTGTTGCTGGCGCCGTTCGGTACGGTGATCAAGCAGTTCGCACCGTGGGTGTTCCTGTGTGCGGCGTTCACCATTGCCTACTTCTCCGCCGGGCGTTGGGCGGCAGTGCTGGCGCTGGTGCCATTTGTGGTGGTGATCGTGGCGTTGCAGGCGTTGACTGGCCAATACGGTGTGAAGCTGTCGGTGAGTTACTTCCTCGGCATCGCCGTGGCGCCGTTGATTGCCTCGCTGTTTTCCCTGTTGGCCCCCGGCGAACGCCAGCGCATGCGCCGTGACCATTATCGAGTGTTCTCCCTGGCCCCGGATGTGAAAGGCTGGAGCGGTTACTTCCCGAACCCGTTCAAGGTCATCAACCCGCGCCAGGTGCGTGTCACGGCCATGGCTGCCAGTGTCTCCAGTGCGACATTCGTGTTCAGCCCGGTGGCAATGACGGTGATCATGGGCGAGGTGATCGGCTCGCGGATCAAGCAGGCCTACGACCGCCTGACCACCGTGATCACCGCGCGTAACGGCGTCACCGAGTCCACCTATATCGCTGAAACCCTGATCCCGCTGATGGCGTTCGGGTTGCCTTTGAGCCCGGTGGCCGCCGGTCCTGCGGCGCCGCTGTTCAACGCACCGCCACGGTTTTTCGTCGACAACGCCACGGGCGAGATCAACAACCTGCATAACCTGCTCAACAACTGGGAGTTCCTCGGCTACGGCATGCTGGCGGTGATCGTGGCGATCCTGGTGGCGTACCCGTTCACCATGAACTTCGCCCACGGCGCGGCGGCGTTCGTGGTACGCAAGATCAGCCATGAGGCAGTGATCGCCACCTTTATCGGCCTGGTGCTGGTGATCGGTATCTGGGAAGGCGGGCTGCTGGGGCTGATGGTGATTGTCACCATCGGTTTGCTCGGCGGGTTCCTGGCGCGCTTCCTGGGTTTCAACATTGGCGTGCAGTTCATGGGTTATTACACGGCAGTGCTCACGGTGCCCGCGATCATCGCGTTGACCGGCAACTAAACCCCTCCATCCCAACACGCCAGCAGATACCCGGTATCTGCGACGGGAGGCGTTCGCCTCCCAAAAAGGAATAATAAAAATGAAGATCCTTTTGCGCTCCAACCCCGTCGTCCTCACGTGCCTGGCCCTCACCGCCGGCAGCAGTCATGCCGAGGGCTTCCTGGACGACAGCAAGGCCTCGCTGAACCTGCGCAATTTTTACCTGAACCGCAACTTCGTCAACGGCAACTACCCCCAGGCCAAGGCCGAGGAATGGACCCAGAGTTTTATCCTCGATGCCCGCTCGGGCTATACCGAAGGCCTGGTCGGCTTTGGCGTGGACGTGCTGGGGCTGTACTCGGTGAAGCTCGACGGCGGCAAGGGCACGGCCAATACCCAACTGATGCCGGTGCATGACGATGGCCGCCCGGCGGACGATTTTGGTCGGCTTGGCATTGCGCTGAAAGCCAAGCTGTCGAACACCGAACTCAAGGCCGGCGAGTGGGCCCCGGCGTTGCCGGTATTGCGCTCGGACGATGGCCGCTCCCTGACCCAGACCTTTCGCGGCGCGCAGGTCACCTCGAAGGAAATCAGCGGCCTGACCCTGTACGGCGGCCAGTTTCGCGCCAACAGCCCGCGCAACGATGCAAGCATGGATGACATGTTCATGGGCGGCCGCCCGGATGCCACGTCCGACCGTTTCAACTTCGGCGGTGCCGAATACCAGTTCAACGACAAGAAAACCCAGGTCGGCGCCTGGTATTCGGTATTGGCGGATATCTACCAGCAACGCTATTTCAACCTGATCCACAGCCAACCCGTAGGCGGTTGGGTACTGGGTGCAAACCTTGGGTACTTCTCTGGCGAAGAAAACGGCAGTGCCCGCGCCGGCACCCTGGACAACCGTGCGCTGTCGGCCATGCTCTCGGCCAGGACCGGCGCACACACGTTTTATGTGGGCCTGCAACGCCTGTCCGGCGACAACGGCTGGATGCGCGTCAATGGCACCGCCGGCACCAGCCTGGCCAACGACAGCTATAACTCCAGCTACGACGCGGCCAAGGAGCGCTCGTGGCAACTGCGCTACGACTATGACTTTGCCGCCCAGGGTGTGCCGGGGTTGACGTTGATGACCCGGTATATCCGGGGCAGCCATGCGCATGTGGGTGCGGTTACCGATGGCGAAGAGTGGGGGCGCGAATCGGAACTGGCCTATGTGGTACAGAGCGGTCCGGCCAGGAACCTGAATGTGCGTTGGCGCAATTCCACATTGCGCCGTGACTTCAGCACCAATGAGTTTGATGAGAACCGGTTGATCATCAGTTACCCGTTGTCGTTGCTGTAAACACGGCCTTCGAGCGGCCCCAACTTCTGTGTCTGACTCCATTCAAAATGTGGGAGGGGGCTTGCCCTAATGCCAG
>NZ_QUZT01000101.1 GCF_004682045.1 Pseudomonas nabeulensis
AAGCCCCCTCCCACAATTGATCTCTATTTATCAGATAGAAAGTGCTCGTCCATCCATGCTGACGCGCCGCCAGCAGCGTCAACAGCAATGGCTTACGCCCAGGGTCTTCGAATAGAAAACGCGATCAACGTACCCTTGCTCTTTTTTGTAGTACCCCGGCAGTTCCCCTGAAAGTTCAAACCCACACGCTTCCAAAACCGCAATCCCCTGGGATTGAGTAGCAAGGTGAAAGTAGTACAACAATTCAATTCCCATGAACGTCGCCCTTTGCTCCAACTGCCTCACCAGTTCACAGCCTTCATCAAGACAACCAGGCAGCAAGCCAAATCGAATTTCCGCCACATGCCGTTCAATCCATCGCGGTCGACGCTCAACTTCACCTAATCCGACAATCACCGCCTCGTCATTCAACACACACAACGCAGCGACCTCTCCTGCTCGCTCTTTCTCGAGTAGCCCGTTGATCCATGCAACCTCCTTGTCATGGTCCAACTGCAGCGCATCTTCCGGCCGCTCGACACGCTCAGAATCCTGGTCGACTAGCTGGCAGAAAAAACGTAATAAAGCGTCTGCATCAGTGGGTGAAAGTTTTTCACACTTCATTTGCTGATCTCTCGTTAGGAGCCACCGTTAATATTCAGAGTGGGTCGTGCAGCCCCTAATAAACTTTACTTGGGCATTCTGAACTTTTATTTACCGCCCGGCCCCTCCCACATTTGGCCTGCATACATCAGGTAGAGGGTGGCTTTGGCATTTAACTTTAGGCGTCCCGTCAATCACGCTGGCTTAAGGCTCTTCACACTCGCAAACGTCGACTCACCCCGCGCCTGTTCCATCACGTTCATCGGCACGGGCGTCGGCAAGGCATGCAGGATCGGCTTGACCACGATAGACCGCTCGCTGTCGGTCACCGAGCGTTCATCACTGGGCGGCACGCCGAAGTATTCGCGGTAGCACTTGGAGAAGTGCGGCGTGGAGATAAAGCCGCACAGCACCGCCAGTTCGACGATGGAGATGGGGGTTTGCTTGAGCAGTTGCCGGGCGCGGATCAAGCGCAGTCGCAGGTAGTAGCGCGACGGTGAGCAGTGCAGGTACTTCTGGAACATGCGCTCCAGTTGCCGACGCGACAGCGCGACGTAGGCTGCCAGTTCATCCAGGTTGATCGGTTCTTCCAGGTTGGCCTCCATCAACGCGACGATTTCCTGCAATTTGGGTTGCTGGGTGCCGAGCATGTGTTTGAGGGGCACGCGCTGGTAGTCTTGTTCGTTGCGGATGCGCTCGTACACGAACATGTCCGATATCGCGGCCGACAACACATGCCCGTGATCACGGCCGATCAGGTGCAGCATCATGTCCAGGGGCGCGGTGCCGCCGGAGCTGGTGAAGCGGTCGCGGTCGAGGGTGAACAGGCTGGAGCTGACCGCCACCCGTGGAAAGGCTTCCTGCATGGCCGCCAACCATTCCCAATGCACGCTGCATTCAAAACCATCGAGCAGCCCGGCTCGCGCCAGCACAAAACTGCCGGTGCAGATGCCGCCCAGGCGCTTGGCATAACGTGCCTGGCTGCGCAGCCATTTGACCAGCTCGCGGGTAACGGTGCCCTGGATGCCGATGCCGCCGCAGACGATCACGGTGTCGGCAGGCGCCACGCTGAGGATCGAACCGTCCGGGGTGATGGGCACTCCGTCGCTGGCCCATACCGGGTTACCGTCGAGGCTTGCGGTGTGCCAGCGGTAAAGCTCCTGGCCCGACAGCTGATTGGCCATGCGCAACGGCTCGAGGGCCGAGGCCAGGGAGATCAGGGTGAACTGGTCCAGCAACAGGAAAATGAGGCTGTTGACCGGGCGCTCACTCATGGTTGTGACGCTGCCGCTACCGGCTTGGTTGCGCGTTCGGGATGCCGCGCGGTGAGCAGGCCGATCAAGGAAATCAGCAAGGCGAGGCTGAGGGTCGAGGACACTTCGAAACGGTGCTCGGGCGTCACCAGCATCACCGTCAATGCGGCGCAGATGAAGGCGATGACCAGCCAGGTCAGCCACGGAAACAACCACATCTTGAAGGTCAGCGGGACGTTGCGGCGCAACAGGATCTTGCGCATGCGCAGTTGTGAAACCGCGATCACCAGGTACACCAGCAAGGCGATGGCACCGGAGCTGGCAAGCAAGAACTGGAACAACCCGGCCGGCATGAAGTAGCTCAACAAGGTCACGCCAGCGCCCAGAATCGTACTGGCAATCACCGCCGCCCGGGGCACACTGGCCGCCGAGGTTTTCTTCAACATCGCCGGTGCATCACCGCGCTTGCCCAGGGAAAACAGCATGCGCGACGCAATATAAATCGATGAGTTCATGCAACTGGCCACGGCGATCAACACCACGATATCCACCAGCAGCTTGGCATGGGGAATGTTCATCAGCTCCAGGGCCCGTTGATAGGAACCGACCGAGGCCAGCAGCGGGTCATCCCACGGCACCACGGAGATCACCACAAAGATCGACAGCACGTAGAACACACCAATGCGCCACATCACCGAGCGGGTGGCACGGGCGATGTTCTGTGCCGGGTTGTTGGATTCGGCGGCGGCGATGGTCACCGCCTCCGTGCCGATAAAACTGAACATGATGGTGATGAACGCGCCGACCACCGCCGACAGTCCGTTGGGCGCAAAACCACCGTGATCCTGCATCAACTGGCTGAGGCCACTGGCCTCGCGCTCGGGCACCCACCCCATCAACACCGCAAAGCCCACGCCGATAAAGCCGATGATCGCCACCACCTTGGCCATGGCAAACCAGAACTCGAACTCACCGTACTTGGACACGCTGAACAGGTTGGTCACCACCAACAAAAAGATCGACAGCAAGGCAAATAGCCAAGCGTCGATCTGCGGGAACCATTGGTTGAGGATATGCCCGGCGGCCAGGGCTTCGATGGGGATCACCAGCACCCAGAACCACCAGTACAACCAACCGATGGTAAACCCGGCCCAGCGGCCGATAGCCTGGTCGGCGTAGGTCGAGAACGAGCCGGTGTCCGGGTTGGCCACCGCCATCTCGCCGAGCATGCGCATGACCAATACCACCAGCAGGCCGGAAAACAGATACGCCAACAACACCGCCGGCCCGGCCGCCGCAATCGCGTGCCCGGAGCCGACAAACAGCCCGGCGCCGATGATGCCGGCGATAGACAGCATGGTGACATGGCGCGGCTTGAAGCCCTGCGCCAACTGAGCGTTGGAGTTGCTTGGGGTCGGGCTATTCATTGGTTTCTTATTCTCGGTGATCGACGTCAGGGCGTACTGACTCAACAGTCAGGCGATCATCATTTTTTAATGATGGGTCACCTTACGCGGCCTGCGCGGGCCGAAAATAGCCTGGGTGCGGCAGGGATTGGTCTGATATCGACATCGGTCGCCGACTGAGCAACAGGGCGCCACCACGCTACCGGTCATCCTCTACGCACAAAATTGCACCAATAGTATGATAGCGTCGGCTCACCGCTAACTTTTCAAGGCGTACCTCATGGCTACCGTGCGAAAAACCATCACCGTGACAGACCAGCAGGATGGCTGGATAAAAGCGCAGATCGAAGCAGGCCACTACACCAACGACAGCGAGTACATACGTGACTTGATTCGTCGCGAGCAGGAGCGCAGCGCTGAAGTAGATGCTATCCGCGCAGCGTTGCTTGAGGGCGAGGCCAGTGGTAAACCCCGCGCGTTTGACCCGCAAGCATTCAAGAAGAGGATGCTGAACGTACATGGCTGAATATCGTCTGACGCCTGCCGCCGAGCGCGATCTTGAAGAGATCTGGGTTTACACCGCTCGGCAGTGGAGCGCAAAGCAGGCAAACCACTACATCGACCTGCTGACAACAGCATTTTCAGACTTGGCGCAGCACCCAAAAACAGCGCCCGCCTGTGACCATATTCGACTTGGCTATCGAAGACGAAGCATTGAGCAACATTCGATTTACTTCCAGATCACTGCCTACGGCGTTGCGATCATTCGTATCCTGCATGACCGAATGGACGCGCCTCGCACGCTCTGAGCGTTCTGCGCAAGCAAACGCGCACTTAAACATTCACGAATTCACAACCCCTCCAAGCTCCGGGATCATTGCGCCCCCACTGAAAACCCCGGCCTCACGATGAAACTGTTCGTCAGCTCCACCTCCCCATTCGCTCGTATCGTGCGCATTCTCCTGCAAGAGAAGCGCATCGCCCATGAACAGATCCTGGTAGATCCCTGGGCCTGCCCGCCCTGATCGAGGCCAACCCGGCCTGCAAGGTGCCGACGCTGGTGACGGGGAATTTGTCGATCAGCAACAGCCTGTTTATCGCGCAGTACCTGGAAAGTGCCTACCCGGACCGCGCCCTGCCAGCCGTCATGCCTGCCGAGTTGGCACAGACGGCGTTGGCCTTCGAGCTGATTGAGGCGTTTGCATCGATCATCATCGGGCGTCGGTCGCGGGATGACTTTGATGTTTCACCGGTGGGGCTGCGTCGTCGGGAGACGCTGGTTGAAGGCTTGCAACGGTTGAACAGCACTGCGCCTGTGTTTGATAACGACAGCATGCCGCGGATGGTGCATATCGTGGTGGTCGTGCTGGTGGACGCATTGCGGTTTCGCTTCGGCGATGCCGAGTGGATTCCTGATATCGCCAGGCTCGATGCGCTTTCCGGGCAGCTCAATCAACGACCGGCGTTTTTGACCACACGCCCACTTCTTTAACGACGAACGCAGTACCTGTGGCGAGGGAGCTTGCTCCCGCTGGGGTGCGAAGATGCCCTGAAAAAAGCCGGCTCCAGCTGCGCTGTCGAACGGGAGCAAGCTCCCTCGCCACAGCAAGCTCCCTCGCCACAGCAAGCTCCCTCACTACAGCAATTTCCATCGCCACAAAACGACCTACGCTGTCTTCCGTGCAGCCCTGACCAACCCATCCAACCAATCCTGATGCCCGTTGATCATCGGGTTGGGCCGCGCCACGGCAAGCTCCGCCGCCGGCTTACCCTTCTGGGTTTCCTGGGTCAGGATACGCACGCGACCTCCCGGCAAATCCTCGATCAACCACGCATGGTGCACATCCAGGCGAGTCTCGCCCTCACCGGCCCACCCGTGCCAGGCAATTCGCCCCGGCTGGTCGTCACTGGGCGGGACGTATTCGTTGCACTGCGCCTCTACGGGAAAACCGAAGGTTTCGAAGTAGAAGCGCAAGCCGTCATGCAGTTGCTCCGCGCAGTTTAACTGCACGTTGGCCGAGTTGGCGTAGTAGCTCGGCCATCTCGCGGCATGGCTCAACCACGGCCAGATATCGACAGCGCCGAGGCCTGCGACGATGACTTCATTGGAAGCAAAGTTTTCGGTAAAGCCGGGCACAAAGCCTTCGGGCCAGAAGATCTCGTTCATGTTGAATGCTCATGTTGAATGGACGGGCACCATGGTCGGTGCTAGCGTGAAATAACGCCAATCGCCATCTTTTATCCAAAGCATCATGAATCCTGATATCAGACACCTCGACTTCAATCTGCTCAAAACCCTCGATGCCCTGCTGGACGAGCGCAGTGTCACCCGCGCCGCGGAGCGTCTGTCCCTGACCCAACCCGCCGTGAGCGGCATGCTCACGCGCTTGCGCGAGAGCTTCGATGACCCCCTCTTCGTGCGTGCCCAACGCGGCATAGTGCCGACACTGCGTGCCGAGCAATTGGCCGGACCGGTCAAGCAACTGCTCAGCGATATTCAGCACCTGCTGCAACCCCAGGCGTTTGACCCGCTGACGGCAACCATGACGGTTTCGCTGGCCTCCACCGACTATGCGTTGCGCGCCGTGGTGGTGCCGTTTCTGCTGGCCTTGCGAACCCAGGCGCCGAATATTCGCGTCGCGGTGCAGCCGGTGGACGTCCAGCAATTACCCGCGCAACTGGACCGTGGCGATATCGACCTGGCTTTAGTCACGCCGCAAAGCACCCCGCCCGGCCTGCATGACACGACACTGTTCAACGAGCGCTACGTGTGCGTGATGCGCGCCGAGCATCCCGACGCACAGGGTGGCGCGTTATCGCTGGAGCGTTTTTGCGCCCTTGACCATGTGCTGGTTTCATCCTCCGGTGGCGCATTCGCAGGTGTGACCGATCAGGCGCTGGCCAGGGTCGGCAGGTCGCGACGCGTGATGCTTTCAGTGACGAGTTTCCTGGTGCTCCCCGAGATCCTGCGCAGCAGCGACCTGATTGCGGTGGTGCCCCGGCGCCTGGCGTCGCACGCCCAAGGGCTGGTGGTGCTTGAACCGCCACTTGAGATTCCGGGGTTTTGCAAGACGCTGGCCTGGCATGAGCGTACCCATCACGATCCCGGCCATCGCTGGCTGCGCACCTTGCTGATCGATCAACAATTATCGATGCCAACCTGATTGCCCATAGCGTTGCCGCCGTTACCGAAGTAACGGCCATGGACATCGAAAAACCGCCCCCCACTCAAATCCTGCGACGCCGGTTGAGCAACGGAATGGCCGTTTGCGGCGTCTCCACGCGCTGCACCTGTGTCTGCGTACACGCAGCCAGTTGCGCCAGGGTCGGCTGGCTGAATAGCGTGCGTGCGTCCACCTCCAGCCCGGCCTTGCGCATCCGTGCTACCAGGTTCACGGCCAGCAACGAATGCCCACCCAGTTCAAAGAAGTGGTCATGCCGCCCTACCCGCTCCAGCTTCAAGACCTGCGCCCAGATCTCGGCCATGAGGGTTTCAACTTCGCCTACCGGCGCCTGGTAAGCGCGGCTGACCACCGCATCCAACCCCGGTTCCGGCAAGGCCTTGCGGTCGAGTTTGCCCGCCGGGTTGAGCGGTAACGCATCAAGCTGCACAAAGGCTGCCGGCACCATGTACTCCGGTAATTGCTCCAGCACATGGGCACGCAACGCCTCTAACGCCGGTACATCCCCACGCGCGGTGAAGTACGCCACCAACCGCTCATCCCGAATCAACACCGCCACGTCCCGCAATGCCGGATGCGCCGCCAGTCGTGATTCGATTTCTCCCAGCTCCAGGCGCACGCCGCGCAGTTTGACCTGGAAGTCATTGCGCCCCAGGAACTCCAGGTTGCCATCCGGCAGGTAGCGCACCAGGTCGCCGGTGCGGTACAGCCTGTCCCCTTGAACGAACGGGCTGTCGATAAACCGCTCCGCCGTCATCTGTGCAAGCCCCAGGTAACCCCGGGCCACGCCCACCCCGCCGATATGCAACTGGCCGCTGACGCCCATCGGCACCGGCGCGTCGTGTTCGTCCAGCACATACAGGCGTGTGTTGTTGATCGCCCGGCCAATCGGCAGTTGCAACGCGGGCACCGGCGCAGCGGGTTCCAGGGTCCAGGCACTGCTGTCCACCGTGGCTTCGGTGGGGCCGTAGACGTTATGCAGGCGCACCTTCGGCAAGCGCGCCTGGACGCCGCGGGCCAGGGTTTCGGTGAGTTCGCCACCACCGCAAAGGATGTCGGTGAGGCTGGTGCACAGGGCTGATTCTTCCAGCTCAAGAAACTGCTGCAACATCGCCGGCACGAACTTGATCACGGTGATCTGCTGCTCGCGAATTACTTGCGCCAGGTACGCCGGCTCACGATGCCCATCGGGCCGCGCCAAGACCAGGCGCATGCCATTGGTGAGCGGCCAGAACAGCTCCCACACCGAGCCGTCGAAGCTGAACGGCGCCCGTTGCAACAGCGCACCGCCCTCGGCGTTGGGGCACAGTTGCGACCCCCAGTGCATCAGGTTGCCCAGGCCGCGATGCTCGATCATCACGCCCTTGGGCGTACCGGTGGAGCCCGAGGTGTACATCACGTAGGCCAGGTTGGCGACGGTCAGCCCCGGCACCAGCGGGTTGCCGAGGGGTGCCTGGCTCCAGGTGCAGTGGTCGAAGTCGATCAGCGGGAGCGAGACATCCTCCACCAGATGCCGAGTCGCGGCGTGCACCAAGAGCGCCACGGGTTGGCTGTCCTGGAGCATGTAGGCAAGGCGTTCGCGGGGATAACCGGGATCCAGCGGCACATAAGCGCCACCGGCCTTGAGGATGGCCAACAGACCCACCACCAGATCCAGGCCTCGCTCCACACACAGCGCCACGCGGGCGTCCGGTTGCACACCGCGTTCACGCAGGTGGTAAGCCAGCTGGTTGGCGCGCTCGTTGAGTGCGCGGTAGCTCAGTTGCAGCTCGCCGGCCTGCACGGCGATGGCATGGGGGATATGCCGCGCATGGGCTTCGAACAGCGCCTGCACGGTGAGGGTGTCGGGGTATTCGGTCGCGGTGGCGTTGAAGTCCACCAGCAAGGTATTCAGTTCGTCGGCAGGGACAACCTGCACCGCGCGCAACAGCGTATTCGGCGCCTGTTCCAGGACGTCCGCCAAATGCACCAGTGCGGTGTGGAGGTAATTCAGCAGGCGCTCGGCACCAACCTTGCGCGGCGCCTTGGCCTTGATCAGGAAGCCATTCGCGGTATCGTCCACGCTGAGCATCAGCGGGTAACTGAGGATGTCGTCGCTGCTGAGCAAAGCGATGCCTGGTATCAACGTCAGGTCGCGTTCGGCGTCGGTATGCCGGTAATTGAGCAGGCTGTTGAACAGCGGCGATGCGCTGGCGCAACGTTGGGCCAGCGCGAGAGACGCCTGTTCGTGAGCGAGCAAGGCGCTCAGTCGGCGATGGGTCTGGCTGAGTGCATCGGCTACATTCTGCCCGGACAATTGCAAGCGCAACGGCAGTGTGTTGATGAACATGCCCAAGGCCCGGTCCGCACCCTCACCCGCTTGCAGGCGGCCCAGCAGGACGGTGCCGAACACCACATCTTCGCGGCCGGCGACACGGCTGAGCACCTGCGCCCACGCCAAGTGAAACAGGCTGGCCGCCCCCACACCCAGCGTACGTGCCTGAGCACGCAGGCGCTGATTGAGGCTATCGTTCAGCGCACAGTGGGCCTCTTCGGTGTGTGCCCGATCCGCCTGCCGCTCCTGCAAGCCGAAGGCCAGGGTCGGCTCATCCACATCGCCCAATTGCTCACGGAAAAACGCTTCGTGCGCCGCCAGCCGCGCCGGTGAACGGGCCTGCACCACCACATTGCGATAGGGCACCGGCGTGGGCAATTGCGCCTGCTCGCCAAGCAAGTGGGCGCGGATTTCATGCATCAGAATCGTGGTGGAGGTGGCGTCGTTGACCAGGTGATGAAAGCGCAGTCGGGCGATCCAGCGCTGCTGCTGCGGCTCCTCGGCATAGTCCAGTGCCATCAGCGGGGCCTGGCGCAAGTCCAAGGGTTGATCGCCCTCGCGCAGCGGCTCGACGCGCAGTTGCGCCCGGCGCCATACCACCTGCACCGGTTGTTCCAGGGCCTCCCAGGCCAGGCTGGTGCGCAGGATATCGTGACGGTCGATCACCTGTTGCAGGGCCTGGGCGAAGGCGTCCAACTGGTCGCGACCGGCGAAGCTGAACAGTGCCTGTTGTTGATACGGATCGCGCGCATCGGTGAGGTGGTGGTAGAGCAAGCCCTCCTGCAGGGGCGCCAGGGGGTAGATGTCTTGCACATTCGCCGCGCCGCCGGGGATGGTCGCGACGATGCGCTCGCGGCTGGCGGGGTCCAGGTCGGCCAGGTCTGGCGCGTCCTGCGCGTTCAACGCACTCGCCGCCGCCAGCGCCGCCAGCGTGGGCTGGCCGAACAGCACTTGCACATCGGCGTGCAGGCCGACCTGGCGCATGCGCTGCACCAGTTGCACCGCCATCAACGAATGCCCGCCCAGTTCGAAGAAATGGTCGTGACGCCCGACCTGCTGCACCTGCAGCAACTCGGCCCAGATCTGCGCCAGGGCGGTTTCCGCGCCGGCATGCGGCGCCTCATACAGGCGGGTGACAAAGGCGTCCTGGCTCGGTGCGGGCAGCGCCTTGCGGTCGAGCTTGCCATTGGCGGTCAGGGGCAACGTGTCCAATTGCATATAGGCTGCCGGCAGCATGTAGTCCGGCAAGGAGGCTTGCAGATGGCTGCGCAAGGCGTCGAGGGCCAGCGGTTGGCGCGGGACGAACCAGGCCAGCAACTGCCCGTCGCGATACTGCACCACCGCGTCCTGCACCTGCGGATGGGCGGCCAGGGCCGATTCGATTTCCCCCAGTTCGATGCGCATGCCACGGATTTTCACCTGGTCATCATTGCGTCCCAGGTATTCCAGGTTGCCGTCCGGCAGCCAGCGCGCGAGGTCGCCGGTGCGGTACAGGCGCCCCCCGGTGAAGGGGTCGTCGAGAAAGCGTTCGGCGGTGAGTTCGGGGCGGTTCAGATAACCGCGCGCCACGCCCTT
The DNA here is from genome assembly GCF_004682045.1 of Pseudomonas nabeulensis. Classification (GTDB taxonomy): domain Bacteria; phylum Pseudomonadota; class Gammaproteobacteria; order Pseudomonadales; family Pseudomonadaceae; genus Aquipseudomonas; species Aquipseudomonas nabeulensis. The sequence goes on from NZ_QUZT01000101.1 coordinate 10,313, forward strand.
GCCGCCGACGTAGAGCTCCCCCGCGACACCGATGGGCACGGGTCGTTGCTGGTCATCCAACAGGTACACCGTGGCATTGGCGATGGGCGCGCCGATGTGCAACGGCTGTCCCACCTCAACCCGCCCGGACGTGGCAACCACCGTGGCTTCGGTGGGGCCGTAGTTGTTGATCACCGCGAAGGTCTGCGCCTGGGTGAACGAGCGCAGACGGTCGCCGCCGATCAGCAAGGTGCGCAGGGTCGGGTGGTGCAGGCCTTGGCTGAACGCGTATTCAGCCACCGGCGTGGGCAGGAAGCTCACGTCTAACGGCTGGGTGCGCCACCAGTGCAGCAACGCGTCGATGTCTTCGGCGCCGTCATGGGCCGGTGGCAAATGCACGGTGGCGCCGACGCAGAGTGCCGGCCAGACCTCCCACGCCATCGCATCAAAACCAAAACCGGCGACGCTGGCCGTGTGGCTGCCGGCATGCAGGTCGAAGGCCTGGCAGTGCCAGTCCACCAGGTTCGACACGGTGTGGTGCTCGACCATCACCCCCTTGGGCAACCCCGTAGAACCGGAGGTGTAGATGACATAGGCCAGGTCCGATGAACTGCTGGCCACGCGCGGGTTGGTGTTGGGGTGGGCCGTCGGTTGACCAAGCTCGATCACCGGCACCTCCAGTGCGGGCAGGCGATGCAACAACGCCGGCTGGGTCAGCACCACCACCGGGTGGCTGTCTTGCAGCAGATAGTTCAGGCGTTCGGCGGGATGGGCCGGGTCCACCGGGACGTAGCAGGCGCCGGACTTGAGGATCGCCAGCAGGCCGACCAGGGTATCCAGCCCGCGCCGCGCCAGGATCACCACGCGGTCGTCGGCCTGTACACCCTGCTCCAGCAACTGATGCGCGAGGACGTTGGCCTGCTGGTTCAACTGGGCATAGCTCAGTTGCCGCCCCTGGTACACCGCCGCCACCGCCTGCGGCGTGCGCGCTGCCTGGGCTTCGATGCGCGCGTGCAGGGTATGCGGTTGCAGATTGGGCTGGGCAGTGGCGTTCCACTGCTGCAACCGGGCCTGTTCGGTGGGCGTCACCAGGGAGAACTCAGCCAGCTTGAGCGCGGTGTCTTCCAACCCCTGCTCCAGCAGCCAGGTAAACCGTTGGGCCGAGGCCGACACCTCGTCGTGCTGGAAGTACGCCTCGTTGTACACGCAATGCAAATGCGCGGTGCCCTGGGCACGGTTGCTGCGCAAGTGGACGGCCAGCGGCAGCGGTTCGTGGTGGTTGGACACCTTGATCGCATGGGCCTGGGTGGTGCCGTAATGCAGGGCATGCTCGTCCTGTTCGAAGGACACCGACAGGTCGAACAATTGGCCCCGATCCGTACGGCGCAGACCGAGTTCGCGGTTCATCTCGCTCAACGGGAAACGCTGGTGGCGAAAATCCTGTTTGAGCTGGTTACGCACCCCGCGCACCAGCGCGCTGAACGGCAGCTGTTCATCGAACTGCAAGCGCACTGCGCTGACCTGGGTGAACAAACCCACCGTGGCGCGAAAGCCCGCATTGGAACGGTTGAGAATCGGCAGCCCCACCACCCAATCCGAACGCTGGGCGGTGCGGGTGAAATACACATACATCGCCGCCAGCAGCACATGGAACGCCGAAGCCTGGTAACGGCTGGCGACGTGTTCCATGCGGTTGAGCAAAGCCATGGAAAAGGGTTGGACCAGGGTGTTACTCGTTGCGTCGCCCGTATGCCGAGGCGCGAGCAATGGCTCGGGCAGCACCTGGTACTTGTCCAGCCAATAGGCGCGGTCGCGGGCATAACGGGCCGATTGGTGGTAGCGCTGGTCGGCGTGGATAAAGTCGACATAGGACGGGGCCTGCGCCTGCGGTTCCAGGCCCTGTTCCAGCGCAGTGTAGAGCTGGGCAAGGGATTGCAGCATCTGGGCAAAGCCCCAGCCGTCGAGGATCAGGTGATGCGCCTGGGTGCCGAGGCGATAGTGGTTGGCATGCAGCTTGACCAGGAAGAACCGGAACAGCGGCGCGCCGTGCAACGCATACGGCTGGGCCATTTGCGCCTGCATCAAGGCTTGGCTGGCGGCCTGGGGATCGGTGTGGGCGGACAGGTCATGCAGCGGCATCTCCACCGCCACCTGGGCCGCGAAAACCTGCCGAGGCAAGCCGTCGGCATCGCTGAGCAACCGGGTACGCAAGGCATCGTGCCTGGCTACCAGGTGTTCGACCGCGAGCTGCATCAACGTGGGTGCCACTGGGCCGTCGAAGTCGACATAACCGCCGATGTTGTACAGCGGCGAATCACCTGCGCGCAGTTGATCGAGCCAGATGTCATGTTGCGCGGCAGTCAGGGGGTAGCTGGCCGGCAGGCAGGAAGATTGCTTCATAAGATCCTTCTCATGGGGGGCTGGCACTGGCCGCGCAGGGTGGCCCATTACGCCGAATGTGGCGGATTTGAGCATGGGGGTGGGGAGCGGTCTGACACCTGAAACCCGGACATCCAAATGGATGGAACCGGGCTTGGCTGATGGTTCACTGCTGAAACGATTAAAGCGCTGTAGGAGATTCGCTATATCCAGCCGATGTCGTTTTTTCATCCAGAGTTTTAAAAATGTATTTTTATGTTTTTTATCAACTAGTTAACTCACTCTAAAAACTAATTCCGGTTTTGCCTGGCTGGTTTTATGCCCTGGAAACGTCGAATTAATGACGCTGTTTTTATGGCAGCGTGTGTCCCACGTTTCCGCTACATACGTAGGACAAATCCCCTGACTAAATAGGATTTCGGGTGCCGACTCAGGGAGTTCGTAGACGGTTTTCGACATCAAGGATGAGATGGCTATGAGTTTGACCAGCAGTATTGCCAACACGGAAAGCCCGCATTTTTATGCCGAAATGGGCGAACTGATCGCCAACAGTGGCCACGCGGATTTTGCCGCCCACATGCTGCACCTGGTGGGTAAATGGGTGCCCATCCACTGGGTGGATCTGAGCGAATGGACCCTGGACGAGCTGCGCGACCGGGTGCTTGATATCAAGCTGCTGGGCAGTGCCGGCCACAAGCAGGACCTGCCCCTGGCGCCGCACTCCATGGACGATCCACCGCTGCTGCGGGAGATGCTGCGCATGCAGGACCCGCTGCTGATCCAGCTCAAGCGTGGCACCTCGCACCAGTGCAATCTGGTGTCGCGCCAGGGCAATCGACGCTGTGTGATTTCGTTTTATCGGCCCTCGAGCCAGCGCGGGTTTTGCCTGGCGCAATTGTCGTTTCTCAAGAGCCTGTCGGACACCCTGCTGCCCCTGATCGAGTGCCATGCCCAAAGCCTGCGCCAGGCGCCGCACACCGAAACCGCACCGGCCCACACCTTGTTGGAGCAATCCCAATTGCAACGTGAGTTCTATAAACGCTTGTCCCTGGGTGAGATCACCCTGTCGGCGCGGGAACAGGAGGTGTGCCTCGGTTTATTGACCGGCGGCACCGTGCCGCAGATGGCCGAGAAACTCAGTGTGAAGAACAGCTCCATCGAGACCTACCTCAAGCGCGCCGCTGCCAAGTTGGGCGTGAGTGGTCGTCACGGGCTGGCCAAATGGATGGTGGGGGCTTGATGAAAACACTCAGTTCCCTTGCGATGGCTTGCCTGCTGGGGGGGTGCTCGCTGATCCCGGACTACCAGCGCCCCGCAGCGCCAGTACCGGCGCAGTATCCCCAGGACGGTGTGTACGCCCGGGCAGACGCCGGCAGTGCGGACTGGCAAACGCTGTTTCGCGACCCGGCCCTGCAACAGCTGATTGGCGATGCCCTGCTCAATAACCGCGACCTGCGGGTGGCCGCGCTGAACGTCGAGGCGTTCCAGGCGCAGTACCGCATCCAGCGTGCCGACCTGTTCCCCGCGGTGTCTGCCGATGGCGCCGGCAAGCGCCAACGGCTGCCGGGGGATGTCACCGGCACCGGCAAGCCCGCGATCACGTCCAGCTATTCCGCCACCTTGGGCATCAGCGCCTATGAACTGGATTTGTTTGGCCGCGTGCGCAGCCTCAGCGAACAGGCGATGCTCACCTACCTGGGCACCGAAGAGGCCCGGCGCAGCACGCAATTGAGCCTGGTAGCCAACGTCGCCAACGCCTACCTGACCTGGCGCGCCGACCAGGAACTGCTGGCCCTGGCCCAGCAGACCCTGGTGGCCAACGATCACAGCTGGCAGTTGACCAGCCGCAGCAAAACCGCCGGCAAGGCCTCGGCGCTGGACGTGGTGCAAGCCCGCACCAGCGTCGAAAGCACCCGCGCCAGCGTGGCCCGTTACGAACGCCAGGTGGCCCAGGACCTGAATAACCTCGCGTTGCTGGTGGGCAACCCGGTGGATGAACGCCTGCCAGCCCGCCCTATTGCCGACGACCTGGTGGCCCGCCTGCCCGCCGGCCTGCCCTCGGACCTGCTGCAACGCCGCCCGGATATCCTCCAGGCCGAGTACCAACTGCGCGCCGCCAACGCCAATATCGGCGCGGCGCGTGCTGCGTTTTTTCCTTCGGTGAGCCTCACCGCCAACGCCGGCAGCGCCAGCACCGAACTGTCCGGGTTGTTCAAAGGCGGCTCGGGCACCTGGACGTTCCAGCCGCAAATCAACCTGCCGATCTTCAACGCCGGCAACCTGCGCGCCAGCCTCGACTACGCCAAGCTGCAAAAGGACATCACGGTGGCGCAGTATGAAAAGTCCATCCAGACCGCCTTCCAGGAAGTCGCCGATGGCCTGGCGGCACGGCAGACCTTCACCGACCAACTAGATGCGCAACGGGATTTCGTCGCTGCCAACCAGGCGTATTACGACCTGGCGCAGCACCGCTATCGCAGCGGTGTGGACAGCAACCTGACGTTCCTGGATGCGCAGCGTGCGCTGTTCAGCTCGCAGCAAGCGCTGATTGTCGACCGCCTGGCGCAGTTGGTGGCGGAGGTGAACCTGTACACGGCGCTGGGAGGATCGTGGGACCTCGCTGGACCACCTTGGCTGGGTGGCAAAGCCGCCCCCACAGTCTCCCTGCAATAACACGACAACCTTGTTGGGCCCACTGCCGTGTAGTGAGCGGGCTTGCCCCGCGCTGGGTGGCGCAGCCGCCCCAACCCGTACACCTCGGTCATCCTGATATACCGCAGTGGCCTTCTTGGGGCCGCTTCGCAGCCCAGCGCGGGGCGAGCCCGCTCACTACAAACATCCAGTAACCATGTGGATCAGGGCGGGCTTAAATCGGTGAGCTAGCGTTAGTGTTCTCAGGACTTTCTTAGGAACAACGGATTGCGCTCAACACCTCAAACCCATCGCCTGCGTCACGGTCGTTATTCGGAGCTTGGCCGTAGCTATCTCATCACCATCGTCGTTCATCAGCGTCAGCGTTTGTTCACCGACTTATTTCTGGGGCGTTTGTTGGTAGCCGAGCTTCGGCAGGTTCATGAACGTGGCTGGGTCGACTCTGTGGCGTGGGTCATCATGCCTGACCACATCCACTGGCTGTTTGAGTTGAAGCAGCAGACGTTGGCCGATGTGGTGCGGTGTATCAAGTCGCGCAGCACGTTGACGATCAATCGGCGTCGCCAATGTAAGGAGCGTGTCTGGCAACCGGGCTATTACGATCGAGCCGTGCGCGTGGAGGACGATATTCGCACGATGGCGCGTTACATCGTGGCCAACCCATTGCGCGCTGGTTTGGTTGACCGAGTAGGCAATTACGCTCTTTGGGATGCTTCCTGGCTCTGTAGTGAGCGGGCTTGCCCCGCGCTGGGCGGCGCAGCCGCCCCAATCCATACACCTCGGTCATCCTGATACACCGCATCGACCTTGTTGGGGCCGCTTCGCAGCCCAGCGCGGGGCGAGCCCGCTCACTACAAGGTGTTCCA
>NZ_QUZT01000102.1 GCF_004682045.1 Pseudomonas nabeulensis
CCCCCTCCCACATTGACCTCATTTCAATTCAAGGTCAGGTGAGGTTTTCATCAATCACCAACACCAACTTTCCGGAAATCCGGTTAGTCGCCAACTCGGCAAACGCCGCCTCGGCATCCTTGATCGGGAAGGTCTTGGCCAGTTGCGGGCTCAGGCGCCCTTCGACAAACAACGGCCACACATGCTGGCTCAGGTCACTGAACAGGTCAGCCTTGAACTGATCACTGCGGCTGCGCAGGGTCGAGCCCAACAACTGAATACGCTTGCCCAGCACCTGCGCCAGATCCAGCTTGGCCTCGCGCCCGCCCATCAGACCAATCAGCACCCAGCGACCATCCAACGCCAGCACCTTGAGATCCAGGGCCGCATAATCACCGCCCACCGGGTCGAGAATCACATCGAACGGCGCAAAATCCCGCAGCGCCTCGATGCCATCGGTACGCACCACGCCCCCTTGGGCGCCCAGTGCTTCGCAGTACGCCAGGCGCTCGGCCGAGCCGACGCTGACCCAGCACGGGCTGCCAAACGCCTTGCACAGCTGGATCGCTGCCGAACCGACGCCACTGGCGCCCGCATGCAACAACACCTTCTCACCCGGCTTGAGGCCCGCCAGTTGGAACAGGTTCAGCCACGCGGTGCTGTACACCTCGGGCAGTGCCGCAGCTTCGATCAGCGACAGGCCTTCCGGCACCGGCAGCACATGCCGTGCATCCACCACCACTTCCTCGGCCATGCCGCCACCGGCCAGCAGTGCGCAGACACGATCACCGACTTGCCAGGACGAGCCCGCGCCGACTTCGCTGATCACCCCGGAACACTCCAGGCCCAAGACATGGCTGGCACCCGGCGGCGGTGGATAGAGCCCGGCACGCTGCAATAAATCGGCGCGATTAAGTCCTGCAGCCGACACTCGAATGCGAACTTGGCCTACATCGCAGGTCGGACTGGGTTCATCCAACCACTCCACATGACCGTCAACGCCTTGCAATGCTTTCACAGTGCCTCCATAGTGAGTCTGGACTGAGCCCGTAGCTGTATCGCCGGGCTTTTTGCATTATGCGACCGGACCATATGGAACCGGCTCCCTCAAAGACGGCCTAATATGCGTTATCAATTGCCCCCGCGTCGAATCAGCATGAAGCATTTGTTCCCCAGCACCGCCCTCGCTCTTTTCATTGGTCTCGGCTTCGCGTCGATGTCGACCAATACGTTCGCAGCCAATAGCTGGGACAACCTTCAGCCAGATCGCGATGAGGTGATTGCCAGCCTTAACGTCGTCGAGTTGCTCAAGCGCCATCACTACAGCAAGCCGCCGCTGGACGACGCTCGCTCGGTGATCATCTACGACAGCTACCTCAAGCTGCTGGACCCGTCGCGCAGCTACTTCCTGGCCAGCGATATCACTGAGTTCGACAAGTGGAAAACCCAGTTCGACGACTTCCTCAAGAGCGGCGACCTGCAGCCCGGCTTCACCATCTACAAGCGCTACCTGGACCGCGTCAAAGCGCGTCTGGACTTCGCGCTGGCTGAGTTGAACAAGGGCGTCGACAAGCTCGACTTCACCGAGAAGGAAACCCTTCTGGTGGACCGCAAGGACGCTCCCTGGCTGACCAGCACCGCCGCCCTCGACGACCTGTGGCGCAAACGCGTCAAGGACGAAGTGCTGCGTTTGAAGATCGCCGGCAAAGAGCCCAAGGCGATTCAGGAACTGTTGACCAAGCGCTACAAGAATCAGTTGGCGCGCCTGGACCAGACCCGTGCCGAAGATATCTTCCAGGCCTACATCAACACCTTCGCGATGTCCTACGACCCGCACACCAATTATCTGTCGCCAGATAACGCGGAAAACTTCGATATCAATATGAGTCTGTCGCTGGAAGGCATCGGTGCCGTCCTGCAAAGCGACAACGACCAGGTGAAGATCGTGCGTCTGGTGCCGGCAGGTCCGGCCGACAAGACCAAGCAGGTTGCTCCGGCAGACAAGATCATCGGCGTGGCCCAGGCCGACAAAGAGATGGTCGATGTGGTTGGCTGGCGCCTGGACGAAGTGGTCAAGCTGATCCGTGGGCCGAAAGGCAGCGTGGTGCGCCTGGAGGTGATTCCGCACACCAATGCGCCGAACGACCAGACCAGCAAGATCGTGTCCATCACCCGTGAAGCGGTGAAGCTCGAAGACCAGGCCGTGCAGAAGAAAGTCCTCAACCTCAAGCAGGATGGCAAGGACTACAAATTGGGCGTGATTGAAATCCCGGCCTTTTACCTGGACTTCAAGGCGTTCCGCGCTGGCGATCCGGACTACAAGAGCACCACCCGCGACGTTAAGAAAATCCTGACAGAACTGCAGAAGGAAAAAGTCGACGGCGTGGTCATCGACCTGCGCAACAACGGCGGCGGTTCCCTGCAGGAAGCCACCGAGCTGACCAGCCTGTTTATCGACAAGGGCCCGACCGTGTTGGTACGCAACGCTGACGGCCGTGTGGATGTGCTGGAAGACGAGAACCCGGGCGCCTTCTACAAAGGCCCGATGGCGTTGCTGGTCAACCGCCTCTCGGCCTCGGCTTCGGAAATTTTCGCCGGCGCCATGCAGGACTATCACCGTGCGCTGATCATCGGCGGCCAGACCTTCGGCAAAGGCACCGTGCAGACCATCCAGCCGCTGAACCATGGCGAACTGAAACTGACGCTGGCCAAGTTCTACCGGGTTTCCGGGCAGAGCACCCAGCACCAGGGCGTGCTGCCGGACATCGATTTCCCGTCGATCATCGACACCAAGGAAATCGGCGAAAGCGCCCTGCCGGAAGCCATGCCGTGGGACACCATCCGCCCTGCGATCAAGCCCGCGTCGGACCCGTTCAAGCCATTCCTGGCACAGCTCAAGGCTGACCACGACACCCGCTCCGCCAAGGATGCCGAGTTCGTATTCATCCGCGACAAGCTGGCCTTGGCCAAGAAGTTGATGGAAGAGAAAACCGTCAGCCTCAACGAAGTGGACCGTCGCAAGCAGCACGCCGACATCGAGAATCAGCAACTGGTGCTGGAGAACGTCCGCCGCAAGGCCAAGGGCGAAGACCCACTCAAAGAGTTGAAGAAAGAAGATGAAGATGCGCTGCCTACCGAGGCGGAAAAAACCAAGCCGGAAGACGACGCCTACCTGGCCGAAACAGGCCGGATCCTGCTGGACTACCTGAAAATCAGCAAACAGGTGGCCAAGCAGTAAATGATGGCGATTTAATGTGATCGCTCCTTGGAGTGTCATCATATAGACATCATTCTGTCGTGAAATGAAGGACCGCAGGCTCCCCGCCTGCGGTCCTTTTTTTTCGATCGAGATCGCCATGACCATGACCGAACAGCTGAATGCATTGGGCTCAATCCTGGCTCAAGGCAGTTTGCACAGCCTGTTCCAACCGATCATCTGCCTGTCCGAACGGCGCATCCTCGGCTATGAAGCCCTGAGCCGTGGCCCGTCCAACAGCCCACTGCACTCCCCCGTCGCGTTGTTCTCGGTGGCCAGCCAGGCCGGGCGTCTCAGCGAACTGGAAATGGCCTGCCGCGAAAGCGCATGCCGGCGCTTCAACGAGCAGAAGCTGCCGGGCAAGCTGTTCCTGAACGTCTCGCCGGAATCCTTGATGGAGACCGCGCACCAACCGGGACGCACCCTGCAACTGCTGCATGACTACGGCATCCCGCCAAGCCAGGTGGTGATCGAACTCACCGAGCAAACGCCCACCGACGATTTCGACTTGCTGCAAACCGCCCTGCACCACTATCGCAATATGGGGTTTTCAATTGCCCTCGATGACCTGGGCGCCGGTTATTCCAGCCTGCGCTTGTGGTCGGAGCTGCGCCCGGATTATGTGAAGATCGACCGGCACTTTATCGACGGTATCCATCAGGATGCGCTCAAGCGCGAGTTTGTCGGCTCGATCCTGCAAATCGCCAAGGCCTCGCGCGCGCAGGTGATTGCCGAAGGCATTGAATTGCCCGAAGAGTTGGCGGTGCTGACCGAGATGGGCGTGGATCTGGTCCAAGGCTATTTGCTTTGCCGTCCGCAGGAGCAACCGCCACAGGAAGCCCGGCAGATGTTGCCTAAGCCCGACAGCGCCAGCGTGGCGCTCAACGAAGAAGGCAGCGACCTCAGCGCCTTGCTCAACGAGCAACCGGCGATGGACCAGGACACCGCCACCGCCAAGGTGCTGGAGGCGTTCCGGCGCCAGGCCAATCTCAATTCCCTGGCAGTGTTGGATGGGCGTGGCCACCCGGTGGGCATCGTGCATCGGCATTCGTTGTCGGACGCGCTGCTCAAGCCGTTTGCCACCGACCTGTTTGCGCGCAAGCCCATCAGCCGCTTGATGAGCACCGATTTTTTGGCGGTAGAGCTGAGCCAGTCCCTGCAACAAGTCAGCCGTTTGCTCACCAGCCGGGCACGGCAACGGATCGAAGAAGATTTCATCATCACGCTGAATGGCGATTACTTGGGGCTGGGCCGGGTGATCGATGTGCTCAAGCTGATCACCGAGCTGAAAATCCAACAAGCACGCTACGCCAACCCGCTCACCCTGCTACCGGGCAACGTGCCGATCCAGCAGTGCCTGGCGCGGCTGTTGCAGCAACAACGGGAGTCGGTGATCTGCTACGTGGATATCGACAGCTTCAAGCCGTTCAACGATATCTACGGTTATGGGCGTGGGGATGAAGTGTTGTTGTGCCTGGCGCAGTGCCTGAACGACCGGGTGGACCCCAGCCGCGACTTTGTCGGGCATATCGGCGGTGATGACTTCTTGCTGGTGCTGGGCCCGCAGGACTGGCGCAAGCGGCTCAACCAGTTGCTGGATGACTTCCATACCCAATGCCGGCGCTTCTACCGCGCCGAACACCTGGACGCCGGCTGCTTTGTGGCGTTGAACCGCCAGGGGGTACGCCAGGAATTTGCGCTGTTGTCGCTGTCCATCGGTGTGGTGCATTTATATCCACAGGCCTGTGGACAACTCGATGCCAGCCAACTGGCAGAGTTGGCATCCCAGGCCAAGCACCATGCCAAGGACATGGCCGGTTACAGCATCCATGTGATCGACAGCATGGACAGCGTACCGGTTTAAGCTTCGGCGGACTCTGGATACTCGTACTCGAACACCCGCACCACCTCGGAGGCATGCCAGGAGGCGGCGGCCACGCCGTCGGAGGGCCCGCTGAAACGGCCCAAACGCTCCACACACTCAAAGAAGCCGGTACGCGGCAAACGGCTGGCGCCCTGGCTGATCACCAAGGAACTGCGCAGTGGCTGCTCGGCCTTGGCATCGAGTGCGGCCAAGTGCTCCAGGGCGGCGGCCAGGGTTTGCATAGCTGGCGTGGGGAATTGCAGGCGCTCCAGCAGCGCGCGGTAGGTCAGCAAATGGCGCTGGCGGCGCGCCTGATCCAGCTCGTTGAGCAACCCATCCCAATGTTGACGGCTGATACGTAGGCTCAAGATTCATCCCTCCAACCTGCAACGCCCAATTCCCAGGCCAGGCTGCGGCGGATTGCGGCATCCGGCTGGCGTTCACCACTTTCGATCAATCCCAGGTACGAGGGGCTGATGCCCACCGTGCGGGCCAGTGCTTCAATCGCCAAACCCTTGGTTTCGCGCAGGCCGCGCAGGTCTGCAAGCGGGCGCAGATCCTGAGCGGGTTCGGCTTGGGCAGTCGTAGCAGAAGGAGGTGGTGTCGGTTGTTGCTGACCGGCCGCTTTTAGCAGCGCCTGGTACTGGTCCCATGGCAACACCGCGTATTCGGGTTCGCCATTGCGTGAAATGATCTGAATATCCATGACTGCCCCGTAGGATAACTGCACTTACTGAGTAAGCTCTTTCCTTAGGAGTGTAATCCTAACAGCCACAAAGGTCGCAGGGGGATATCCAGGTTGTCAGTTTTTTTGCGGATTTTCCTTCGCCAGCATGGCGGGCGTCGCAGGCAAGCGCTCAACCACGGCGAGCTTTTCCGGGCGCTGCGCCTCCCGCCAGGCGCGAAAGGCGCTCAGTTCGCCGTCCAGCGTCTTCATGACCCACGCCAGTACTGCGATGTCATCGAGCATGCCAAATACCGGGATAAAGTCCGGGATCGCGTCGATAGGGCTCAGGAAATACATCAGTCCCGCCACCACCGAGATCAACGCCTTGGGGCTGATGGCCCGATACTCCCCACGCCAGTAGGCCAGGCACAGGGCCTGGAGCAACCTGAGATCGTCCTTGAGCCTGCCCAGCCGGTTACCCTGGCTTGAGCCCTTGGCAGCCACGGCAAACAGCAACGTCGGCAATCGGCCACGACCGAGCAAACGTGCGGCCATGGGCAGGAAACGGGTGAAATTGAAGGGTGGTTTCATTCGTCACTCCAGTTCCAGGCAACCTGAAATGTTATCCACACAAATTGTGGATAACCTTGTGAACAGAGCCTGTTTTGCAGGCTGAAAGCCACGGTCTACATGGCTTGCAGTTAGATCGGGCGTTTTTTGCGCACATCAAAAAAACCCAAGATTTCATTGACTTGGTGTTGATCTGCGGCTACCCGTACTCGAGTGTTATATCAGACTGTTGCCCGCCGCAGACGTTCGGTTGGATCTGCGGTGGCTTCAATGTGGGAGGGCTTGCCCCCGATAGCTGTGTGTACGGCGCTGGAGCGTTTGGGTTGGAGTACATATCCGTTATTTAGGTGAAGGCTGATATCGGTTCCGCCCTTACGGCGGGTCACTTTTGAAAAGAGCCGGGATGCCGGCCCAGCCAAAAGTAACCAAAAGGCTCTTGCCCCACCACTCGGTGCCTCGCCTAGGCTCGGCATGCCCTCACTCCGGCCAGCGTGGTTTAACGGGGCGCCTAAGATCAAAAGCCAGAGCCAGAGCCAGAGCAGATCAATATATTCAGAATTGTGGAGATCAAAATGTGGGAGGGGGCTTGCCCCCGATGAGGGAGTGTCAGTTAACAAATTTGTAGCTGATACACCGCAATCGGGGGCAAGCCCCCTCCCACATTTAAAGCAGTCAGCATAAGGCAGAAACAACAACGCCCCGTCGAGACGGGGCGTTGTGTGTTCAAGCGCTGCTTACTTCTTGGCAGCCGGTGCAGCCGGTGCATCAGGAGCGTCAGCCTTGGCTGGGTCCTTGATGGCCAGCAGCTCCAGGTCGAAGACCAATACGGAGTTGGCTGGAATCGCCGGGCTCGGGCTCTGCGCGCCGTAGGCCAGGTCGGAAGGAATGTACAGCTCGACCTTCTCGCCCACGTGCATCAGTTGCAGGCCTTCGACCCAACCCGGGATCACACCGCTGACCGGCAGGTCAATCGGGCTACCGCGATCCACGGAGCTGTCAAACGTAGTGCCGTTGGTGAGCTTGCCGGTGTAGTGAACAGTCACCACGTCAGTCGGCTTAGGCTGTGCGCCGTCGGCTTTCTTGGTGATCTTGTACTGCAGACCGGAAGCGGTGGTGACCACGCCGTCTTTCTTGGCGTTGTCTTCGAGGAATTTCTTGCCGGCGGCTGCCGACTCTTCGCTCATTTTGGTCATGCGTTCTTCAGCACGTTTTTGCAGTGCGGCAAACGCTTCAACCAGTTCGTCGTCTTTGAGCTTCTGCTCTTTTTTGCCGACGGCGTCTTCGATGCCTTGGGCTACTGCCTTGGAATCCAGGTCATCCATGCCTTCTTGGGCCAGGCTCTTGCCCATGTTCAGGCCGATGCCGTAGGAAGCTTTTTGCGCCGGGGTTTTCAGCTCTACGCTGGTCTGCGAATCACAACCCGCAAGTACCAGGCTAACCAGGGCCACCGCCGCCGCCAACCGATGCTGTTTCATGCTATTTCCTTGTTCATGCGCCAATAGGGCATTTGAATAAAGTCGCGAGCTTATCAGGCGGCCACGACCAATGGCTACCGGCATCTGAGCAGGAAACTTCTGATAAGTTCACGTGTTTAAAAGCATTTTCATCCATGATGAGGGCCCGCGACGGATCGTGGGACAGCCCCTGACAGCGCTCATGGCCACTTGCCGCACTTGTGGCGTGGTGGCATAACTGCGCTACAACACGACAAGGATAGCCAGCTTGCGCATTTTTACCCGTGCCTTACTCCTGATCTTCATGCTGATAGGCCTCGCCCTGGCGGTGGTGATCTACTTCATTCTCAACCCCAAACTCCCGGACTACGTGCCCGTGCAGCAAGTGCACTACCAAAACCAATGGAGTGCCGCTGACCGCCAGACCTACTACTTCACGCCCCAGGGCACCCAGGTAAAAGGCCTGCACTACGACTGGTTCACCGCCCTTGAATTGCCGTTCTCGGAACAACGCTTTGCCACGCCGGAGTACCTGGCGCGCTTCGGCTTCCTGGTCGACCCCAAACAAGCGCCCACCGCCCAAAACCCTGGCAACCTGCCGGTGGGTTTCGCCCGGCACAAGAATGCCGACAGTAACGTCGAATACCTGGACATCACCTGCGCCGCCTGCCACACCGGCGAATTGCATTTCAACGGGCAGGCCCTTCGCGTGGATGGCGGCTCGGCCCAGCATGTGCTGCCCTCCAGCGTACCGACCCTGCGCGGCGGCAGTTTCGGCCAGGCCCTGGTTGCCAGCCTTGCCGCCACCTATTACAACCCGTGGAAATTCGAACGCTTCGCCCGCCAGGTACTGGGGGACCGCTACGAGGCTGAGCACAAACAACTGCGCCAGGACTTCAAGCAATCCCTGAACCAGTTCCTCAAAGTGGCCTGGAATGACACCCACCGCGGCCTCTACCCCACCGAAGAAGGCCCCGGCCGCACCGACGCATTTGGCCGAATCGCCAATGCCAGCTTTGGCGATGCCATTTCCCCGGACAACTACCGCGTCGCCAATGCGCCGGTGGACTACCCGCACCTGTGGGACATCTGGACCTTCGACTGGGTGCAGTGGAACGGCTCGGCCCAGCAACCCATGGCGCGCAATATCGGTGAGGCCCTCGGCGTCGGCGCGACCCTGACCTTCTTCGACAGCGCCGGCCAACCCTTGCAAGGCGATGCGCGCTACCCCTCCAGCGTGCGCGTGCGCGACCTCAACCTGATCGAAGAAACCCTGCAACGCCTCAAGCCGCCCACCTGGCCCGAAGAGTTGTTCGGAGCCATCGACAAGCCCCTCGCCGCCCAGGGCCGTGCACTGTTCAGTGAAAACTGCGCCGGCTGCCATGTGCCCACCGTCACCCAGGAAAACGGCCGCCCGGTGCAACAGTTGAAAATGCTCCCGGTGGACTACATTGGCACCGACCCTGGCACCGCCAGCAACATCGCCGACCAACGCTACGACCTCAGCGCCCTGCAATGGGACCCGGCGGAACTGGCCAAGCTCAACGTGGAGCTGCACCCGACGCCGACCGAACCCCTGGACCTGAAAAAAATGTCCGTGGCCAAGGGCCTCGCGTACGTCACCGCCTTTGTGGAAGACCACGCCTACCGCGCCGCCGGGGTCACCCCGGCCGAGCGCCCCGGACTGGACGGCTTCGGCCTACCCATCGGCGTACGTGAACTGCGTGCGTACAAAGCGCGGCCATTGGCCGGCGTGTGGGCCACCCCGCCGTTCCTGCATAACGGCTCAGTGCCGACGATCTACCAATTGCTTTCGCCCCAGGACGAACGCAGCACCACCTTCTATAAAGGCACCTTCGCCTACGACCCGCGTCACCTGGGTTTTGAGACCGGCGCGTTCAAGAACGCCTTTTTTTTCGATACCAAAATCACCGGCAACCACAACAGTGGCCATGAATTCCGTGCCGGCAAGCAAGGCAACGGCGTGATCGGCCGCGGCCTGCTACCGCAGGAGCGCTGGGCGCTGCTGGAATACCTCAAAGTGCTGGGCGGCCCGCTGGAGCAACAACTGCCATGATGATTCGATCCCCCTACGACCGACCTTCCCTGCTCGCGCGCCTGTGGCTGCGCATCGGCGCGTTTCTGGGCAAGACCTTGCTGTGGCTGGTGGGCCTCGGCCTGCTCGGCTGGCTGGCCAGCAGCGCCTGGTACGCCTGGCAGCACAGTGGCCCGGTGTCGCCGAATGAACAGATTCCACCCGGCGAAGCGGCGATGACCCAGGGCATCATCCAGACGGCGGTGCGCATCGTTGACCAACACCGCGAAGGCACCCGCTACCTGCGCGATGCCCACGCCAAGGCTCACGGTTGTGTGAAGGCCGAAGTCAACGTGTTGACCGATCTCGACCCGGCCCTGCGCCAGGGCGTGTTCGCCGAACCGGGCAAGACCTGGCAGGCGATGATGCGGCTGTCCAACGGTAACGCCTATCCGCAATTCGACAGCATCCGCGATGCCCGGGGCATGGCGCTCAAGCTGTTGGACGTGCCGGGCAAGCAACTGCTGGCCGACCAGCAAACCCGCACCGAGCAAGACTTTGTGATGTTCAGCCACCCCAACTTCTTTGTCAGCGATGTGGCGGAGTACGCGCAGAACATCGGTGCTCAAGCGGACGGTAAAAAGGTGCTGGCATTCTTCCCCAAGGTCGACCCGCGCAGTTGGCAAGTCCGTCACTTGTTTATCGCCCTGGCAACCCTGGCGCCTGCCCCGGCCAGCCCGACGCAGACGACGTACTTTTCCGTATCGCCCTACAAGTTCGGCGCGGCCAACGCCAAGTTCCGGGTCGCGCCAGACCCACAGAGTTGCCCGCAATACACGCTGCCCAAACAGAATCAGGACCTGCCGAATTTCCTGCGCAGCGCCTTGAGCCAACAGTTATCCACCGACCGCACGCCGGCCTGTTTTGTGTTGCAGATCCAGCGACAGAACCCGCAGAAGTTCATGCCGATCGAAGACACCAGCATCGAATGGAAGGAAAGCGATGCGCCCTACGAGACGGTGGCCAAGGTGCGTATCCCGGCACAGGATTTCGATACCCCGGAGCAGAACCTGGCCTGCGACAACCAGTCGTTCAACCCCTGGTTTGGCGTAGCGGAACACCGTCCCATTGGCGGCATCAACCGCCTGCGCAAGGCGGTGTACGAAGCGGTCAGCGACTACCGCCACAGCCGCAACGCCTCACAGTGACGCCAACAACCACTGCTGAAAACTGCGCACCGCCGCAGGTGGATTGCGATGGTGGGGTTGCATCAAGTGCAGGCGGCCCCGGCTGTGCATGGTATGGGGCAAGGCCATTTGCAGGCGCCCGGCGGCCAGCTCGCCTTCCAGCAGGCGCTTCCAGCCAAGCGCCACACCATGGCCCATGACCGCTGATTGCATCAACAGCTGATAACTGTTGGTGCGCAGCGCGTGGCGTGGGGTGTGGTAGTGCTCGTCAGCGTCGGCAAACCAGTCGGTCCAGGTCAGCCAGTCGTGGTAATGGTCTTCGACGATCAGCAAGGTGTGGGCGTGCAGTAAATGGGGCACATCGCGGATCGGTCCGTGGCGCTCGATATAACCAGGGCTGCACACGGCGATGACCTGCTCGCTGTCGAACACCGGCGACAGTTCCAGGCCGTGGGGCGGCGGCAATTCGTCGAGGTGATAGAACAGGCCCAGGTCGTACTCGCTCACATCCAGGTGGCTGGGGCTTTCGCTGCACAGGATGCGAATGTCCAGGTCCGGGTGTTCGCGCTGGAATTGCGGCAACAGGCCCGCCAGCCAGATCGAGCTGATGGTCGGCGTGCTGGCCAACGTCAGTTGGCGGTCGGCACCGCGACGGCGCAACTCGGCGGACTCGCGGTCGAGTTCACGCAGCAAGCGCTGGATGGTGCGAAAGTAACGCACCCCGGCCGGCGTCAGGCTCAAGCCCTGGGCCAATCGATAAAACAGCGGGCGCGCCAGATCTTCCTCCAAGCGTTTGACCTGGCGGCTTACCGCGCTTTGGGTGAGATTCAGCTCATGGGCCGCCTGGGTAAAGCTCAGATGGCGGGCCGCCGCTTCAAAGGCTTGCAGGCAATTGAGGGGTGGAAGATCGACGTTTCGGCGCGACATGAACAATTCCAATGGCAGATACGGGCCCAGGTTTCCCCAGGCCCGTAGAGATCACGTGGGCAGGCATCCTGCCAGTTGTCCGCTTACAGTGCGACCCTGGCCACGCGTTTGCTCCACTGGCGGCGGTGTTCCAGCTGGCCGTTTTCCCAGGCGGTCTGCTCGGCTTCGACGTAAAACCACTTGGCGTCGGCGTGCACGCTCAAGCGGCTTTCCACTTCAACGGCCCACGCATCACGCGCGACGCGGTAGTGCCACTGGATATCGGCACGGGTCGACAGCGGATCCCACGGCAAGGTGCGGTATTGCTCGGTGCAACGTTGATCCACCGCCAGGCCATGATCGGCAAAACGTACCGAGCCCAAGTCGTCTTCGATCTTCACGCAGACTTCGCCGCTGCCCACATCTTCGATCAGGGTGCGTTTCGGTGCGGCGGCGCGCAGCACGTCCAGGTTGGCCGGGGTCGCCGATTGTGGTGCTTCGAACGGGCAGTCCACTGGGTCACCGGTGAACACCGGTAATTGCAGGCTTTGCACGGCGGGCAGCAGCGTCAGGATGGTCAGCTCACGGCTTGGCCACAGCAGCGGGAAACTGGCGGTGCTCAGGGCCAGGCGTAAACGGTAGCCGGCAGGCAAGCGCATGCCGATGTGATCGAGGTTTAACTGCACGTCCATCGCTTCACCTGGGACTACAGGGGTTACGTGGGAAAAGTCTTCACGAAGCGTGAGATTCAGCACGCCGTAGCTGATCTGCGTGACCTGGCCATCGGGCGCTATCGCATTCAGTCGGGCGACCAATTGACCACAGGCGGTGTCGCTGGCCAGACGCAGACTGAGGCGTGCGTCGCCCAGCAGCGCAAGAGGTTCGGTCAGGGGCTGAGAGTCGAAGCACAGCGCGTGGGCATCATCGCGGCGTTGGTCCGTCGGGCCATCAGGGCCAAACCAAATGGCGCAGTACTCACCCTGATGCAGGCCGGTGGTCAGCGGCGAGCAGACACTGCGCGGCGTCGCCAAGGGTTGTGCGCCACGCTTGAGGCCGCTGTCGCCGAGACTGAATTCGGTCCATTGCACCTGCGGATCAGGCCACCCCGCCGTCTGCACCCAGATCCCCGGCCGCTCGGCGTAACTGCCCTTCGGCGGCAGAATATCCTGTAGGTAAAATGAGCAGGCGGCGTCATCCATCACCCCATTATCGATGCCTTTCAGCCAGTGATCCCACCAGCGTTTGGCTTCTTGCAGAAAGCCGATGGCGGGATTGGGCACGGCGAAATGCGGGTATTTGTGAATCCACGGGCCGATCATGGCTTTCTTCGGGCCCGGCAGGTTCTCCATCAAGCGTGAGACGGTGTTGCGGTACGCATCGCCCCAGCCGCCCACTGCGTAGACCGCCGCCTTGATCTTCGAATAGTCCTCGCACACCGAGCCGTGGCGCCAGTAGTCATCACGGGTCTGGTGTTGTAGCCAGGTTTCGGCGAGCAGCGGCATGGCGTCCAAACGTTGGTGCCACAAGTCTTTCCAGTCGTCGCCGACCAACAATGGATCGGGCACGGCGGCGCTGAAATTGAGCATGGTCGCGGCCCAGCCGAAGTTCTCCATCAGCAGGTTGCCGCCCTTGTAATGGATGTCATCGGCAAAGCGGTCGTCGGTGGAACACAGGGTGATGATCGCCTTGAGCGCCTCCGGTTGGCGCGCTGCGACTTGCAGGCCGTTGAAGCCCCCCCAGGAGATGCCCATCATGCCGACGCTGCCGTCGCACCAAGGCTGTTGGCACAGCCAGTCAATCACTTCGAGGGCATCGTCCTGTTCCTGCAACAGGTACTCATCGGCCATCAACCCTTGGGATTCGCCGTTGCCGCGCATGTCGACGCGCACGCACACATAGCCCTGCCCTGCCATCCAAGGATGGGTGAGCGCGTCACGCACGGCGGTGCCATCGCGCTTGCGATACGGCAGGTATTCCAGGATCGCCGGGAAGGTCTGCAAACCGGCGACTTCCGGCAGCCAGATGCGTGCGGCCAGTTGGGTGCCGTCTTTCAGGGGGATCAGGCAGTGCTCGATTTCACGGACCTTGTAGGCAAACTCGGTAACGATTTCCATCGGTAACTCCACACATTTATTGCGAACAAACGACTCCTCCGCGCCCCGAGGGGAGCGCGTGGGGAGACACACAGTGTTAATGATTCAGCGGGCGTATTCCGTCACGGGGCTGGCACCACGCAGGACTGGCTCGGGTGCAGGCTGTCGGCTCTTTAGATCGAGCAGCGTAGGATTTTTTAACCAAAATATCAGCGAAGTACTGGCCAGCAGCACCAGAATCATCCCCGGCAGCCCGCCAAGATTGGAGAGCATTTTCACCCCGTCGATGCCGATGAACGAGACCATCACCCACGACACCGTGCCGATGATCACGCCCCAGACAATCTTCAACACCGGGTTGCCGTCGAGGTCGGAGTCGGCGGTCACGCCTTTGCTGCACAGGTTGGCGATCACGTCGGTGCTGGAGTCCGCCGCCGTGACAAACGAAATGAACGCCACGAACAGCAGGAACGCAATCATCAGGCCGCTGGCCGGCAGTTGCTGGAACATCTGGTACAGCACGTGCTCCACACCTTGCTCGTTGAGCACGCGATTGAGGCTGCCATCGCCCAGCGCATCGAAGTACAGGCTGGTGCCGGAGAAGATGCAGATCCACACCGCCGTGAACAGCGCCGGGTAAAGCATGTTGATATGAATGAATTCACGCACGGTGTACCCGCGGCCGATCTTGCCGAGGAACAGCGCACTCACCGGGGCCCAGGCAAACCATACCGACCAGTAGAACACCGTCCAACTCTGTGGCCAGGTGTCGCCACTGGCGGCGCCGGTGAACAGGCTGCGGCTGAAGAAGGTGTCGAGGTAGACGCCGAGGGATTCGACGCCAAGGCTGAACATGTACAGCGTCGGCCCACACAACAGCACAAACAGCCCCAGGGCCAGCATGATCCAGGTGTTGAACGACGACAGCATCACGATCCCGCGTTGCAGGCCGCTGGCGGCCGAAGCGACGAAGGTGATGACGATGATCGCGATGATGATCCCCAAGCGAAACGGTGTGGTCTCGCCGCCGATGTATTGGCTGAGGCCACCGGACAAGGTCAGCGCGCCGGTGCCCAGGGACGACGCCATGCCGGCCACCAGGGCGAACATCGCCAGGGTGTCGATCAACCCGGCATAGCGTTTGACCCGTGCGGTGCCGAGCAGCGGCTCCAGCATCGCGCCGATGGAGAAGTTGCTGCGACGGTTATAGAACACCAGCGCAAACACCAGCGAGGGCACCAGGTAGATCGCGTACGGAGTGATGGTCCAGTGCAGGAACATCGTCGACATCGCGAAGCTCTTGGCGGCTGAACTCCCCGCTTCGATGGGCAGGCTGGTGGGTGGGCCGTACAGGTGGTAGAGCGGCTCGGCGGTGGTCCAGAACAACACGCCGACGGCGAGCGTGGTGCACAGCGCCACCATGAACCAGCGCCATTTGCTCAGCAACGGCTGGGCCTCTTCGCCGCCAATCCGCACCTTGCCCAGCGCAGAGAAATAGACGATGGCAGTCAGCACCACCATGGCGAACGAGCCGGCACTGAACAGCCAGGAGAAGTTTTTCAGGATCACGCTGTTGAGCTGTTTGCTGACCGCAAGGAATGCATTCAGGTCGACGTAGCTGGCGATCACCGCCGCCAGCAGAATCAGGAAAGTTGGCCAGAACACCAACGGACGCAATGGATATTTCATGTAGAGCCGTTCCCCTTGCAGACTATTTTTATCGCCTCGAGAGGCCATTGTTAGAAAGCGGGCACCGCAGCATCCTGCTGCCGATGGCCTGCCTGGAAGTCTTCGCGTGGCTATAGATAACCGTTTAAGCGGCAAGGGGTGCAATCGACCAATGTGCATGGGGGTATTCCGCCACGTCATGACGCACCAGCAGCGTTCAGGGCGAACAGCCGATGCACAACGGCAAGGCGTTGGAGGGTCAAATCGCAGGC
>NZ_QUZT01000103.1 GCF_004682045.1 Pseudomonas nabeulensis
CGGTGTTGCTCCTGTCCTGATTACTTCTTGGCAGCAATCATCGCCATAAACGCCGGCATCGCCGCGTCCCTGTCCGCCGCGACTTTTTGCGCGTTGGGCATGGCATGCAGTTTCTCCAGCAACGCCTTGGCCTGCGGCAACCCGTCCAACAAATCCAGCCCAAACAGCTTCTCCGTCACCCCGCAGGCGAGGTTCAGGCTGTACATGAAATACAGATCCGCCAGCGTAAAGCTCTCCCCCGCCACATAGGGTGCGAACTTGCCGTGGCGGCTCAACGAACCCACCCCCAACAACAACTCGGCCCTGGACTTTTCCTTGATTGCTTCTGGCACCGTCATGCCAAAAAACGCCTCGCCATAACAGGCGCGGGCCGGCAGCTCGATATACAGCTCAATTTCCCGGCACAGCGCCAGTACTTGGGCACGCTGGAACGGGTCGGCCGGGAGCAACGAAGGCCCTTCCTGGGTTTGCTCGAGGTATTCAAGGATCACGCTGGTTTCGTTGATAAAGCCCTGCTTCACCCCCAGCACCGGCACTTTGCCCCGTGGGCTGACCGCCAGGGCCTCCGGGGTTTGCCCGGCATAAAAGGGCACCTCTTCGAAAGGCAGGCCTTTCTCCAGCAGCGCCAGTTTCACCATGTTGTAGTAGTTGCTGACCGAAAATCCGTAGAGCTTGAGCATTGCGTCTGCCTCCAGGCCGGGTGTGGGGTTGGCTGCAAGCGTTATAGCTCCCCCGACGCCGCCCTGCCAGCAGCATCACCTGGCTGAATGGGGGTAGACTGGCGACCTTTCCTTGAGGAGCCTGCCATGAGCGAGCCGACTGACATCGACAACGACGAAGAAGAATTCACCGAAAGCACGCTGACCCAAGCGATCGAGAACCAGATCGAAAGCGACAACCCGCCTGCTGCCAAAGCCACCTTCAACAAACTCACGCTGGTCGGTTATGAACGTGAAGACATTCTGAATCTCATGGCTCATGTGCTGGCCGTGGAGATCGACAAGATGCTGGAAGAGGATCGCGCATTCGATACCGAATGGTATGAAACAGCCCTGCGCAAATTGCCCGAACTGCCGCCTGAAAATCAATAATCACCGCACGCAGCAACACGCTGGACAGTTCGGCAAAGTGCGTTCACCTTATGGCCTGCTAGCCTCTAATAAATTCTTAGAAAGTCTGGAGTCCTTATGTCGCTTACCCCTGAGTTGGTTGCCGAACTGGAAATCCTTGCACTCTTCAACCTGGATAGCACCCAGGAAGGCCTGAAAGTCCATCAGACAGCCTCCCCCACTGCCATCGCCGCTGCACAACGACTGTACGAGAAGGGACTGACCGACCAGAAAGACGGGGGCTATCTGACCCAACTAGGCCGGGACGCTGCAGAACAAACCAAAATCCTGCTGACTATCCTCACAACCGCGCCGACCAAAGAAGCCGCCTGACACCTGATCCCGCCCATGGAATCCGCCCACTGCGGATTCCGGGGGCGTTGCTCTGGGCTGCACAGAATTCTGGCGTCAAAAACCATTTCCCGCTAAACCTCCTACGCGACTGGCTGTAAACTCCAACACGGCCGCCCACGTCGGGCCCTGCGCGCCACCGAGTTCGACATGACCCGCACCCATGAAATCCGCCCAGACCTGGACGAAGGCATCGACCGCAAGGTGCTGGCCCAACTGCGTGCGCGTTTCCTGGCCCTCAATGCAGGCCGCATGGCCCGTGCCGTCGAAGGGCTGACACCGCGCCAGCAAAGCGTGCTGACCCTGCTGCCGCTGTTTTTCCACGTCAACCATCCGCTGTTGCCCGGCTATGTTTCCGGTAGCACACCGGCGGGCCTGTCGAACTTCGAACCCGACACCCAGGCCCTGACCGAAGCCCAGCGCCTGACCCGCTCGTTCTCTTACAAGCCACGCCGGGGCAACCCACCTACGCCAATCCACGGCCTGTTCCTGATGGGCAGCCTCGGCACCCTGGCCCAAGCCGATCAAAGCGACATGGACGTGTGGGTGTGCCACGCACCGGACCTGGACGAGAACGAACTGGCCGAATTGCGCAAGAAATGCCAGTTACTGGAAGCCTGGGCCCTGACCATGGGCGCCGAGGCACACTTCTTCCTGATTGAGCCGACGCGCTTTGTGCTCGGTGATCGCGACACCCAACTGAGTTCCGATGACTGCGGCACCACCCAACATTACCTGCTGCTGGATGAGTTCTACCGCACCGCAATTTGGCTTGCCGGGCGCACGCCGATCTGGTGGCTGGTGCCGGTGTATGAAGAAACCCGTTATGCCGCGTTCACCCACACGCTGATCTCCAAGCGCTTTATCCGTGCTGATGAAACCCTCGACCTGGGCCATCTGGCGCGCATTCCACCGGGTGAGTTCGTTGGCGCCGGGCTGTGGCAGCTGTTCAAGGGCATCGAGACGCCCTACAAATCGGTGCTCAAACTGCTGCTGACCGAGGTCTACGCCAGCGAACACCCCCACGTGCACTGCCTGAGCCTGCGCTTTAAACAGGCGGTGTTCGCCAACCAAATGGACCTGGATGAGCTGGACCCGTACATCGTCGTGTACCGCCGCATCGAGGAATACCTCAAGGCGCGCCACGAGCCGGAGCGCCTGGAACTGGTACGGCGTGCGCTGTACCTGAAGGTCAACCGCAAGCTCAGCGCCGGTCAGCGCAGCACCAGTTGGCAGCGCCTGCTGCTGGAGCGCCTGGCCCACGAATGGGGCTGGGATGCGCGTCAATTGGCGCTGCTGGACAGCCGCAGCCAGTGGAAAGTGCGGCAGGTAGCCTCCGAGCGCCGCACTCTGGTCAGCGAGCTGAACTACAGCTATCGCTTCCTGACCCAGTTCGCCCGCACCGAACAGACCGTCAGCCTGATCAACAAACGCGACCTCAATGTGCTCGGCCGACGCCTGTATGCCGCGTTTGAGCGCAAGGCCGGCAAGGTCGAGTTCATCAACCCCGGCATCGCCCCGGACCTGGCCGAAGACACCCTGACGCTGGTGCAAACGCCCAACCGCAAGGAACCCGGCCAGCACTACTGGGGTTTGTACAACGGCAACCTGACCGCCCAGGAATCGGAACATTTCGCTCCGATCAAGCGCAGCCGCGACCTGCTGGAAATGCTCACCTGGTGCCATCGCAACGGCGTGATCGACAGCAGTACACGCCTGGCCCTGCACCCGGGCGTCAGCGATATGACCGAATTCGAGCTGTTCAACCTGCTGGGCAGCCTGCAACAGACCATCACCCTGCCCCTGGCCAGTGTCGATGAAGAGCGCCTGCTGCGTTCCGCCGTGCCCGAGGAAGTGCTGCTGCTGATCAACGTCGGCGTCGACCCGCTCAAGCATCACCGCGACCTGAACATCCTGATGACCACCGAGCGCACCGACTCCCTGAGTTACGCCGGTGTACGCGACAACCTGGTGCTGACCCTCGACCAAGTCACCCTCAACAGCTGGAACGAGGTGATGGTCAGCCGCTATGACGGCCCCCACGCCCTGCTCGACTGCCTGCGCGACTACCTCAACCAACTACCGCCGAATCACTTGCCGCGCCTGCGGGTGCGCTGTTTCTGTCACAACCGTGCGCAGTTCATTGCCCAGCGCGTCGAGGAAATATTCGACACCGCGCAGAACCTGTTGCTGGGCCAGTCCAACCACCGTTACCTGCTGCAAGTGCAGCAGCACTATCACGTGATGGAATTGATCCCCGGCCAGGCGACCCATGTGCCCTTGCCGACCCAGGACGCGCTGGTGGCCTATCTCAGCGAAGAACTGGCCAGCTACAGCCCGCTGCACCTGGATGCCATGGCCCTGGAAGACCACGATCTGGCCCTCCTGCTGCCCATGGGCATGCCGGATTGCGTGCAGGTGTTCTACCGGGTCAATGAAGACGTCGCCGAGTTGTATGTGCTGGATGAGTTCAACGCGCTGTGGCAACAGCGCCTGCCGTTTCATGATGAGCCGAGCTTGCTTGCGCCCTTGCAGCGCTTCTTGCAGTCGATCATCTATCGCCGGGACGCGTTGTCGCCGCTGGACCAGCAAGAACCGTCGGGCGCGGTGCAAACTTTGTATTACCAACTATTGCCATCAGGCAGCGCACGCGCGCGCGGCATCGAGCCTCGGCCAGCGCCGCAAAACCCGACGAACAAGCCGTACTACGACGTGCAGGCGATCATCGGCAAGGCCGCACCGGGTCAGGTGGGCATCACCTTGTACTGCAATCAGCGGGAGTTTTGCGAACTGGAATTCGGCGACCAGCTGTTTGCCGTGGTCGCCCGGGAAATCGTCGGGCAGCGCCGAGAGACCGAACGCTACCGCTGCTACATCACCGACCTGGACCTGTCGGGGCTGCTCGGCGATGTGCAAAGCCCGAGCAACCTGTATCTGCGCTACAAGGCCGAGCTGGAGCTGTCGCTCAACGAGGCGCTGAGCCAGATTTAAAGAGGGAAGGCACCGCCGTCTTTAGGCTGGCCTTCAACGCTGAGCAGTTCCAGCTTGAGCGTCTTACCGCCGGGTGCCGGCCAATCGATGTGCTGGCCCACTTGCAGGCCGAGCAACGCGCTGCCGACCGGCGCCAGGATCGAGATTTTGCCTTCGTCGGCATTCGCGTGCTTGGGGTAGACCAGGGTCAGGTGGTAATCCTTGCCACTGCCTTGTTCGCGGCAATGCACGCTGGAGTTCATGGTCACGACACCCGCAGGCACTTCATCGTGGCCAACCACGTCTTCGGCGCGGTCGAGTTCGGCTTGCAACGCTTCGACACCGGGAGACTCGTCGCCCAGGCGGTCGATCAGTTGCTCCAGACGCTGCACGTCAAGGCGGGTGAGGATGATGGACGGTGCGGTGGTCATGATTCAGGCAGACTCCTTTTTTCTGCACAAAAAAGCAAAACCCCGCCAGAAAAAGGCGGGGTTCTCACAGGCCTCGATCAGTTGAGGCGTAGCCGGACACTACCACAGCGTCACAAATAAACAAGACGGCCTCAGGCGCGAGCCCGGCGCTGCTCGGCCTGGGCGCAGATCACCCGACGCCGCGCATCGTCGGCAGAGCGCCATTCGCGGATGTCTTCCACGTGGCGGAAGCAACCGAGACAGACTTTCTGCTCGTCCAGGCGACACAAACTGATACAAGGTGACGGCACCGCCGGGCTCACATTACTGAACAGCGGCTTGGGCGGGCGTACAGGTGCAGGCTGGGTCACGGTCAGATCTCGTCCTGCCCCAACTCATCAAAGTCCAGCTGTTCGCCGGTATATTCCTCGACCAGCCGCGCGAGCATCTCACCCAACAGTTCTTCACTCTTGTCGCACTGCCACTTGCCGCTTTCTTCGTCGTAGTCGAAGTGCACGCCACCGGAACGCGCTGCCAGCCATAGCTGACGCAGCGGCTCCTGGCGACTGAAGATCAACTGCTGGCCGCTTTCGAACTTGACGGTCAACACGCCGGCCGAGTTTTCCAGGTCCACGTCCAGGCCACTGTCGTCGAAAATATCTTCCAGCGCCTGCTGGGTCGTATCCACCAGGTCGTGAAAACGGGCTTCGGTCAAACTCATTGTGGCAACCTCAAAAGTGTCTGGTTTTGCTCAAGCGCCGCACGATACGGGCGAGCCCCGCCGATTGCAAAGGATACCGATCCCATCACGATTGGCGGTACGAAATATGCCCAGCCAGCGTAGTCCGCTTCCAGGCCGTATCGGCAAACCCCCGCCGGACGGGTATTTCAGCGCATAGGCAAGCTGGCGGGTGGTCGGTATACTCGGGCGCAATTAATGCATATTCAAGGATTTCGCCATGAAGCGCCTGATCTCTTCCCTTGCTGCGCTCGTCGCGGTCGCCTGCCTCGTTAGTGCCTGTGGTCAAAAAGGCCCGCTGTACCTGCCCGATGACAGCAAAGACCCGAATGAACAAGCGCAATCGTCGCAAAAACCAGCCAAAGCGCATAAGCACGACACCTACGAATAAGGGAACTTCATGGACGCTTTTAACTACCGGGACGGCGAGCTGTTCGCGGAAGGCGTGGCGTTGTCCGCGATTGCCCAGCGCTTTGGCACCCCGACCTACGTCTATTCCCGCGCGCATATCGAAGCCCAATACCGCAGCTATGCGGATGCGCTGGAAGGCACGCCGAGCCTGGTGTGCTACGCGGTCAAGGCCAACTCCAACCTGGCGGTACTGAATGTCCTGGCGCGTCTTGGCGCTGGTTTCGACATCGTGTCCCGTGGTGAGCTGGAACGGGTCCTGGCAGCCGGCGGCAAGGCCGACAAAATCGTCTTCTCCGGCGTCGGCAAAAGCCGCGAAGACATGCGCCGCGCCCTGGAAGTTGGCGTGCATTGCTTCAACGTCGAATCCACCGATGAACTGGAGCGCCTGCAGGTCGTGGCCGCCGAGATGGGCGTTCGCGCGCCGATCTCCCTACGCGTCAACCCGGACGTCGATGCTGGCACCCATCCGTACATTTCCACCGGTCTCAAAGAGAACAAGTTCGGCATCGCCATCGCCGACGCCGAGGACGTGTACATCCGCGCCGCCCAACTGCCGAACCTGGAAGTGCTGGGTGTCGACTGCCACATCGGCTCGCAACTGACCAGTCTGCCTCCTTTCCTCGATGCCCTCGACCGCCTGCTGGCGCTGATCGATCGCCTTGGCGAGTGCGGTATCTACCTGCACCACATCGACCTCGGTGGTGGCGTGGGCGTGCGTTATCGCGATGAGGAGCCGCCGCTGGTGGCCGACTACATCAAGGCCGTGCGCGAGCGTATCGAAGGCCGCGACCTGGCGCTGATGTTCGAGCCGGGCCGCTACATCGTCGCCAACGCCGGCGTGCTGCTGACCCAGGTCGAGTACCTCAAGCACACCGAGCACAAGGATTTCGCCATCGTCGACGCGGCGATGAACGACCTGATCCGCCCGGCGCTGTACCAGGCCTGGATGAATGTCACCGCGGTGACGCCTCGCCACAGCGAAGCCCGCGCCTATGACATCGTCGGCCCGATCTGCGAGACCGGCGACTTCCTGGCCAAGGATCGTCAGCTGGCCCTGGAAGAAGGCGACCTGCTGGCCGTGCATTCGGCCGGTGCCTACGGGTTTGTCATGAGCTCCAACTACAACACCCGCGGGCGTACCGCCGAGGTGCTGGTGGACGGTGATCAAGCGTTCGAAGTGCGTCGCCGCGAGACGGTAGCCGAGTTGTATGCTGGCGAAAGCCTGCTGCCGGAGTAAGCCATGCTTTTGCGTTTTACCAAGATGCACGGGCTCGGCAATGACTTCATGGTCCTGGACCTGGTCAGCCAGCACGCGCACATCCTGCCCAAACACGCCAAACAGTGGGGCGACCGGCATACCGGCATTGGTTTCGACCAACTGCTGATCGTCGAAGCGCCGAGCAACCCGGAGGTGGATTTCCGTTATCGGATCTTCAACGCCGATGGTTCCGAAGTGGAACAGTGCGGCAACGGTGCGCGCTGCTTTGCCCGCTTCGTGCTGGACAAACGCCTGACCGCAAAGCGCCAGATCCGCGTCGAGACCAAGAGCGGCGTGATCGAGCTGGATATCCGCAACGACGGCCAGATCAGCGTCAACATGGGCGCGCCACGCCTGGTGCCGGCGGACATTCCGTTCCAGGCCACCGAGCAGGCCACCAGCTACGCGGTCGATGTCGATGGCAAGGTCGTCGACCTGGCTGCCGTGTCCATGGGCAACCCCCATGCCGTGCTGCGGGTCACCGACATCAACAACGCGCCCGTGCATGAATTGGGGCCGAAGATCGAACACCACCCGCGCTTTCCGGCACGGGTCAACGTGGGCTTCCTGCAGGTGATCGACCGTAACCGCGCGCAATTGCGCGTATGGGAACGCGGCGCCGGCGAAACCCAGGCCTGTGGCACCGGTGCTTGCGCCGCTGCCGTGGCCGCGATCAGCCAGGGGTGGATGGATTCGCCGCTGTTGATCGACCTGCCCGGCGGACGCTTGTCCATCGAATGGGCAGGCCCTGGCCACCCGGTGATGATGACCGGGCCGGCCTCGCGTGTATACGAAGGACAGGTCCGTCTATGAGTGAGCCAAACCAATGACCGATAAGCCTCAAGTACCCGCACCCGCAACCCCGAGCGAAAGCCTGGAGGCCGCAGCTGTCGCGGCGTACCTTGAGGCTAACCCGGACTTCTTCGTCGACCACGAAGAACTGTTGCCCGCCCTGCGCATCCCCCACCAGCGTGGCGACACCGTGTCGCTGGTGGAGCGGCAGATGAAGATCCTGCGCGAGCGCAATATCGAGATGCGCCACAAGCTCTCGCACTTGATGGACGTAGCCCGCGACAACGACCGCCTGTTCGAGAAGACCCGTCGCCTGATCCTTGCACTGCTCGACGCCAGCAGCCTGGAAGAAACCGTGATCGCGGTGGAAGACAGCCTGCGCCAGGATTTCCAGGTGCCCTTTGTCAGCCTGATCCTGTTCAGCGACAACCCGATGCCGGTGGGGCGCTGGGTCAGTGGCGCCGACGCACAGACTGCCATCGGCGGCCTGTTGTCCGAAGGCAAGACCATCAGCGGCACCCTGCGCGAACATGAGCTGGACTTCCTGTTCGGCGCCGAACAGCGCAAGCAGATCGGCTCCACCGCCGTGGTCGCCCTCAGCCATCAAGGCCTGCACGGCGTGTTGGCCATTGCCAGCCGTGATCCTGCGCACTACAAAAGCTCGGTCGGCACCTTGTTCCTGACCTATATCGCCGAAGTGCTGAGCCGCGTCCTGCCGCGCTTCACCACCGCCCTGCGCGCGGTGCGCTAGCCATGGAACGGCAACTGGACGCTTATTGCGCTCACCTGCGCAACGAGCGCCAGGTGTCGCCCCACACCCTGGAAGCCTACCGGCGCGACCTGAACAAGGTGCTGGCGTACTGCGAGAAACAACAGATCAGCAGCTGGAAGGCCCTGGATATCCAGAGCCTGCGCAGCCTGATCGCGCGCCTGCACCAGGCCGGCCAGTCCTCGCGCAGCCTGTCGCGACTGCTGTCGGCGGTGCGCGGCCTCTATCACTATTTGAACCGTGAAGGCCTGTGCGATCACGACCCGGCCAACGGCCTGTCGCCGCCCAAGGGCGAGCGGCGCCTGCCCAAGACCCTGGACACCGACCGCGCCCTGCAACTGCTGGATGGTGCGGTCGAGGATGACTTCCTGGCCCATCGCGACCAGGCGATTCTTGAGCTGTTCTATTCCTCGGGCCTGCGACTGTCGGAGCTGACCGGCTTGAACCTGGACCAATTGGACCTCGCGGACGGCCTGGTGCAAGTGCTCGGCAAAGGCAGCAAGACCCGGGTCCTGCCAGTGGGCCGCAAAGCGCGTGAAGCCTTGCAGTTGTGGCTACCCTTGCGCGCATTGGCCAACCCGGCAGACGACGCGGTCTTTATCAGCCAACAAGGCCGGCGTCTGGGCCCACGGGCCATCCAGGTTCGGGTCAAGGCCGCCGGCGAGCGCGAACTGGGACAGAACCTGCACCCGCACATGCTGCGGCACTCCTTCGCCAGCCATATGCTGGAGTCATCCCAGGACCTTCGCGCCGTGCAAGAACTGCTCGGCCATTCCGACATCAAGACCACGCAGATCTACACCCATCTGGACTTCCAACACCTGGCAACGGTGTACGACAGCGCCCATCCACGGGCCAAACGCATCAAGGGCGGCGACTCATGAGTATCAAGCTGATCACCTTCGACCTGGACGACACCCTCTGGGATAACGTACCCGTCATCATCAGCGCCGAAGCGTCGATGCGCGAATGGCTGGCGCTGCATGCGTCCAAAGTGGGCGACCTACCGCTGGAACACTTTGCCAGCCTGCGCCAGCGGGTGCTGGAACAGCATCCCGAGCTGAAACACCGCATCAGCATCCTGCGTCATCGCGTGCTGACGTACGCGTTCGAAGAAGCGGGTTATCCACAGCCCGAAGCCACGGAAATGGCGGATGTGTGCTTCGAGGCGTTCATTCATGCACGCCATCAGCTCACGCCGTTTCCCGAAGCCGAACCGATGCTTAAGGCACTGCGCCAACACTTCCTGCTGGGGGTGATCACCAACGGCAATGCCGATGTACAGCGGGTTGGCCTGGCGGATTACTTTCACTTTGCGTTGCGTGCCGAAGATATTGGTATCGCCAAGCCGGATGCGCGATTGTTTCAAGAAGCGTTGCAGCGTGGTGGAGTGGATGCCAGTGCGGCGGTGCATATTGGTGATCATCCGGGGGATGACATTGCCGGTGCGCAGCAGGCGGGGCTTCGGGCGGTGTGGTTTAACCCGCAGGGCAAGGTGTGGGAAGGGGATAAGCGTCCGGATGCAGAGATTCGCAATTTGGTCGAACTGCCCGAGTTACTCCGCAATTGGCAATAACACAATCGCGACAGCACTGAGGATCAAAATGTGGGAGGGGGCTTGCCCCCGATTGCAGTGGGTCAGCCAACACATTCATCAGCTGACACACCGCCATCGGGGGCAAGCCCCCTCCCACATTTGGACCAACATCAGCTCAACTAAATCATTGGGCATGAAAAAGCCCGCAGCGACGGCGGGCTTTTTCTTACAAGCAGGTGACGACCTCAGATAGGTCGGCTGCCGTACTTGTTATCCGGCTTCTTCGGTGGGTCTGCCACCACGTTGGCCTCGACTTCCTGCACTTTGCCGCCTTTGGCGAGGAATTCTTCCATCGCACGGGCCAGGGCATCGCGCTCTTTGTTCTTGGCTTCAACACTCGGCAATTCGTCTACCGAAACAGCGGCCTTGGCTTTGCCTTTGGCCTTGGGGGCTGCATCATCGCCACCACTGTCATCGGCATCGTCAGCACCGTCATCGGCGGCTGCCGCGTCCAGACCTTCATCGGTCTCGTCGTCATCACCTACTTCGAGTTCGTCGTTTTCCAGATCATCGTCGCTCATGTTCTACCTCATGACTTGCGAAAAGCAGATTAGTTATAGCCCAGCTTCGCCAACTGTCGAAGGCCGCTGGAAAAAAATCAACGTCCACTGGATGACCAGTGGCTTATGCCCCATCACCGTGCAAGGTGGCGAGGACTTTACGAGCACCATGACCCCGGAGCTCGCCCAGATAAATACAGTTCTGCGCCCATCGGCGCGCATTCTAGCGCGCTCTGGGAAAAAACAAAGTGTCGAATACGCCTACATGCCTGTAAGACATTCGCATGCTGAAAAGTGCCACGTGCGCCCCATCACAAACGCTGCACAAAAACCGGTTCAGCATTTTGAAACTGACAAACAACAGACAAAAAAATGCCCGGCAAGCCGGGCATTTTTTTTTCGCGTACTTACAAGTTGTAGCCGCGTTCGTTGTGTTGCGCCAGGTCGAGGCCAACCGCTTCCTCTTCCTCGGTAACCCGCAGACCCATGACCGCATCCAGAACCTTAAGGATGATGAAGGTCACAATGGCCGTGTAGATCACAGTGAAGCCAACACCTTTGGCCTGGATCCAGACCTGTGCCGCCACGTCAGTCACGGTGCCGAAGCCGCCCAGTGCAGGGGCTGCGAACACACCGGTGAGAATCGCACCGACGATACCGCCGATACCGTGCACGCCGAAGGCATCGAGAGAGTCGTCATAGCCCAGCTTGCGCTTGAGGCTGGTGGCGCAGAAGAAGCAGATCACACCGGCGACCAGGCCGATCACCAGGGCGCCCATCGGGCCCACGGTGCCAGCGGCTGGCGTGATGGCAACCAGGCCAGCAACCACACCCGAGGCAATGCCCAGTGCGCTTGGCTTACCGTGGGTGATCCACTCGGCGAACATCCAGCCCAGGGCCGCAGCAGCGGTTGCAATCTGAGTCACCAGCATCGCCATGCCGGCAGTGCCATTGGCAGCGGCAGCGGAGCCGGCGTTGAAGCCGAACCAGCCGATCCACAGCATCGCCGCGCCGATCAGGGTGTAACCCAGGTTGTGCGGTGCCATTGGGGTGGTCGGGTAGCCTTTACGCTTGCCGAGCACGATGCACGCCACCAGGCCAGCCACACCGGCGTTGATGTGCACCACGGTGCCGCCGGCAAAGTCCAGTACGCCCCAGTCGCCCATCAGCGAGCCCGGACCGCCCCACACCATGTGGGCAATCGGCGCGTAGACCAGAGTGAACCAGACGCCCATGAAGATCAGCATCGCGGAGAACTTCATGCGCTCAGCGAACGCACCAACGATCAGCGCTGGGGTGATGATGGCGAAGGTCATCTGGAAGGTAACGAACACCGCCTCAGGGAACAACGCCGCAGGGCCTGTGATGCTCTCTGGGGTCACACCCGACAGGAACAGTTTGGACAAGCCGCCCACGAACGAATTGAAGTTGACGACGCCAGCTTCCATCCCGGTAGCGTCGAACGCCATGCTGTAGCCGTAGACGAACCACAGGATGGTGATCAGACCGGTGATGGCGAAGCACTGCATCATCACGGAAAGAATATTTTTGGAGCGCACCATGCCGCCGTAGAACAGCGCAAGGCCTGGAATGGTCATGAACAGCACCAGCGCAGTCGCGGTGAGCATCCACGCGGTGTCGCCGGAATTGAGGACTGGAGCAGCCACTTCGTCTGCCGCCATGGCCAGGCTTGGCATTACGATGGACAACAGGGCTCCTAGCCCTGCGAATTTACGCAGAGTCATATTGTTTTCTCCTGGGGCGTTGGGGTTTGGCGGCTTAGATTGCGTCGGTATCGGTTTCGCCGGTACGGATGCGAATAGCCTGTTCCAGATTGACCACGAAGATCTTGCCGTCACCGATCTTGCCGGTGTTGGCGGCCTTGGTTATCGCTTCGATAACCCGGTCAAGATCCTTGTCGTCAATGGCGACATCAATCTTCACCTTCGGCAAGAAATCGACCACGTATTCCGCGCCACGATACAGCTCGGTGTGACCCTTCTGCCGACCGAAGCCTTTGACCTCAGTAACGGTAATGCCCTGCACGCCGATCTCGGACAACGACTCGCGCACATCGTCCAACTTGAACGGCTTGATGATGGCAGTGACTAGCTTCATGAAAACTCTCTCCCGAATTGGTGGACTTGCCCCAGGAAAACAAACCCGTCTCAAGTCTAAGCGCAGTGCCTGGCTTTGTAACGCGTCGTCGCAAAGGCAATTGCCGTTGTGACGCCAGCGAACCACTGGTGACGAAACCTGTACCCCTGATCCGTCGGCGCACTGCATTCGTCACAGCGACTGCATCAGTGCATGGGTCATGATCGTCTAAGCAGAAACCTTGCCAGCTCCGTAAAAATCACTGAAATCAATCCTTTGCCCACCTATGTCCACCTGCGGGGCTGTTTCGCGGCGCGAATGCGCACAAAAACAGTGCGCCGCCGCCCAGCCCCTTGCGCGAAAAGCGTGCGCCCCACGCCGTGAAAAAGACTATAGACGCTGCGTGATACACTGCCGGCCAACAGTTTTCCGGAATATTTCCCATGCTCGCGCCCAAAGACCTCCTCGACGCCCTGAGCGGCCACGCCTCTCGCCTGTTCAGCGGCGACACCCCGCTGCCCCGCAATGAAATCGAAAGCCAGTTCAAGGCGTTGCTGCAAAGTGGCTTCAGCAAGCTCGACCTGGTGAGCCGGGAAGAATTCGATAGCCAAATGGTAGTGCTGGCCCGCACGCGTGCGCGGTTGGAGAGCCTGGAAGCCAAGGTCGCGGAACTGGAAGCCAAGCTCACGCCGCCAACTGAATAGCCGCGGTCCATGTGGGAGGGAGCTTGCTCCCGATGAGGGAGTGTCAGTTGATACATCTGCCACTGAAACACTGCAATCGGGAGCAAGCCCCCTCCCACATTGAACCTTATTGCCACACTCACTCCGCGTCGGTCTGTGGATACGTTCTGTAAAACCTCTACGCCGCGCTTTTCCCCGCCTCGCCTACCCTTGAAAAACGCCCCTTTCAAGGAACCCGCATGTCCCTCGCCATCGTCCACAGCCGCGCCCAGGTCGGCGTCGAAGCCCCTGCCGTCACCGTCGAAGTGCACATGGCCAATGGTCTGCCGTCCCTCACTCTCGTGGGCTTGCCGGAAACAGCAGTCAAGGAAAGCAAGGACCGCGTACGCAGCGCCATTCTCAACTCCGCCCTGCAATACCCTGCCCGGCGCATCACCCTGAATCTCGCGCCCGCCGACTTGCCCAAGGACGGCGGGCGTTTTGATTTGGCGATTGCCCTGGGAATTCTGGCCGCCAGCGTGCAGGTGCCTGCGCTGATGCTCGATGACGTGGAATGCCTGGGCGAACTGGCGCTGTCCGGCGAGGTGCGTGCGGTGAAGGGTGTGTTGCCGGCGGCACTGGCAGCGCGCAAGGCCGGGCGCACCGTGATAGTGCCCAGTGCGAATGCCGAGGAGGCATGCCTGGCATCGGGGTTGAAGGTGATTGCGGTGGATCACTTGCTGCAAGTGGTGGCGCACCTGAATGGGCATCAACCCATTGAGCCTTACAGGTCCGACGGCTTGCTGTACTTGAACAAGCCTTACCCGGATCTAAGCGAAGTCCAGGGCCAGCTCGCCGCCAAGCGCGCCCTGCTGATTGCGGCAGCGGGCGCGCATAATTTGCTGTTCAGCGGGCCTCCGGGAACAGGCAAGACGTTACTCGCCAGCCGCCTCCCCGGCCTGCTGCCGCCGCTGAGTGAGCAGGAAGCGCTGGAGGTGGCGGCGATTCAATCGGTGGTCAGCCTGGCGCCTCTGAGCCACTGGCCACACCGGCCGTTTCGTCAGCCGCACCATTCGGCGTCAGGGCCTGCATTGGTGGGCGGCGGGTCGAAGCCGCAACCGGGGGAAATCACCCTGGCCCATCACGGGGTGTTGTTCCTGGATGAGTTGCCCGAGTTTGATCGCAAGGTACTGGAGGTGCTGCGCGAGCCGCTGGAGTCGGGCCATATCGTGATTTCCCGCGCCCGCGACCGGGTGAGTTTCCCGGCACGCTTTCAGCTGGTCGCCGCAATGAACCCCTGCCCGTGCGGGTACATGGGCGAACCCAGTGGGCGATGTCGCTGTACACCGGAGCAGATCCAGCGCTACCGCAACAAACTGTCCGGGCCGTTGCTGGATCGGATCGACCTGCACCTGACGGTTGCGCGGGAAAGCACCGCGCTGAATCCCACACCGCAGTCCGGCGACGATACGGCGAGCGCGTCGAAGCAAGTCGCCGATGCCCGTGAACGGCAGCAACGGCGCCAGGGCTGCGCCAATGCGTTCCTGGATCTGCCGGGGTTACGCCAGCACTGCCAGCTGTCAAAGGTCGACGAAGGCTGGTTGGAGGCCGCCTGCGAGCGGCTGACGCTTTCGCTGCGGGCGGCTCACAGGTTGTTGAAAGTGGCGCGCACCTTGGCAGACCTGGAACAAGCAGACGCCATCGCTCGCCATCACCTGCAAGAGGCCCTGCAATATCGTCCGGCTGCGATCACTTAAGCCTGGTGGTGATTCCAATGTGGGAGGGGGCTTGCCCTAATGCCAG
>NZ_QUZT01000104.1 GCF_004682045.1 Pseudomonas nabeulensis
GAATATTCAGTGACTGACACACTGCCATCGGGGGCAAGTCGAATCGTCGCACCGCCCCTCCCACATGGTTTAGCAGTGTTGGATAGAGCTGAGCACGGCCTCGATTTCTGTAAACCCAGGTCGCGCCAACACATCGGGCTGGCAGCACCTGCTGTGCAATTCCATCAACTCACCGGTTGATCCCGCGCGCTCCAACAACTCCCCCAGCAACACCCCGAACGCCCGCACTTCAATGCGCTGCAATGCCCGGGCTTCCGCGCTGTCCGCCGTGGCATGGAACGACGCCGCGCCAAAATCCCCCAGCAAGCAATCCCCCGCTGCATTCCACAGGATATTGTGGCCATACAGGTCGCCATGGGTGATGCCGTGCCGGTGCAGATGCGCCGCCACCGAGGCGATACCCCGCGCGATGCGCAATGCCACTTCCAGGCTGAAACGGGTGTCGGGCGCATAGATGTCACGGGTACACGATGCCAGGCTCGGCAGGCCGGCGAGGTTGCGATAGCTCGGGTCGATCAGGTCCATGACCAGGGCGGCCTGGTTATCGGGATGACCCACCACACGCCCTTGCACCTTGATCAGGTTGGGATGCAACCCGGCAGCGATGCACGCCTGCATCTCGTGCAACGGCGAGCCGTCGCTGGTGATGGTGCCTTTGTAGAGCTTCACGGCGACGGGTTGCCCGGTGGCTTTCCACAGCGCTTTGCGGATCACCCCCGAGGCGCCTTCGCCCAATACTTCGGCCAGTTCCAGCTCGGACCATGGGATATCCGGCGTGGTGTCGTCCGCCTGCACGTCTACGGCCATTTCCACCGGGTTACCGGCGTAGGCCAGCCAGGTCAGGCTCGGCAGCGTCAGCAGCCAGTGCGGCAGGTGAGTGAAGCGGTTGGAGGCGATGCGCAGCAGTTCAAGGTTATGGCAGTTGGCCAGGCTTTGCGGCAACTGCGCCAAGTGGTTACCGGCGAGCATGAGTTTTTGCAGCAGGGGCCGCTGGCCCAGTTCATCGGGCAATTGGCTGATCTGGTTATCGGTGAGGATCAGCCAGCGCAACAACGGCGGCAGCGCGGCGGCGGGCACGTGGCGAATCTGGTTGGCCTTGAAGCCGATCATGCTCAGCCTGGCGCATTGGCCCAGGCATTCCGGCAGCGCGGTAAACGCGTTGTCCGAGCAGAACAGCACACGCAGGTGCGGCAGGCGGTGCAGGTCATCGGGCAGGCTGCTCAGGGCGTTGCCGCTGAGGTTGAGGATTTCCAGGGAGTCGGCCAGTTCGAAGATTTCCCGGGGGAATTCGGTCAGCCCACAGGACAGGTCCAGGCGCGTGATGCCGGCCAACTGGCCGGCTTTGAGTTGAGCGAGGGTATGCATGAACAGCGCGATCTCTGGGCAATGGGGCGTCGATGGTGCTCATGATACCGGGTCGGGCGTGGCTTGCGGGCGGGCTTGCTGCAATTGGCCGAGGCGGCTGGCGGTGCGCGCCAGGTCGATGGCCTGGCCGGCCAGGGAGTCGGCCAACGGCTGGGGGCCGATCAGGATCAGGTGCTTGTCCTTGTCATACAGCACGTCCACCAGATTGATAAAGCGCTGCTGCACGGCAATCGGGCACTCCGCCAGGTGGGGCAGGCCGTCGATGATCCAATGATCGAAATCCTGGCACAGCAGCAGATAGTCCATCACCGCCGTGAGCTGTTCGCACAGGTCGTTGAAGGTGAAAGCGATGGTGCGGCCCTGCTGGCGGCGGCACTGCAACTGCCGATTGCCGACGGGCAACGGCTGCGACGGGCAATCCGCCGCCGGCAGATCAAGGCTTTCACGCTGGCTCGGGGTGCCCGGCCACACGTAGTGGCCGCGGGTAAAACGTTGCGTGCTCTGGGCCTGGGGCAGGCTGCGAAAGTCCTGGGGCGAGCTGACTTCCAGCACCTCCATGCGCGCGGCGATCAGCTCGATCACCGGCTTGAAGCGTTCGTGGTACAGCGGGTTGGGCAGCAACCCCTCAGGCGCGTAGTTGGAGGTCACCAGCACCAATACGCCGCGATGAAACAGCGCCTTGAACAAGCGGCTGATCAGCATGGCATCGCCGATATCGTGCACATGGAACTCGTCGAAACACAGCACCTGGCAACCTGCCAGCAGTTCGTCCAGGGTCACCGCCAGCGCATCGTCCTGGCGCTGGTGCTGGAACATGCCCCGGTGCAAACGCGCGAAAAAATCATGGAAATGCACACGCTGCTTTTCGGCAATCGGCAGCGCCTGGAAATAACCGTCCAGCAACCAGCTTTTGCCGCGACCCACCGGCCCATGCAGATACAGGCTGCGGGTGGGCTGACCCGCGAGCAGGTGCCGGGTTTCGCGGGCCAGGGCGCTGATGGCGTTGTTTTGGCCGGCGCTGAGGGTATAGCCCTGTTGCGCGGCTTTGTTCTGAAAGAACGCCGCAATGGGCGAGTGGTCGAGTGTGTCGGTTTTTTTTCCGAGCAGACGACGAATCAGGGAACGCGGGGCCAAGGCAAATCACTCTGTAGTGCGGTGGTCGCTCACTTTAGGGCTCGCTCCGCCATTTGACCAATAGAGAAGCGCAGCGCCAGGTATCTCAAAAAGGCATGACGTGTCCGGCGTCCGCGATTCACTGGCGGTTTCCCGCTGACTGACTAACCTCATACACAGCAGTCACTCCTGTACAAGGATTTGGGGTAGTGAAGGGACCAGCAGTATTGGCCGTCATGGGCGCGATGTTTTGCGACACGGTTTACGGTGCGCAGCTTCAAGTGGAAGTGCGTATCGACGTGCAGCGAGGTTGCCAGTTGGTGGGCACCACTCGCGAGGCGGGCATCGAGCAACTTGGCGTATTGGATTTCGGCAGCGGCCCGCGTCTGGATGACCCGGCCGGGCCCCTCAGTGCGGCGTTGATCAGCCAGCGTCAGCCGCGCCTGGAATGCAACCCCGACACGCCGTACCAGATGCGCGTCGATGGCGGCTTGCATGGCGGCACCGGCGAAGTGCGTTACCTCAGCGCCGCCTCTTCGACCCAACCCATTCCTTATCGCATCTATGCCGACGCCGCTCGGCGCATTCCATTGGCGGTGGATGTGCCGCTCAGCGGGCGCGTGCCGGATTCCGGTACTGTTGATCTGCCACTGTATGGCCGCATCGAACCGCTCAAGAACATCCCCGCTGTCGGTCGCTATTCCGACCTGCTCAAGGTCACGGTCACATGGTAAGTCGCGGCTTGACCCTGGTGGCCATGGGGGGCCTGTTGCTGCTGGCCGATGACGCCCAGGCGGCGGTCAACGGGCAGATCCATGCACGGCTGGTCATCACCGCCAGTTGCGAAGTGAGCAAAGGCGCCGACATCGCCCCGGTAACCCCGGACAGCGGCTCGGCCCTGCTGGATTTTGGCAGCCATGGCCCGACCTGGGACAACCGCCTGTCCAGCGGTGTGACCGACGGTGACAAGGCACCGCTGGCGGTGTCCTGCAACCCGTCGTTGGTCAGCAGTTTCACCGTGACCATCGACGGTGGCGTCAATGGCGACGGCACCACGCGGCGCCTGAGCAACGGGCGTCAGACCATTCCCTATCGTTTGTCGGCTGATCCGCTGGGTCGCAACACCTACAGCATCGGCCAGCAACGCAATTTCGTCGTGACCCAGGGCGCGCAGGTACCGATTCCGGTATTCGGCTCGGTGGTGGCGAATACCAGGGCCCTACCGGCCGGCATCTACACAGACACCCTGACGGTGACTCTGGATTGGTAAACCATGAGGATGAATATCATGCATGCACGTGTCTCCAAGGCAGTTTTTCCACTATTGGCGCTGGCGTGGGTGTCGGGCTCCCAGGCGGCCACGGTGGCCGGTACCGTGACGGCCACGTTGGTGTTGACCAGCAGTTGCCTGGTCAACGGCGCAGCGGCGACCGGTGGGATGAGCTTCGGTGCGTTGAACTTCGGCACCGCCAATAGCCTGTTTACCGAAGCCGATGGCCAGGTGCTGGGCGGTGGCGGTGGGGCCTTGTCCATTCTGTGCTCGGCGGGAACCACGCCGACGCTGACGGTCGCGGCCGGCGCCAATGACGGCAAATCCACCGGGGGCGGGCGTGCGCTGTATGACGGCGTGGCCAACTACGTGCCTTACGACCTGTATACCGACTCCGGCCATTCCACTCTGCTGGCGATTGGCGGCGTTATCAACCTGGCGCCCAGTACCGGTGTGGCCCAGGCAGTGAATATCTACGGCAAGGCCAACGGTAAGGCGGGGCTGCCGGCGGGCACTTACACCGACACGGTCAACGTCACGCTGACGTTCTAACGAGCATGAACCGCACGGGATGGACCGCGCTGGCAGTGTGCATCGGCTGGGGGCTGCCGGTGTCGTTGTTGGCCGTGACCAGCCAATCGTTTCAGGTCAGCGCGACGATCACACCGGGATGCCTTGTGGCCAGCGGCGGCACCAACTACGGCAATCTGGCGTTTGGCAGTTATTCGGCGTTGTCCACCAGCACCGCCTCGGTGGCGCTGACCAGCTCGGTGGTCCTGCAATGCACGCCAGGGGTGGCGTTGAGCATGACGGTCGATGGCGGCTTGTATAACAGCGGCGGGCGGCGCATGCAGCTCAACAGCGGCACAGCCAAGGTGGCGTACCAATTGTTTCGCGATGCGGCGTTCAGTCAGAGCCTTGGCATCAGCCAAAGCGTCAGCGTGGCGTATAGCAACGCCAACAACATTACCTTGCCGATTTACGGCCGGGTGCAGTTACCAGGTAACACGCCTGGGGGGACATACAGCGACACGCTGCAGGTGCAGCTGACGTGGTAAGGCGATTGGCATAAGGAGTGGGATCTATGTTTGCAGCTTCCCGGCGGTGGTGGGCAGCGAGTGTTTTGGGTGTGTTGGGATTGGCCGCAGGTCAGGCCCAGGCGGCCAGTTCAGTGCTGATCTGGCCGATCGACCCAGTACTGGAGGCCGATCAGCAGGCCAGTGCGTTATGGCTGGAGAATCGCGGCACCGAGACCGCCAACCTGCAAATCCGGGTATTCGCCTGGAGCCAGAGCGGGTTCGACGAGCAATACCAAAGCCAGCGCGATGTGATCGGCAGTCCGCCGGTGGCGAAGATCGAGCCGGGGCAGAAGCAGTTGGTACGCCTGACCCGCACCAAG
The DNA here is from genome assembly GCF_004682045.1 of Pseudomonas nabeulensis. GTDB lineage: Bacteria > Pseudomonadota > Gammaproteobacteria > Pseudomonadales > Pseudomonadaceae > Aquipseudomonas > Aquipseudomonas nabeulensis. Next base: position 5,148 of record NZ_QUZT01000104.1, read on the forward strand.
GAGGTGCCACCCGGCCAGGAAATGGCCTACCGCATCATCATCGATGAGATCCCCTCGGCGGCGCCCGTGGCCGCTGCGGCAGACGGCAAGACCGCGGCGGCGGTGCGCTTCCAGATGCGCTACTCGGTGCCACTGTTTGCCTATGGCCCGGGCCTGTGGAACAAGGTCGACGGCACCCGTGACCGTGATCCCAAGACCGCCGGTCAGCCCGACCTGAGCTGGAAGAAGGTCAGCGTCGCCGGCCACAACTACGTGGAAATGCACAACAGAGGCGCGGTGCACGCGCGCCTGACCGATGCCAGTTTCAAGCAGGGTGGCCAGTCCCGTCCGTTGGTGGATGGCTTGATGGGTTATGTGTTGCCGGGCGCGACCATGCGTTGGCAAGTGCCGGACGGCTTGCCCGCCGACCAGCCGTTGCAGGTGCGGATCAACGGCGCAACACAAGTGGAGAGCCTCGCACCGGGCCGATAGAACGGTGCGACAGGGCAAGGAATAGCCCTTGGGTTTAACGGATGGAGATGTCCATTGATGGACACAAAGCCTTGGTGAGCCATGATCGGGCTCGTGGTCTATGGCGGTCGATGTGGGTAGCGGGAAGCCTGTCTGGCCTGGTGTTTGCGCCACCCGGCGCGGCTGCGCCGTTGCCGCCCCCGCCCAGCAGCTTGGAGGCTATTGCTGATGCTCAGTTGTTCCTGGAACTGGTGGTCAACCAGCAGGATACGGGCCGCGTGGTTGCCGTGAGCCAGCGAGCGGGGAGCCTGTTTCTGCCCGCGAGCGTGTTGCAGGACATTGGCATCAAATTGCCGGGCGAAGTGCCCGTCGAGGTCGACCTGGAAAAACTGCCGGGCCTGCACAGCGACTATGACAGCCAGGCCCAGCGCCTGGTGCTGACCGTGCCGCCGGCCTGGCTGCCGGAGCAGTTGATCGGCAGCCGCAACAACTACCCGCGCACCCAGGCGCAGACCAGCTTTGGCGCATTGCTCAACTATGACGCCTACCTCAACGACACCGATGACAGTGGCACCTACCTGGGCATCTACAACGAAGTCCGCCTGTTCGACACCTGGGGCACGCTGTCCAACACCGGCCAGTACCGCACCACCCTCGGCCGCGAGACCGAAGGCAGCACGTTCAATAACGGCTACCGGCGCTACGACACCACCTGGCAATTCTCCGACGATGAGCGGCTGCTGACCTACGAGGTCGGCGACGTGATCAGCGGCGCATTGCCCTGGAGCAGTTCGGTGCGTCTGGGCGGGGTGCAGTTGTCGCGGGATTTCGGTGTGCGTCCGGACCTGGTGACCTACCCCTTGCCGCAGTTCGCCGGGGAAGCGGCGGTGCCCTCGTCGGTGGACCTGTTTATCAACGGCTACAAATCCAGCAGCGCCGACCTGCAACCGGGGCCTTATACGCTGACTAATGTGCCGTTTATCAACGGTGCGGGCGAGGCGGTGGTGGTCACCACGGATGCGCTCGGGCGGCAGGTGTCGACCACGGTGCCGTTCTATGTCACCAGCACCTTGTTGCAAAAAGGCCTGACGGACTTTTCGGTGTCGGCGGGTAATTTGCGCCGTGACTACACCGTACGGGACTTTGGCTACGGGCCCGGCGTGGCCAGCGGCACCTTTCGTTACGGGCTGTCGGACACCTTCACCGTGGAAGGCCACGCCGAAGCGTCCAACGACCTGACCCTGGGTGGCGTGGGTGGCAACCTGCGGCTGGGCAACTTTGGCGTGTTGAACACGGCCGTGAGCCAAAGCCAGTTCGACGGCGGCTCGGGCCAGCAACTGAGCCTGGGCTATCAGTACAGCAGCCAGCGCTACAGCCTGTCGTACCAGCGGGTTGAACGTCGCGACCAGTACGCCGACCTGACCCTGATCGACACGCCCTACGCGAGCCTCAGCAAGCGCAGCGAACAGGTGACGCTGAGCTTGAATCTCAACGATTTCGGCAGCCTCGGCGTGGGTTATTTCGATGTGCAGGCGGCGGACGACTCGCGCACGCGGCTGCTTAACCTGACGTGGAGCAAGTCGTTGTGGGGCAATACCAGTTTTTACCTGTCGGCCAACCGTGAGATCGGTGACAGCAACTGGGCGGTGCAGGGGCAATTGATCATTCCGTTCGACGTCTACGGCAGCCTCAGCCTGGGCAGCGAACGCAGTAACACCGGCCAGGTGCAACAGCGGGTCAATTACAGTCGCGCCGTACCGACGGCGGGCGGGGTGGGCTTTAACCTGGGCTACGCCAGCGGCGACGCTCCGGCCTATCGTCAGGCCGACCTGACCTGGCGCATGCAGTCGGTGCAATTGCAGGCCGGCGTGTATGGCACCAGCGACGCACAAACCCGCTGGGCAGATGCGGCCGGTTCGTTGGTGTGGATGGACAAGCAATTCTTTGCCGCCAACCAGGTCAACGATGCCTTTGTGGTGGTGAGTACCGACGGCTTTGCCGGCGTGCCGGTGCGTTATGAGAACCAGGTGGTCGGCCAAACCGACCGCAACGGGCACCTGCTGGTGCCGTGGAGCAGCGCCTACTACCGCGCCAAATATGAGATCGATCCGCTGAACCTGCCGTCCAACGTGCAGGTGCCTAACGTCGAACAACGGGTGGCTGTGCGTCGCGGCAGCGGCTATTTGCTGGAGTTTCCGGTGCGTGTTGTGATCGCGGCGAGCATCACGTTGGTGGACGCGCAGCATGAGGATCTGCCGCTGGGCAGCCAGGTGCGTCACGAACAAAGCGGCGCGCTGGCGGTGGTCGGCTGGGACGGCCTGGTCTATCTGGAAAACCTCGCGGCGCACAACACCCTGCAAGTCACGGTCGGCAGCGGACAAACCTGCCAGGCCACGTTTGACCTGGATATCACCGAGGAACAGGTGCCGCTGATCGGGCCGCTGGTCTGTCAATAATTCAAGGAGAGTGCGTGTGCGGGGCAAGGCGTGGTTGTGGAGTCTGCTGATGGTGGCGAGCCTGGGGTGGTCGGTGCAGGTACAGGCGGCGTGCAGTGCCGTTGCCACGTCACCGGCCAGCTTTGGGTCGGTGAGTTCGATGACGGTGCTCAGTACTCCCCAATCCACCTCCACCGGCAACGCTGGCTTGAGTTGCACGCCGTTGGTGCTGTCGGTGTTGGGCACGGGCGACCATTTTTACGCAACCATTACGGGGTCGGCGCAGGGCGGCATGCTGGGGCCCAAAGGGGATGTGATCAACTATACGATTTATGGCAACAACTCCACGACGTACCCGATCACACGGGGGACGCGCTTCGATTTTGGCGGCAATGGCGGGATTGCCGCGACCTATGGGCTGGTGTTCGGGCCGGGCACCAAAACCCTGCCGTTGTACGTAAGAAGCATCGGCGGCAGTAACGTGGCGGCGGGCCTGTACACCGAAACCCTGAGTATCCTCTGGGCCTGGGACTATTGCTCGGGGGTGAATTTGATCGGCATCTGCCTGGGCCGCGACACGAACAGCGGCACCAGCCAGTTGACCGTCAGCATGCTGGTGACCAACGACTGCCAGATCACCACGCCCCCCATCAGCTTTGGCAGCGCGCCGGTGGTCAGTGGGTTTGCCACCGTGAATGGCCAGGCCAGCGTCAACTGCACCAAGGGCAGTGCCTACACCGTCGGCCTGAGTGACGGCCAGAACCCGGTGAGTGTGGGAGGGCGGCGGCAGATGATTTCCGGCAGCAACCTGTTGGCCTACGACATCTTCGTCAGCGCCGGCACCACCCGCTGGGGCAGCGTGGGCGCGGCGCGACGGGCCAGCGGTTCGGCCGACGTCAACCCCGGTAACGGCCTGGGCACCGGCAGCCAGATCTTCAACTACAACGCGAAGATCTACACCGATCAGGCCACGCCACCGGGTGGCACCTACCTCGACAATGTGGTGCTGGACGTCGGCTTCTAGAACGTTTGCAGTGCCGGGGGCGGCTGATCCACCGGGCTGACCATCGCATAGTTGTAGCCGCCGCCCGACCAATACTCGGCCTGCAAGCCATCGGCGCTGCGGCTGCCGCGGGGCAGGAAACCGTTGTTCGGGCCGGGCGGGCGGATGTAGAAACTGATGCGCCGGCCTTGCTGATCCTCATACAGCACCATCGCCGCTGCGCCTTGATCGGTGGTGAGCAAGCGTCCACTGACCGGCGTGTAGCCCGACGCGCTCAAATCCGGCAGGCGGTGGGCCTGGTTGAAGTAGCGGTCGAGCCAGGCCTGCATCGTTGCGCTGCCCTGGGCCTGGTAGTCGGCGGGCATGATGCCGTTCTGGGCAAACAAACGATACGCTTGCATCGCGTCGGTCATCGGCAGCAGGGGCGGTTGCGTGGCTTCACGGGCGTGCCAGCCGCCCAGGCCGCCGAGGCTCACGGCGATCAGCAGCACCGCCGCCGTGGCGAAATGCCGACGTGACGTGTGTTTGATGCGCTGGCGAATCAGCGCCGGGTCCAGTGTCGGATTGGCGGGCTGTTGCAAGGCGCCGCCCAGTGCAGCGCGCAGCAGTTGCGCATCCTGCTGCCAGGCGTGTACCTGGGCCGCGACTTCCGGGTGGGCCGCCAAGTAGGTTTCAAGCACGCGGCGATCGCTCTCCGGCAGTTGGTGATCGACGTAGGCATGCAAATCGCGTTCGCTGGGGGGCAGGCTGATCATTTGAGTATCCGCAGGGAAGGGCTGGCGATTTCGCCATCACTGAGTTGACGCAGGGCTTGGCGCGCCCGGGACAGGCGCGACATCACGGTGCCGATGGGCACTTCCAGAATCTCGGCGACCTCCTTGTAGCTCAAGCCTTCGACCGACACCCACAGCAGCAGTGCGCGCTGTTCGGTGTTGAGCTGATCGAAGGCGTGCAGGGTCGATTGGGCGATCACCGTGCGTTCCACTGACGGCTGCGCGTCATCGCGACCGGTAAAGAATTCCAGCATGCGCGCATAACGCCGGGTGCGGCGGTGGGCGTCGAGGAACTGGCGGTAGAGGATCGAGAACAACCAGGCGCGCAAATCGCCTTCGACGCGTTTGTCGCCCCAATGGATGATGGCCTGCTCCAGGGTCGCCTGCACCAGGTCGTCGGCACTGCTGGCGTTACGGGTCAGGGACACGGCAAAGCGCCGTAGCCTGGGGATGAGTTCGCGTAACGGTTCGTCGAGTTCGTGCATGGGGGCAATAGTCTAGCCGGTTGTGCAGAGAGAGACGCCTGTCGATGTAGGTTATTCCGCCTGCGTGCTAAAGAAATTACCGGTCGATGATGTAGGTTGTTTCTGTCTAGCTCGTGAGGCTGTAATCAGGAAGTTTGCCCTCTATCCACCTTCGTACCTGTCAGCAGTGGGCTGGCAGTGAATCGATGAAGGTGTACCCATGACGTTTTTACCAATCGACAACCGTGGTTTTTCTCGCAATGCGCTCGTTCATTTGGCGGGCGAGCAACAGGATGCGTTTGAGCAGTGGGGGCGTGGTCCATTCGCCCAGCCTGGGCATGGTTGTGTGCACTTTGCCATCGAAGCGCAAGCGGCGCTGGCACCTCAGGCCACGGCGGCGGTCAACCAGGGCCAGCGAATCAGCTATGAACAACTTGACCGCCAGGCCAATCGACTGGCCACGCGATTGCTCGAGTTGGGGGTGAAGCGCGGTGATACCGTGCCGTTGTTCGTGGAACGGTCTATCCCCATGCTGGTAGGGTTGCTCGCGGTAATGAAGGTTGGCGCGGCCTATGTGCCTCAAGACGCGAGGATCGTACCGTCGATGCAACTGGCGATGGTCCTTGACGCATTGACCAGCCCGGTGATTCTGACTCTGTCGCACCTGCGGGGCCTAGTACCCGAAACACAAGGCAAGCGTTGCCTGTACCTCGATGATTTCCTCGCCGAAGCGCCTTGGGTCGCGCAGGGTAACCCTCAGGTTTTTGCTGTCGTGCAGCCGGATGATGTGTGTTTTGTGCTCTTTACCTCCGGTACCACCGGACGGCCAAACGGTGTTCGCGTGACTCATCGCAACCTGTGCAACATCCTGCTGACAGAGCCCGGACGCATGGGCATGGCCCCGGGCCGCACAGTGGGGCAAATTCTCAATATCGGCTTTGACATGGCCGCCTGGGAAATTCTCGGTTGCCTGGCCCATGGTGCGACGTTGCTGATTCGCGGCAAGGACATCCCACAAGCGGCCGAACAGTGTGATGTCTTGATCGCCACCCCTTCGATACTGACCACCCTTGACCCTGAACGCTGCTCCGCGCTCAAGGTGGTCGCGGTGGCGGGTGAACCCTGTCCTCAAGCGCTGGCAGACCGTTGGGCCAACCAGTGCGAGTTCTATAACGGCTGCGGGCCGACCGAAACCACTATCGTCAACACCTTGCACCGGCACGTTCCGGGCACGCCGTTGACCATCGGCACGCCGACGCCTAATAACACTGTCTATGTACTCGACGCAGAGGGTAGAGCCTGTGAGCTGGGCGAAACGGGTGAGATGTGGGCTGGCGGCGTTTGTGTGACTGCGGGTTACCTGAGTAATGAAGAGCTGACCTCGGAACGCTATCGGCCGGATCCGTTTCTGGGGGCGGGGGCGATGATGTTTCGTACGCGGGACCTGGGGCGCTGGACACAGGACGGCCAGCTTGAACACCTGGGACGTGTGGATGACCAAGTCAAGGTGCGTGGTTTCCGGGTGGAGCTGGATGCGGTGTCCGCTGCGCTGGAAGCGGATGAGGGATGCGCGCGTGCTGTCTCGCTGAAGCTGGACAGTCGTACTCTAGTGGCATTCGTGTCGCCGGCCAGTGCGAGTGTGGAGTCATGCCGGCATCAATGTGAACAACGCCTGGCTTACTACTGTGTGCCGTCAGCTATTTATGCGTTGGAAACGTTTCCTCTGACCGCCAGAGGCAAGATTGATAAGGCGCTGTTGCTGCAGTGGGCTCAGCAACGGCAAGCGGTGAAGGAGACTGGTGATGCTTGATGCATTGAACCAGGCTCGCGTGTTGCCGGCGCCGAAGTTGTGGCGGCGCCTGTCTTCGTTGCCGATGCTGTCCTATTACAACCGTTTGTTCGCGTTGGTTCTGGCGTGCAATGTAGGGGCCATAGGGTTGGAGCCGGATCTTTCCACGATGGTGTTGATCAACCTCTCGTTGGCAACCTTGGTGCGCCAGCAATACCTGATTAATGGACTGTTCTGGCTGGCCACCCGTGTGCCGGTGACGTGGCCACTGTGGATCCGGTGCCGGGCGGCGAAGGTCTATCACTTCGGAGGGCTGCACAGCGGTGGGGCAGTGGCGGCGACGGGATGGTTGATTGCCATGGTGGGGGACCAGGTGGCGATGCATTTGCGTGCGCCAGGCAGTGTGCCCCCGACGGCGTTGTGGTGGAGCGTAGTACTGCTGGCGGGTCTGCTGATGATGATCATTATGGCTCTGCCATGGGTACGTGGCCGCTTTCACAATGGCTTTGAACGTGTGCATCGATTTGCCGGCTGGGGCGTGTTGCTGGTGTTCTGGGGCCAAACCCTATCGGCATTGGCGAACCCGCTGCACAGCGGCACATTCTGGATGCTGGTGGTGCTGACCGTGAGTATTGCCCTGCCATGGCTGCGCTTGCGCAAGGTGGCGATTGATACCGCACGTCCTTCCTCCCATGCGGTGATCGCGCGGTTTTCCCATACAACGCCTTTCACCGGTTCATCCACGGCCATCAGCTTGAGCCCGCTGTTGGAGTGGCATTCCTTTGCCAATATCCCTTCTCCGGGGCAGCCTGGATTTCGCCTGATTATTTCCCGTGCTGGAGACTGGACGGGGCAGTTCATTGAACAGTTGCCTGCCCACGTGTGGGTCAAGGGCATTACCACTGCCGGCGTGGCCAATGTGGAAACGCTGTTCACGTCGGTGCTGTACATCGCCACTGGCAGCGGTATTGGCCCGGTCATGCCCCATTTGCTGGCGGGCAAGGTTCCTGCGCGGTTGATCTGGTCGACTCGCAGCCCCAGGAAAACCTATGGCGATGCGTTGGTAGACGAAATTCTACAGGCCCAGCCCCAGGCCTTGATCTGGGATTCCGATGAGCTTGGCAAACCTGACCTTGTGCAACTGGCTTATGGCGCTGTTCAGGCGTTTGGGGTGGAGGCGGTGATTTGTATCGCCAACCAGGGGGTGACGCGGCGGGTGGTGCAAGAACTGGGAGCCAGGGGCATCCCCGCCTATGGCGCGATCTGGGATTCCTGAAATAGTTGGGTGATTGAGTGATTTCAACCTGTGGTGAGGTCACGGTGCTGCTTTGAAAAAAATTACAGTGGTATGGGAATAAACCTACATTGGATTCGTCTCATAGCACTTTTTCCCTGCGGCTACGTGCCCTGGAGTTCCTTCATGGTAGATCACTCATCACCGCCCCGTCCGCCCTTGAGCACTGCGAGCCTGATCGCGCGACTCGTGGGCATCGGCGCCGTGGTTGCGGTTGTGGCGGGGGCGTTTGCCTACGTCAACGGCAGCCTCGACCCACAACGCTTGCGTCCGAAAACCCTGGTCAACGCGCTGGAAACCAATAATGGCGTGCACCCGGGCTTTCGGCGAAACCATGCCAAGGGCGTCTGCGTGGCCGGGTATTTCGAAAGTACCGCCGAGGCGCGTGCCTACTCCAGTGCCCAGGTGTTCAGCGAAGCCAGGACCCCGGTGATTGGGCGGTTTGCCTTGCCCAGCGGCAACCCCTACGCACCGGACAGCAGTGTGCCAATCCGCAGTTTTGCCGTGCAGTTCAGCCAGGCCAACGGCCAGCAGTGGCGTACGGGGATGAACAGCATGCCGGTGTTCCCGGTGGGCACGCCGGAAGCGTTCTACCAGATGCTCAAGGCCGGTGCGCCTGCCCCGGCCACTGGCAAGCCTGACCCTGCCGCGATGCCGGCGTTTTTTGCAGCTCATCCCGAGACCGCGGCGTTTCTGGCATGGGTCAAGACGGCTAAGCCATCGGCGAGCTATGCGACCGAAACCTATAACGGCATTAACGCGTTTTACCTGGTGGGCGCCGATGGCAAGCGCCAGGCCGTGCGTTGGGGCGTCGTGCCGCAGAGCCAGGACGCGGCGGGCGAGAGTGCGCCGGCGGGTGCTGACTTCCTCGAAAAAGACCTGGTGCAACGCTTGGCCACCGGGCCATTGCGCTGGCAGTTGAACATGACCCTGGCCAATCCCGGCGACCCGCTGGACGATGCGAGCAAGACCTGGACCGGCGAGCATAAGGTGCTGAACGCCGGCACCCTGGTGCTGCAAAGCAGCCAGCCGCAGGCGGACGGCGATTGCCGCGACATCAACTATGACCCGCTGATTTTGCCCAGTGGCATCGAAGCCTCCAATGACCCCTTGCTGGCAGCGCGTTCGGCAGCCTACGCCAGTTCATACCTGCGCCGCGCCGGTGAAGTCAGTCCGTTGCACAGTGCCCATCAGGAGTCGAAACCATGAATGCTCAACCTCGGTTTTTCGCCCCGTTGGCGCGCCTGCTGCACTGGCTGATGGCGCTGATGGTCATCGCCATGCTGTTTATCGGCGCGGGTTTGGCAGCGTCGGTGTCGGAGCGACATGAGTGGTTGATTCACCTGCACAAGCCATTGGGGATTGCGATTCTGGCGCTGGTGATCGTGCGCTTGGTGGTGCGCTTTTCCACGCGTCAACCGCCGTTGCCCGCTGACTTGCCGTTGTGGCAAGTGCTGGCGGCCAAGGCGTCCCACCTGGTGCTGTACGGCTTGATGCTGGTGTTGCCGCTGCTGGGTTGGGCGATGATTTCAGCGGCGGGTGACCCGGTGATGCTCAGCAGTTCGGTGCAACTGCCGGCGTTGGTCGGGGCCAATGCGCCGCTGTTTGCGGTGTTGCGCAAGGCCCATGTGTATCTCGCCTATCTGTTGTTTCTGACGGTGTTACTGCATCTCGCGGCGGCGTTGTTCCATGG
>NZ_QUZT01000105.1 GCF_004682045.1 Pseudomonas nabeulensis
TCCCACATTTGCCTTTCAGTGTGCCTGTTAGAGTGGGTAGTTTTTGAGTTCGCGGGCAATCACCATCCGCTGAATCTCGCTGGTCCCCTCGTAGATCTGTGTAATCCGCGCATCCCGGTAGTAACGCTCCACCGGGTAATCCTCCAGATACCCATACCCACCATGAATCTGCATCGCCGACGAGCAGACTTTTTCCGCCATCTCCGAAGCAAACAACTTGGCCTGGGAGGCTTCCGACAGGCAGGGTTTGCCGGCACTGCGCAGGCGTGCTGCATGCAGGATCAGCAGGCGTGCCGCGTTCAGGCGGGTTTGCATATCGGCCAACAGGTTAGCCACGCTCTGGTGCTCAATGATCGCCTTGTCGAACTGCACCCGATCACGGGCATAGGCCAGCGCCGCTTCAAACGCAGCACGGGCGATGCCCAGGGCCTGGGCGGCAATGCCGATGCGCCCGCCTTCCAGGTTGGAAAGGGCAATGGCCAGGCCCTTGCCACGTTCACCCAGCAGATTGGCTTCAGGCACTGTGCATTGGTTAAGCGTGACGGCGCAGGTATCCGAGGCGCGGATGCCCATCTTGTGTTCGGTGCGGTCCACCACAAAGCCCGGTGTATCGGTGGGCACCAGGAACGCAGAGAGGCCTTTCTTGCCAAGGTCGGGGTCGGTCACGGCAAACACAATGGCCAACTTGGCGCGCTTGCCATTGCTGACAAACTGCTTGGCGCCATTGATCACCCACTGGCCGTCGCGCAGTTCGGCGCGGGTGCGCAGGTTGTGGGCTTCGGAGCCGGCTTGGGGTTCGGTGAGGCAAAAGCAGCCGATGGCCTGGCCACTGGCGAGGTCGGCGAGCCAGGTCTCTTTCTGCAAGGGTGTGCCGTAGTTGAGGATCGGCCCGCAACCCACTGAATTGTGGATACTCATCAGTGCGCCAGTGGCGCCATCACCGGCCGAAATTTCCTCGACGGCGAGGGCGTACGCCACGTAATCCACGTAGGTGCCACCCCATTCTTCGGGTACCACCATGCCCAGCAGGCCCAGTTCACCCATCTTCGCCACCAGGGCGTCATCGATCCAACCGGCTTTTTCCCAGGCTTGGGCGTAGGGCGCAATTTCGCCACGGGCAAAGTCGCGGGCCATGTCGCGAATCATCACTTGTTCTTCAGTGTATTCAATATCTTGCATGGCTTAGTTCGCAACCTGCTTGAAGTGGTCGAAGAAGCTCGCGACATGGCTGGCGTCGAGTTCGTGAAGGGTTGCGGGGTTCCAGCGTGGCGTCTTGTCCTTGTCGATGATCAGGGCGCGCACGCCTTCGATCAGGTCACCGCGCTCGAACCACTGGCGATCCAGGTGCAGTTCCAGGGCGAAGCACTCTTCCAGCCGCAAGCGGCGGCCGCGACGCAGCATCTCCAGGGTCACGGCCATGGCCAGGGGCGAGCGGGTTTGCATCAGGTTGGCAGTGTTCAAGGCCCATTCGTGGCTGTCGGCAACGGTGACTTCCTGCAACTGTTCGACAATGCTCGGCACATCCGGCAGTGCGAAGAAGTGGTCGATCACCGGGCGCAACGCGGCCAGCGGCGCGTCGGGCAGCTGTTGCACAGCGAGTTTGGCGAGTACGCCTTGCAGGTCCTTGAGCGGCGAGTCGTGCCATTTCAGCAGGTCGAGTTTCTGGTCCAGGTCGCTCAGCCGGGCGCTGTCGAGGTGCCAGTCCGCCAGCCCGCAGTACAGCGCATCGGCAGCACGAATCTGCACGCCGGTGACGCCCAGATAAGTGCCCAGTTCGCCAGGGATGCGCGACAGGAAGTAGCTGCCGCCAACGTCCGGAAAGTAACCAATCGCCACTTCGGGCATGGCCAAGCGGCTGCGCTCGGTAACCACGCGCAGGTCGGCACCTTGCACCAGGCCCATGCCGCCACCCAGCACGAAGCCGTCCATCAAGGCTAGGACGGGCTTGCGGTAATGGTGGATGGTCAGGTCGAGTGCATATTCCTCGACGAAGAAGTCTTGATGGAGTGTGTCGCCGTTTTTGAAGCTGTCGTAGAGGGAGCGGATATCGCCACCGGCGCAGAAGGCTTTTTCGCCGGCACCGCGCAGGACCACGGCGTAGACCGCCGGGTCATCGGCCCACGCCTGCAATTGACGGCTCAGGCTGCGGACCATCTCCAGGGTGATGGCGTTCAAGCCGGCGGGGCGGTTGAGGGTGAGGTGGCCGATGTGGTTGCGGACTTCGGCCAGTACTTCTTCTTGAGGTATATCGACGCGGCTTGCCTCGGATGAAACCTGAGCAGTCATCTCTAACTCCCTGCTTTTATTGTTCTTTATCAAGCGGTTCGCGGAAGAACCATCTTGAGATCGTACCAGTGCAAATTTGCCCAGTACAACCGTCAATCATGCAGGTCGTTGTTGCATTTATGCAGCGCGACTGGCCAGGACTTCACCAATGCTGCGCCGCCGTGCGTGGGCTTCGGCAGTATGGATCAACTGCTCAAGTTCGGTGGGCTCGATATCGTAGAACTGTTCCATATCGGCCAGGGCCAGCTTGAGGTCGGCGGCGGTGATCGCCGGGTCGACCGGCACAGGCGGGCTGCCCATCGCCACTGCCGGTGCTTCCACGGCCCTCTTCGGATAGCGGGTGCGCGTGGCGTTGTTGTACGCCAGCGCGCAGGCCAGCAGTGCACCGGCGCCCAACATCACTGCACCCAGCTCATACCAGCCCAAGCCCGCCGAGGCCGGATCGGCCAGTACCAGGGTCATGGCCAGGCCACCGGCCGGCGGATGCAGGCAGCGCAGCCAGCAGATCAACACCACGGTCATACCCGCCGCGAGGCACGCACTGCCCAGCGTACGCCCGAGCACCCGCGCCACCAGCAAGGCTACGACACCTGCACACAGGTAGCTGCCGATGATCGACCAGGGTTGCGCCAAGGCGCCGGATGACACGGCAAACAGCAGCACCGCCGACGCCCCCAGAGGCCCCAACAGGTGCAGCGCCACCTCCATGCCAAAGACCTGAGCGCAGACCCAGACGCTAAGCATTGTGCCCAAGGCCATGCCGATGGCGGCGCGGCTCCATTCTGTGGGACGGGTATTGATTGCAGCGGGAAACCAGCGAGCGAGCATTGAGAGAGAATCCATAAACGGCAGGCAAAAAAAAGGCTTGTCTGGTTGCCCGGAAAAGCCCTTTGAAAAGTTCCAACAGTTGGGGGAGGAACCTGCGCAGTGTGCCGCGCTATATAGCGCAGCGCCAATGCATATTAATGAGGGTTGAGTGCAAGAATACTGCACTTAACCCTTTATTCAAGGTTGTGCGGTTTGGCCAAGTGCAACAGCACGTAGGGGTTCTTGTCGAATTCGCCGCTCAGCACAGGCGTGAGTGCGCTGAAGCGCGGGTCTTGCAGCCCTTTGAAATCCTCTGCACTCATCACCAGCCACGCCGGGGCCTGTATCGGGTTCAGGTCCGAGGCCTGTTGGGTAAACAGCGGCACCCGGTCGCAATCGTAGTTGACCATGAATTTGATCGCTTTCGCGTCCTTGCCCAGGCCATGCAGGATCACGGGCGCCGGATCTTGTTGGATCAGGGCCTTGGCCGCCAGGGAGAACGTGCGCGTGTCATAAAGGTTACGTTCCAGCGGCTCGACGACCAGGATGTAGGTTGCCCAGATCGCCAGCACCGCCGTTAGTGCAGGCCCCAGCGGTCGCAGGCGGGATTTGAATAGCGCCAACAACGCCAGAACCTGCAACACGCCCAGCAGCGTAAAGATCAGCCCAAGGCTGCCCAATGGCTCGGCGTACCGACGCCGCACCACCAGCAACCCAATGGCCAGCAGTGCCGGCAGTAGCACCCAGATCCCCAGCATCAGCCCACGCAGCCACGCGAATAGCCGGCCTTGAGCAACCTGGAACGGGTACGCCGCAATGATCGCTGCCATGGGCACCATCGGCAGTAGGTAGCGGGCTTTTTTGGCCTGGGGCACAGACAGGCCCACCATCACCAGCAAGGCCGCCGCTGCGCAGTACAGCACCAATTGCAAAGCAGGATCGGGTGACCGCCGTCCGCCAGCGGCAATCGCCAGGAGCACCAGCAACGCCACCGGATAGGCGAGGGCGTAGTTACCTACCGAACTGGTGAAGTAATACAGCGTGCCACTGGAGCCCTCGGTGCCGTCCATGCGACCGAGGAACTGCATGCGGATCACGTCCTGCATAAAGGCTTCGCCACCGCTGAGCTTGGCCAGCAGCAATAAAAGGCCGATACACGCAACCAGTAACGCCAACGCCAGCAGCCCGAAGCTGAACAACTGGCGCCACTGGCGGTTGAGCAGGTAGAAGCTGCACAGCGCACCGGTAGGAATCACCAAGCCGATGGGGCCGCGAATCGCGAAGCCGATGATCAGCAGCACATACAGCCAGTGCAGGCGCTTACGCGCATCGAAGTGTTCATGGGCGTAACCCAGGTAAAACACCGCCAGTGCAACCGCCGCCAGCATCTGGTCGAGGGACACCGAGCGGGTTTCGCTGATGAAGGTACTGCTCAGCAGCAACATCGCCACGCTGAGCAGGCCCCAGCGCTGGGAATACGGCGCGGTCAGGCGATACACCAAGGTGACGATAATGGCCGAGGCCACCGCCGTCGGCAGCCAGGCCGTCAGGCTGATGACCTTGCCCAACGGCAACGACAGCAGCCAGGTCAGCACCGTGGAGGTGGCCAGGTAATCGGCATACGGCTGGCCGTAGGTGGTGGGGAAGAAACTTGGCCCATGGCGCAACATTTCCTGGGCGAACACCACGAAGCGCGAGTCGAAACCAATGATTTCCTGATGCCAGTTACCGGCGATAAACAGCAACAGCGCCAACAAGCCCAAACCGAGGGATTGCCGACGAAGGGTTGCATTCAGCAGGGGCGGTTGGGCTTTGTTCACGTCTCAGGCTTCCAGAGCCTGGTCTGACGCTTGCGTTACCCACTGTTGCTGCGGAATCGGCAGTTGGCAGGAGTCGCCCCGGCCAATCGGGAAGTACTGGAAGCCTTTGCGCGCCAAGCGTTCGCCGTCGTAGAGGTTACGGCCATCGAAGATCACCGGGGTTTTCAGGCGCTGGTGGATCAGGTCGAAATCCGGCGCCTTGAACTGTTGCCACTCGGTGCAGACGATCAACGCATCGGCGCCGCCGAGGGTCGATTCCGGGGTGCCCATCAGCATCAGCCGTGGGTCATCGCCGTAGATACGCTGGGTTTCCTGCATGGCTTCGGGGTCAAAGGCACGCACGTTGGCACCCGCAGCCCACAGGGCTTCCATCAGCACGCGGCTGGGTGCATCGCGCATGTCATCGGTGTTGGGCTTGAACGCCAGGCCCCACAAGGCAAAGGTCTTGCCCTTGAGCTCGCCCTTGAAGAACGCATTGATACGTTCGAACAACTTGCTCTTCTGGCGCTGGTTGATGGCTTCCACCGCTTCCAAAAGGTCACTGGAGCAGTTGGCTTGCTTGGCGCTGTGGATCAGGGCGCGCATGTCCTTGGGGAAACACGAGCCACCGTAGCCGCAGCCAGGGTAGATAAAGTGGTAGCCAATGCGCGAGTCGGCGCCGATGCCCAGGCGCACCGCTTCAATGTCCGCGCCCAGGTGTTCGGCCAGTTCGGCGATCTGGTTGATAAAGCTGATCTTGGTGGCCAGCATGCAGTTGGCGGCGTACTTGGTCAGTTCAGCGCTGCGCAGGTCCATAAAGATGATGCGGTCATGGTTGCGGTTGAACGGCGCATAGAGGTCGCGCATCACGTCGCGCACTTCTTCACGTTCGCAGCCGATGACGATACGGTCCGGGCGGCGGCAGTCGGCAACCGCCGAGCCTTCCTTGAGGAATTCCGGGTTGGAGACGATATCGAACTCCAGGTGCCGACCGCCCACGTGCAAGGCTTTTTCGATGTGGGCGCGCAGGGTGTCGCCGGTGCCGACGGGCACGGTGGATTTTTCCACCAGGATCACCGGGTCGATGCGATGACGGGCCACGGCATCACCCACCGACAGCACGTATTTCAGGTCGGCTGAGCCGTCTTCATCCGATGGCGTGCCTACAGCGATAAACAGCACTTCGCCATGTTCCACCGCCAGTTTTTCGTCGTGGGTAAAGTGCAGTCGCCCGCTTTCCAGGTTCTCTTTGACCATGGCCGCCAGTCCCGGCTCGAAAATGGTCACGTGGCCTTTCTGCAGGGACTCGACCTTGTTCTTGTCAACGTCCATGCAGATGACATCGTGACCGACTTCGGCCAAAACAGTGGCCTGCACCAGGCCGACGTAACCGCTACCAAATACACTGATTTTCATGGGGCATTCCTGGGACTTGTAGTGCTAGCACGGCGAGAGTTGATAACCAGAACACCGAGGACGACCAAGGCCACCCCCAGGGTTTTTGAAAGCGAAAAATGTTCGTTGAATACCGGCAGGCTGGCGGCCAGCAGGTACACCAGCGCGTAGCTGATGCTTAGCAACGAGTAGGCACGGCCCAGCGGCAAGTGTTTGAGTGCACCGAGCCAGCAGAGCATCGACAGTGCGTAGGCAAAGATCGCGACGATCACCACGCCGAGGGCGCCGAGGTCGATGGCATTGGTGTTGAACGCGTTCAGCCATTCGGTGGGCAGTGGCAGGCGCGTCATGCTCCAGCGCATGCCCAATTGGGCGGCGCTGACCAGGCCGACACTGCCCAGGGCCAGGGTGAAGCCTTGTACCCGGCTCATACCTGACGCCCCAGCAGCACGACGCCGGCAATCACCAGCACCACACCCAGCCAGTGGCGGCCGTCGATGTGTTCATGGAACACGAACCGCGCCACCAGCGTGACCAGTACGAAGTTCAGGCTGAGCATCGGGTAGGCAATGCCCACTTCCAGGCGCTGCAACACCAGCAGCCATACCAGCAGGCCCAGGCCCAGGCAGATCAGTGCCGCCCACAGCCAGGGCGATCGCAGTTTCAGTGCCCAGCCGTCCGGCAGGTCGCGCCAGCTTTCGACGGCGAACTTCTGCGAGACCTGGCCCATGCACGTCAGCAAGCAGGCCGCCAACAAGAGGAGCAGGGTGATCATTGCACGGCCTGCGGGAAGATCAGAATCACGATATTGCCTTGTTCATAGCGCTGGCCGTCATTGGGCAGCAAAGCAACTTCGGCCATTTCATCGTCACCTTTAACCCGCATCACCACACCGACCGGACCTTTTTTGCGCGCCTCGCTCATCCATTGCTGGACTTGGGTGGTGTCCACCTTGTGGTGGGTCGCATCCGGGTAGGCCAAGCCGTACTTCACCTCACCGACGGTGTTGTAGAGCGTCACATCCGGACGCCCCAGGCGCCAGGACAAGGCCGAAGCGGCGCCCAGGTCATTGCTGAGCAGCGCGGTGGCCGGGTGTAGTTCCTGCAAATGATCGATGATGAATTGATCCGGGGTCTTGTTGTAGACCACCGAATGGGGCAGCGCGGCGGGCACCAGCGCCACCAGCAACCAGCTGCCGATTACCGGCGCAGCCCACAGTTTCAACGGACGTGCGGCTTGCAGCAGGTTGGCGATGATCCAGCCGAACAGGAAGGTAAACACCAGCACCAGGCTGAGGGTTTCCTGGCCGTGCTCGTACACCGGTTTCTTCAGTTGGAACCAGGTCAGTGCCAACAGGCCGACGATACCGATCACCAGGTTCAACCAGCCGTTGATGCGCAAGACACGGCTGCGACCTGCGGCAAGTTTGTCCGCCAGGGTCGAGCCCATCAACAACGCCAACGGCAACAGGCACGGCATGATGTAGGAGGGCAACTTCCCCTTGGCCAGGCTAAAGAATGCGAGCGGCATCAGCAGCCACAACAACAGGAATGCTGTTTTGGGCAGGCGCTTGTCTTGCCACGCGTGTTTGAGGGTGGACGGCAACAGCGCGACCCAAGGCAACGAGAACGCCACCAGCAGCGGCAAGTAGTACCAGAACGGCTCGGCATGCTGGGCATCGTCGCCGGCGAAACGCTGGATATGTTCGTGCCAGAAGAAGAAGTTCCAATAGTCCGGCTCTTGCAGATGTACCGCCAATGCCCACGGCAGGCTGACCACAATGGCCACGACCACTGCGACCACACCGTAACCCAGCAGCTCACGGAAGCGTTTCTGCCAGATGGCGTAGGGCAGGGCGATCAACACCGGCAGCAGCCAGGCCAGGAAGCCCTTGGTCATAAAGCCCATGCCGCAGGCAAAGCCCAACAAGGCCCAGGAGGCCAGTCGCCCATTGCGGGTGGTGCTGTCAAAGCAAAACCACAGGGCTACGCCGGTCAGGTTGACCCAGAAGGTGAACTGCGGATCAAGGTTGGCGTAGCCGGCCAAGGCGGCGACGCTGACAAAACTCATGTACAGCACGGTGCTGACCAGCGTCTTCTGCGGGTCATTCCACAACCGGCGGGAGACGAGATACACCAACGCAATGCTCAACGCAGTGCTCAACGCCGAGGCGAAACGCACACCAAACAGGTTCTGCCCGAAGATCGCCTGGCCCAGCGCGATCATCCAGTAGCCGGCCGCTGGCTTTTCAAAGTAGCGAATGCCCATGAAGTGCGGCGACGCCCACTTGCCGGTCAGCAGCATTTCCTGGCTGATCTGCGCATAACGGGTTTCATCGGGGATCCACAGGCCGTGGGTGGTCAATGGCAGTAGATAGAACAGGCCAAACGCCAACAGGAGCAGGGGCAGCGCCCAACGGCGGATCATGCCTGTTGCACTCCAAGCCAACCCTCGCGGCCGGGCAACGCGCCGCGCACCAATTGTTGCTGGGGCAGGGTGTTCAGGTCCGTAGGCAACAGCTCGCCCAGCGGTTTGAAGTCGATGCCGCGCTGCCCGGCCTGGGCGAGCAACTGGCGAAAATCATTGGCCATCAGAATCCCTTCTACTTCGGCGTGGATCGTGTAGACGTTCAGCTTCGACTCGGCAAAGCGGTCGAGAATGAACCCATTGAAATCTTTGGCAGCCACCACCGGCCCGACGACTTCGTCGAAGGTCGGCAGGTCTACCGGAATTTGTGGGGTGCCCGCGCTGCCATCGGCCAGTGTCGGCCTGAACAGGCTGGTGCCCCGGCAATCGCTGTTGTAGCGAAAGTTGAAGCCTTGCTTGGCTTGCACCACACGTTCATCGGCACGCCAGCCGGCAGCCGCTGAACAGTCAATGCGTTCACCGAGGATATCGCTGAGGGTATCGACGCCACGGCGGATCTGTTCGATCAGCTGCGCTTCGCTCCAGCGCCCGGTGTTGGCCTGCCAGCCGTGGTGGTCCCAGGCGTGCAGGCCGACTTCATGCCCGGCGGCCTTGGCCTGGCGCATCAAGTGCCCCAGGTCACGGCCAATCGGCTTGCCCGGCCAGGCAGTGCCGGCCAGCAAGATATCCAGGCCATACAGGCCGACGGCATTGGAACGCAGCATCTTCCACAGGAATTGCGGGCGGATAAGGCGCCACAAGTGGCGCCCCATATTGTCCGGCCCAACGCTGAAGAAGAACGTCGCTTTCACCCCGGCCTCATCCAGGGATTCGAGCAACCGCGGCACACCTTCTCGGGTGCCACGGTAGGTGTCGACATCAATGCGCAAGCCAGACTTCATTACTTCTTGTCCGCGATTTCAAGCATGGCTTCTTTCAGGAAGAAGTCGAGTGTGTTGCCAATGGTCTCGCTCATCTCAACGGTGGGCGACCAGTTCAGCAGGCGCTTGGCGTTTTCGATGCTTGGCTTGCGGTGTGCCACGTCCTGGTAACCGGTGCCGTAGAACGCCTTGCTCTCGACGTCGCGGAAACCGGCGAACGGCGGGAAGTTGCTGCGCAGTGGATGAGCCTCGAACTGACGCAGCAGTTCTTCGCCCAACTGACGAATGCTCGCTTCGTTTTCCGGGTTGCCGATGTTGATGATCTGGCCGTCGCAAACACCGTTGTCGTTATCAATGATGCGGGCCAGGGCTTCGATACCGTCGGCGATGTCAGTGAAGCAACGCTTCTGCTCACCACCGTCGAACAGACGGATCGGCGTGCCTTCCACCAAGTTGAGGATTAGCTGGGTGATGGCGCGGGAGCTGCCAATACGGGCCGAGTCCAGGCGGTCCAGGCGCGGGCCCATCCAGTTGAACGGACGGAACAGGGTGAATTTCAGGCCTTTGTCGCCGTAGGCCCAGATCACGCGGTCCAGCAGTTGCTTGGAGACCGAGTAGATCCAGCGTTGCTTGTTGACCGGGCCGACCACCAGGTTGGAGGTGTCTTCGTCGAAGTACTGGTCCTGGCACATGCCATACACTTCGGACGTCGACGGGAAGATCACGCGCTTGTTGTACTTGACGCAGTAGCGCACCAGCTTGAGGTTTTCTTCGAAGTCCAGCTCGAACACGCGCAATGGGTTGCGGGTGTATTCGATTGGCGTGGCGATGGCCACCAGCGGCAGAACCACGTCGCACTTCTTGATGTGGTACTCGATCCACTCGGTGTGGATGCTGATATCGCCTTCCACGTAATGGAAGTTCGGGTGGCTGCGCAGGCGCTCGATGGCGTCGGAGCCGATGTCCAGGCCGTAGACTTCATAGCGGTCATCGCGCAGCAGGCGCTCGGACAGGTGGTTACCGATAAAGCCGTTCACGCCGAGGATCAGTACACGGGTACGGCGCGGCTTGCGGCCAGACTCGGCACCGCGCAGCACGGAGCCGTCGACCAGGCCCAGTTCGATGGCCAGGGACGGACCGGCCAGGTACAGGCCGTTGTCGTTGCGCTGACCGAACTTGATCACCAGGGAGTCTTCGCCGCAGGCGATGCGCAGCGGGTTGACGCTGATCACACGGCCTGGCGCCAGGCCTTCATTGCCCTTGGCGACTTCGGCTTGCCACACGATCAGCTTGTGCTCGCCCACGGCACAGAAGGCACCGGGGTACGGTTGGGTCACGGCACGGACCAGGTTGAACAGTTCTTCCGCCGGCTTTTTCCACTCCAGCTTGCCATCGGCGGCCGTGCGGCGGCCGAAGTAGGTGGCTTGGCTTTCGTCCTGGGCGGTTTCGCTCAGCTTGCCGGCGGCCAGTTGCGGCAGTGCATCGCGCAACAGGTTGGTGGCGGCGTCACGCAGCTTGGCGTGCAGGCTCAGGCCGGTATCGGTGCGCTCGATGATCACCTTTTGCTGGGCCAGGATCGCGCCGGCATCGGCACGCTTGACCATGCGGTGCAGGGTCACGCCGGTCTCGGTTTCGCCGTTGACCAGCACCCAGTTGGCTGGCGCGCGACCACGGTATTTGGGCAGCAGCGAGCCGTGCAGGTTGAACGCGCCCTTGCTGGCGGTGGCCAACAGTGGCTCGCTGAGCAGGTTGCGGTAGTAGAAGGAGAAGATGTAGTCCGGGTTCAGCTTGGCGATGCGCTCGATCCACAGCGGGTGGTTGGCGTCTTCCGGTGCGTGCACCGGAATACCGTTACGGGCGCAGAGTTGAGCGACGGAACCGTAGAAGTTGTTTTCCTTGGGGTCATCGGCATGGGTAAACACGGCAGCAATGTCGTAGCCGGCAGTCAGCAGGGCTTCAATACCTGCACAGCCAATATCGTGGTATGCGAAGACAACGGCTTTAGAATTCATGACGAAACCTGATCGGAAGGAGAAGTAGAAGTGGAGGTGTGGGAGGACACCAGGCCGTCAACCACGACGACTGGAGCCGGTGCTGCCGGTTGGTTGCGCAGCACTTTTTCGATAAAGAAGCGAGGACGGGCACGCACGTCGCTGTACATGCGCCCCAGGTATTCACCCAGCAGGCCCATGCCGATGAACTGGCCACCGGTGAATACAAACAACACCGCGAACAGCACGAACATACCGTCGCCCGCCCATTCAGCGCCGAACGCCAAGCGCAGCACGATCAAGGCAAAGGCGAACAGCACACCAAGGCCTGCCAAGCTAAATCCAACGATGGACAACAGGCGCAATGGAGTGGTGGTCATGCACGTCAGCAGGTCGAACATCAGGCTGATCAGGCGCATGGCGCTGTATTTGGATTCGCCGTGTTCACGCTCGGCGTGGTGCACCAGGATTTCCGTGGTGTGACGGGCAAAGCCGTTGGCCAGGATCGGGATAAAGGTACTGCGCTCGCGGCAGGCGAGCATGGCGTCGACGATGGTGCGGCGGTAGGCGCGCAGCATGCAGCCGTAGTCGGTCATGGCCACGCCGGTGGAGCGCTGCACGGCCAGGTTGATCAGCCGTGACGGCCAGCGGCGGAACGCGGAGTCCTGGCGGTTGTTACGCACGGTGGCAACCACGTCGTAACCCAGGGCAGCCTGTTCGACCAGGCGCGGGATTTCTTCCGGCGGGTTTTGCAGGTCGGCGTCGAGGGTAATCACCACTTCGCCTCGGCATTGCTCGAAACCGGCCATGATCGCCGCGTGCTGGCCATAGTTGCGGTTAAGAATCACCGCGACCACGTTGCTGCCGTCCTCGGAGGCGGCGTCTTCCAGCATTTGGGCCGAATTGTCGCGGCTACCGTCATCCACCAGGATGATTTCGTATTCGTAGGCCAGTTGCTTGCAGGCTGCGGTGGTGCGACGCAGCAATTCAGGCAGGCTTTCTTGTTCGTTGTAGACCGGGATAACGATCGACACGCAATGAATAGGGTAGGGTTTCAAAGATTCATGACCTCGGGGGTTAGAGCAGTTTAGAGCGTGCGAACAACAGACATCATTGAGCGAAAACAGTGCTAAAGCTTGAATTCAATCAACAGGTTAGCGGGTAAAGCGCGGTGTGCCAGGAAACTCGGTAATAAGACTATGCGCAAAAATGTAGAACGAATATGAAAGGCGGATGAAAAACTCGTTTATTTGACAGGTAGACAGCCAGGGTTCAGCTAACTATCCCGAGGCGCCACGCCTGAAGAATCTTCTCTGCAATGCGCCTCAAGTGCCGGTAAAGTAAGCGCTCTCTTGCCAGGGTACTCGGATGAATAGCGTGCAGTTTTTACGCGGCCAGTTGCGGCCAGTGTTGATGGGTTTGTTGATGAGCGTGGCGTGTGTCACGACGGTGCAGGCCGACGAGGGCGTGGCACTCACCAGCATCGACCAGGTGCCGGACGGCGTGGAAGTACGTGGCAAGCAGATCGCCGCCTATACCTGGGACGACCGCCAAGGCAAGAACCTGTTGGTACTCGGCGAGCAGGTCAACGAGCGCGATGACGACGGCACCCAGTCGGCGTTCGTCTACGCGGCGCAGTACCTCATCGACGGCAACCGCCCCAAGCGCGTGTGGATGCTCTACGACGATGTGCAGCATTGCGAATTCGACGCAGCGCTGCGTTTTGACCTGTCGGCCACCAAGGTCACCGACCTGACCGGCGATGGCATCACCCAGGCGACCGTGGGTTATTCGCGTACCTGCACCAGCGATGTCAGCCCCAACGAATTCAAGTTGATCATGCACGTGGGCAAGTCGCAGAAATTCCGCCTGCGCGGCGTCGACCGTTATGGCGCCAGTTGGTGGGACGAGGAGGCCGGCGCGCTGCGCGGCATGCCGCTGCCCAAGGATTGCAGCGTCGCCGCTCAGCAAGCGCTGGTCAGCCAATACAAGGAGCAGGGCACCGAACTGCCGTTGCCGGGTTGTTATGGCGACGAGAAGGATTTCGCCAAGGCCCCCGATGCCTATCTGGCCTTTATGCGTCAGCACTGGTTTGCCCTGATGCAGAAACAGGACACCGAATGGAGCCAGACCCAAACTCAGCCGCAAGCGCCCACCGAGGAGGACGATGTCACCCCGTGACTTTGTGCGAGGGCCGTTGGTGGGTTAGACTCGGCCTTCGCCAATTCACTAAATACTTCGATTAATCAAAGGTTTGTTTGAGGTATTTAATCCAAAGGCTGATCTACCTTGACTGAGTTTATTCGTAACCCGCTGACCCTGTATCTCACCCGCCTGGCCCCCTCCAGTCAACTGACCATGCGCTACGTATTGCAGGATGCTGCTGACCGCCTGGGCTTCGAAGACATCAACCTTGAAGACATCGACTGGCACCTATTGCAGCCGGAACAGGTGATTGCCCTGGTGGCGGCGTTGCGCGAGGACGGCTATGCGCCAAATACGTCGTCGCTGTATGTGAACGCCGTACGTGGGGTGATGAATGAAGCCTGGCGCATGAACCTGATCAGCCAGGAACACCTACTGCGCATGCGTACGGTCAAGGCCGCGCCTGGCACGCGGCTGGGCCAGGGTCGCAATCTGCGGCGCACGTTGATCCGCGAAATGATGGAGGTCTGCGCGGCCGACCCACGGCCCCAGGGTCTGCGGGATGCGGCGGTGATCGGCATCCTTTACGGCTCGGGCATGCGCAAGTCGGAGTCGGTCAACCTCGACCTGGCGCAGGTCGACTTCGCCGAGCGCAGCCTGCGGGTGATTGGCAAGGGCAATAAGGAGCTACTCAAGTACGCGCCGGACTGGGCGTTTGCCAAATTACAGGCCTGGTTGGACTTCCGCCGTGAGCAGCTCAAGGAAGGCGAGCAGGACGATACGTTTCTGTTCAACCGCATCCGCCGGGGTAGCCATATCACCCGGGAACGCATCACCAAGCACGCGATTTACTACATCGCCCGCCAACGTGGCGAGCAGGTGGGCGTGAAGATCATGCCCCATGATTTCCGCCGCTCGTTCATTACACGGGTGATCGAGGAACATGACCTGTCAATTGCGCAGAAACTGGCGCATCACACCAATATCCAGACCACGGCCAGCTATGACGTGCGTGATGACAACGAACGGCGGCGGGCGGTGGATCGGTTTGATTTGTGATTAAGCACTATTGATGACTGGCGCCAATCAAATGTGGGAGGGGGCTTGCCCTAATGCCAG
>NZ_QUZT01000106.1 GCF_004682045.1 Pseudomonas nabeulensis
AGCCAGAGCCAGAGCCAGAGCCAGAGCCAGAGCCAGGGCCAGGGCTTCGGGTTTTGTCAGGTCCGGTAGTTGTGTAGATACCTATGCTCATCGGGGGCAAGCCCCCTCCCACATTTGCCCTGCACCGCCTGCAAAAACTCGCAGATTTCCCAGCACCAACTAAGCTCAGCCTCCAATAAAAAAACGCCGAGCACACTGCCATGCAGCACCCCACCAAGGCTTTCCGCGCCCGTTACCGCGCCAACGTGCACCCGCGCTACAACCCCTGGCTGCACGCCGGTTTCGTGCTTATCTACGGCATCACCTGCATCACATTGGCCTGGTCTTCCACCACGCAGATCACGGCGCTGCAATGGCTGACCGTGCCGCTGACCCTGGTGTTCTTCAACCTGTGCATCTACCTCGTGCACCGTCACCTCGGCCATCACAAACACGCGCTCGCCCGGTTGTTCTACGCCCGCCACACCGGCGACCACCACAGCTTTTTCACCCCCGGCCATATGACCTACGACAGCCCCCGGGATTGGCGCGTGATCCTGTTCCCGGCCTGGCTGATCGTGTTGCACAGCCTGGCGATCACCCTGCCCGCCTGGTGGCTGCTCCAACAGATAAGCCCCAACGTTGCCGGGCTGTTCGCCGGGTGCATGATCCTGGGTTACTTGCTGTACGAGGTGTTTCACGCCTGTGAACACCTGCCCGCCGAACATCCCGTCGCGCGCCTGCCGTGGCTGCGCCAGATGCACCGCTTGCACGCCCTGCATCATCGCCGTGAGCTGATGCAGGGGCGCAACTTCAATATCGTTCTTCCCCTGATGGATTACCTGTTCGGCACCCTGCACTGGGAGCCGGGCACCCACGACAACCAGGAATCGTCATGAGTACCCGTCCAAAAAAACTGCGTCATCTGCTGTTCGTGCTGTGTCTGGCAATCATCGTGTTTCTGCTGCTGATGCCAACCAAGGTGCAACCGGTCAATTGGGCACCGCCCAAGGCGCCCTCGATGAAGGACGGGCCCTTTGCGGAGAACCTGCGGCTCAAGGGCGTGGAGAAGATCGGCGCCCAGGGCATCGACGGTCCCGAAGCCCTGGTACTCGACGCCCAGGGCCACTTGATCAGCGGCCTGCATGATGGGCGCATCATCCGCACCGCGCCCGACAGCCACACCCTGGAAGTGCTGGCCAATACCGGCGGGCGCCCATTGGGCCTGGCACTGCACCCGGACGGGCGCCTGATCATTGCCGATGGCATCAAGGGCTTGCTGGCGCTGGATGCCAATCGCCAACTCAGCACCTTGAGCACCAGCGCCAACGGCGTGCCTTTTGGCTTTACCGATGACGTGACCGTGGATGCCAGCGGGCGTTTTGCGTATTTCAGCGATGCATCGAGCCGCTGGGGTTATGGCCAGGACGGTGAAGCGGTGATCGAACATGGCGGCGATGGCCGATTGCTGCGTTATGACTTCAACAACAGCACCACCGAAGTGTTGCTGGACCAGTTGCAATTCGCCAACGGCGTGGCCCTGGGCCCGGAGGAAAACTATGTGTTGGTGAATGAAACCGGCGCCTATCGCATCAGCCGCTACTGGCTCAAGGGCGAGCGCACCGGCAGCCACGACCTGTTTATCGACAACCTGCCCGGCCTGCCGGACAACCTCAGTTTCAACGGCCAGGACCGCTTCTGGGTGGCGCTGTATTCACCGCGCAATCCACTGTTGGATAGCTTTGCCGGCTACCCGCTGCTGCGCAAGGTGATGGTGCGGGCCTTGATGGTGGTGCCCAAGCCCATCGAGCGCAAAGCCTTTGTGCTGGGGCTGGATACCGAGGGCAACGTGATTGCCAATTTGCAGGATGGCAGCGCGGGGAATTACTCGCCGATCACCACGGCAAGGGAGTATGGCGACTGGTTGTACCTGGGCTCGTTGAAGAATACGAGCATGGCGCGGTTGCCGCTGAAGCTCGCGTTGGCGGAATAAAAAAGGGGCAGCCCTCCCAGGCTGCCCCTCTGCTTTTACAACGCGCTATCAGTGGATGATGTTCTGGGTGCAGATGTGCCCCAGGCTCACGTACTGCACGTTGTCACCGCCGACGCCCACACCGGGAAATTCGGCCAGCTCGATGCGCCAGCCGCCCTGGTTGTAGGTGGTGTCCCAGGTGTAGGGCACGCCAGTGCTGCTGTCGTTGATCACCGTGTGGTAATCACCGAAGCAGGTGCCGATATTGGCCGATGCGCTGGAAGCACCCGCACTGTTGGTGGTCGCCGTGTAGTCGACCCAACGGTAGTTGAGGTC
Source organism: Pseudomonas nabeulensis (assembly GCF_004682045.1). Lineage (GTDB taxonomy): Bacteria > Pseudomonadota > Gammaproteobacteria > Pseudomonadales > Pseudomonadaceae > Aquipseudomonas > Aquipseudomonas nabeulensis. Next base: position 2,288 of record NZ_QUZT01000106.1, read on the forward strand.
GATAAAGTGGTTGTCCACGCGCAGCACCGGTGTGATCCCCAACAGCGGTGCTCCGGTGGAGTCCGACCATTGGGTGGTCCAGTTCAGCGTCCGCCCGGTCTGGGTGGCCAACGGCATTTCCGACACCGGAACCCGCACGATGTTGTCACCCTTGACGTCATGGGTGTTCAAGCGCGGTGTAGAACCCAGGCTCAACTGGTACTGCTTGGTCGGGTCCTGTGCCACCGCCGGGTTGGCCCGCACACGCACCTTCACGGTGGTGCCCGGAGTCACACTCGGGTAGGTCGAGGTGGAACCGGCCGGCACGGTGATCCAGTTGATGCCATCGAAGCGATCGAAGATCCACTGGTTGCGGCTGCCATTTTCGTCGCCGGCCAGGTACATGCTCACGCTCTGGCCACGCACGGCCTTGAAGTCGAAGTAATCGACATCGCCGGCGTTATCCAGGTTGCCGGTGACCTTGTTCATCGAGTCCGGCAGCACAAAGGCGGTTTGCGCGGTGTCGTTGGGCTCGTAGGCGTCGATATTGCTGTCCACCGCCACGCCAAAGCTGAACTGCGAGTTACTGGCGGTGTTGGCCACCATGTACCAGTAGTAGTCACCGGCCGGCAGCACGCCGTTCAGATACTCATCGGCAGTGCCGGCGGCGTCCGAGGAGCCCACCACGCTCAGGTTGCCTTGGCCGTCATCCTGGAACAGGGTCAGCGACATGTCGCTACCGGCGCTCTGGTTGACCAGTTGCACCTGGACCCGTGCGTTCTGCGGCAGGTTGAAGTGGTAGGCGAACTCTTCACCCTGGGTCACACCGCTGATGGTGTAGAGGGTGTTGATATCCAGGGTCGGGAACAGCGGTTCGAAGGCCGCGACGGCAGCGCTTTGCAACTGCGCCTGGCTAGGCTTTTTCAGCTCGCCGACCACGGTGTTGAACGGTGCCGACTTGGCCACCTGGGTCACCGCCTTGGATTGGCCAGTCTTGGCCGCGTGGAGTTTTTGCTTGAGGTTGGACGAGACGTTCTTGGCATCCAGTTTTCCGCCGGACTTGAGCGCCTTGTCCACAGCTTGCTTGATCGCTTCGCTGCTGAGTGTCTGAGGGGTTTGCTCGGCCAGGGCGAAGGCCGAAACGAAGCAGGTAGCCGCCATGGCCGCGCCCAGCATAAAGGCTTTTTTCGATTTCATTTTTTATCCATCCATAGTTAAAAAGTGAAGCTCAGGTGACATCCGGTCACCTGGGATGGAATCTAGCCAACAACTGTATGCATGTCCAGTATTATTTGTAGGAAATTTTCCCCGCCTAATACCCCGTCATTTCCAGGTACCCCACCCCACCGTCAAACCGCACGGGTCCTTCCCAGTACGGAATACCCAGGTTCATCCAGGCCTTTGGGTTGAGCGCTTCGGTGGTGATATCCAACTGTTTGCCGGGAATTTTCAGCGACCAGCGCGTCGGAATCTGGCGACCGTCAATGGTCGTGGTGTGCAGCGGTGCCAGCTGGATATCGGCGTTGTGCAGGGTGTGTGTCTGGCCTTGGGCGTCGATCCAGGTGCCGGTGAGGTAAGCGCTGCCGTCGGTTTGCCGGACGCGGAACAGCATCACTTGTTCACCGCGATCCAGGTGCAGGGAGAACCAATCCCACCCACGCTGGTTCGCACTCAGCGGCTGGCTGCTCCACTCGCGGTCGAGCCAGGCAGGTCCGCTGACCTGGTAGGTTTTACCGTCGATTTGCAGACGGCCTTGGGCGGTGAAAAAGGGTTGGCTGTAGTAATACGACGCCTGGCCCTGATCCGACTTGCGGCTGTAGCCGTTATCACCTTGCAGTACCAAGGGGCGGCTGGAGGTCAGTTGCAAGTCGTAGGCGAACTGCGCGCCGCTGGCCTTGAGTTGCATCATCGCCAGCGGGCTCGCGGCGCCGGGCTGGGTGGCGAAGTTCCAGTCGTCGATCCAGGCATTGAACGGCACGGCCTGGGCGCCAGCCTGGCCGACGCCACCACGGGCCAGGCGTTCGGCGGCGAAATGCTGGGTGGCGGACGTGACGGCCGCATGGCCGAGCCACACGGTGGAGTCGTGCCAGCCCGCCTGTGTCGGCCCGGCCTTGAGGGCGTTGCGAAACAGCGTCCATTGCACGCCGAAGACATTGCCCTGGGCATCCTTGAGATTGGCGGTGACGTACCACCATTCAATGCGAAAGCCGGGATGGGGGCCGTGGTCCTCGGGAAAGCTGAATACCTTGCCGGGGACCACCTGGGCAAAGTCCGCGGCATCACTGCCCAGGCCAGCGAAACTTTCTTGCGGTGCGGGGGCTTTGTCGCATGCGCCCAGCAACAACAGCAGCGCGAACCCCAACGATTTAATCTTCATGGGCAAATGTCCGGAGCAAATCGGCCGGACGACTGCGATACAACTGCCACAGCGGCCACGCCGAGGCCAACAACGTCGCCACCATCGCCAGCCCCAACAACTGCGCCAGCTGCCACGGGAACACCTGCAACGGCAGGCGCCAGCCAAACGCCTGTACGTTGATCACCGCATCCAGGCACCAGGCCAGCAGCAGGCCGAGGGGCACGGCGAGGATCAGCGTGAGCACCGCCAGCAACCAGGTTTGCCCGAGGTTGAGCAGCATCAATTGCCGCCGTGTAACCCCCAGCGCCCACAGCGGTGCGAGCTGGCCGAGGCGGCTCTGGCTTTGGGTCAGCAGGCTGATGAACAGCGCGACGCCCGCCACGCCCAGGGTCAGGCTATTCAAGGCGGCGGTGGCAGCAAAGGTGCGTTCGAAGACCTGGCTCGACCAGCCCTTGAGTTGCCGTTGATCGACGATGCGGCTGTCGTCCAGGGCAAACGCACGCTGTACTTCTTGCACCAGCGGCGCCACGTCCAAAGGCGCAACCCGCAGGTTGAAACGCGCCGGTGACAGCGTCGGCCAATGTGTCAGCAGGTGCTTGGCGTTGACTAGCAGATGGCCCTTGGGGTTACCGTAATCGGCGTAGATGCCCACCAGTTTGGGCGCCCACATACCTTGCGGCGTGGGGATGCTCACCGTGTCCCCCAGCTTGACGTGGAGCCTGCGTGCCAATTGTTCGCTGAGCATCAGGGTGTCACCTTGCTGCAGCTGGTCCCAGGGCTCGCTGACGGCCTCCAGCAACGGCCAGTGCTGGCGATAGGTCGGGTCGTCGACCACGCCAAACAGGTCCGCCGGCCAGCCTTGCAATTGCACGGCGACCTGCCAAGTGGGCAGCACGGTGTGCACCAATGGTTGCTGCGCCAGCCAAGTGCCCAGCTGCTCAGCCTGAGCCGGGGTTTGCGGGTTGAGGTACAGCTCGGCAGTGAGGCGTTGTTCGAGCCAGTTATTGAACGTGTGACGAAAACCGGAAGTCATCGAACCTGCGCCGATATTCGCCGCCAGGGCCAACAGCAGCGCCATCAACGCCAGGCTCAAGGCCGGCAGTTGTTGGCGGCAGTCGGCGAGGAACCACTGGCCGAGGACTGAACGGCTGCGGCCCATGAACCGATTGAGCAGGCCATTGAGCAACACCGGTAAACCGAGGGCGGCGCCCAGCAACAAAGCCGCCATCAGCACAAATCCAGCAGCCAGGCTGTCGCCCTGCCACAGCGCCAATGCGGCGATCAACAGCGCCGCCGCAGCCACCCACCCCTGGCGTCGCAACCAACGCCCATGGGCTTCATGCCACGCCTGGGCATTGGCCAGTGCCAGCAACGGCAAACGCGCTGCACGCCACACGCTGCTGGCACCGGCCAGCAAGGCGCCCAGCAAGCTCAGGCCCAGCCCCGCGCCCCACCACCATGGGCTCAGGCTCAACTGCCCGGCCACCTCGGCGCCATACAGGCCACGCAGGCTGGCGGCCACATCCGGCAGCAACAGGCTGGCCAGCAGATACCCGCTGGCCACGCCCAGTACGCCACCGAGCAACGACAACACGCCCAGCTCCACGCCCAGGCTGAGGATCAACACACGTACGCTCACCCCACACGCACGCAGGGTGCGCAGCAATCCACGGCGCTGCTCCAGCGCCAGGCCGATGGCCGCGTGCACGATAAACAGTCCCACCACAAAGGACAGGAACCCCAACGCATCGAGGTTCAGGTGAAAGCTTTCGGTGAGACGCGAGAGGTTGTTGTCTTCGCCCTGCTTGAGTTGCAGGCCAGCGGGTGGTGCGGGATGACGGGCAGCAAAGGCTTTGTCCACCAGCAGCCGTGACAGGCGTTCGGGCATATCCAGCAATGGTTGGGCAAAACCTATATCCGTCAATAACAGGCCCGGCGCCATGTCCGGCTGGGCTTGCAGCGGTGGCAGCGTGTGACCATTCACCAGGATCGGCTGTTGGCCTTCACGCAGTCCTAGCGCCTGCAACGTCTGCGGCGCGATCCAGGTTCGCCCCGGCGGGTCAAAGAATGCGAGCATCTGCGCCGGGCTCAACCGCTGCCCGGCCACCGCCCCGCCACCGGGCAGCGACACTGGGTCGATGCCCATCAATTGCAGGCGCACGTCCTCATGATCCTTGAGCTGCACCCGCCCTTGCACCACCGGCGACACCGGCCATCCGGCGCGGCGCAATTGGGCGAACAGCGCTTGGGGGAAACTGGCGCCGTCCGGCGCACTGAGACTGGCCTGGGGTTCGCCGCCGATCAGCTGGCTGGCACGGGCGTAGCTGTCACGCGCCTGGCTATTCAGGGCTTGCACGCCGGTCAGCAACGCGGTGGCCAGCCACAAGCCGGTCAGCACACTGAAAAACTGCACGGGATGCCGTCGCCAATGGCTCAACAGCGCGCGCAAAGCCCAATAAAACACCGCCATCTCAAACCGCGTCCGCAGGCACGACACGCCCGCGATGCAACACCACCTGCCGGTCCAGGCGTGCGGCGATGCGTGGGCTATGGGTGACCATCAACAGGCTGGTGGGGCTGTCGCGCAGCAGGTCCAACAGCAGTTGCAGCACCTCGTCGCTGGTGGCCTCGTCGAGGTTGCCTGTGGGTTCATCCGCCAACAGCAAACCCGGTCGTGAAGCCAGGGCGCGCCCCACGGCGACGCGCTGTTGCTGGCCTCCGGAAAGTTGCTCGGGGTAACGCTTGAGCAAGTCCCCCAACCCAAGCCGCTCAATCAATTGGGCCTGCCACTGCGGATCGAAGCGACCCGCCAACCGCGCCTGAAATGCCAGGTTGTCGTCGACACGCAAACTGCCGATCAGGTTGAACTGCTGGAACACCAGGCCGATATCGGTGCGGCGCCAATGGGCCAATTGGGACTCGCTGAGTTGGTCCAGACGCTGTTCGCCGACCTGGATGCTGCCGCCGTCCACCCGGTCGAGCCCGGCCACCAAATGCAACAGGGTGCTCTTGCCGCTGCCCGACTCGCCCATCAACGCCAGGCTGCTGCGCGCGGCCAGGTGTAAGTCGACACCGGCCAGCACCGGCAACGGGCCTTGCGGTGTGGAGTAGCGCTTGAAAACGCCGTGTACCTGCAACATGTCAGCACTCGCCTGATGACCGATTATCGAGAATAACGGCTGCGGATCGCGGCCACGCAAATTTTTCACATGGATTTCACTGCTTGCCCACCCAGCGCTCTTTAAATTGCCGGTCATGGGTCACTCGTCGGCAACTTGTTAGTTGCCACGCCTGACAACTTTTAACGCCACTGTGTTCAGCGAAAAGACAGCCCGCCTGTGACAGCCTCGTATGACGCTAAGGGCCTTCGCAAACACAGTGCGCCTAACTAAAACAACAGTGCCGTGGTGACCAACGTGGTGGACCTTACCCTGACCAAAGCGCGCTCGCCGCGTGCCTCTTTCAAGCGCCTGACCCGGCTCTGGTTGGGAATTGCCGTGATCGCGCTGTTGCTGGCGGGCAGCATGCTATGGCCGCTGTCACCACGGGATCTGGGTGTCGGCAATCGCCTGTTGAATTCGCAGGTTCTACCGCTCTGGCGCGATGGCGAGGTGATCGTGCTGGTGCGTCATGAAGAGCGCTGCGACCGTTCCGCCAACCCCTGCCTGGGCCCCATCGAAGGCTTGACCATCAATGGCAGCCAACACGCGGAAAGACTCGGCAAGTCCTTTAAATTACTGGGCATGGAGGGCAGTGACGTCCTTGCCAGCCCGGCCATCCGTACCGCACAGACCCTGCGTTTCATGTTCGGTAAAAACGAACTGACCGCCAGCCCGGATGCAGTCTGCGGTGCAGCGATGGGTGAAGAATTGCTCAGCCAAAAGCACCCTGGCCGCAACCTGGTTTTCGTCACCCACAGCGGCTGCATCGCCGACCTGGAAAAGTCCCTTGGCTTCCCCCATGCGGCGTTCCCTGACTACGGCAGCGCGCTGTTCCTGCAAGTGTTGCCCAACGGCAAACTCAAGACCCTTGGCATCCTCAAGAACCCGGATTGGCCGGTGTCGCTAAAACAACTTTAGAACTTACCCTACGGCCACTTCGGCCCATGTTCAGCCAAACGACAGCCATCTTCTGGCATGTTTAGTTGTGCCTGTTAGTTAAGGACGTCATGAATATTTTCAGTCACTTGATGGAAGTTTGGTTGTTCTGCGCTATGACTTCACTACACCAATACCGTACCGCTGAACGTCAAGGAGTGACGTTTTAATGACCCGCTTACAGCCCCTGCCTTTATTGCTATTGGCCTTCGCTGCGTTTTACCTGCTCCCCCTCGGCCTGCATGGCTTATGGATACCCGACGAAACCCGCTACGGCCAAATCAGCCAGGAAATGCTGCTGACCGGCAACTGGGTGGCGCCCCACTTCATGGGCATCCGCTATTTCGAAAAACCCGCCGCCGGCTATTGGCTGATCGCCCTGGGTCAAGCGGTGTTTGGCCAGAACCTGTTCGGCGTGCGCATCGCCTCGGCCCTCACCACTGGCCTGAGTGTGTTGCTGGCCTACCTGATCGCCCGACGACTGTGGAATGACCCGCGCAAAAGCTTCGCCTGCGCCCTGCTCTACCTGAGCTTTGGCCTGGTGGCCGGCCAAGCGGGGTATTCCAACCTCGATCCGCAATTCACTTTTTGGGTCAACCTGAGCCTGGTCGCCCTGTGGTTTGCCCTGGACAGCCGCACCCCGCGTGGCCGTCTTGGCGCCTGGGCACTGTTGGGCGTGGCCTGCGCGATGGGCTTCATGACCAAGGGCTTCCTGGCCTGGGCGTTGCCGGTGTTGATCGCCATGCCCTACATGCTCTGGCAACGCCGCGCGGGCGAACTGCTGCGCTATGGCCCGCTGGCAATCGGCGTGGCGGTGCTGGTGTGTCTGCCGTGGGTGCTGGCGATCCATAAGCAGGAACCGGATTTCTGGCGCTTCTTTTTCTGGAACGAACATATCCGCCGCTTCAGCGCCGACAACGCGCAACATGTGCGGCCATGGTGGTTCTTCCTGCCGATCATCGCCGTGTCCAGCCTGCCCTGGATGGGGTTGCTGCCAAAAACCCTGCACAAGACCTGGCAGGAAAAACGCCAGCCGGCGATCACGTTCCTGGCCTTGTGGCTGCTGCTGCCCCTGGGTTTCTTCAGCTTGAGCAACGGCAAGCTGCCGACCTACATCATGCCGTGCCTGCTGCCGCTGGCCTTGCTGATGGGGCATACGCTGATCGATCTGGTCAGTGCCGGCCGCACCCGCGCCATCAGCCTCAATGGCCTGTTCAACTTCGTGATCGGCCTGGCCGCGATGATCGGGCTGATCTACCTGCAAATCGCCAAGCCGGTGTATGGCAACAGCCATGCCGAGATGTTCAGCCTGTCCCTGACCTTTATCGTGTTGCTGGTGTGGATCCTCGCCAACCTGCTGCAAGTGATGCGCCCGCTCACACTTTGGGCAATGCCGGCGCTGGGTATCGGCATGCTGGTGATGCTGCTGCCGGCCGGCATGCCGGCCCAGATCGCCGACAACGAAATGCCCGACCAATTCGTGCTGGAACACCTGGACCAGTTGCAACACACCCACGCCCTGCTGAGCAACGAGTTGGGCAGCGCCAGCGCGCTGTCCTGGCGCCTGCAACGTCCAGAAGTGACGCTGTACGACACCGAAGGCGAGCTGCGCTATGGCTTGCAATACGCCGGTGCCATGCATCGCAAGGTCGAAGTCGACCAGGTGCAAGACTGGCTCAATGAAGCGCGCCAGCACGGCTCCGTCGGCGTGCTGATGCGGGTCAACAGCACCAGTGAGATGCGCGAGGCCGAGCAATTGCCGCTGGGGGGCACGCGCTATTCCAAAGGCTACCTGCAACTTATCCTCTACCCGCAGTTGCCATGATGCCGTCCTTCTTCAAGACCGAACGCGGCGCCCTGCTGCTGTTGCTGGGCGTCACGGCGCTGCTCCTGCTGACCGGCCTGGGCGCACGCGACCTGTGGGGCCCGGAGACCCGTTGGGCCAACATCGCCTTGCAGATGCTGCAAAGCGGCGATTACTTCGACCCGTATCTCAAGGGCGCGCCGTACTACGACAAGCCCTTGCCCTCCTACTGGCTGATCACCGGCGCAGCCCACGTGATGGGCGGGCTCGGCCCGTGGTCACTGCGCCTGCCCTCGGTGATCGCGGCGTGGTTCAGCGTGTGGCTCATCTACCTGATCGGCGAACAGCTGTTTCGCAAAGGCACCGGGTTGATTGCCGGCTGGATGCTCGCCACTACCTTCTACTTTCTGTTCTGGGCCCGGGTCGCCACGGCGGATGTGCTGACCGTGTGCGGGGTGCTGGCGGCGGTCTGGTGGTATTGGCGCGGGCCGGACGACACCCGGCTCGGACGCTACAGCGTATTCTTCCTGATCCTGTCCTTGACCTCATTGCTCAAAGGCCTGATCGGCTTCGTGCTGCCGGCCTTGGTGCTGCTGCCGCACCTGCTCGGCGAACAGCGCTTCAAGCGCCACCTCAACCTGCGTCTGCTGCTGGCGCTGCTGCTCGCCGGAGCGGTCTACGCCGTGCCATTCGTGTTGTCCCAACGCTACGGCGCCCCCACCTACGGCGAAAGCGGGCTGGCGTTGGTGTTCCGCGAAAACGTGGTGCGCTTCTTCGACCCCTTCGACCATATGGGCCCGATCTACACCTACCTGATCTACCTGCCCGCCTACACCCTGCCGTGGGTGCCGTGCTGGCTGCTGGGCCTGTGGCTGGCGCTGCGCCACTGGCGCCAGACCCCACCCAACGTGCGCTGGCTGGTGTGGGGACTGGGCCTGCTATTCCTCTTCTTCACCGCCAGCGGCAGCCGCCGCAGCTACTATGTGCTGCCGCTGGTGCCCTTCGCCCAACTGCTGGGCGCCTGGTGGCTCAGCGAACGCCTGCACACCCAACCCGCCAGCCGACCGCGTTGGAATAAAGGCTTCGCCATCGCAGCGGCATTGATGCTGATGGTCCTGGGCGTGGCCTATCCATGGAGCAACGGCAACGGCGGCGTTACCCGGCTGGTCGAGGACGTACGCGCCGAAGCGCTGAAAAGCGCGCCATGGGAGCAATGGCAATTGGTGCTGGTGGAAGCCGACAACAAGGTGCCGATGTACCTGCAAAACGGCGGTAAACCGTTCTACTACGTGGCCGAAACGCAAGACTTCCCGCGTGAAGGTGACAGTGCGGCGTTCATGGCCTGGCTGGAAAAAACCAGCGGCAAGACGTTCGACCCGCAACGCACGATTATCGTCGCGCAGTTTTCCAAGGAAGATCCGACGCCGTTGGCGTACCTGGGTAAAGATCATCGGGTGATCACCACTCAACCGGATAATGGCGAGCGGTTGTTTCAGAAGCGGGAGGATGGGAGTGTGGTGTTTGTGCCAATGCAGCGTTAATAGATGAGCACGTTGGCGAACCTCTTGGATCGCTGTTGGTTGATCAACTAGAAGTCGTCGTAACGCTTGCACTCGGAACGATTCCAAAAAGAGCCTCGTCCAGCTCCGCTTTTGTCATGACATCCGCCAATTGAAGTTGACGAAGCAGTTCTATCAATGGTCGTGGATAAATTCTTGCGTTGTGAACTTCGGGCACAACCAAACTTCCACTGTCGAAATTTAGAATTTCATAATTAGGCAGGGTCATATTCATAACGCTAGCCCTCCAGAGAATGCCGAATGCATCGTAAGCCTCGTTGAATGGCACCAGACAGGTTGGCGTGCCATTGCGGCGTTACCACGGCCGTTGCGTGCCGATCGAAGCCATCTGAAACTTAACGTCACACCAAACAACTTGCAATCGACCCAACCACAACGCGTAGGAAGTTAACTACTTCAACTTGGGATATTTCTTTCACCTCGCTCAGACCATAGGGGCTTGCGTGCAATACGAGTCTGCGACCCGCTCTCAAGAGTTCTGCACCACACCTATAAAAATGATCAACTTAGTGCGTAATACGTCACACAGACAAAACTCTTGCAATCCAACTAAAAGTTGTAGGACCAGAGCAACCAAGGTAAAAAAACTGACAAACGGTATGCAACTCAACATTCCGAAAGAACGAAGCTAACGATCAGAATGGGTTCCACCTTTCTCCTGTACACCCAAACCACCCGCCTCAACCTGCAATCCCACCACCTGCTCCTGCACCGCCTTCCCCTCCGCCCGATTCCGGATAAACCCTGCGCGGGTAAATCGTTCCAAAAATGGCACCGGCAACGCTCTATCCGGCGTCACCGCCAGGTGTTCAGCCACGTCGCCGAACAGCGTATACGCCGCCGTCGGCAAATGCCGGGTACTGAGATCACTGGTCAAGCGCCCTTCCTGCAACACGATGGCGCGGTTGGTCACCCGTTGCAGGTCGGACAGGCGCTGGGAGATGTACAGGATCGCCACGCCGCGCGCGCGTTGGCTGTCGATCAGGCCCAGCAGGCGTTCGGCGTCGGTTTCCGACAGGGCGGCGGTGGGTTCGTCGAGGATCAGCAGTTTGGGGTGCAGGGCAAAGGCGCGGGCCAGTACCAGCAGTTGACGTTCTGCCAGGCCGAGGCGCTCCACGGGGTGTTGCAGCGGCAGGTCCAGGCCGAGCCCGGCGGCGATGGCTTCGGCGCGTTGCAGCAGGCTTTTGCGGTTGAGGAGAAAGTCGGCGTCGGGCTGGCCGAGTTCGTCGAGCAGCAGGTTTTCGGCGACGCTGAGGCCGGGGGCGATGGCGTCATCGGGGTTTTGATGGACGGCCACGATGCCGACGCGTCGCGCCGACAAGGGCGAAATGAAGCGTTGCCGTTGCCCCTCCACCCACAACTCACCGGTGTCCGGAGCCAGGGTGCCGCTGAGGATTTTCACCAAGGTCGATTTGCCCGCCCCCTTGGCGCCGAGCAATGCCACGCCTTCGCCGGGGTAAATATCCAGGCTGACCTGATCCAGTGCGCGCTGGGCACCAAAGGTCTTGCACAGATCACGCAGGCGGATCAACGGCTCGGGGGCAACGGGGTTGCTCATGGCTAATCTCTAAGGCGCAACGGTGGCTCATTACAGCACGCTCACGCGCTGATTTATACCGAACAACAATGAGTTAGGCCCCGAATTAAATGCATTACCTCATGAACAATCCAATAGCTGAATCGTATAGCCACCATCCTTACAGTTATAAGACTCTTCCCAACAGTTTGTTGAATGCTTTCAGCACCGCGTCAGGTTTTTCCAACATCAGCTGATGCCCGCAGGCTTCCAGCACCTGGAAGTCGGCATTCGGTAGCTGCCCGGCCAGGGCCTGGCCGCCGCTGGCCGGGGTAAGGCCATCGCTGTCGCCGGCCAACACGCTGACGGGCAATACCAGGCTGGGGATGAGCTCGGCGTCTGGCCACTCGGCGTTTTTGGTCAGTGCCTTGAACATGTGCAGGCGGTTGCGCTCGGTGAGTTTTTCTTCGTAGGCCACCAGTGCCGGGTCGGCCGACGCATGCCAGGCACGTTCGCGAAAGCCTTTGGCCAAGCGCGGGCGCAGCCATTCGAGGACCCACGCCGGCAGCGACATCAACCCACCGCTGACCTGCGGGCGGTAGAGCTGGGTGCCCAGCAGCAATGCCGCATCGATCGTGACCGTCGGCCGCGCCAGCAAAGCACTGAGGCTCAGGCCGGTGCCGAAGGAGTGGGCGACGATCAGGTTGCGCTGGCCGGCATAGCGTTGCAGGATCGCCAGGTAGTCCACCACCAGTTCGGGCCAGGCGTAGGCCTGGTCGTCACGCGGGCGGGCACTGTCACCATGGCCCATCAGGTCCCAGGCCACCAGGCTGTAGCCTTCGGCCTTGAGGGCTTGCCATTGCGGACGCCATTGGTCCTTGTTGCCACCGGCGCCATGGCAGAAGAACACCACCGTGTCGGGGTGGGTGGTGCCCTGGTGGTGGGCGATACTCAGGGGGCGGTTGGGGCGGATGTCCAGGGGGGTGCCGCGCACCAGCGGCAGTTCTGTGAAAGGGTCACTCATGAGTGTCGTATTCCTCGATTAATAACTCGGTTAGAAATGTGGGAGTGTCAGGTAACCAATGTGCAGCTGATACACCGCTATCGGGGGCAAGCCCCCTCCCACATTTGGATCGCTGTGAATCAGATGAATATCACACGGCTTTTGATCTGGCTTTTGATCTCAGTCG
>NZ_QUZT01000107.1 GCF_004682045.1 Pseudomonas nabeulensis
TCGTGGAGGTTTTCCAGGTCTTGTTCTGGCTGAGTGTCCTGACGCTCCGCCGGGTCGTTGGGGCGTAACGCATCGTTGTCACGCTCCTCTTCGCCGGGTGTGCGGTCAGGATTGGGGGTGCCGGGTGGCGGCTGCTTGTATTCGGCCATGATGGTTCACCTTCAAAGGGGGCTACATCACGTTAGAGAAACCTCAAGAAGCCATCGTTCAACTTGTTTGCCAGTAATCACCAGGGCCTCACTACCGGGCGTTGTTCGCAAGCTCTCTGCGCACGATCTCTGCGCCCGCGCTCAAGGCATTCAACTTGCCTCTGGCCACCTGGCGAGGCAGTGGCGCCATGCCACAGTTGGTGCACGGGTAGAGTTTATCGGCGTCTACGAACTGAAGGGCTTTGCGCAGGGTAGTGGCCACTTCCTCAGGCGTTTCAACGGTATGGGAGGCCACATCGACGGCGCCGACCATGACTTTTTTGCCGCGAATCAACTCGATGAGCTCCATGGGCACATGGGAGTTGTGGCATTCCAGCGAAACGATATCGATACTGGATTTTTGCAGCTTGGGGAACGCCTCTTCATATTGACGCCATTCAGACCCCAGCGTTTTTTTCCAGTCGGTATTGGCCTTGATGCCATAGCCATAACAAATATGCACGGCGGTTTCGCACTTGAGGCCTTCAATGGCTCTTTCCAGGGTCGCCACGCCCCACTCGTTCACTTCATCGAAGAACACGTTAAAAGCAGGCTCATCAAACTGGATGATGTCGACGCCGGCCGCTTCCAGTTCCCGTGCTTCCTGATTAAGGATCTTGGCAAATTCCCATGCGAGTTTTTCGCGACTCTTATAGTGGCTGTCATACAGCGTATCGATCATCGTCATCGGGCCCGGCAGCGCCCATTTGATAGGTTGACGGGTTTGCTGGCGCAAGAACTTGGCATCTTCAACAAACACGGATTTCGGGCGCGTCACGGCCCCTACGACCGTCGGCACACTGGCGTCATAACGATCACGGATTCTAACGGTCTCGCGCTTTTCGAAATCGACGCCGTCGAGATGCTCGATAAACGTCGTCACAAAGTGCTGCCGCGTCTGTTCGCCGTCACTTACGATGTCAATGCCTGCCTGTTGTTGTTCGTGCAATGACAAACGCAGGGCATCTTGTTTGCCTTCCGTCAGTTCCTGATCGTGCAGTTTCCAGGGTGACCAAAGTGTCTCAGGCTGCGCCAGCCAGGAGGGTTTAGGCAGGCTGCCGGCGGTTGAAGTCGGGAGTAATTTTTTCATAACGGGTAACCTAATAGTCTTATCAATCAACGCGCGTAATGGGCAGACCACTGCTCAAGAAGGGGCTGGTAGGGCTTGATGAAGTGTTCTTCGACAAACTGTCCTTGTTCAATCGCCAGGCGGCCGCGCTCTTCCCGGTCGTAGACAATTCGAGTCAATGAGTAATCCTGATTATTCAAACTCGGCTGATAGGACTTTCCTGCCGCGGAGTTTGCGTTGTAAATCTCGGGCCGATAAATCTTCTGGAACGTATCCATCGTGCTGATGGTGCTGATCAGCTCAAGGTTGGTGTAATCACCCAGTAGATCGCCGGAAAAATAAAACGCCAGCGGTGCAGCACTGTTCGCGGGCATGAAATAGCGCACCTTCAAGCCCATTTTGGCGAAGTATTCGTCCGTCAAGGAATACTCATCCTGCTGGTATTCAATACCCAGCACGGGATGGTGATTTTCAGTGCGATGATAAGTCCGGCTGCTCGAAACACTCAGGCAAATAACCGGTGGCTTTTTGAAGTGTTCTTTAAACGTGCTTGAATTCACAAAGCACTTGAACAACTTTCCGTGCAAGTCGCCGAAATTATCCGGCGTGCTGAATCCGGATTTACCCTTGTTGTGCCCCAGCAACAGCACGCTAAAGTCATAGTCGCGCACGTAAGACGAGAAATTGTTCCCGACAATACCTTCGCTGCGCTCGTGGGTGTGTTGATCAACGATGGTGGTTTTCAGCACTTCAATCAGGGGCAGCGCGTCATGCTGGCTGTTAACGTCAACTTTCATTTCGACGGAAATAATTTCAAGTTCGACGCTATAACGATCGCCCTTGGGGTTATCCCAATGCGCCAACGCGTTAAAACGGTTGTTGATCATTTTTAATGTATTGAGCAAATTTTCCTGGCGGCGCTTGCCCCTGGCCAAATTAGCAAAGTTGGTGGTCAGCCGCGTATTTTCAGCGGGTTCATAATGTTCTTCAAAGCAAATGCTTTTGAGGGTAAATGCAAATTCATGATTCATGGTAAACGGGCACCCTGACGCTTTACAGTGGGATGCAGTTTATGTGGCGTTATTAGTTGAGCGGAAACGAATTGAATTCACGCCATCTTTAGGCCTCTTCATGATGACTGCGCCCGGCTAGCGCTCTGTAGTAGCCTTCGCCCGCCAGCAAAACACCGCACTCACCGCAATCGCCGCCCCGGCCACGCCGAACACCCAGGGCGCCGACGCAATCGGCAGTAACAGACCCGCCAACAAAGGCCCGAGCCCCGCGCCGATATCTCGCCACACCGCATTGGACGCCAGCGCCGACACCCGCATCGAGCCCGGATTGCGCTCGGCCACCAGGGTGGTTACCAACGGCAGTTGCAAGGCGCGCAGCACCAGCACCGCCGCCGCGCCGACAATCACCCAGTAGCTGCCAAACGCGGTCAGGGCCAAGGCACTCAGGAATGAAAACAGCAATAACATCGAGGTGGCGCCGAAACGCTGTGCGGCACGCCCGCCCAAGGGGCTGAGCAACATTTCCGAGACATACCGCAACGCCATCAAGCCCCCGGCGATCAGCACCGCGTCGCCGCCGAGAATTTTCTGCGCCTGGATCGACAGGCCGAAAATAAACAGCCCATCCAGCGCCACACCTTCGATAAACGACCACATCGCCACGCTGTCCGGCCACTTGAAGCGCCGCCCCGGCGTACCGTGCAAATCATGCCCGGCGCTCGGTAAACCACGGGCCATCCACAAGCCCACCAGGCACGCACCGGCCAGAATCACAAAGATCGGACGTGGCCCGGCCCATAGGGTCAGCCAGCCGCCCAGGGGCAATGCCAGCATCGGGCCGAGGGCGATCAATGCGCGCGAACGCCCGGCGCGGCGTGCGGCCCCGGCCGGTTCCGAGGTGGCCAAGACTTGGGTCGAGAGGTTCAACGCGGCAAAGCACAGGCCCCACACCAGTCGCAGACCGAGCAGCGCCGCGAAGCCGGACAACATCGAGTTGCCCAGCGCACACAGCGTCGCGGCGCCGGCAGCAATCATGCAGGTCAGACGGTCGCCGTTACGCGCATAGAAATTCAACACATGCCGGTAACCGAAAATCCGCACCAGGCGGTTGGCCGCGAGCAACACCCCAGCCTGGGCCAGGGTGATGCCAAAGGCCTGGGACTCCATGGGCAGCAGCAGGTAGAGCAACACGTCGCTGGGCAGACATAACGCCAGGGTCAGCGCGGCGCGGCGGGATTGGGTGTCGGCGGTGCGGAGGGCCTGATCGGTCATAAAACTGAAACATCCCGAAATATTCAGGTCGCCACGTTAGCCCTAATCAGCGCTTTTTCCCATAGGGAAACAAACGCAAACCGCTGGCCACGGCCCCTACCAGGGCAAATCCGCACCCCAACCACAGCGCATACTGCGGGCCGCTGCTCAACGACAGGTGGAAACACAACGCCACCAACGAGGCCCCCAGCGTCTGCCCGAGCAAGCGCGAAATCGCCACGATGCCACTGGCCCCGCCGCTGCGGGCCAACGGCGCGCTGGTCATCAACGCCTTGAGGTTGGGCGACTGGAAGAACCCGAAACCGGCGCCGCACAAGGCCATGCGCCAGCCGATATCCAACGCCGACGCACCGTCTCCCAGGGTCGCCAGCGCCGCCATGCCCGCACTGAGCATCAACAGACCAATCCCGCACAACACCCCCAGCGACACACGGTCCGCCAGGCGCCCCGCCACCAGTGCCATGACTGCCACCACCGCCGGCCATGGCGTCATCAGAAAACCGGTTTCCACCTGGCTATGCCCCAGCACCGCCTGCAACAGAAACGGCAACGACACAAACGCCAGGCCCTGGGCGCTGAACGCGCAGATCGCCGTGAGGGACGACAAGGCAAACACCGGCCGCTTGAACAGGTCCAGGGCCAGCATCGGTGCCGGGTGACCGGCCTGGCGACGCAGCAACAAGGCGCCACACACCAGCGCCACGGCGATCAAGCCGAGGGTCAGCGCGCCTTGGGCACCGTGAACCCAAGTCCCCAGGCCGAGCACCAGCAAGGCGAACAACCCCGCACACAACAGCGCGGCCAGCCGGTCAAACGCATGCCCGGTCATCGGCAGCGTCGGCAACGACCGCAGCCCCAACCCCAGCGCCAACACGCCCAACGGCACATTGATCAGGTACAACCAGTGCCAGGTGGTGACCGACAGAATCGCCGACGCCGCCGTCGGCCCCAACGTAAACGCCAGCCCCACCACCAGCGAGTTATACCCCAGGCCCCGCCCGAGCATGTTCGAGGGGTAGATATGCCGCAACAGCGCGGTGTTCACACTCATGATCGCCGCCGCCCCCAGCCCCTGCACCACCCGCGCGGCGGTCAAGGTGACCAGCGACCCGGCCAACCCGCAAAACAGCGACGAGACGATAAACAGCAACAGCCCGCCCAGATACACCCGACGATGGCCCAACACATCACTCAACGAAGCGAACGGCAGCACCGTGGCGATAATCGCCAACTGATAGGCGTTAACCACCCAGATCACCGAGGCCGAATCAGTGCCGATGCCCTCGGCCAATGTCGGCAATGCGGTGTTGACGATGGCCGTGTCCAGGGTCGCCATGCCGATCCCCAGGGAGATCGCGATCACGGCCGGCAGGCGTTTATTGAGGGGCAAGCCATCGGCAACAGAAGACATGAAGGGTCCGGGCGGGTGACAGAGGCGTCTAGGTTACGGGGGTTGGGGATTTTTTTCAGTGGGGGATTGGGTGGCTGTCGCAATTTTCATGTTCGCCACCGCCCACTCTTCGCCATCACCGCCACCGCTTCCGCAAAGCCCGTCTGCGCAGCCGTGTTCAACGTCACCAAACCCACGCAGCGACTCGGCTTCAACCCGGCCGCCCGCGCCGCGATGCGTGCGCCCTGCTCCACGCCGGCCAGCACGGCTTCGGGGATATGCAGCGCGTTCATCAGTTCCAGCACATCCTGGGCGAGCGCGGCGTCGTCCTGCTCGCGCAGGTACGGCACGATCACGCGAAAGCCCTGGGCTGCCAATGGGCCCGTCACTTGGGCGAAGGCCTGCACGTCGGTCGCCAGCAGGATAATCGCGTGGCCCTCCTCCGGTCCGAACTGTTCATAGCGGATGTCCAGGTCATCGTCGGTACTGACCTGTTGCACTGCAAACGCTGGAGCCGCAGCGACAACGGCGGCCAGCAGCAAAAAACCACGTCGATCAAACATGCCTCACCCCCACGATCAATTCACTGCCCAGCCACGTGGCCAGGTATTCACCCGCCTGCATCACGCCGGCCTCTTCGCCCAGGCGCTCCACCAGAAACTCGCACAGCCCGGCAAAGCTGCCGTCGGCCTGTAGATGCAACAACGTCTGCAACTCCAAGGCATCCACTTGGCGCAATCTGGAGGTGAACTGGCGCCGCCAGACCAACAACCCGCCCGCCTCTGCCAGCATCGCAGCTTCCGGTGCCTCGGCGTCCTGCCACAGCGCCGACCAGATGGCCTCGGCATTGGTGGTCAACGCGCGGCAACGCAGGGATGGCGTCAATTGCAGGACCGCCGTGTCCCAATCCACATTGGCCAAAGCTTCCGTCGGCAATGGCTGGGCATCGGCCGCGACGAAGGCTTCGCTCAACGCCCATTCGATCCACGCCAGTTCGTGTACGTCCGGGTTATGGGGAAACTCGCTTTTCAAGGTGCGATAGAACAACTCGGGATAAGCATCCAGGGTCCAGGCATGGGGTGGATACTGGTCGATATGACGGATGCTGGCCGCCAGAAACAACTCCTCGCCCATCCAGCGTCGCAAGGTGGGAAACGCCTGTTCCAGGCATCCCACCAATTGCGCGCGGTAGTTGTTCTGGTACACCGCCAGGCCGGGGGCGTTGCTGCCCAGCAATCGGGCGGACTCATCCGACGCACTCACCAGCCACTGGCGAAAGGTCTGTTGCAGCTCGGCCAGGTTCATCGTTGCGCTCCTATGGCGCGGGCCATGGACAGCTCTTGTAGCAGCTCAGCCAAGGGTGGGATTTCATCATCGCGCTCGATCATGGTCGCCACCGGGCCCAACCTGGCGATGGCCTGGGCATACAGTTCCCAAACCCCGGCGCACACGGGACTGTCATGGCTGTCGATCAACAATTCTCGGCCCTGGCTATGCCCGGCCAAATGCACCTGCCGCACGCGTTCGACGGGGATGCCCTCCAGGAACGCCTGGGCATCGAAGCCATGGTTGCTGGCACTGACAAACACATTGTTCACGTCCAACAGCAATTCACAGCCGGTGCGCCGGGCCATGGCGGCGATAAATTCCCACTCGCTCATGGACGCGCCCTCGAAGGCCAGGTAGCTGGACGGGTTTTCAAACAGCATCGTGCGGCCCAGCACGTCCTGGGCCTGATGGATATTGCTGCACACCCGCTCCAACGCTTCGTCGGTGTAGGGCACGGGCAGCAAGTCGTGGGCATTGAAGCCGCCGCTGCGCGACCAGCTCAAGTGGTCGGAAACGAACAGCGGGTCGATTTCATCGACCAGGGCTTTGAGGCGATACAGGTAGTCCGCATCCAGCCCTTCGGCGGTGCCGATGGACATGGACACACCATGCAAGGCCACCGGGTAACGCTCGCGAACCTGGCGCAGGATATGCCGAGGCTGGCCGCCGGCGACCATGAAGTTCTCGGAGATCACTTCGACAAAATCCACCGGCACCGAGGTCTCCAGGAAGTCGGCGTAATGCTCCTTGCGCAGCCCCAGGCCGTAGCCGGAAAAGTGAGGGTTGGGTGTCGACATGGACGCTCCTCCATTAAAACCGAGCGCGCTTTTGTGGCGAGGGAGCTTGCTCCCGCTGGACTGCGCAGCAGGCCCAGGTTTATGTGGGCGCTTCGCACCCAAGCGGGAGCAAGCTCCCTCGCCACAGCAAGCTCGCTCCTACAAGGGGCCGGGGTTATTTGGGCTCAGTCAGGGTGCCGCCCGCCTTGAGGCACTCGGACGGCGTCTTGACGATCACGCCTTCGGCCTTGCAGCTGTTGAGGCCCTTGCAGTCGTTCTTGGCAGTGGCGCACAGGCTGGTGCCTTTGCAGGTGTTGACGCCGTAGCAACGGCCGGGTTTTTCCGGCTGGTCGGCCGCGCTGGCGGCCGTGGCGAACGAGGCGGAAGCCATGGCGATCATCGCGGCGGCTGCGGCAAGGCTCAGGCGGGATTTGAGTGCAGTGTTCATAGGCATTTCTCCAGGGGTGTCAGGGTTATTTGATAACGGATGCCGCGTCTTCGATGACCTTCGCCACAGCCTCAGGCTGGGAGATGTACACCGCGTGGCTGGCTTTGATTTCAGTGACCTTGGAACCGGCGCGCTTGTACATCCAGCGCTGCAGGTCCGGGCTCAGGGCGCGGTCGTCGGTCGACAGCACGGCGTAGGTCGGCTTCTTGTGCCACGCCGCGGCCCACACGGTGCCGCCAAACAATGCGGTGGTGGCCGGCACTTGGGAGGCCGCCATGAAGTCGGTACGGTTGGTGGTCAGGTCGGCAGCGAAGTCCGCGTTGAACTTGGTGCGATCGAAGAACAGGTGACCGTCGCGGGTCGGCCGCACATCATCGCTGGGCGACGGCATGGAGCCGATCAACTGGCCCATGGTCTCGCCGACTTCCGGCTGCAATGCCGAGACGTACACCAGTGACTTGACCTTGTCGCGGTCGCCGGCAATCGAGATCACGCCGCCGGCAGAACTGTGGCCCACCAGGACGACGGGGCCGACCTGCTGTTCCAGCACTTCTCGCGCCTCGGCCACATCGGCGGCCAGGCTCTGGTGGCCCTGGTGCACCACGGTGACCTTGTAGCCCTTGTGGATCAGGATGTCGTGCACCACGCGCCAGCCGGAACCGTCGACGAACGATCCGGGCACGATCACCACGCTTTTACCGGCACCGGGCTGGGGCGCATCGGCGGCCTGGGCCAACAGGGGAACCGTCATGGCCATGGCAAGGGCCAGGGAAGAAAGCATACGCATAGCAAGTCTCCATCAATGGGATAAACGTTTGCCTGAAAGCAGGCGGTCCAGCGACCAATCTCCAGCGCCCTTGGCCAACAGCGGCAGCAACAGGGCCGCCCAGGTCAGGTGCACCGGCCAGGCGTTGGGGTACACAAACACCTCGATCACCAGGGTCATGCCCAACAGCGCGGCAGCGGCTGGGCGGGTCAGCAGGCCCAGTACCAGCAAGAGCGGGAACAGGTGCTCGGCGTAAGTCGCCAGGTGGGCGGCCCAGTCCGGCGGGATCAGCGGCAAGGCGTACTCGGAGCGGAACAGCGTGTAGGTCGACGGCTTGAGTTGAAGAAACCCGCTGACCTTGGTACGCCCCGACAGGAAGAACACCGCCGCGACCGCCACCCGCGCCACCAGCAACAGCAGCGCTTCGGGCAACAGGCGCTGGATCACGGCTGTTCCGTCAGGCTGCCGTAGCCTTTGGGGGTCTTGATTTGGGTGCAGGTGCCTTTGTCCACCAGGATCCAGGCGTTGCCTTGATAGTCGGTGGTAGAGGTGGCAGCGCACGAGGTGCCAGCACCGGCAGCGCAGTCGTTGGCGCCGGCCAGGGACACGCCGAAGCATTTTTCCTGGGGCTTGGCTTCGTCGGCATGGGCCACTGCGGCGAAGGCGCTGAGGGACAGGGCGAGGGTTGCCGCGAGGGCTGCGTAAGGACGCTTCATGGGGGTGTATCTCCTGGCTTGTCTGAAAGTGGCCAGGGCGCTGTAGGTGCGCCAGCTGGTAGACAGATTTAAAGCCAGGCGTGTATCCGGTCTGTGTCGCGAGCGCGACAGAACGTCATGCCGGTGTATCAGGAGGGGGTGGGGACACACTGCGATACAAAGCCAAAAACCGCTGGCGAGGGAACACGCGCGCTCGCCAGCGGTTACTTGAATCGCTTACAGGGTTCAGCTATTTGGAAACCGGCATCGCGAACTCAGCGCCTTGCTCGATACTCTCCGACCAGCGCTGCATGATCGACTTCTGCTTGGTGTAGAACCGCACACCTTCAGTGCCGTACGCATGCATGTCGCCAAACAGGCTCTTTTTCCAGCCACCAAAACCATGCCACGCCATCGGCACCGGGATCGGAACGTTGATGCCAACCATGCCCACTTCAATACGCCGTGCAAACTCGCGGGCGATGTTGCCGTCGCGGGTGAAGCAGCTGACGCCGTTGCCGAATTCGTGGTCGTTGACCAGTTTGATCGCTTCGGCAAAGTCATTCACACGCACGCAGGCCAGCACCGGACCGAAGATTTCTTCGCGGTAGATGCTCATCTCTTGGGTCACGTGGTCGAACAGCGTCGCGCCGAGCCAGAAGCCGTTTTCCAGGCCTGCTTCGGTCGGTACGTAGTCACGCCCGTCGAGCAGCAACTGCGCGCCGGCCTGCACGCCTTGCTCGATGTAGCCGCTGATGCGTTCCAGGGCGGCGCGGGACACAATCGGGCCCATTTCGGCTTTCAGGTCGCGGCCGTCAGTGATGCGCAGTTGCTTGGCGCGCTCGGTCAGGGCGGCGATGACTTTGTCACCCACGTCGCCCACCAGCACCGCCACCGAGATGGCCATGCAACGTTCGCCGGCACTGCCGTAGGCCGCGCCCATCAAGGCGTCGACGGTTTTTTCGATGTCGGCGTCGGGCATCACCACCATGTGGTTTTTCGCACCGCCCAGGCCTTGTACGCGCTTGCCGTTGCGGGCGCCGGTTTCGTAGATGTATTGGGCAATCGGCGTCGAGCCGACGAAGCTCACGGCTTTGACGTCCGGGTGTTCGATCAGCGCGTCCACCGATTCCTTGTCGCCCTGCACCACGTTGAACACGCCTTTGGGCAAGCCGGCTTCGTGCAGCAATTCGGCCATGAACAGCGAGGCGCTCGGGTCGGTCGGGCTTGGCTTGAGGATGAAGGTGTTACCCGCCGCGATGGCGATCGGGTACATCCACATCGGCACCATCACCGGGAAGTTGAACGGCGTCACGCCCGCCACAACGCCCAGGGGCTGGCGCATCGTCCAGTTGTCCATGCCGCGGGACACCTGGTCCGAATGCTCACCTTTGAGCAGGTTCGGGATGCCGCAGGCGAATTCAAGAATGTCGATACCACGGTCGACTTCGCCCTGGGCGTCGGTGAAGACCTTGCCGTGTTCGGCGACGATGATGCGCGCCAGGTCATCTTTGCGTTCACGCAGCAGGTGCAGGTATTGGAACAGTACGCGGGCGCGGCGGATCGGCGGCGTGTCGGCCCAACCGGCGAAAGCGGCCTGGGCAGCGGCGACGGCTTCGCCAACGGTCTGGCGGCTGGCCAGGGCGACGCGGGCGGTTTTTTCGCCGGTGGCCGGGTTGAAGACGTCCTGATAACGATCATCGCGGGACACGCGCTGGTCGTTGATGTAGTGCTCGATGGTAGTGGTCATGGCAGTCGATCCCTGGTGAGTAAACGTTGAACACACGATAGGCTTTCGCTTTGTTCCAAACCAGAGCAGAATCCAGAACTTATTGTCCACATATACGAACAATACACCCATGGAAAAAGCTGAGATCGAAGGGCTGTGGACCCATATCCACTGGTTGTCGGTGCTGGAGGAACAAGGCACCTACACCGCCGCGGCGGCGCGCCTGGGGGTGAGTAAATCGGCAGTGAGCCAGCGTATTTCCGATCTGGAAAAAGCCACTGGCACGCAGTTGGTTACGCGCACCACGCGCAGCGTCAGGCTGACGGATGCCGGACTGTCGCTGACCCGCGAAGTGCGCAGCGCCTATGAACAGATCGCGCGCAGCTTCTCGTCGGTGCGTGATTCGGTCGGGGAGATTCGCGGGTTGGTGCGGCTGACGGCACCGGTGGCGTTTGCCCGTCAGCAACTGGTGCCCCACTTGTCGGAGTTTTTGCAGCGATACCCGCAGGTGCGTATCCAACTGGATGTGTCCGACGCCTTGAGCTCGCTGGCCGCAGAAGGCTACGACCTGGCCGTGCGCCATGGTTTCCAGGTGCCGGAAACCCATGTGGCGTGGAAGTTGTGCGACACCGGCTCGGTGCTGGTCGCCACCCAGGACTACCTGCAACGCCACGGCGCCCCTCGTGAACCGGCTGAATTGTCTGCCCACAACTGCCTGTTCTACCCACGAGGCACCGACCAACCCGCCTGGACCTTCGAACGCGGCAGCAAAAACGTCGAACGTCTCACGGTGCCGATCTCCGGCAGCTTCGCCACCAATAACAGCGAAGCCCTGCGGGATTCGGCCCTCAATCATTTGGGCATCGCCCTACTCCCGGATTTCAGTGCGCACGCGGCGCTGGCCAGCGGCAAGTTGGTGCAGGTACTCAAGGACTGGACGCTCAAGGGCGCGTTTGCCAATGAGATCTACCTGATTCGGCCCTACTCGCCCCATGTGCCGAAGTCGGTGAGTGTGTTGGTCAGCTATTTAAAGGAGAAACTCTCGGGTGGTTTTCGTTTTGAGGGCTGAGGTTTACCTCTTGCCCAACAGAACTAAATGTCCATAATGGACAAATTAGTTTAATCACGGAGACTCCCATGCCCAGTTCCCCTCAAGTGATCAACCAGGCCCAAGCCCGCGAACTGCTCGCCCAAATCGACGTGCCGCAGATCCTGCACAAGCTGTTCCGCGACCTGGCTGCCGGGCTTGCGGTGCAGCCAGCGCAGCAATGGGTGGAGTTTCCCCAAGGCGCCGGGGACTTTATCAACTACCTGGGGGTGCTGGCGGAGGACGGGGTGTACGGGATGAAAACCTCGCCGTATATCGTGCGCGAACAAGGCCCGTTGGTGACGGCGTGGACGCTGCTGATGTCGATGCACACCGGCCAACCGGTGCTGCTGTGCGATGCCGCCGAGTTGACCACCGCCCGAACCGCCGCCACCACCGCACTGGCGGTGGATGCGCTGGCACTGCCGACCGCACGGCGCCTGGCGATTATCGGCAGTGGCAAGGTCGCCCAGGCGCATCTGCATTACGTGAAAGACCTGCGTGAGTGGCACAGCATCAACCTGTATTCGCCGAGCCTGGCCAATGCCGCGGCCGAAACCATCGATCAACTCAACAACCTGGACCCCCGTGTCGTCATTGCCAACAGCCAAGACGCAGCCCTGGACGACGCCGACGTGATCCTGCTGTGTACCTCTTCCGCTGGCCCGGTGATCGATCCCGCGCGCTTGAGCAAACCTGCGCTGATCACTTCTATCAGCACCAACGCGCCGCGTGCCCACGAAGTGCCGCCCCAGTCCCTTAACGCCATGCAGGTCTTCTGCGACTATCGCCAGACCACCCCAGGCGCGGCGGGCGAAGTGCTGATCGCCACCGAACAACACGGTTGGCACAAGCGCCACATCCTCGGCGACCTGCCGGAACTGCTCAGCGAACACGTACAACGCCCGACCTACGACCGCCACGTCTTCTTCCGCTCCATCGGCCTGGGCCTGGAAGACATCGCACTGGCCAATGCCCTTTGGAGACACCTATGAGCCACGCAGACTTCATCATCATCGGCGGCGGCATTGCCGGCGCGTCCACGGGTTTCTGGTTGTCCCGGCATGGCAAGGTGCTCGTGCTGGAGCGCGAAAGCCACCCCGGCTACCACTCCACCGGGCGTTCGGCGGCACTCTACACCGCCGCGTATGGCACGTCGCAAGTGCGCGCACTGACCCTCGCCAGCCGCGCGTTTTTCGACCAGCCGCCCGAAGGCTTCTGCGAGCATCCACTGCTGACGCCGCGTGGCGAAATCACCGTGGACTTCACCGGCGACGCGGCCGAATTGAACGCCCAGTACCTGAGCGCCAAGGCCACCGTGGCCCAGGTTGAACTGCTCAGCGCCGATGAAGCCTGCGCGAAAATGCCGATCTTGCGCCGCGAAAAAGTCCATGGCGCGCTGTATGACCCGACCGCCAGCGACATCGATACCGATGCCCTGCACCAGGGTTATCTGCGCGGCATCCGCCGCAACGGCGGCGAGGTGCTGACCGACCAGGCCGTACAAAGTCTGAACCGTGATGCAGCCGGTATTTGGCAGGTACACACCGGTGAAAAAACCTACACCGCCCCCATCATCATCAACGCCGCCGGCGCCTGGGCCGACCGTATCGGCGAACTGGCCGGCGCCAGGCCCATCGGCCTGCAACCCAAGCGCCGCTCGGCCTTTATCTTCGCCGGCCCCGAAGGGGTCGACAGCCACCACTGGCCGATGCTGGTGGCCCTGGACGAATCCTTCTACATGAAACCCGACGCCGGCATGTTCCTCGGCTCCCCCGCCAATGCCGACCCCGTCGAACCCCAGGACATCCAGCCCGAAGAACTGGATATCGCCATGGGCATCTACCAGATCGAAGAAGCCACCACCCTGACCATCCGCCGGCCTACCCGCACCTGGGCCGGGTTGCGCAGCTTTGTCCACGATGGTGACTTGCTAAGCGGTTTCGACGCCCAGGTGCCCGGCCTGTTCTGGGTGGCGGCGCAGGGCGGTTACGGTATCCAGACCTCTCCGGCCATGGGCCAGGCCAGCGCCGCCCTGGTGCGCGGCGCGGCGTTGCCCGAGGTGCTGACGCGGTTCGGCCTCGACGCTGGTATGCTCTCGCCTGCCCGCCTGGAGCCCCATAGATGAACAGCGCTGAACAAGACAACGTCATGCAGAACTTCCGTGCGATGGCCGACGCCATCGCCACGCTGTTCTTCCCCCACGCCGAAGCCGTGCTGCACGATTTGCGCTCGCAGAAGGTCGACTACATCGCCAATAACCTGTCCAAACGGGCGATTGGCGATGACTCGGCGCTGGAGGACATGCTCACCGAGGACGTGAGCGAAGTGAATATCGGCCCGTACGAAAAGCTCAACTGGGACGGCCAGAAAATCCGCAGCCTCAGCACCGTACTGCACGACCACAAGGGGCGACGGTTGGCGGTGCTGTGCATCAACCTGAATATTTCACTGTTCGAGAATGCCAAGGCGGCGCTGGATTTGTTCCTGTCGCCAAGCAAACTGATCCCGCAGCCGGACTCGCTGTTTCGCGATGACTGGCAGGAACGCATCAACACGTTTTTGCACGGGTGGATGCGCGAGCGGCAGTTGAGCCTGAATCTGCTGACCCGGGATCACAAGCGCGAGCTGGTGTTGGCGTTGCATGCCGAGGGGGCGTTCAAGGGCAAGAGTGCGTCGAACTATGTGGCGAATGTGCTGGGGATGGGGCGGGCGACGGTGTACAAGCACCTTAAGGAATTGAAGGTCTAAGCAGACACCACAATTCCAATGTGGGAGGGGGCTTGCCCCCGATGACGGTGGCACATTCAACATCTCTGTTGACTGTCACACTGCTATCGGGGGCAAGCCC
>NZ_QUZT01000108.1 GCF_004682045.1 Pseudomonas nabeulensis
AAGCCCCCTCCCACATTCGATTGCATCCAGGCTGGGGAGATGTGTCGGGCCTTAGAGGATATTCAACGGATAGCTGACAATCACCCGATGCTCATCACTGTCACGCTGAGTGGTCACCTCAGTCCGCAACGACGCATGGCGCAACGCGATGCTCAGGTTTTTCAGCGGGCCTTGCTGGATCACATAGCTCACGGTCAGGTTACGTTCCCACTCGCTTTTATCCCCCGTTGGCGTGCGGATGTTCGAGCCGCTTTCGTACATGCCCATAAAGCTCAAGCCCGGTACGCCGACTGAGGCGAAGTCATAGCCGTAGCGCACTTGCCAGGTGGTCTCGCCGGCTCGCTGGAACTTGCCGATCATCGATTCGGTCATGAAGTACGCCGTGGAGCCGTCCCCCTGGTTCAGCCACACCGCATCGCTGTCGCCGCTCACCTGTTGCAGGCCGGCGGCGATGGTGTGGCCGTCGACCAGGTAGGTGAACAGGGCGCTGCTCAGGCGGCTGTCGACTTTGCCTTTGGTCACGCCGTCGCCATAGTAGCCGAGGGTGTAGTAGGCCGGGTCGTTGCTGTTGGCGCCGTCGGAGCGGTTATCGAAGTGACGCAGGTCGGTGCGCAGGGTGCCGGGGCCGACTTTCCAGTCGTACTTGAGGCCCAGGAAGTGCTGTTTGTAGAAGTCCTGCAGGTTGCCGTAGTAGTACTGCAAGGTCAGGTCTTGGGTGGGTTTGTAGTCCACACCGCCATAGTAGAACTTGTTGACGAAGGTGCCGCTCACCGCGTTGTTGGCGCCGGGGATCGACATGCCCATCTGGTTGCTCGACCCACGGCCCTTCACATGCTCCAGTTGGCCGAGGGTGAAGGTGAAGTTGTCCAGGTCCTTGGACTGTATCTGGCCGCCATTGAAGGTCTGTTGCAGCATGCGGTCGGTGGACATCACCACCGGCAGCATCGGCACCAGGGTGCCGTATTTCAGCTCGGTCTTGGCGAAGCGCGCCTTGGCGGTCAGGCCCAGGCTGCCGAATTCGTCCACGGCGCGGCCGTCATGGTCGGTGGGGAAGATATTGCCGTTGAACGCGGTGCTTTCCGGGTTGTAGTGGCGGCCTTTGCCCGAGTCCAGGCGTACGCCGAACATGCCGATGGCGTCCACGCCAAACCCCACGGTGCCTTGGGTGAAGCCCGACTCGAAGTTGGCGATAAAGCCCTGGCCCCATTCCTGGGTGTAGTTGGGGTCGGCGGCGCCGCTGCGGTTGTCGGCGTTACTGAAGAAGTTGCGGGCCAGCACGTTGAGCTTGCTGTCTTCCACGAAGCCTGCGGCGTAGCCTTGCTGGGCGATCATCAGGCCGCAAAGGCCGGCGAGTACGGTTGGTGCGCGATTGAACAGCTCCATCGGTGTCATCCCCATATGTGGTTGGTTTTTTTGAGGGCAGTGAAGGGCGGCAGTGAAGGTTTTTATTTTTCAGGAGCAACGGTGGTCGGCACGACATGCAGTCGCACCGGCGGCAAGCGGTACAGGATGAACAGGGCCAGCACGCCGATACCGGCGCACAGCAACAGGCCCACGCCGACGGACTGGGCCAGCGCATCGCGGGCCAGGTTCAGCCAGGGCGAGGCGTCGAGGTTGGTATGCAGCAGGGCTTGCGGGTCGGCGTATTGGGCAATGCCCTCGGCGTGATCGGCGGCGAGAAACACCCGTTGCAGGTTGGCGCTGTAGAGCAGATTGACCAGCACGCCCATGCCTGCGGTGCCGAGTAAACCGCCGACCAGGCGCAGGGATTGGGTGAGCGCGGTAGCAATCCCAAGAAACTGCCGCTCGGCCAAGGTTTGGGTGAACACCGTGAGGTTGAGCAGGATAAAACCCAGGCCCAACCCCGCCAGCAGAATCAAACCCAGCAGCAGATTGAACGACGCTCCTCGCCCGACCACCGCCAAACCCAGGCACGCCAGCAACAGCGCGACAAAACCACCCAGCGGCAAATGATTGGGGTTGCGCAGGCGCGTGACGATACGGCTGTTGACGATGGCGCCCAGGGTGATGCTCAACGCCAGCGGCGTGATCAGCAATCCGGCGTCCTGGGGTGAATAACCGTAGGCGCCTTGCAGCAACAGGGGCAGGTAGAACAACAGCGAAAACATGATCGCCCCGGCGGCCACCGACAGCGTGAACAACAACCGCAGGCTTGGCAGGCCGAGCAACGCCGCCGGCAACAACGCGTGAGGGCAACGCCGCTCCCAGTGCCATAGCGCAATGACCGCCGCGATGCAGCCCAGGCCCAGTGCCGCACTCAACGCCAGGCTCGAATGCCCCAGCCACTCCACAAACAGTTGCAGGCTGCCCAGGGCCATCGCGATCAACAGCGCGCCGGGCCAATCAAGGCGAATACCGACCCGTTGTTGCGGGCGGTACCAAGGCAGAAATCGCCAGGCAATCAGCAGCGCCACGCAGCCCAGCGGCAGGTTGATATAGAACACCGAGCGCCAGCCAAAGGCGCCGGTCAGGTAACCGCCTAAACCAGGCCCGATGGCATTGACCACGCTGAACAGCGCGCTCAACAACATCTGCCAACGCAAGCGTTGGCGGGTATCGGGAAACAGTTCGGGGATGCAGGCAAACGCGGTGCCGATCAGCATGCCGCCGCCGATGCCTTGCAAGGCGCGGCCGATCACCAGTACCAGCATGTCATTGGCCACTGCGCAGGCCAGGGAGGCCAGGGTGAAGATCAACGTGGCGGCCAGCACGAACGGCTTGCGTCCGTAGTAATCCCCCAGCCGCCCGAAAATTGGAATCGTGACAATCGACGCCAGCAAGTAACCCGTGGCGACCCACGCATAGAGTTCAAAGCCGTTCAGCTCGGCGACGATGCTCGGCAAGGCGTTGCCGATCACGGTCTGGTCCAGCGCCGACAGCATCAGCACCAGCGAGATGCCGATCATCGCCAGCAGGGCCTGCTTGAAACTCAGGGGAGGGTGGGCCGCCACGGTCATCCCATCGTCCTCAGCGCAACGCGGCGACGGCGGCGGCAATGCGCGCGCAGCCCTGGTCGAGGGTGCTGATATCGGTGGCAATCGACATGCGGAAGAACGGCGCCAAACCATAGGCGGTGCCGGCGACCACCGCCACGCCCTGGCTTTCCAGCAGGTACATCACCACGTCGCTGTCGCTGTCGAGGGTTTTGCCCTCGGCGGTTGTTTTACCCAGCAGGCCGCCGCAGTTCACATACAGATAGAACGCACCATCCGGTTTGCGGCAGCTTAAGCCGGGGATCGCATTGAGCAGTTCCAGGCAGCGGTCGCGGCGTTGCTGGTACACCTCGACGCTGTGCTTGACGAAGCGTTGGTCGCCATTCAGTGCTTCCAGTGCGGCCGCCTGGCTGACTGAACAGGCGTTGCTGGTGGACTGGGATTGCAGGGTCGCCATGGCGCCGATCAGGTCGGCGGGGCCTGCGGCGTAGCCGATGCGCCAGCCGGTCATGGCGTAGGTCTTGGACACGCCGTTGACCACCAGGCTGCGGTCCTTCAAGCCCGGCTCGATGGCCAGGATATGTGGGTTATCCAGGCCTTCGTAACGGATGTGCTCGTAGATGTCATCGGTCATCAGCAGCACGTGGGGGAAGTCCAGCAGCACATCGGCCAGGGCGCGCAGTTCAGCCGCGCTGTAGCTGGCGCCGGTAGGGTTGCTCGGTGAGTTGAGCAACAGCCAGCGGGTGCGTTCGGTGATGGCGTTGCGCAGTTGCTCGGGGGTGAGCTTGAAGCCTTCGTGTTCCGGGCAGGCCAGGGTTATGGGCTCGCCTTCGCAGGCCAGCACCATGTCCGGGTAAGAGACCCAGTACGGCGCCGGGATCAGCACTTCATCGCCGGCGCCCAGGGTAGCGGCGAACGCGTTGAAGATCGCGCTCTTGGCGCCGCTGGTCACTAGCACTTGGCCGGCGGTGTAGCTCAGGCCGTTTTCGCGGGCGAGTTTGTCGACGATGGCCTGGCGCAGCTCCGGGGTGCCGGCGTTCTGGGTGTAGCGGGTTTCGCCGCGCTCAATCGCCGCGCTAGCGGCGTGGCGGATGTTGGCGGGGGTATCGAAATCCGGTTCGCCCACCACCAGGTTGATGATGGACTGGCCCTGGCGGCGCAACTCGTTGGCGCGGTCGGACGCGGCGCTGCTGGGCGATGGTTTGATGCGTTGCACACGGGCGGCGATGCGGGAGGCAGTCACGGGGCGTTCCTCGTTGGTGGCGTTGTCTGGGGCAACAGTACGAGGCGCGGGGGAGCGGGCCATAAGACGAGATCGTTCTGGGTTGATAGGCTGCGCTTATGGCTGGCAGCGCACCAGAGCGGTGCGTCCAGCCAGGCATGCGCCGCGCAGGTGCTCGGGATGGTTATTTTTGGGCAGCCATAGCAAAGCCTTATGGCTGCTGAGGGGGATGGCCTGTCTTTTGCAAACCTGCCTGATGTAGGCAGATCCACCTGATGTATGGAGATCCATCTGATATGTGGAGAACCAAATGTGGGAGGGGGCTTGCCCCCGATGAGGGAGTGTCTGCCACTGCATGTGGTGACTGACAGACTGCTATCGGGGGCAAGCCCCCTCCCACATTTGGATCTCCACACATCAGTGATGGAATGCCACCTCCCCTAACAAGAGCACCGCCCACTTGAACCTGCGCCGATTGAAGTACTTTGTGAAACTCGTCGACATCGGCAGCATGACCCAGGCCGCCGATGTGCTGCACGTGGCCCAACCGGCCTTGAGTCAACAACTGGCCACTCTCGAAGCCGAGCTGCAACAACAGCTGCTGATCCGCACCAAACGCGGCGTCACTCCCACCGAAGCCGGCAAGGTGCTTTATGGCCATGCGCAAATCATCCTGCGCCAATGCGAGCAAGCCCAGAGCGATATCAACGCCACCGGCCACGCGCTGTCTGGGCAGGTCTCGGTGGGACTCGCGCCGGGCACGGCGGCGTCCACCTTGTCGCTGCCGCTATTGCGCACCGTGCGTGAACGCCACCCCGGCATCCTGTTGTACCTCAATGAAAATTTCGGCACCACCTTGAGCGAGCTGATCATGAACGGTCGCATGGACATGGCCGTGCTGTACGGCGGGCGCGAGGTGCATGGCCTGAGCTTCGTCTCGCTGTTGCGCGAGCCGTTGTACCTAGTCAGTGCCGACCCGGAGATCGTCGGGCGTGAAACCATTCCGCTGGCCGAGCTGGCTGACATGGACATGCTGTTGCCACGGCCCTACAACGTGATGCGCCGGATGGTCGACGAAGCCTTCCTGCGCATCGGCCTGGGTGCGCGGGTGGTGGCGGAGATCGAGTCATCCACCACCCTCACCGCAGCGGTGGCCGATCACTTCGGCTCGACCATCCTGCCCGAGTCATCGGCGCGGGTGTTGGCGGCGGACCCGGCGGTGCAGATGTGCCGCATCGTCGAGCCCGAGGTGGAGGCGCCGTTGGCGCTGTGTTTGTCGGGGCACTTGCCGCTGTCAGTGCCGGCCCAGGCGGTCAAGGCAATCCTGCTGGAGCTGGTGGCGCAGATGCGTGGCAGCGCGGTTTGAGGGGTCATAAGGTCGGCTTATCACCCCAAAGCCAAAGCGTCTTGGCTGGTTTTCGAGGGGCTCGGTAGATTGAGGTCATCCACTCAATACACGCTCGACAGGCAGGGGCCACACATGGATTCAGCACGTATCAAGGGGTTGATGGATTTGCTGGCCGAATCCGATCTGCTGGAACTGAGCCTGACCGAAGGCGACAGCACCTTGCGGTTGTTCAAGCAGGCGGGACAGGGCGTTGCAATCGTTGCACCGGCAGTGATCGCAGCGTCATCCAAGCCCGCAACCGCCACTGCGACTGCGACTGAGATCAAGGCCAGCCTCTACGGCGTGCTGCACCTGACGCCCGCCGTCGGTGAGCCGCCATTCGTGAGCGTCGGCCAGGCGATTGACGCCGGGCAGACCGTGGCAGTGATCGAGGCGATGAAGATGTTCCACCCGGTCAAGGCCAAGGTCGCCGGAACACTCACAGAGATCCTGGCCCAGGCCGGGGTGGAAGTCGAAGCCGGCCAGGCCCTGTTCCGCCTCGGTTGACCCTTATTCGTTATTTCAGGTGAATTCAATGTTCGACAAAGTGCTGATCGCCAACCGTGGCGAAATCGCCCTGCGCATTCAGCGTGCCTGCCATGGCCTGGGCATCAAGACCGTGGCGGTGCACTCCGAGGCGGACCGTCACGCGCAGTATGTGCAAAACGCCGATGAGTCACTGTGCATCGGCCCGGCTGCACCTGGCCTGAGTTACCTCAACCAGACCGCCTTGCTGTTTGCTGCCAAGGTCACCGGCGCCCAGGCGATTCATCCGGGCTACGGCTTTCTCTCGGAAAACGCCGGTTTCGCCGAGCGCATCGAAGCGGCCGGCCTGACCTTTATCGGCCCCAGCGCCGCCTGCATCCGCACCATGGGCGACAAGGTCGCCGCCAAGCGCGCCATGCGTGAAGCCGGTGTGCCGTGTGTACCGGGGCCGGATTCAAGCATGCCCACCGACGACGCGAGCATCCTCGCCATTGCCGCCGAGATCGGTTACCCGGTGATCGTCAAGGCGGCGGGCGGCGGCGGTGGTCGCGGCATGCGCGTGGTGCAGGAAGAGGCCGAGTTGCTCGCGGCGATCGCGCTGACTCGCGAAGAAGCGCGTTTGGCCTTCGGCAACCCGGAACTGTATATCGAGAAATTCCTCGGCCACCCGCGCCACGTGGAAATCCAGGTGCTGTGCGATGCCCACGGTCACGCCATCTGGCTCGGCTGCCGCGACTGCTCGCTGCAACGTCGCCACCAAAAAGTCCTGGAAGAAGCCCCAGCGCCCGGCATCGACCCGGCCCTGATCGCCAAGGTGGGCGAACGCTGCGCCGAGGCCTGCCGCCAGATCGGTTATCGCGGCGTTGGCACCTTTGAATTCTTGTACGAAGACGGCGAGTTCTTCTTTATCGAGATGAACACTCGCTTGCAGGTTGAACACCCGGTCACCGAAATGACCACCGGCATCGACATCGTGCAACAGCAGTTGCGCATGGCCCGTGGCGAAGTGCTGAGCCTGCGCCAAGAGGAGGTGCAGCTCAACGGCCACTCCCTGGAATGCCGGATCAACGCCGAAGACCCGATCACCTTTATGCCCACCCCGGGCCTGATCCAGCGTTGGGAAGTCCCCGGCGGCTTTGGGGTGCGCGTCGATTCCCACGTCACCACCGGCTACCGCGTGCCGCCGTATTACGACTCGATGGTGGCCAAGGTCATCACCCATGGCGCCACCCGTGAAGAAGCAATGGCACGTATGCGCCTGGCCCTGAAAGAACTCATCGTGGAAGGCATCAGCACCAATATCCCGCTGCACCGCGACATTCTCGATGACCCGGCCTTTCAAGCGGGCGGCGTCGATATTCATCACCTGGAGCGCTGGTTGCAGCAAAGGAGCCCGACATGAGCACCGCACCGAACATCAGCCTGTTGGGTTCCAGCGCCTTGCTCTTCGAAGCGCCGGGCGAGTTGGACCTGGCCCCGCAGCAACGCATCTGGAACCTGGCCCTGCAAGCCGGCGAGTGGCCGGAAATCCACGAGGCCGTGCCGGGCATGAACAACCTGATGCTGACGTTTCTCAAGCCGCCGCGCGAACTGAACGCGCTGCGTGAGCGCCTGCTGCAAGCCTGGGAACACAGCGAGCCGTTGCCGTTGGAAGGGCGCATCGTCGAACTGCCGGTGGTGTACGGCGGCGAGTTCGGCCCGCATATGAGTGATGTGATCGCCCACACCGGGCTGGATATCGAGACCATTGCCAACCTGCATTGCGAGCCGCTGTACCCGGTGTATGCGTTGGGCAGCCACCCCGGTTATTGCTACCTCGGTGGCATGGACTCGCGCTTGGCCACGCCACGCCGGCAAGTGCCGGTGCTGAATATCGGCGCCGGTTCCGTGTCCATCGGCGGCGTGCAGACTGGCGTGTCCGCCTCCGCCGGCCCCAGCGGCTGGAACACCATCGGCCGTACCGAAATGTCATTTTTCGACCCGACCCAAACCCCGCCGGCCATTTTGCGGCCGGGTGATTTCCTGCGCTTGCGCATCGAGAGGATCATTCGATGATCGAGATTCTATCGGCCACCGCCCTGGCCACCGTGCAGGACTTCGGCCGCTTTGGCAGCCTGGGTCAAGGCGTGGGGACGTCGGGCGCCATGGACCACCTGGCCCTGGCGTTGGGCAACCTGCTGCTGGGCAACCCTGAAGACGCCGCTGCGATTGAGATTCCGTTGTTTCCGTTTGAAGTACGGCTGGTGCAGGACTGTGCGTTTGCGGTGACCGGCGCCGCGTGTGATGCAACCTTGGACGGCCAGCCGTTGCCGCCGAACTGGGTGTACCAGGGCCGCGAAGGCCAGGTGCTGAGCCTGGGTTATCCCACTTCCGGCAGCCGCGCCTATCTGTGTTTGGCCGGTGGCGTGGACGTGCCGTCGGTGCTCGGCTCGCGCAGTACCCAATTGCGCGGCGAGTTCGGCGGTTTGGACGGCCGCGCATTGCAACAAGGTGATCGTCTGGCCGCGTTGCGCCCCGGCGTCAGTGCAGTGCCGTT
Source organism: Pseudomonas nabeulensis (assembly GCF_004682045.1). Classification (GTDB taxonomy): domain Bacteria; phylum Pseudomonadota; class Gammaproteobacteria; order Pseudomonadales; family Pseudomonadaceae; genus Aquipseudomonas; species Aquipseudomonas nabeulensis. The sequence goes on from NZ_QUZT01000108.1 coordinate 8,586, forward strand.
GGACTTCGGTGTAGTGGCGCCCAGTCTCGCGCTGCCGTTGCAGGTCGACGGCGTGCCCGCCATGCGGGTGTTGCCTGCTGCCGAATACGAGCGCTTTCAAGCATCTTCTCGCGCTGCGTTTTGGCGCGGCGAATGGAAGATCACCACGCAAAGCAATCGCTACGGCTACCGCATGGAAGGCGAACCCTTGGTGCCCATCGCACCGATGGAAATCCGCTCCCACGGTATCGTGCCCGGCGTGATCCAGGTGCCCCATGGCGGCCAGCCGATCATCCAGATGCGCGACGCCCAGCCCAGCGGCGGCTACCCCAAGTTTGGCAGCGTCATCGAGGCTGACCTGTGGCGTTTGGGCCAGGCACCGATTGGCAGCAACGTGCGTTTTATCCAGTGCACCTATGAAGAGGCCGTCGAGGCCCTGGAAACCAATCGCCGTTACCTGCGCGAAGTCAGCCGCCTGGTGGACGTGCACCGTGAAGGAGCCAAAGCATGACCCTTGATGAAATTCGCCAACTGGCGCTGTGGCTCAAGGAACACCACCTGGCCGGCGCCGAACTGAGTCGTCCCGGTGTGCACTTGGCGCTCAAGCGCGGCGCGGCAGCGGTCAGCACTTCGCTGGCGCCAGTCGCTGTGGCGACGGCTGAAGACAACGTGCTGCGCACCACCGGCCTGGGTCGCCTGCTGTTGACCCATCCCCAACTCACCGAGCCGTTCGTGACGGTGGGCGATCAGCTGAGTGCCGGGCAGCTGGTGGCGGTGCTGCAAGTGGGCGACCTGTTGTTGCCTCAGCGCAGCCGCGAGGCCGCCAGGGTTGCCGACGTGCGCGTGCCCTGCGGCACCCTCGTCGGTTACGGCGAAGCCATCCTCGGCCTGGAGCAACCCGCATGAAGATCGACCTCAACGCCGACCTCGGCGAAGGCTTCGGCCCATGGCGCATGGGCGAAGATGAAGCGCTGATGAGCCTGATCTCGTCGGCCAACGTTGCCTGCGGCTACCACGCCGGCGACCCGCTGATCATGGACACCACCGTGCGCCTGGCCAAGGCCGGCGGCATCGACCTGGGGGCGCATGTGGGCTTTCCGGACTTGATGGGGTTTGGCCGTCGCCAGATGCACATCGAGATCAAGGAACTGGCTACCTACGTGATCTATCAGCTCGGTGCACTGGCCGGGATCGCCGCTGTGAATGGCCATCGCATGACCCATATGAGCTTCCACGGCGCCCTGGGCAATATGGCCGCCGCCGATGCCGCGCTGGCCGAGCCGCTGGTGCGGGCAGTGGCGGCGTTTGATCCGACGTTGATCATCAGTTCATCCAGCAGCCGCGCCATTGAAGGCGCCGCCGACAAATGCGGACTGCGCGTGGCCACCACCTTTCTCGCCGACCGCGCCTATGACGATGACTGTTTGCTGGTGCCGCGCAAGATCGAAGGTTCGGTAATCAAGGAGCCTGCGGCGGTCTTGAAGCGCGTGCGCCAATTGCTGGAGGAGGGCACTGTCACCGCCCTGAGCGGCAAGGTGCTGCGGGTGCCGGCCCATTCGATTTTGCTGCACGGCGACACCCCCGGCGCGGTCGAGTTGGCGCGCACTATTCGCCAGGAAATCGAGCAACTGGGCGGGCACATCGCACCGATTTCCCAGCTGCTGGCTGCGTCATAAGCAGGCCTTATCGCCACACAACCATTGCGTCTTGGTCCAGCGCCTGAAGGCTGGATAGAGTCGAACCATAACCCGTAGCACAAGGATTCCCCCATGCCATTTTCCGACTACAAAACCGCGCTGGTCACCGGGGCTTCCTCCGGCATCGGCGCCGCCGTTGTCGAGCGTCTGTGCCAGGAAGGCGTGCAAGTGCATGCCTTGGCCCGTAGCGCCGATAAATTGCAGGAACTGGCCGCCAAGACCGGCTGCATTCCACACGCCATCGACGTCACCGACATCGCCGGGCTGACCCGGTTGTTCGCTGAAAACACCTTCGACATCCTGGTCAACAACGCCGGTGTCGATAAACCCGGCTCGCTGCTCAAGGCGGACGCCGACGGCATCGACCTGCTGATCGACGTCAACCTGCGCGCCGTGTTGCACCTGGCGCGCCTGGCGTTGCCGGGCATGGTCGAGCGCGATTGCGGGCACATCATCAATATCAGTTCGATTGCCGCCGCCTACAACTTTGGCGGCAACTCCACTTATCACGCGACCAAGGCAGCGGTGAGCATGCTTTCGCGCCAGCTGCGTATCGATGCATTCGGCAAGCGCGTAAGGGTCACCGAGATTTGCCCGGGCCGCGTGGCCACGGACATCTTCGCCCACGTGCACGGTGATTCCGAAGAGACCTACAAGCGCTTCGTCGAAGGTTTTGAACTGCCCCAGGCCGAAGACATCGCCAACGCCATCGCCTTTGCGATTGCCGCGCCGATTGCCGTCAACGTCGGGCACATGGAAATCACCCCGACCTTGCAGGTGCCGGGCGGGCTTTCCACCGCGCGTCCCCAGGACTATCAGGGCTGAAACCAGCCCCTTAAACCAGAACGGATCGATCCGTCGTCGCTGCATCCCGCCACGGCCCCGCCGGGTGATTTTGATTTCTGCCCTAGCCCAATGCCGATAGGGATTGACCATGAAGCAAGACTTCGATTTGGCCGCGATTCTGCAAGGCGAGTACGCCGAGCTGATCGTCAAGGGCATCGAAATGACCTTGCAGCTGGCGTTGTTCGCCTGGCTGCTGGCGATGATTCTGGCGCTGGCGCTGGTCACGGTGCGCCTGACCGGCAACAAACTGGCCGACCGCCTGGTGGCGGGGTATGTGTCCTATCACCGCAACGTGCCCACCCTGGTGCAACTGATGCTGTGGTACTTCGGCGTGCCCACGCTGCTCAGCGAAAACACGCAGCTGTGGTTGGCCAGCCACAACACCGAGTACCTGTTTTCGGTGATCGCCCTGGGCCTGTGCCAGGCCGCGTATTTCTGTGAAGACATGCGCAGCGGCCTGCGGGCGATTCCCGCCGGGCAGACCGAAGCGTCCCGCGCCCTGGGCCTGGGCTACGTGCGTTCGATGCGCTACGTGATCCTGCCCCAGGGCGTGCGCAACTGCCTGCCGTCGCTGATCAACCACACCGTGCTGCTGTTCAAGAACACCAGCCTGGCCATGGCAATTGGCGTGATGGAACTGACCTATGCCAGCCGCGAAGTGGAGAACTACACGTTTCGCACCTTCGAGTCGTACCTGGTGGCGACGGTGTTCTACCTGGTGTTTTCACTGCTGCTGATGGGCGCCGGGGCGTTGCTCGCCCGGCACTTCAGCAAAGCCCTGGCGAGGTAGATGGCGATGTTCGATATCGTTGAAATCCTGCAAAACAACTGGACGCTGTTCCTGATCGGCCAGTACCCCCACGGCCCTTTGGGCGGCCTGGCGAGCACCTTGATCCTGGCCGCGCTCGCGCTGTTGCTGGCGTTTCCGTTCGGCCTGTTGCTGGCGCTGGCACGGGTATCGCCGTGGAAGGGCTTGTACTGGGTGGCCACGGTGTGGGTCTACGTGCTGCGCGGCATTCCGTTGCTGATGGTGATCTTCTGGACCTACTTCCTGGTGCCCCTGCTGATCGGGCACAACATCACCGGCTTCATGACCATGCTTTGCACCCTGGTGATCTACCAGAGTGCGTACCTGTGCGAAATCATTCGCGGCGGGATCCAGGCGTTGCCGGGCGGGCAGTACGAGGCGTCTCGCGCGTTGGGTCTGGGCTATGTGCGCACCACGGTGTGGGTGATCCTGCCCCAGGCGTTGTACAACGCGTTGCCAAGCCTGATCAGCCAGTTCATCTCGATCATCAAGGAAACCTCCCTGGGTTACGTGATCAACGTGCAGGAAGTGACCTTCGCGGCGAACCAGGTCAACAACCAGTTGCTGACCAAGCCGTTCCAGGTGTTTTTCATCCTGGCGATCACCTACTACCTGCTGTGTTTCGGCCTGACCCGCCTGGCTGCCTGGGTGGAGCAACGCATCGCCCGCAAGCGCCTGGGCAATGGTGTGCAAACCGTGCCGGGCAAACCGTTGCTGGCCACCGATAATTGAAGAGGGCTGCGCTCATGCATCCAATGATCATGTTTTCGAAAATCAATAAATGGTACGGCGAGTACCAGGCCCTCACCGATATCACCGCCGAAGTGCAACCCGGTGAAGTGGTGGTGTTATGTGGGCCGTCGGGCTCGGGCAAGTCGACCTTGATTCGCACGGTCAACCGCCTGGAAGACATCCAGAACGGCCAGATCCTGTTCGACGGCCAGGACGTGCACGGCACCGATGCGCAGGTCAACCGCCTGCGCAGCCGCGTGGGGTTTGTGTTCCAGAGCTTCAACCTGTTCCCCCATCTGTCGGTGCTGGAAAACATCACCCTGGCGCCGAACAAGTTGCGCAACCTCAAGGGCGCGGCGGCCAAGCAAAAGGCCATGGAACTGCTCGACCGCGTGGGCCTGGCCCATAAGGCCGGGGCTTACCCGGCGCAGCTCTCCGGCGGCCAGCAACAACGGGTGGCGATTGCCCGCGCATTGGCGATGGAACCGCCGGTGATGCTGTTCGACGAACCCACCAGCGCCCTCGACCCGGAAATGGTCGGTGAAGTGCTGAGTGTGATGAAAGGCTTGGCCAAGGACGGCATGACCATGATGTGCGTGACCCACGAGATGAACTTCGCTCGCGAAGTGGCCGACACCATCTGGTTTATGGACGCGGGGCAGATTCTGGAAAAGAGCAGCCCCGACGCTTTCTTCACCCAGCCTTCGCACCCGCGAGCGCAACGCTTCATCGCCGACCTGCGGGCCCACTGAGCCGCGGCGGCTTTGCTCCCTCTGCCATTTTGCTGGTCCAACTTTCTGGAGATTTCCCATGGGTATGAAGCATCTGTTTATTGCGCTGGCATTGGCTCCGTTGGCTGTGTCTGTCGCACAGGCCGACCAGTTGAGTGACATCCTCGCCAAGCAATCCCTGAGCTGCGGCGTGTACGCCGATGTGCCGCCATTCTCCGCGCCCGACCCGAAAACCCGCGAGCTGGTGGGCATGGACGTCGACCTGTGCAAGGCCCTGGCCAAGACCATGGGCGTGGCCCTGGAGCTCAAGCCGCTGTCGGTTGAAGCGCGCATTCCCGAAGTGAAGATGGGCCGCGTCGATGTGATCTTCGCCAACCTGGCCTACACCAAGACCCGCGCCGACCAGATCCAGTTCAGCGACCCGTACTACATCGCCAAGGAAACCCTGGTGGTGCGCGCGGCCAATGCCGACCAGCCGAAAAGCTTCTTCAAGGACAAGCGCATCAGCTCGACCAAGGGCTCCACCTCCGAACAATCGATCCGCCTCGCCGGCGCTACCCCGGTGACCTTCCAGGACACCGGCTCGGCCTACATGGCCCTGCAACAGAACAAGGTGGTGGGGTTGGTGACCAACACCATGACCGCCTTGAAACTGGTCAACCAGGCCAAGGCCGGTGGGGTCGAGCTGGCGATAGCCAAGGAACCGATGGCGCTGGAACCGATTGGCGCGGGGATGCGTCGTGATGAACCGGCGTTTCTGGCCAAGGTGAATGAATCGTTGATGGCGATGGAGAACGCCGGGGAGATCGATGCGATCTGGGATCGCTGGATCGGGCCGAACACCGAGTACAAGATGGTGCGTGAGAACAAAGTGCAGAGCCTCAGCGCTCTGAAATTCGACCCACTGCCGTAAAGGATTTCCAGTTTCCACCTGATGTACAAAGCTCAAAATGTGGGAGGGGGCTCGCCCCCGATGACTGAGTGTCAGCCGATACATCTGCAAGCTGACCCACCGCCATCGCAGGCAAGCCAGCTCCCACATTTGGCCTTGTGCCAGGCTCAAGAAACAATCACACCACCAACCCCCTGTGGGAGGGGGCTTGCCCCCGATGGCGGTGTGTCAGCCGATACATCCGCAAGCTGACCCACCCCCATCGCAGGCAAGCCAGCTCCCACATTTGGCCTT
>NZ_QUZT01000109.1 GCF_004682045.1 Pseudomonas nabeulensis
TGTGGCTACTGCCTTGGCCCGGCAAAAGCTATGTATTGACTGGCTCACGCCCTCCGCAAGCACAGCCGCTTCACTAGACCTCCACTTGCAGCACTTCCAGCCCGAGCTGCTCATACGCCTCGACACTCGGCACATGCCACTCGGTAATCAACGTGTGAATACGCTCGCACGGCGCCACCACAAACGGCTCCACCGCACCCAGCTTGTCGGCCATGGTCACCGCCACCACGTGGGATGCGCTGTCGAGCAGCGCCTGCTTGACCGCCACTTCATCAAAATGCAGCGAGCTGATGCCCACTTGCGGGTGTAAGGCGCACACCCCGGTAAACAATAAATCCGCCTTGATGCTCTGGATCAACCGCACCGCTTCGTGACCGCTGGTGGACAGTGTCGCCGGGTTGAGCTGACCACCCGCGAGAATCACTTTGACATTGGGATGATCGGCCAGCGCGATGGCGATCATCGGCGAGGGCGTAACCACCGTCAGGCGGATCGAACGCGGCAACGACTGGGCAATCTGCAACGTGGTGGAGCCGGAATCGAACAGCACGATCTGGCCATCTTCCACACGGTCGGCGGCCAGTTGTGCGAGGTGGCGCTTGGCGTCGTTGGTTTCGCCGACGCGGGTAAAAAAATCCTTGCCGGTGTCCTTGGGCCGGGGCAGGGCGCCGCCGTGCACCCGTTGCAACAGGCCGGCGGCGGCGAGTTCACCAAGGTCGCGGCGGATGGTGTCCTGAGACACGGCAAAGTGCTCCACCAATTCCGAAGCGGTGACTTTGCCGTCGCGCTCCAGCAGCAACAAAATTTTCTGTTTACGCAAGGAAGGCAGGTCGATGGCTTGATGGCTGTTATGCATGTTTGTGCGTCATTTTGCGGGTTTGTGCGAGATTAGCCCTCGGTCAATCTAAACGCAATGGTTGGTTGCGCGGCCGATGGGCGGTTACTCTCAGCGTTCAGTTCAGGGAGAGGTGACCTAGATGACGTTGATCACAACCATCGAAGATTTACGCAAGCTGGCGCAAAAACGAGTCCCACGGATGTTCTACGACTACGCCGATTCCGGCTCCTGGACTGAGAGCACTTACCGGGCCAATGAAAGCGACTTTGCCCACATCAAATTCCGCCAGCGGGTAGCGCGCAATATCGATCAGCGCTCGATCCGCGCCAGCATGATCGGTCAGGAAATGGCGATGCCAGTGGCGCTGGCCCCCACCGGCTTGGCCGGCATGCAACACGCCGATGGCGAGATTCTCACGGCTCGCGCCGCTGCGGCTTTTGGTTTGCGCTACACCTTGTCGACCATGAGTATCTGCTCATTGGAAGACATCGCCGAACACGTCGGCCAGCCGTTCTGGTTCCAGCTGTACGTGATGCGCGACCGCGCCTTTATCGAGCAATTGATCGAACGGGCCAAGGCCGCTGGCGTGGATGCGCTGGTGTTGACCCTGGACTTGCAGATCCTCGGCCAGCGCCACAAAGACCTGATCAATGGCCTGTCGGCGCCGCCCAAACTCACCTTGCCCAATATCGTCAACATGGCCACCAAGCCACGTTGGGTCATGGGCATGCTCGGCACCCAGCGCCGTGGCTTCGGCAATATCGTCGGGCATGTAAAAGGCGTGGCGGACATGAGTTCGCTGTCCTCCTGGACCGCCCAGCAATTCGACCCGCGCCTGAGCTGGGACGATGTGGAGTGGATCAAGAAATGCTGGGGCGGCAAGCTGATCATCAAGGGCATTCTCGATGTGGAAGACGCACGCCTGGCGGCCAACTCCGGCGCGGATGCGTTGGTGGTGAGCAACCACGGGGGGCGTCAGTTGGATGGCGCGCCGTCGAGCATCAGCCAGTTGCCGGCGATTGTCGAAGCGGTGGGCGAGCGTATCGAAGTGTGGCTCGATGGTGGCATTCGCTCCGGCCAGGACGTGCTCAAGGCGATGGCATTGGGTGCCAAGGGCACCATGATTGGTCGTCCCCATCTGTATGGTTTGGGAGCGATGGGCGAGGCGGGTGTGACCAAGGCGCTGGAGATTATTGCGCGTGAATTGGACGTGTCGATGGCGCTGTGTGGGTATAACGATATACGCGATGTGAATCGCGAGATTTTGTTGCCCGGTACATTTCCGGAAAGCATTTCTTGAGCAAAAAAATCGTAAAAATATGAAAAGAGTTGTCCACGAAAACCGTGGGTATCTCTGTGGATAACTTTGCGAGACCCCGGCGGGTATGGCGATTTAACCAAAGGTTAATATTTGACCAATTGCCGGCGCGGGCCAGCATGGGCAGGGTTTGCGCTTGACACACAAGCGCAAACCCAGTGCCGAAAAGTGTTTTAGGAGTCGCCCTTGCGGCCTGTGGAGTGCGTCACAACCTGGGGCGGCATCGTCGCTTGCATCAGTTTGTCCAGCGCCTGGCCGTAGCTGCGACCGGCCAGACTCATGCTGTTGTTATGGCTGGCTCCGGGTACCAATAACAGCCGCTTGGGCTCCTGGGCGGCTTCGAATAATTGCTGGCTGAAACGCGGCGGCACATAGCGGTCATCCAGGCCATGCACCACCAGCAGCGGCATATGGATATCGGCAATCTTGTCGATGGAATCGAATTTCTGCGACAGCAACCAGCGCACTGGCAAGGATGTATTCGCCACCGCCGTGGCCACATCCGCCAGGGAAGTGAACGTTGATTCAATCACCAATCCACGCACAGGCAATGGCGTCTGTTTACCCAGCTCTGCGGCCAGGTCGATCGCCACCGCACCGCCCAGGGAATGCCCATAGATCAGGCGTTTGCTCGGGTCTGGTTGCAGGGTTTGGAAACGCTCCCACGCAATACGCGCGTCCTCGTACACCGTGGTTTCCGACGGCAGATCGCCGCGGCTCTGGCCAAAGCCGCGATAGTCGATGGCCAATACCGAATAACCCAGCGCGTGCAATTGCTCGATGCGAAACAGCTGCCCGGTGAGGTTCCAGCGCACCCCATGCAGGTAGAGGATCGCCGGCGCGTCCTTCTTGTCTGCCGGGTACCACCAGCCATGAATATTCTGCCCCGACTTGAAACTGGCAGGCTTGAGCTCGAATTCCTGCACCGCCTTGGGCAAACCCGTGTACCAACCGGCGGTGCCGGGCTCGATGCGAAACACCAACTCGCGCTCCTTGTGTTGCAACACGGCACAACCCACCGGCAGGCCGACGATCAATAGCGCCATGCACACCAGGGGAAACCAGCGCAGGCTCAGGCGCGATAGAAAACGTGAAGACATGAACATTCCAGGACAAAGGTGAAGCAGGGTTTTTAACAGATGGCCCCCGCAGGCAGGAATTAATTCGACCGCCGTCAACGAGGATTGCTTGCAAAGTGTTACAGCATTGAACAATCCGTGCCGGGGTTGTTAGGGTGTGCAGCCGATCAACCCCGCGAGCCAAAACCCGACCATGGACAACAGCCCCGTGCGCATCAACGCCGTCGATACCCTTTCGGATAACTGGTACCTGCTGAAAAAATACAGTTTCGACCTGCGCCGCCGCGACGGCAGCTGGCAGGCCCAGACCCGCGAAGTCTACGACCGCGGCAATGGCGCGACCATCCTGCTGTACAACCGCGAACAGCGCACGGTGTTGCTGATCCGCCAGTTTCGCATGCCGACGTTCGTCAATGACTACCATGGTTACCTCATCGAAGCGGCGGCCGGGCTACTGGACAATGCCAGCCCCGAAGAGCGTATTCGCCTGGAGGCAGAAGAAGAAACCGGGTATCGCGTGGGGCAGGTGGAAAAGATCTACTCGGCGTATATGAGCCCAGGGTCGGTGACGGAGCGGATTCATTTTTTCGTGGGTGAGTATCAGCCTGGGGATCGAGTGGGCACGGGCGGTGGGTTGGCGGAAGAGGGCGAGGATATTGAAGTGCTGGAACTGGGGTTTGAACGGGCGCTGGGGATGGTGCAGAACGGGGAGATTGTGGATGGGAAGACGATTATGTTGTTGCAGTATCTGGAATTGCGGATGTTGAAAGAAGGTTGGTGAACCAGCTTTTGTGGTGAACCGGCATTTGTAGTGAGCGGGCTTGCCCCGCGCTGGGCTGCGGAGCAGCCCCATAACGGACGGTGTTGATCCAGCAGAGGAGACACGTCGCCTGGATTGGGGCCGCTTTGCGGCCCAGCGCGAGCAAGCTCGCTCGCCACAGGGTTATGTGGCTGACTTGGAGAGTGTAGGCAGGCTCACCAAGTTGATGGGTCTTCCAGGCTGGCTTTTTGGAGGTCGTCTTTCCAGACCTCGTTGGCGAGTCGATAGATGTCGGCGAAGAAGCCGCGTGGGTCGGCAATTTCGGTTTCGTCCCATGCCATAGTTGAACACTCTTCCGGATCGTCTTCGAAGTAAGAGTGGAAGTTGAAGTTTTCAGTATTTAAGGCGGAAGCTAAACTTTCCATTAGCTTGTGTTTGTGGCGATGGGAAAGTTGATTGTACGGGTCTAAACAATATTTGAGTATGAGATTTTCCCTATCTTTAATGTCATTTGGGTTGTAGTGAGCAAGCTCCTCTCCCTTTGTATCTTCTCTATCGTAAATGTCAAAGATCCCCACGAAATAGTTGAGGCTGGCGTCGAAAGGTATATGGCTGGAAGACGGATGGAATAGCATTTTTTAGTCCTTGGTAGGGAACAGGGTGAAAGGTGTTCCGTCCTCACGAAATTTCATCTCTGCTCCATTCATAGATGGGTTAAAAGTTGGGTCGTTTGGGTTTTTCTTATTTGGTCGGTAGCCACGGCCGGCTCCGGGTAGCTCTACGCGTACGATATTGTTTTTCTTATCATCGATACCCGTGTAACGCGGTAATCCTCGCTCAGTCCGAGACGTAGCTTTTGTCCATGCCTGCAACTGGAGCCTCCAGCTATTAAATTGTGAGCTTGGTACTCCCTTTTTATTTTTTGGAGTTTTTCCTGTTATTGGGTCTGTCCCGTCAATTGATCGTCTTCTCATTTTGACGCTCTCTACCTCTGGACCATGTTTTCCAACCATATGCATATCGTACTTTTTCTCGTGCTCCAGAACTCGACGCTTTGCGTTGGCCTCCGTTAGCTCCTCAATTTTTTCCTGTCGCTGAGCCCGCGTAAGCTGCGGTAACGCAGGTTCTCCGTGGCCAACACCCGCAGTTGGCAGCTGAGCGGTAGCGCTTGGCTTGCATCCGTCACCGCCGGGACAGGTACTTAACCCCAGTGGATCTACCCACCCGGTAGGATTGGGCACGTACTGATGCCCGTTGATCCCACCCGCCAACTTCACCGGATCCGGTGTCAGATAGCGACCAATATCCGGATTGTAGTAGCGATGGCGGTTGTAGTGGAGGCCGCTTTCCTGGTCGAAGTACTGGCCTTGGAAGCGCAGCGGGTTGTCGACTTTTCCGGCATCAAGGCGGGAGATTTCACCGTAGGCGCGGTAGTGGGCGGACCAGACGATTTCGCCGTCGGCGTCGGTGAGTTCCTGCGGCGTGCCGAGGTGGTCGAGTTGGTAGTGGTACGCCTTGGTCGTTTTCGGGCCGAAGCCTTCCAGTAAGGCCAGTGGGCGGAAACTATCCGGCTCGTAGAGATAGTTGCGGTGCCGATCTGCGTGATGTTCGGCAATCAGCTTGTCGCCTTGCCAGAAAAACTCCGTAGTGATGCCGTCTACGGTCTTGCTGATACGCCGCCCAAATGGGTCATAGCGATAGCTGGCGGTTTGGCCGTTGGGTTTTGTGATGCCAATCAACCGATGCTGACAGTCGTAGCTGTATTCGGTAACTAGTTGTGGGCCTTTGCCTCGCCGCTCACGGATCAGGTTGCCAAAAGCGTCATAGTCGTAGTGATTGTCACCCTGACTCATCAAACGATTACCCGCCACGATGTCTGGACCGGGACGGTCGTGCATCAGCAGGTTGCCCGCCGGGTCGTGGCCGAAACGCTCTTGCACATCTTGGGAGTGGTTGGCGCGGGTGAGACGGTTTAGCGGGTCGTAGTGGTAGTGGTGTTCGCCTTTGCGGGTGTCTAAAACCCGGGTGAGGTTGCCGGATTTGTCGTAGTCGTACTGGCGTTGGAAAAGGTAATGGTCCTGCTGCGTGACGGCGTGGGCGTGCAGGCGTCGTTGGTCGTCGTAGTGGTAATGACTGAGGAGTTGGCCTTGTTGGCGTTGGTGTTCCTGGCCGGATTTGTAGAGGTGAGAGGTTAGGGTTTCACCGTTCAGTTCGACGGTAGAGAGATGGCCGCCCTTGGCATGGTTAAAGGTGACCCGGTTGTTATCAGGCAGGCGCAGCTTTTGAAGTTGGCCGCAGGCGTCGTAGCCATAGCGCAGGGTGCCCCAGCCTTGGTGTTCGGCGGTGAGGCGGTTTTGCGCGTCGTATTCGTAGGCCAACGCCCAGTGACCGTCTTCGACGCTTAGGAGATTGCCTTGGCGGTCGTACGTATAGTCGACGGATTTCCCATCGGGAAGGATTTTTCGTACCAGCCGCCCGGCATGATCCCGCTCGTAACGGGTGACTAACTGACTGCCGTCATCGCCATGTTCGGTCTTTTCCTTCAGGTTGCCATTGAGGTCATAAACATAGGCCGTACGCTGACCGTCGAACCCAATCTCCTGCTGGATCAGCCCATTGGGGTGGTAATCCAGCCGATAGATTTCGCCAACTTCGTTCTCGATTTCAGTCAGCAGTAACCGCACATTGTCGTAACGGTATTTGACCTGGCTGCCATCGGCATTAATGCGACGACTGATGAGGTGCAACCCATCCGCATATTCGTAGCGGGTAACGTTCCCTAACTCGTCCCGTTCAGCAGTGATTTTTCCGTAAGCGTTGTAGCCGTATTCCCTGCAAGCCCCACCCGGAAGAACCACCCGAACCAAGCGCCCAACGCCATCCCACTGATACTGAGTCAGCGCGCCATGTTCATCTTCGCGGGCAATCTGCCGCCCCAGTTCGTCATAGCGATAACGCTTGATCCCGCCATTGGGCAGCTGTTCCTCAACTAGCTGCCCACGCTCATTCCACACCAGCCGCTGGCGGCTGTGATCGGGATACCAAACCCCAATCAGCTGCCCGTATTTGTTGTACGTGTAGTCGGTAATATGCCCGTCTGGATCGATCTTGCGCGTGATATCGCCCTGATCATTGCGCTCATATTTCCAGACCGCTTCACCCCGCCGTACCACCCGTACGAACCCGTTGTCATGCTCGTAGGACGTCGGCTCATCGTCCCCCGGAAACAACGCCACCAAACGCCCAGCTTCGTCGTACTGATACGCTGTCACCGCCCCGAGCGGATCTTGCTCAACCGTCAGGAGGCCCTTGTCGTCGTAGGATTTGAAGTGCTGGGCACCGTCCGGATCGACGCGCTGTACCAACCGCGCACGCGAGTCATGCACATAGACTTCCTGACTGCCATCGGCGTTAAACACCGTGACGCGACCGTTGTCGTCCCAGGCATAACGCGTGTCCATTTGGGAAAAACTCGCCCAATGCCGGACACATCGCGCGGCTTTGCCGGACCTTTCCCACTCCCAAAAGAAACTCGCCCCGCCGGCCAATCCGCGTTCGAGAATCACGTGCTGATCGTCGTACCGGTAAGTCTCGCTTTCTCCTACAGCATTGGTCGCTGAAAGCAACCGTCCAAGTTCGTCATAGGCGTAGGAAACAACCGTCTGCTCAGTCACCCAGATGTAGGGCTCATGCCCCTTTGCCCGCTGAATCTGGTACTCAACCGCAACAATGCGATCTGACGAATAGCGCAAGAACAGCGAACGCCCAACACTGTTAGACACCCGCTCAATGCGCCCCGAATAGTCACGGGAAATTCGCAACCGGTTGTCATACGCGTCGCTGATGGCTGTCAGTAAACCCTTACGGAAATGGTAGAAACGCGATGCTTGAGCCAGCACCAACTCATCTGGCACCGAGCCCAAGTAGATCGCCACTTCGGCCAAACTATTGGTAATCGCCGGCCGCGAAGACGAGGGCAAGGGCAGGGCAGTCGAGCGGTTCTCATGATCGGTCCACACCACCGAATCACCAGCAACAAAAAGCCGATGCGATAGCGAGTGACTCCAACCAAACCCCAGCCCGCAATCCACTTCCACGGCACTGGTGCGATACAGCCGCGTCCACTCGAACGGCAAAATCCCGTCCAGCGCACCATCAACAAGGGTCAGCAACTCTTCCCCGGTAACCATCGACACCGGGCAGCCGTTGGTAGCGGTTTTATCGGCACTGGAAGCCACTGAGCCGTTCGGGTTCTTCCCCGAAACCGGCACGTCATCCACATGCTCCTGCCGAATCAACATCGTGCGCTGCGTAGCCTTATCCCGCCCCAAAGCCACCGGATTCGAGATCAACTGCTCCCCAGCCTGCAACGGCACATCCGGAACCGTTTTGATCGACTTCGCCGGACCACCCAACAACACCGGCTTCACCGCATCGGCATGCGCAGCCAAATTCGGCCCCACCAGTTGCTTGGCCAGTAGCTCCAACAACTGCCGCGCGCGACTGGACCGGATATGACTCAACACTTGCGTCCCCAGGCGCACGGCCACACCCATCGCGCCTGCAACCCTCAACAGCAGCAGGTTGATCAACACCTCGCCGGTGACTTCCCCCATCACCTCATTCATATCCTGCGGCGGCAGCATCCGTATCCAACTGGATATGGCCGACAGGTAGATGAACATCAGCGGCTCATCGCTGAGCATCAGCAGCCCGTTGGCAATCGATTCGCTGCCCAGCTTCAACAGCTCATCCAGCTCCGCTTGGGAGACGTATTGCAGGAGCTTTTCACTGTTGGGCTTGATGTCCTCAAACAGGGCATACAGCTGCGTGAAATTGTCCCAAAGGCTGTAAAGCGCTGTGCCCATGCCACGTAGGAACGCTGTCTCCAGCAGGCGGCGCTGATCGAGCGGGTTGGCTGTGGTGAAGGTGTCCCACTGGGCTTGGAAAGTGTCCGTCCACGCTTGGCGCAGACGCACTTCCAGGTCTTGGATCACCCCCTGATAAGACGCATACAGCGCCTGGATGTGGTCCTTGGAAATACGGGGGTAGAAGCTGACCCGGTATTGCTGGTTGCGATCACACTCGTCGATTTCGAGGATGCCGCTTGGGCCGATGGTCTTGTGGATCGGCTCGCCCAGCGGGCCGCCGTTGGGGTCGACGCGTTGCAGCATCACCGGCGTATTGCCGATGGGCACAAAGCGCGTGCTCTGGAACAGATGCACCAGCGTCAGCTTGCCATTGGCTGGGCAAGTGGCGACGGTGCTGCTTGGAATAATCGACCGCTTGATCGGTGCAACCAGCGCCACTTCGTCGCCGACCTTGAATACCTGCTCGACCTCCAGCGCCGAAAAGCTCCAAAAGCTTTCAGCCCACGTGTCAAAGGTATTCAGGCATTCACGGAAATCTCGAAAAACGGCCTCGATGTCGACCGTTTCCACATTCATCGGGGTCAGGGCCAGCCGGCCAATGGCCGGGTTCACGATTGAACCCCAGTAATAAAACCACCCATCTGCAATCCCTCGCGCTGTGTATTCAGGCGAGGGACTTTGCAGAGGTTCTTAGGGCGGGGGAGTAGAGGTTATCTGGCGGTTGCGTGGGAAGTTTCGATTGTTTTGCAATTTGCCGATCGACTTGCTATTTAGGGGGGATGTGAGTAATTGGGCTTTGATAGCGCAAGCCAACATATTTCAACTGACTTTTGCTGGCGCGTCAGAATGCGTAACGCACTAGGCTGGTGTTAGATCAGATCTAGGCTTCTACAACGCAAATGAATTCAAGTATGCGCAATAATTCGCTTATACAAAAACTCAAAAAAATCAGAAGCATAATTAACATGCTCGCCAGATGCGAGCCGAAGCTTCACTGGATACTCACCACTATTAAAGCGTGAACAGTCAAAGAAAAACACTTCTCCGAAGTCAGTTTCGCTGATCACGAGCTCCTTCTCGCCTATCAAGTTATTTTTCAAGCCCATAATATGTTGATAGACCACGTCCCCCCCGTTTGCACATTCAAAATCCACCCCATAAATACTATAAATTTCTTCGCTACCGATTTCTCCACCCATGTACGTATTTAAAAAGCATTTATATGAGTTTGGCAGCTGAAATCCCAGCCTTTGTTCTGCCCTTTCGATCCATTCCTCCCCCACACTATTGACCCCACGGCCAAAACGCACAACATCCAGATGCAATGCAATTAAACTTTCGACGTGCTGCGCCGTAAACTGACTCATGTTCAATCCCTAAAACCAGTAGATAATTGATTTAGTAAGGACTGCCTTTGACGTTAGGGAGTGCGCTACCTTCTCGGCCGCTGTGTCTCTGGAGCGACCGACCAGCTAGTGAAAGCTGCCCTAACTTATCCGCAGGGTCCAACACTTTCCCCGTACTAGACAAGTCATCAATGGTTTTTCCTGCCAATGAACTACCTTTTTCACTAACTAAACCCTAACCAGAATAAACTCTATAAAAATTCCACTACCGCTCATTCCCTCAACAATGATCCGGCTCGTTTCCACCGACTTCACAGCGAAATCCATTTCATTTAACGAAGCAGAAAAGTCAACGATGCAATCCATATCTGGAATTCTCTTGTCGCTCTTGATTTTAAAACCTTCAATGCCAAGAATTGCAATGCCATTATTCTTGCAGTAGTCGACCAACCTAACGCCATCACCAACATTAAACAAAGGAGTTCTTCCCCGCATTAATGTAGGAGCAATAGGCAAATTCTCTACGGACACTTCTGTAATCAGTCCCATGGGGCTACCCACTTAGGGTCATTTTTATTGGAGACTTGGACAATCGCTCCCGTACGATCATTCCTCACCACATATGAGCCATCCTTAGCGATATAGCCAGTAGCTGGATCATTTTACCCAGGAAATGTGATCTCCATCTAAATAATATAATCCCTCAAGCCTTCCTGAAACTTTAGGTAGCTCGAAAATAGACTCTGAAACATATGAAAAAGGGAGTCTAGCCCTCAGCTCTTGAGCTCTTGCAGAGTAGTCTGCCCAAGAAGGCTCAACCCTCCCATTCCAGAATGTAACAAAGGAGCCATCTTCAAGAAGAATGACAGGTTTTAAGCACTCAACTTCCCCATCACCATCCCAGTACAGATAACCTAAGTAACTAGAGCCATCACATCCAACAAAACTAGCGCGAACGATTATTTGAGCGTCAGTACAAGTCTCCTTATCAAGGAGAGGACGGACTGTTAGCTCATCTTCCACAGACTCATCCATAGGAAAGTACCAAGCACCAATACAAGCAAGATCATCAATGGCTAATTCATATATCTGTTTATCAGTCATGCTTGAATACCTATTTAATCAGGTGCTTGATTGAGTCAAATAATTCGGGCCGCCCTATATCGCCATAAGCTTTCTGCAACCCCGAGCTTATTTGCCCAGAGGTATACGTAGCCGGTTTACCACCTTTGCCCCATTCAATCCCCTTTGCAGCTTGGTCTATTGTTCCAGCTGCAACTTTTGGACCATTAAATCGGGCCAAGCTCTCGCAACTGCTTCTCGCTGGCAAATTCTAATCCACCGTTCTCAATCCTAGCTCCATCTGAATAATGGGAGCACCCACAGACATTGCACTGATAAGCCAGCAATCCATTATGCTTACCTATAAAGGCGCGCATTCCCTCAGATTCACATCTGGGGCATTGCTTATCAACTTCGACAGTCGCCAACTCCTCAATCGTATCGCGTAAAAACCTCGCAATTGACTCTACATCTCTAGCCTGACGCTTCAAAACAATACTCTTGAAATTAATTAAAACACCTGTCTTAAAGGAAGAGTATTCGGCTGGAATCTCCCTCTCATCTAATTTCGCAAAGCTATCAAAGCCATAGGCCGAAAACGGCTCGCCGGCAAGATGCTTTTGATTACTTCTCACCCAAAATAGTATTACTTCAAGAACTTTTCTTACAGGTGTTTCGTCACTCAGAGTTTCCACTACCGACTGGAATTCATGCCATATCTTTATGGGTAGAGTACGCATCAGTTGCCCACCTTGACCGGGAAGGTTGTAATTAAATTTCCTGCCTTGTCGGTGACTTCGAATCCACCTTAAATACTTCGCCAGCACCTACGCCAATTGCAGAAATAGATATGGCATCAGTTTTCGAAAGAAGACCGGGTACCTATAATTTTCGACCCAAAAAACCAATCTTATTTTTTTGACTTACTGATTGCATAGCATTCAAGATATTCTTTCAGCGGCTTAGCTGTTCCTAAAACATGAAGCTCTCCAGTTTCCTTGTCAATCAGGAATGGCCCGTTTCCAGCCAGTTGAGCCGACAGACACCCTGTCTCCAAATACTCTTTAGATTGATAGCAAAAAAACCACCCCTCGGAGAACTCGCCCTCATTTGTTAGCTGCAAAGCAACCTCAGAGTCGTCCAAATATTTCTTAGCTATTTCCAAAGCATATGCGTAGGTAATCATTAGTTAGTCCTCAGTAACTGCAATGTCTTAAAGTCACTCATATTTGCCGGCTTTCCAGTCTGCCCATCGAGATAACGAATAGCCCCATTCTGATTAACCACGTTGAATACATGGCCTGGCTGACCTGGACCATAGGAGCCAAACACAATTCCGCGTGCGCCGTCCCCACCACCAATAATGTGCTGGGTGATGGTTTCGGGTGAAGACACACCGCTAAACTTAGCGCCATATTGCTTCTCCAGCACAGTCAACGGAACCCCCTTGGTAGAGTTTATTGGCAATGCAGATGCTGGATTACCTGCCAGTGTTGCATCAGTGGCAATTGAACAATTAACGCAGTTATGAGTTCGACCTGCATCTGGATAACCTGGATTGACGTTCTTTATTGAACCGGCAGTTTCGTCCGCCCCCCCTGTCGTTTTTGCACCAACACCCCCTCCCTTCCCCCCAACCAACCCCACCCCCGGCAGCACGCTCAACATCTCAGCATGGTTCCCCTGCACCGTCTTCTGCACCGCCAGGCGTGTGTCGTCCTGATTGCTATCCAGGAACCCTCGAACAATCAGCCGTTCTTCCCAACTCAGCCCACCGCTGCTTTCGTACTTGTCGAGCGCGGCGTTGCCCATTTCCGCGGTGGTTCGTT
>NZ_QUZT01000110.1 GCF_004682045.1 Pseudomonas nabeulensis
GAAAGCCGCTCATCTGCTGTTTCCTTAACTGACTGGCATTAGGGCTTGCCCCCGATGGCGGTGTATCAGCCAAAACATCTTGGGCTGACAGACTGCTATCGGGGGCAAGCCCCCTCCCACATTGGCCCCTTTCCATATTTTGAACCGAGGTAGGCAGTTAGGCCGTGGGGGTGGTCACCGCGAAGTCCTCTTCGAAGTATTCCTGCTCCCCTCGCGTTTCACTCTGGCGCCGTAAAACCTCCATCTGCCGCAGCTCCACGCGACGGATCTTGCCGGAAATGGTCTTGGGCAACTCGCTCACAAACTCAATGCGCCGCACCCGTTTGTACGGCGCGAGGTTTTCACGGGCAAAAGCCAGAATGTGACGCGCTAGCTCATCGCTGCCGGGGGCGTCGTGGGCCAGGATCAGGAACGCTTTCGGCACCGCCAGTCGCAGCGGATCAGGGCTCGGCACCACCGCCACTTCCATCACCGCCGGGTGTTCGATCAACGCGCTTTCCAGTTCAAACGGGCTGATGCGGTAGTCGGAGGCCTTGAACACATCGTCCGCCCGGCCAACAAAGGTGATGTAGCCGTCGGCATCGACCTGGGCGGTATCGCCGGTGCGGTAATACCCGTCGCGCATCACTTCGGCGGTTTTTTCCGGGCTGTCCTCGTAGCACAGCATCAACCCGAGGGGGCGCACGTCCAGGGGCAGGGCGACTTCGCCTTCGCTGCCGGGTACGCCATCCGGGTCGAGCAATGCCACGTGATACCCCGGTAACGGGCGGCCCATGGAACCTGGCTTGAGCAATTGCCCCGGCGTATTGCCCACCAGCGCGGTGGTTTCCGATTGGCCGAAGCCATCGCGCAGCGGCAAACCCCAGGCGTGCTGGATCTGTTCGATGATCTCCGGGTTCAGCGGTTCGCCGGCGCCCACCAGTTCACGCAGGCTCAGGCGTGATTTGTAGCTGGCCAAATCCTCCTGGATCAGCATGCGCCACACCGTGGGCGGCGCGCACAGGCTGGTCACGCCGTAGCGTTCCAGCGCGTTAAGCAAGGCCGGTGCACTGAACCGTGCGACGTTATGGATAAAGATGCACGCCCCGGCATTCCACGGCGCGAACAGGCAACTCCAGGCATGTTTGGCCCAGCCCGGCGAGGAAATATTCAGGTGCAGGTCGCCCGGTTGCAGGCCGATCCAGTACATGGTCGAGAGGTGGCCCACCGGGTAGCTCTGGTGGCTGTGCAGCACCATCTTCGGCTTGGAGGTGGTGCCGGAGGTGAAGTACAGCAGCACCGGGTCGGTGGCGCGGGTCTGGCCTTCGGCTTCGAAGTGTTCGGGGTGTTCGAATGCGGCGTTGTGGGCGACCCAGCCGACGGGGGCTTCGCCGACACAGACGCGACTGCAACCGTCGGCCAGGCCGTCAAACTTGCTGACATGCGCCTCACCCACCACCAGATGCCGCACCTGCCCGCGTTCGATACGGTCGCGCAAGTCATCGGCATTGAGCAGGGCGGTGGCCGGAATAACCACCGCGCCGAGCTTGAACGCGGCGAGCATGGTGTCCCACAGCGCCACGTCATTGCCCAGCATCAACAGCACCCGGTCACCACGGCGTACGCCCAGAGAACGCAAGTGATTGGCCACCTGGTTGGAGCGCGTGGCCAGTTGCTGGAAGCTGTAGCGTTGCTCGCTGCCGTCCTCTTCGACGATCCACAGCGCATCGGCCGAGTTGCCCTCGGCCATCACGTCGAAGTAGTCCAGCGCCCAGTTGAACACGTCCAATTGCGGCCAGCGGAAATCCCGGGCAGCAGTGGCGTAGTCGGTGCGGTGGGCGAGTAGAAAATCCCGAGCGGCCAGGAAGGGCTGGGTCATGGTCACTGTCCTTGAATTTTTGTTGTAGGGACTGACCCTCGGTTCGACCGAGTGGCCGAACCGAGTATAGGCATGCATAAAACTAGAGATGAACGCCTAAAAACACCGATGGGTTGTGCAAAAAACTCATGCTCAGTATTTCCAGGTCACCGAGGCCGTGACGTTGCGCGGCGCGCCGTAGTTGGTTGAACCCGCAGCCTGGTACAGCGACAGCAGGTACTTCTGGTCGGTGAGGTTGTTCAGGTTCAGCGAGGTGCTCCAGTGTTCGTCGAAGTCGTAGCTGCCCATCAGGTCCACCAGGGCGTAGGCGCTCTGGTACACGCGGCTGTTGCTGTCGACTTCGGTGTGGCTCTGCCACTGCACGCGGCTGCCGATCTTGGCCTGGGGCACGCCGGGCAGGCGATAGGTCAGGCTGCCGCGCACGCTGTGGGTGGGCACGTATTGGCGGGCTTTTTCGCCGTTGTTGTCTTCGATATGCACGTAGGTGTAGCCGCCCGCGAGGGACAGGCCGGGCAGCAGTTCACCGTTGGCTTCCAACTCGACGCCCCGGCTCTTGTAGTCCACGCCGCGGTACAGGTACTGGCCGTTCTGAATGGCCCCGGTGGCTTCGGCGACGTTCTGTTGCTCGGTCTTGAACACCGCGGCGGTGACGCCCAGGCGTTCGTCCAGCAGGCGACCCTTGATGCCGACTTCCATGCTTTTGCCTTCCAGCGGTTCGATGATGCCGCCGGCGGAGCTGCGAAAGTATTGCGGTTTGAAGATCTCGGTCCAGCTGGTGTAGACGCTCCACTGCGGGTTCAAGTCGTAGACCAGGCCGGTGTAGGGCGTGACTTTGCCGTGTACCCGCGTGTCGTGGGCCGAGCCGTAGCCCATGCCGTCGCCATCGGCGCTGAGCATGCGCGCGCCGGCGATCCAGTGCAGGTCGTCGGTGAGGCTGAAACGGGCGCCGGCAAACAGGCTTTTCTGGCGGTCAGTAAAGAGTTGGGTGTTGAGGTCGTCGGTGTAGTTCATCTCCGGCTCCACCACGTTGCCGGCGAGTACATCCTCCAGGTTTTCCACCTGGTTGCCCGACGATGTCCGGTAGTGCCCGCGTTCGGTGTGATGCAAGCGGCCGTAGTTGGCGCCAAGGGTCAGCTCATGCTCGCGGCCGAGGAAGTTGAACGGCCCGGACAGTTGCCCTTCGGCCGCCACTTGATGCTCGGTGCTGGTGGTGCGGTTGATATACGCGGCGACCGTGCTGGCGCTGATCGGGATGGCGTAGAGCATTTTGGTGTCGGAGTGTTGGCTCATGCCGGACACGGTGAGGGTGCTGGTCCAGCCGTTATCGAAGGCGTGGGTCAGCTCGGCGAAGGCGCGTTGGGTCTGGATATTCCAGTAGGTCCACGGCTGGCCGACGCTGGAACTGCGGTTGCTGTAGTGGATGCGGTTACCGGCGTAGTCGGCAATCGGCAGACCGCCCCAGGTGCTGCCGTTGGAGTAGCTGTCCTGCTGGGAGAACCCCACAGTGAGGGTGTCGGCATCGGACAGGTCAAAGGCCAGCAAACCCGCCATCACGTTGACTTCGTGGCTGTAATGGTCGAGGTATGAATTGCCCTTGTCGTGAGAGGTAATAAAGCGCCCGCGCACATTGCCGCTGTCGGTCAGCGGGCCGGACACGTCCAGCGCCAAACGCCGGTTGTCCCAGGAGCCGCCGCTGGCGTCGATCCGCGCCTGGAAGGTGTCGGTGGGACGCTTGCGCACCAGGTTGACCGTGGCCGAGGGGTCGCCGGCGCCGCTCATCAGGCCGTTGGCGCCGTGCAAGACGTCGACCTGTTCGAACTCGGTCATGTCCTGCTCACCCACCAGCACGCCGCCGGAGAAGGGCAGGCCCATGCCGTCGAACTCGAAATTCTCGATCTTGAAACCCCGGGAGGTGAACGCGGTACGGTCGGTTTCGAATTGTTCGACGGTCACCGACGGCGCACTGCGCAGGGCTTCCTTCACGCTGTTGAGCTTGAAGTCGTCCATTTGCTCGCGGGTCACCACGGTGACGGCTTGCGGGGTTTGCTTGTCGGTCAGGCCGAGCTTGGTGGTGGTGGATTTCGGCTTGCCGATGTAGCCAACGCTGGGGCCGCCATCCAGCCCCGCGTAATCCTGAATGTGGATGGCGGGCAAGGTCATGCCGTCGGCCTGTTTCGGCAGCGGCACCAGGTACAGGGTCACCGCATCGGTGCGGGAAAAACCGTAGCCGCTGCCCTTGAGCAGTTCGGCCAGGGCCTGTTCCGGCGAATACACCCCCACCACCGCCGAGCTGCGCAAGGCGCCGTCGAGGTTGCCGTCCAGCAGCACGTTTTGCCCCGATTGCTGGCTGAACACCAACAAGGCCTGGCGCAGTTGCTGGGCCGGGATGTTCAGCGACAGCTGATCGACCGAGGTGCCAGTGGCCGGTGCCGCCTGTGCCGGGACGGCACCCATGAGCAGGGTGCAGGCGAGGGCGGCGGCGCGCCAGTGCTGGGTGGGTTGAGGATGCTTTGCCATTCAGGTGTTTCCCTATGAGGTCGCGCTATCAGTCCATCTAGGACGGATGAAGCGCGGCGATACCTGATGGCGATGTGAATTATTTGCAATTAGGCCGGTTGGATCAGGGTGATCAGGTCTGTGTAGCGGGTGGTGCGCACGGCCAGGGCCTTGGACAGCACGTCGAGCATCTGGTCCGGACGGTTCAGGTTGAGGATCAGGCTGACCCGGCGTGCTGCCAGTTGTGGGTCGGGGATGAAGATCTTGCCTTCACGCCAGCGCTGCAGCTGGTTGACCACGGTGAGCAGCGGCGTGTCGAAGAACACCAGGCGGCCACTGCGCCAGGCCATTACTTGCTCCAGTTCGGCGCGTTGGATGGCGCCGGTGTGGGTGGCGCTGAATTGCAGCGATAGGCCTTCGCCCAGGTCTGTCTGCTGGTTGGGTGTCATCACCCGCACCGTGTGGCGGCTGACGCTCAACTGCGCGTTGGCGCCGTCACACGACAGGCAAAAATCAGCCTCGCTGGTCAACACGCGACCGGCCTGGGTCTGCACCGAAAACTCCCCGGCGGCCTTGGGCAACACGCTGAAAAACGCCTCGCCGTGCAGCAATTCCACCGAGCGCTGGGTGGTGGAAAAATTCAGGTTGAGCGCGGTGTTGCCGGCCAATTCCACCGTCGAACCGTCGGGCAATTGCACGCTGCGCCGCTCGCCAACGGCGGTGCGCACATCGGCAAACGGTGAGCTGACGCCCTTGAGCCACAGGGTGCTGGCGCTGGTGGCGGCCACCGCCACACTGGCCGCCACGGCCAAGCCGACAAAACGGCGGCGGGACAGTTGTGGCGGTTGAACCTTGGGCGGCGCCAGCAGCGCCGTGGCCGCCCAGAGTTTTTCCAGGTGCGCATACGCTTGGGCATTGCGCGGGTCGGCGGCCAGCCACTGGGCCAGTTGAGCGCGCTCGGCCGCGGTGGGTGTGCCGGCCTGGATCAAGGCAAACCACTCGCTGGCCTGGTGACTGGCGTCATCGGGGCGGGCGAGGGGCGGGAGCAGGCGCGGCGGTTCAACACTCATGGGCTAATCAATTCAACGAAAACCGGTCAGGTGGCGAGTATAAGTGAAGGCGTTCACTCGGGCATGCTGTAGTGAGCGGGCTTGTCCCGCGCTGGGTGGCGAAGCCGCCCCCAATCCATACACCTCGGTCTAACTGAAACACCGCAGTGCCTGGGTTTAGGGCGGCTTCGCCCCCCAGCGCGGGGCAAGCCCGCTCACTACAAGAAATCCATGGCGTTTTAATTGGGCATGCCCAGTTTCAACAAGTCCAGGGCGCGCACCATGCGGCTGTAGGCGGTTTTGGGGGATATCCCCAGGCGCTCGCCGATCTCCACATAGGTCAGGCCTTCGACCCGTACCAGCAAGAACACTTCGCGGCAAGGCTCGGGCATGTTGTGCAGCACCTCATTGAGGGCCGACAACTGTTGGTTGGCGATGGCGGCTTGTTCCAGGGTGGGGCTGGGTTGTTCGAGGCTGCCCGGCTCCTGCATCTCCAGCGGCTCGCCCTGGCGGTGTTCCTGGCGGCGGGTGTGGTCGATGAACAGGTTGCGCGCGGCGGAGAACAGATAGGCGCGGAAGTTTTCGATGCGGGTACGGCCCATCTGTTCCGATAGGCGGATGAACGCGTCCTGCGTCAGGTCGGCTGCAGTTTCCTTGCAGCGTAGACGGCGGTCCAGGTAAGCCTGGATTTCGCCACGATGAGCGAGGTAAAGCGCCTTGAGATCTGAGCCGGACATAAAGCTACCTGACAGCCATGGAAGCAAGCGCGGCGGAATATAACAAACGAGAATGATTGTTAATAGCGGCATGATGGCTTTTTTCGCCATCACGCCGTCAGGTCAGTCAGTCGTAGAGACGGTGTTCGATTTCTTCCAGGGTGCTGCCACGCGTCTCCGGCACCCACACCGCCACGAAGATCAGCGACAGCACGCCGGCGCCGGCAAACACAAAGAAGGTCTGGCCGATGCCAATGGTCGCCACCAGCGTCGGGAAGAACAGGCCGATCATCACGTTGGTCAGCCACAGCCCGGCAATCGCCATGCCCATGCAGCCGCCGCGAATGCGCATCGGGAAGATCTCCGCCAGCATCACCCACAACGACGGGCCGATCAGCCCTTGCATCGACGCCAGGAAAAACGCCATGGCGCCGAGGATCAGCATGGCACGGGTCACCGACGGTTCGAACCAGGTCGACACCAGGCCAATCATCAACAACGACAGGGTGGTGCCGGCAAAGCCCAGCAGCATCATCGGCCGCCGGCCAACGCGGTCCAGCAGGTAGATGCCGATAAAGGTCGCCGCAATCGAGATCACCCCGTTGACCACGTTGGCGATCAGCGCACTGCTTTGGGCCAGGCCGGCTTCGGTGAGGATCTGCGTGCCGAAGTACATGATCGAGTTGACGCCGGTCAGCTGCGACGTCACGGCGATACCGATGCCGATCAACATCACACGGCGTGCGCCTTTTTTCGACAGGTCGCGCCAGCCGCCACTTTTAACGAACTTCTCATTGCTGATCTGGCGGGTGATCGCGGCGATTTCTTCCTTGGCGTAATACTCTTCGCGCACCAGCTTGAGCACCTCCAGCGCTTCCTTGAAGCGGCCTTTGGTCGCCAGCCAGCGTGGGCTTTCGGGCATATACAACATGCCAAACCACAGCGCGACGGCGGGCAAGGTGGCCAGGGCGAGCATCCAGCGCCACACGCCGTCGAGGTCGCCAAACAGGTTGCCCAACAGCGCGTTGGTGGTAAACGCGAGGAACTGGCCGGTGACGATCATCAGCTCATTGCGCGTGATGATCCGCCCGCGAATATTGGACGGTGACATCTCGGCCAAATAGGCGGGCACCACCACCGAGGCACCGCCGACGGCCAGGCCGAGGATAAAGCGCGCGGTGATCATCACATTGAAGTTCGGCGCCAGCGCGCAGGCCAGGGCGCCGATAAAGAACACCACGGCCAGGTAGAGGATATTGCGCCGCCGACCTTGCAGGTCGGACACGCGACCGCCCACCAGCGCACCGAGCATCGCGCCGATCAGCAGCGAGCTGGTCACCAGCCCTTCGGTCATGGGGGTGAGCCCCAGGTCGTCTTTCATGTACAGCAGGGCGCCGTTGATCACGCCGGTGTCGAAGCCGAACAGCAGGCCGCCAAAGGTGGCGATGGAAGTGATTTTTTGCAGGTAGCGTCGGGCTTGGCGTTTCTCGGTGTTGAGAAACGCGCCAGTGTCGTCCGCCGTATTTCCGTAGGAATTAATTGTCATTGTGATATTCCGACTGAAACGAAAGGGCACTCAGCCGCCGATGGGGCTGAGTGCTTTTCCGGGGAGGTTAAATGGCTTGGGGTTTGAAGTCGCTGGCGGCGACCGGCATCACGCCTTTGAGCAACGCGACGGATTTCTCCAGGCCTTCGAGGCTGTTGAGCAGCACGTCCTCGTGTTCGATGGACAGCCAGCCGTCGTAGCCGGCCATTTTCAGGCGGTAGCAGAACTGGCGCCACCACTCTTCGCCATGGCCGAAACCGAGGGTGATGTACGACCAGCTGCGCGCCGACACGTCCATCAACGAGCCGTTTTCCAGCAGTGAATCCACCGCTTGCACCGGCGCATTAAGCATCGTGTCCTTGGCGTGCACGTGGTACAGCGCGTCTCCCAGGGCATCGGCGGCGGCCAGTGGGTCGGCGCCCATCCAGAACAGGTGGGACGGGTCGAGGTTGGCGCCGATCAGCGGGCCGATGGCGTCGCGCAGTTTGAGCAACGAACGCACGTTGTACACGCACTGGCTGCCGTGCAGTTCCAGGGCGATACGCTCCACGCCGTGGGCCTTGGCCAGGTCGGCGATCTCGCTCCAGAACGGCAGCAGGCGTTCTTCCCACTGGTAGCGCAGGATGGTCTGGGTTTCCGGCGGCCATGAGGCCACCACCCAGTTGGGCATGCGGTCGCCGGCCTGGCCTTCGGGCAAGCCGGACATGGTGCACACGGTCTTGATCCCCAATTCACCGGCCAGGCGAATCGTGTCCTTGAGGCACTGCGCCTGTTCCGGCTGGGTCGGGTGCAGCGGGTTGCCGTTGGCGTTGAGGGCGATGATCTCCAGGTTGTGCTGCTCGAAGCTGCGGGTGAAATCCCGGCGTGCGGCATTGCTCTCGAGCATCTGCTGGAGGTTGAAGTGCGGCGCGGTGGACCAGCCCCCGGTGTTCACTTCCAGGCCCGAGAGGCCCATGCGTTCGGCGTGCTTGAGCACATCGCCCAAGGGCAGGTTGCCGAGGGTATCGGTGACAAATCCCAGCTTCATAGCGAGGCTCCTTCGCGTGGCAGATAGAGTGACGGGGTGTCCAGGGTACGCAGGGTGACGCGGCGGCCTTCGGTCAGCGCTTGTACGCCGGCTTCGGCGACCCGCGTGGCGCAATATCCGTCCCAGGCCGTGGCAGCGTGGGCCGGGAATTGGCCGGTGCGTACGAAGTCGACAAACGCCTTGTCCTGCAAGCGATAGGCCTCGGCAAAGCGCGGGCGCCAGTCGGCGGCGTAACGCTGCACCGCCTGCAAGCCGCTGTTGTAGTGGGCGTGCACGGGGCCAGCCAGTTGCACCGAACCTTGCTTGCCCACCAACTCGCCACGCACGTCGTAGCCATAGTGGGCGTTGTTGTTCACCTCGATATTCACCAGGTGGCCGTCGCGGGTCTCCAGCACCATGAACACTGGCGCGCCGATGCCGCCGGCGGGCTGGAACACCGAGATGGCGCTGTATTCGGTGTCGAGTACATGGCGCGCCACATCGAACTCATGGGGCGCCGAATTGCTGATCGCCATCTGCCCGCTGAAATTGGCCGGTGCTTCAACGTTGCGGTGGAAGTTATGCATCATCACCGCGCTGCCAATCGCGCCGCTGTGCAGGGCGTGCTTCATTTCGCGGTAGGACGGGTCGAAGCGGCGCATGAAACCCAGTTGGATGAACTGGCGGCCCAGGGAAATTTCCCGGTCGATCACGGCCAGGCATTCTTCGGCGCTGGGCGACAGTGGCTTCTCGCACAGTACCGGCTTGCCGATCTCGATGGCCGCCAGGCACAGCGCGGCGTGAGTGGCATCGGGGCTGGCGATGATTACCGCGTCGACGTCGTTGCGGGCCAGGGTGGCCAGCGGGTCGGTGGCCACGTGCGCGGCGCCGTAGCGCTTGGCGACTTCTTTGGCGCGTTCGGGGTTGGCGTCGCAGATCACTTGGAGGGTGGTGCCAGGCAAATCCTGGGCAATGATGCGGGCGTGGTCTTCGCCCATGATGCCGGCGCCGATCACGGCGATGCGGATGGTCATGGTGGGGATGTCCTGACGAATTGTTGTGGTTGTTATGGAGCGATTATTGGCGGCGCCAAATCTTCGTTCAAGGACGAGCAATGGCTAATGCTGATGGCTATTCCATCAAATTTAGCGTGACAAACCCGTCGATAAGTCAGGAATTACCCTTTATAACTGATGGTATTTCCATCATCGACAAGGCACCGTTCATGCCCGCTCAAACTCCTGCACAACTCTGGAAAGGCCCCACCGTCGAGCAAATCGCCAAGGTCGCCAGGGTCGGTGTGGCCACCGTCGACCGCGTGCTGAACAACCGCCTGGGTGTGCGCGAAAACACTCGGCTCAAAGTGCTGGCTGCGCTGGACAAGCTCAAGCAGGACCTGGCCAATGGCACCGCCACGCTGCACATCAAATTGTTCTGCGATTCGGGAGAGACCTTCAACGCCACCCTGGCCAGGGCGGAGGCGGTGATCAACAGCTCCACCCCTGGCGTGGTGGTACACGGTCACTACGTGCCGACCAACCAGGTCGACCCGGCGGCCTTCGCTGATCAGGTGCAGGCCGACGGCGCCGCCGCTGACGGTGTGATCGTGGTGTCCCGCGAACATCCGGCGATCAACCGGGCGATCCGCGCCTTGTGCCGCCAGGGCATCCCGGTGGTGTGCCTGACCACCGACCTGCCCAATTCGGGGCGCAGCGCCTACGTGGGCAACGACCAGTACGCCGCCGGCAGTGTGGCCGGGTTGTTGATCGGCAATGCGCTGGCGCGGGAGAAGGCCAAGATTCTGCTGGTGTCCAGCGTGTCGTTCCGCTGCCAGCAGGAGCGTGAGATGGGTTTTCGGCGGGTGCTGCGGGCGGAGTTTCCGCACCTGAAAATCGATGAGCGGATGATGTCCGATGACCGCCCGGAGACCACCGCCGAACAGCTGATGCGTTACTTCTCCAAGCACGACTACCCGGCCGCTATCTACAACGTGGCGGGCGCCAACCGGGGCGTGGCCCAGGCCATCGGCACCATTGCTGCCGAGCAGCGCCCGGTGTTTGTCGGCCATGAACTCACCGGGCACACGCGGGCAATGTTGGAGTCCGGGGTGATGGACTATGTGGTGTCCCACGATTTTGTCGGCGAGATGACAGCAGCAGTGCGCTGGATTCGCGGCGCACGCGAAGGCGCCAGGGCGGCGCCGCCGTTTACGCGGGTGTTGGTGCATACGCGGTACAACTGCGATTGACGGGTGATACGTAAAAGTCCAGTATGGAATTATAAGTACAAAAAACGCTGCGTCTTTTTCTTCACTCTTGCCAAATCAACAACACCTTGCGAGATCACGTCCATGAAGAAACTTTCCCTTATCAGCGCATTGGCCTTGGGCCTGATTGCGTCCGGCCCGTTGCTGGCCGCCGAGAAAACCCTGCGCATCGGCATCGAGGCGGCTTACCCGCCGTTCGCGTCGAAGACCGAAGAGGGCAAGATCGTTGGCTTCGACTACGACATCGGCAATGCACTGTGCGCGCAGATGAAGGTCAAGTGCGTGTGGGTCGAAGGCGAGTTCGATGGTCTGATTCCTTCCCTCAAAGTGAAGAAAATCGACATGGCCTTGTCGTCCATGACCATCAACGACGACCGCAAGAAGTCGGTGGACTTCACGCACAAATACTATTTCACCTCGTCACGCCTGGTGATGAAGGACGGCGCCGTGGTGGATGACCAGTACGCCAGCCTCAAGGGCAAGACGGTCGGTGTGCAACGCGCCACCACCACGGACCGTTATGCCACCGAGGTGTTTGAACCCAAGGGCATCACCGTCAAGCGCTACAGCAATAACGAAGAGATCTACATGGACCTGGCAGCGGGGCGCCTGGATGCGATCTTTGCCGACACCATTCCGCTGAATGACTTCTTGCAGATGCCACGGGGCAAGGGCTACGCGTTTGTCGGCCCGGAGCTGAAAGACCCGAAATACGTGGGCGAGGGCGCGGGGATTGCGGTGCGCAAGGGCAATGGCGAGTTGGTCAGCGAGTTGAACGCTGCGATTGACGGGATTCGGGCGAGCGGGGAGTACCAGAAGATTTCGCAGCACTACTTCAAGTCGGATATCTACGGCGACTGACACCCCGAAAACCTGAGCCATGTGAAGATCAAATGTGGGAGGGGGCTTGCCCTAATGCCAG
>NZ_QUZT01000111.1 GCF_004682045.1 Pseudomonas nabeulensis
AGCTACAGAGGTACTGGCAGACCCACCGCCATCGGGGGCAAGTCGAATCGTCGCACCGCCCCTCCCACATTTGATCCGGTGCGGTCCGTTAGATGTATTCGAACAGGGACATCTTCTGGATGCTGACGAAGGTTTGTTGCGCCGCTTGTAGCGCCACTTGCAGGGCGGTGTATTGGGTCACTGACTCGGTGTAGTCGGCATCCACCAACCCCGATAACCGCTCGGTATAGCTCAAGGCCAAGTCGTCGCCGATGGTATCCAGCACATCCAACTGGTTAAGCCGCGACCCCACCGAGGTCTGCACTGTCAGCACATTGTCCTGCGCGTTGCTCAGTTGACGGCTGGCGG
The DNA here is from genome assembly GCF_004682045.1 of Pseudomonas nabeulensis. Lineage (GTDB taxonomy): Bacteria > Pseudomonadota > Gammaproteobacteria > Pseudomonadales > Pseudomonadaceae > Aquipseudomonas > Aquipseudomonas nabeulensis. The sequence goes on from NZ_QUZT01000111.1 coordinate 349, forward strand.
TGGACAGGGTGTTGTTCAGGTTGGCGCGGTCGGCGTCGGTTTCCACCGGGGTTTGCAGCGCCGAAATGAGATTTTTCAGGGTGGCGAACAGGTCCGGGTCGGCGTCGGCGGCTTTGCTGACGGTGAGGGTGTCGCCGTCTACTGGGGTGCCGGTGAGCGTCAGGGACAGGCCGTTGACTTGCAGGGTATCGCCCGAGGTGTAGGCCACCGGATCAGCGCCGTCGAGGCTGTACTGCGCGGTGCCGTCGGCGGCGGTGCTGAAGGTGAGGCTGAAACCGCTGCCGTAGTTGGCGTCCTGGGTATCGGTGATGGTCGGGCCGCTGAAGGTCACGCTGCCGCTGTTGTCGCCGGCTTCGGCGATGAAACCGGCGGAGCTGCTGACGGTGAGGAAAATCGTCGCGCCGGTATCGCCGCTGGCCATGCTCTGGGTGGAGCTGACCAACTGGGTCACCGCGTTGGTATCACCCTGGTACACCAGCTCGCCCGCGTCATTGGTGGCGAACGCCGGACTTTGGCTCTGGTAGCCGGAAAACAGGTAGTTGCCGTTGCTGTCGGTGGCGTTGGCCAGGGTGACCAGGGTGTCGTACACCCCTTGCAGCGAGGTGGCGATGGACTCGCGGTCGGCGTCGCTCAAGGTGCCGTTGTTGGCCTGCACGATCAGCGCACGGGCGCTGGTGATCGCATCGTTGATGCTGTCCAGGGTGCTTTCTTCCTGGGACAGCGAGGTGCTGATGGCGCTGCGGGAGTCGGCATATTGCTGGTTCGCGGCGATGGCCTGGCGCACGTTGACGGCTTGCGCGGCGGCCAGGGAATCATCCGATGGGTTGACCACCCGCGTGCCGCTGGAGACTTGCTGGGCGGCGGTCTGGTAGGCGCTTTCCTGCGTGAGCATCGAGTTCAGGCTCTGGTTGTAAATCGTTGCACTGCTAAGGCGCATGGCGTCACTCCGCTCAGTTGATGTCGAGGATGGTGTCGAGCAGGGACGTGCCCACTTCCACCACTTTTGCGCAGGCCTGGTAGTACTGCTGGTAGACAATCAGGTTGGCCGCCTCTTCATCCAGGTTTACCCCGGATTCGGACTGTTGCAGGGTGGTCAATTGCTCGGTGAGGCTCGACTGGGTTTGCAGTTGCCCGGCGATTTTGCTGGCGGTGCTGCCCACGTCACTCACCAACGCCGAATAGGTCTGGCTGAGAGTCTTGCTGCCGCCGACGATGCTGCTGGTTTGCAGGTTGAGCATGGCCAGGGCGTTGCTGTTGTCACTGGCGCCGGTAGAGGTGCCGGCGGCGATCAGGCTGCCGTCGGTGGTCAGGGTGGTGAAGCTGCTGGCGGCGTTGCGGGTAGGCAGTACGAGGAAACTGTCACCGCTGTTGGCGGTGCCGCTGATGGCCACGCTCATGCCGGCGAAGGTCAGGGTGTTGTTATCACTGTCGTAGGTGGCAGTGACGCTGGCGCCGGTGTCGTTGCGGGTGACGGTGTAGCCGTCGCTGTCGGAATACTTGACGGTGTAGTCGGTGGCGCTCAAGGCGCTGACGTCATCAGTGAAGGTAGCGCTCAGCGTGGCATCGCCGGTATTGCCCGTATCGCCGTAGGTACTCGGCGCCGCGACCGAAAACAGCGCGCTGCCAGTGTCGCCATTCAGGTCAACGCCTGCGGTCTGCAAGCTGTTGAACGCCTGGGTCAGGCTCACCGCCAGGATGCCTAGCTGGTTTTGCGCATCCGTCAGGCTGTTGTCGCGAAAGTCCATCAGGCCACCCAACGAGCCGCCTTCGAACACTGAGTCATCCAGCACCGTGGTGTGCCCGGCGGCGTCCACGTAGGTGACCACGCTTTGCGTCGGGTCGCTGGCGGAGACGCCGGTTTGCAGATCAAAGCTGTTATTGCCCGAGACCAACGCCAGCCCATTGCTCAGGGACACGGTGTAGCTGCCGTTGTCCTGGGTGCTGACGTCCACGTCCACCAGTTCGCTGAGCTGGCTGACCAGCAAATCGCGCTGGTCGAGCAGGGTGTTGGAGGTGGTGCCCAAGGCGCTGGTCAGGCTGATCTTTTTATTGAGGTCGGCAATCTGTTCGGTGAGGTCGTTGACCTGGGTGACCTGGTCGTCGATCTGGCTGTTGACGTCATCGGCCATGTCGTCGAGGTAGCTGCCCAGTTGGGTGAACTGGGACGTCAGGGTTTGCGCGGCGCCGATCACTTCTTCGCGGGCGGCGGTGTCGCTGGCGTCGGAGGCCAGGGTTTGCAGGGATGAGAAGAAACTCTGCATCAGCGTGTCGAGGCTGGCATCGCCGTCGGCCAGCAGGCTGTCGATCTGATCGACTTCGGTCTGGTACGTGGACAACGCGCTTTCGGCACTCACCGAGCTGTTGAGCTGGCTGGTGACGAATTGGTTGTACTGGCGATCCACACTGGCGATTTGCACGCCGCTACCGGCGGTGGCCTCGGAGAAGTTGGCCACCTGCAAGGTGTAGCCCGTGGTGTAGGCATTGGTGGTGTTGCTGCTGCTGGTACTGAGGGCGATCTGCGCGGCGGTCAGGCCGCTGACGCCAATGGAAATAATGCTCATCGAGAAGCTCCTGGGCTACATGCTTGGCACTATCGGCCCGGCGCAAGGGCAAATTGACCCCTGGCCTATAAATCGTTGCGTGCTGTTGTGGTGTGCAATGGGCCGATGGTGGCCATCACCGAAATCAACTTTTGCGCGTAACGCGGATCGGTGGCGTAGCCGCCTTGCTGCAACGCAATGGCGGCTTGTGGCGCATCCGTGGCAGTGCGCACGGCGGCGTAACCGGGGCGGCTGCGCATCAGGCGGGCGTAGTCGCTGAATGCGGCATCGTCGGAGGGGTATACGCGAAAGGCTTCCAGCTGTTTTTGCGCGGCGTCGTCGCTGTATTCGGTGGTCATCACTTCGGTGGTCGCGCCTTGCCAGGCAGAGCCCGCCTTGATGCCGAACAGGTTATGGCTGTCGGCGCCCTGGGCGGTGGTGATGGTGCGCCGGCCCCAGTCGGTTTCCAGCGCGGCCTGGGCCAGGATCAGCTCGGCAGGTACGCCGCTGTTGCGCGCGGCGGTTTGCGCGGGGCCGCTGAGGCGAGCGATGAAGGCTTGCACATGATCGGGTCGCTCACTGCTGGCGCCGCTGACTTCGCGGCGTTTCCAGGCTTCGAACGGTGATCGGGTCGGCAGATCGAGGAACGCCGTGGTGGCTGCGCTCAATCCAGGATTCTGTTGGGCGGTGTGGCCACTGAGTTGCCGGGTGAGTTGCTCAGCCAAACCGATGCCTTTGCCCGACAGGCTCTGCGCCCACTGCTGATCGAGCATCTCGGTGTACATCTCGGTCTGCGAGTTGCTCGACATCTCCGACTTGGGCACCGCCGCGCGCATGCTCTTGAGCATCATCTGGATAAACACCGCTTCGAACTGCTTGCTGGCCTCCTTGAGCCCCGCGTGCGGGTCCAGGTGCGCGCTGTTGCGCAGGTGATCCAGGCCCTGCACGTCGAGGGCAAAATGATCGGTGCTCTTCATCAGATAATCTCCAACTCAGCCCGCAACGAACCTGCTGCCTTGAGCGCCTGCAAGATCACCATCAAATCCTGCGGCGTGGCGCCCAGCGCGTTGAGGCCCTTGATCACGTCCATCAAGTTGGCCGTACCTTCCAGCAGGTGCAGCGAGCCGCCCTGGGATTCGATGGAAATATTGCTCTGGGACGTCACCGCCGTTTGCCCACCACTGAACGCGCCCGGCTGGCTGGCGGTGTTGGTGGTGTCGATGATCACCGACAAATTGCCGTGAGCCACTGCCGCGCGGTACAGCTTCACCGAGCTGTTGAGCACGATGGAACCGGTGCGCGAATCGAGGATGACTTTCGGCCGCGCCTGGATCGGCAGCACGTCGATGCTTTCGATACGCGCCATGAAGTTGGTGCGCTCGTTGGGCGACACCGGTCCCTGGATCTCGATCATCCCGCCGTCCACGGCCGAAGCCACGGTGCGGCGCATCTCCCGGTTGATGGCGTAGACAATGCGCTGGGCGGTGGCCGAGTCCGGTTCATGCAGGGACAGGCCGAGCATGCCGTGGTCGCTGTTCAAATTCAGTGCCACGGCGCGTTCGATGATTGCGCCACGCGGGATGCGTCCGCCGGCCAGTTGGTTGACCGTCACGCTGCTGCCGTTGGCCGACGCACCCGCGCCGCCCACCAACAGGCTGCCCTGGGCCACGGCGTACACCTCGCCGTCGGCGCCTTTCATCGGCGTCATCAACAGCGTGCCGCCGCGCAGGCTCTTGGCGTTGCCGATAGACGACACCACCACATCGATCTGCTGGCCGGGGCGCGACAGGGCGGGCAGGTTGGCGGTGACGATCACCGCGGCGATATTGCGCATTTGCATGTTCGCCCCGGCGGGCAGGGTCACGCCCAGCTGCGAGAGCATGTTGGTCAGGCCTTGCTCGGTGAACGGGCTTTGTGTGGTCTGGTCGCCGCTGCCGTCCAGGCCCACCACCAGGCCGTAGCCCACCAGGTTGTTGGGGCGGATACCGGCAAAGTCGGCGATGTCGCGGATCTGCTCGGCTTGCGCCGTTGCGCACAGCCACAGGGGGCAGCTCAGCAGCAGGACGCGCAACGTTCTAAGGAACATGCTGGATTCTCAAAATGGGGAAACGTTGAGGAGGATGCGATGGAGCCAGCCCATCCGCTGCGCTTCATTGATATAGCCATCGCCCACGTACTCGATGCGCGCCTGGGACACCTGGGTCGATGACACGGTGTTTTCGCCGGTGATGCTGCGTGGGTTGACCAGGCCGGAAAAGCGGATGAACTCGGTGCCCTGATTGATCGCAATCTGTTTGTCACCGCGTACCCGCAGGTGCCCGTTGGGCATCACTTGCATCACCGTTACCGAGATGGTGCCGGTGAACGAGTTGTTCGCCTGGGAGCCGCCCGCGCCGATAAAGTCGTGGGTGGTCGAAGCGTCCAGCCCAAACGAACCGACCTGTGGTGCACGGGCCGAAGTGGTGGCGAATTTCAAACCCATGGACCCTGAGCGGCTGGCATTCGACGACGAGTTCTTGCTCGCGCTGACCTGTTCTTCCAACTGGATGGTCAGGGTATCGCCGACCCGGCGCGGGCGACGGTCTTCGAACAGCGGCTGCGAACCGAGGCTGCCTTGGTAGATCGAGCCGTTGGCCTGGCGCAGCGGGTAGACCGGCGCCGGTAGATCTTCTTCGGGCACCACCGGTTTGTGCGGCAGTTGATCGCAACCGGCGAGGGCCAGCACGCAGGCGAGCAAATACTTTTGAGCCATGTTGGGGATCTCGCTCAAAGCTGGGTCAGACGCTGGAGCATCTCGTCCGAGCTTTCGACGGCCTTGCTGTTGATTTCGTAGGCGCGCTGGGTCTGGATCATACCGACCATTTCTTCCACCACGTTGACGTTGGAGGTTTCCACGTAGCCCTGGGACAAGGTGCCGCCGCCGTTCAAACCCGGTGTGGTTTCGGTGGGCGAGCCGGAGGCGTCGGTTTCCAGGTAGAGGTTCTGGCCGATGCTTTCCAGGCCGGCCGGGTTGATAAACAACGCCAGGTTGAGCTGGCCGACCTGGGTCGAGGTGGACGCGCTGGGCGTGGTCACCGAAACGATGCCGTCGCTGCTGATGGTGATCGCGGTGGCGTTGGCCGGGATGGTCACGCCGGCCGAGAGTTTGTAGCCGTTGGAGGTGACCATCTCGCCGTTGGAATCGAGCTGGAAGCTGCCGTCACGGGTGTAGCCGGTGCTGCCGTCGGGCATGTCCACCTGGAAAAACCCCAGGCCGTTGATGGCCAAATCCTTGGAGCTGCTGGTCTGCTCCAGGTTGCCCTGGGTGTGCAGACGCTCGGTGGCCACTTCGCGCACGCCGGTGCCCACTTGCAAACCGGAAGGCAGGCGCGTGTCGGTGCTGCTTTGCGCGCCTGGCTGGCGCACGTTCTGGTACACCAGGTCTTCGAACACCGCGCGCGAGCGCTTGAAGCCGTTGGTGCTGACGTTCGCCAGGTTGTTGGCGATCACGTCCATTTGCCCTTGCTGGGCTTCGAGGCCGGTCTTTGCCGTCCACAGCGATCTGATCATCGTTTGGTTCCTTGTTGTCAGCTCACGGACAGCAGACTGTTGGCGCTCTTGGCGTTTTCATCGGCGGTGCTGATGGCTTTCATCTGCATGTCGTAGCGCCGTGAGTTGTCGATCATCGCGACCATGGCGTTGGTCGGGCTGACGTTGCTGCCTTCCAGGGCGCCGGGGGCGACGCGCAAAGTGTCGTCGGCCGGTAGGGGTTGGGCGTTTGCCGTGCGGAACAAACCGTCGGTGCCGGGCTGCAAGGTGCCGGGCAATGCCGACACCAGCTTCAACTTGCCCACCGGGCTCAGGCCTCGCGGACTCATGCCCAGCTCGCGCACGCTGATGGTGCCGTCGCTGCCGAGGGTGACCTCGCTGCCCAGCGGTACGCTGACCGGGCCGCCATCGCCGATCACCGGGCGACCGCCGACGGTCATGGCGCCGGTGCCGTCCACCTGCAAATCGCCACGGCGCGTGTAGGCCTCGCCGCCGTCGCCGGTTTGCACGGCGAGCATCACGTTCTGGCCGAGGGCCACGTCCAGCGCACGGTCGGTGTGCACGATGGGGCCTTCGCTCCAGTCCACGCCGATGCCGTTGGCGGCCACCGACACCCGCGTCGGCAGGCCGTCGCCCGCCACCGGTGAAGATTGCATCTCCACCAGTTGCGCACGAAAGCCCGGGGTCACGATATTGGCCAGGTTGTTGGCCACGACGGCTTGCTGCTCGAGCGCCTGGTTGGCCCCGCTCATGGCCGTGAAAAGCATGCGATCCATAGGGTCAGGAACCGATGTTCACGGCTTGTTGCAGCACTTCGCTCTGCGCGGTCACCGACTTGGCGTTGGCCTGGAAGTTGCGCTGGGCAATGATCAGGTTCACCAGCTCGGCGGTCAGGTCGACGTTGGAGTCTTCGGTGGTGCCGCTGAGGATCGAGCCGAGCGAGCCGCTGCCCGCCACGCCCAGCAAGGCCTGACCGGAAGAGGTGGTGGCCAGCCAGGTATTGTCGCCATTGGCCTTCAAGCCGTTTTCATTACTGAAGGTGGCGAGCTGGATCTGGTCGATGTTCTTGGTCTGGTCATTGGAGTAGGTGGCGACCACGGTGCCGGTTTCATCGATGGTGAAGCTCACCAGGCTGCCGGAGGTGTAGCCGTTCTGGGAGATATCGGACACCGCCGAGTCATTGCCGAACTGGGTGGTGCCGGTCAGGTCCAGGGTGAGGGCGATGTCTGCCGCGCCGTTGTCCGGGTCGTAGGTGTAGGTGCCGGTGGCGCCGCTGGTGATCAGGCCGCTGGAACTGAATTCGACGGTCTGGGTGTCGGTGAGCAGGTTGCCGTCGATGGCGGTGTGCACGGTCCAGCTGTTTTCGCCGCTCTTGGTGAAATACAGGGTGCTGGTGTGGCTCACGCCCAGGGAGTCATAGAGCGTTGCGCTGGTGGAATAGGTGTAGGTCGACGAGTTGGTCTGGTCGAAGGTCGCGGTGATGGTGTCTTTGCTGGCGTCCAGGTTCAGCTCGGCATCCAGCTCGGTGGTGGCGCTGGCTTGCATGCCGGTGGTGGGGATCTGGATCACACCGTTGACCCCCAGCAGTTTGTCGCCGGCGGCGTTTTCCAGGTAGCCGTCCGCCGTGAGGGTGAGTTGGCCGTTGCGCGAGTACACGGTTTGCGTGCCGTCGCTGAAGGTGAAGAAACCGTCGCCGTTGATCGCCAGGTCCAGGGAGTTGTCGGTGGTGGTCAGGCTGCCGGATTCGAAGTTCTGCACCACGCCGGACACCTGGGTACCCAGGCCAACGTCGGCGCCGGAGTACACGTCGGCGAACTGGGTGGTGGAGCTTTTGAAGCCCACGGTCTGGGAGTTGGAAATGTTGTTACTGACCACATTTAGGTCGGTGGACGCCGCCGACAGACCACTGAGCGCTTGGGAAAAAGCCATGGTGTTTCTCCTTTATAGAGGTAGGGCGTCAGAGGACGAGGCTGATGTCGCTGAGGCCGACGTTTTCGTTGACGCCACCAAGGTCCAGCGCAACCTGGTTGCTGCTGTCGGTGGTGACGCCGGTGACCAGTGCGTATTTGAGTGCGGTGCTGGTGACAGCGACGTCACTGGCAGTGGCGTTGATGGAGAAGGTGTAGGCGCCATCGGCGGCGGTGGTGCCGTCGTCTTGCAGACCGTCCCACGACAACGCCTGGGTGCCGGAACTCATGCTGCCTTCATCGATAGTGCGCACCACGGTGCCGCTGCTGTCCTTGATGGTGACGGTGACGTCATCCGCAGCGCTGTCGAGGGTGACGCCAAAGGTGGTGGCCACGCCGTCGCCGACCTGGATGGTGTTGCCGTCGATCAACACGCCATTGCCCACCAGCGCCGAGGCTTGCAGGGTTTCGGCGGCGCTGATCTGGCTGGAGATGCCTTCGAGGGTACTCGTCACATTTTCGATGCTGCTGATGGTGCTGATCTGCGCCAGCTGGGTGACCATTTCGCTGTTGTCCATCGGGTCGGTGGGGTCTTGGTTTTGCAGCTGCGTGGTCAGCAGGGTGAGGAACTGGTCCTGCAAATCATCTGCCGCCGAGGTGGTGCTGTCGGCGGTGGAACTGGTGCTGTTCATGCTCGACAGCACCGAGCTGGCAATCGTACTGGTCATGGTTTACGCCTCACCCAGGGTTAAAGTTTTGAGCATCATTTCCTTGCTGGTCGACATGACTTCAACGTTGGCCTGGTAGGAGCGCGACGCGGAGATCATGTTGACCATTTCGCCCACCGGCTCGACGTTGGGCATGGTCACGTAGCCCGACTCGTCGGCCAGCGGGTCGCCGGGGCGGTATTCCTGGCGCATCGGCGAGCCGTCTTCGACCACTTGGCTGACGCGTACGCCGCCGATGTTGCTGCCGGCCTGGTATTGCGACTCGAACACTACTTGGCGCGCCCGGTAGGCTTCGTTATCCGGGCCGCTGGTGGTGTCGGCGTTGGCCAGGTTGCTGGCGGTTACGTTCATGCGCTGGGACTGGGCGCTGAGCGCGGAGCCGGCGATATCGAAAATGCTGAACATCGACATGGTGCTTTCCCTGGGTTATTCGGACTGCATGGCGGTCTTGAGCGACTGCAAGCGGCTGGTCAGGAACGTGAGGCTGGCCTGGTAGCGCACGGCGTTGTCGGTGAACTGGGCGCGTTCGCGGTCCATGTCCACGGTGTTGCCGTCCAGGCTGGGTTGGTCGGGCACGCGGTAGAGCAAGTCGCGGCTGGCTACGCTTGTGGAGGAGGCTTGCAGGTGGCGATCCGAGGTGGTGGCGAGCGTCATGCCGCGGCCCTGGGTGTGCTCTTTTTGCAGGGAGCTGGCCAGTTCGGTGGAGAAGTCGAAGTCCCGTGCGCGGAAGTTGGGGGTGTCGGCGTTGGCGATGTTATTGGCCAATACCTGCTGGCGCTCAGCCCGCAAACTCATTGCGTCCTGCTGAAAGCGCAGCTCGTTATCGAGCTTGTCGATCATGGTTGCGGACCTGTGCATCAAATAAATGAACGGCTCGCAGGTTAGTCCCAAGGGCGTCCAGGCAAAGGCCGAAACAGGCGGCTATTTGGCGACTAATTCAGGACTTGCCTGATGGGTGGCGGGACTAGAATTCGGCGCTGGGTAGTTCGGAGGGCGGGATAGATGACGTGGCGATTTGGCGCTCTGGTGGGGCTGCTGTTCAGCACCCTGGCCCAGGCGGACGGCTTGGAGGAAAAGGTGCGCGGGTTGATCACGCCGCGTTTGCCGGCGCGTGCCGAGTGGGTGGCGATGGATATCGGTCAGCCCGCGTCGCGCATTGAGGAATGCGCGCAGCCTCAACCGTATCTGGTGCATCCCGAGGACAATGTATTGGGGCGCGTGGCCGTCGGCGTGCGCTGTGGCAGCGAGGTGGCGGGCTACCTGCAAGTCAGCGTGCGGGTGGTGGGCGACTATATAGTCAGCCGTCAGCGCATCGCGGCGGGCGAGGTGATCAAGGCGCCGATGCTCGAAGCTAGGCGCGGCCCGTTGGAGCGTTTGCCCAAGGGCAGCGTGTTCGACATGGGGCAGATCATCGGGCGCCAAGCCAGTCGCAATCTTGGCCGGGGCATGGTGCTGACCCGCAGCCATTTCCGCGAACCGTGGCTGGTGCAACGCAACCAGCGGGTAACGTTACAAGCCCAGGGCGCCGGTTTCACCATCAGTCGTGACGGCAAGGCGCTGGACAACGGAAGCCTGGGCAGCACCGTACGGGTGGTGGGCAACGACGGCAAAATGCTCAGCGCTCAAGTAGTGGGGCAGAACGAATTGCGGCTGCGCTATTAATTTTTATCCAGGGCCAAAGTTTGCCATCGCGCTTGCCGATAGTGACTCAACCACAGCCAATTGAAGCCTCTAACGTGAAAATCATAAGTGCGAACCTGACCAACCCACCGGCGCCCACTGACAACAAAGTGGCCGGTGCCCAACGTATCGACCTGCAGTCGCTGGACGCCACCCTTGATGACGGCGTGCAAGTGTCCAGCAGCACCGCGAGCGCCGACGTGTCGACGTCGGCCGATGTGGATATGGAAAAAGTCGCGGCGCTGCGCCAGTCCATCGACAGCGGCACTTATCAGGTAAGCGCCGATTCGATCTTTGATGGGTTGGCGGCGAGTGCCCGCGAAACTGAATGAGCGTTAGTTGATGAGCCGCAGGTACCCATGAGTCTGAGTAAACATCTGCAGGTGCAGCAGCAGGCCATCGAGCAATTGGTGCAACTGCTGGAGCAAGAACGTTTGGCGTTGGCCCAGGCCAAGGTGGACGGTGAGCGACTGCAAGAGCTGACGGCGAGCAAGCAGGCGGCGTTGCTTAGGCTGGAGCAGTTGGAGGCGATTCGTTCCGGGGCGCAGTTGAAGCTGGGCTATGGAGCAGGGCGACAGGGCGCGCTCAAGGCGGCTAAGGATGCTGATTGCATGGCGATTTGGCGTGAGGTGCAGGCACTGGCGCGCAGGGCGCGGGAGTTGAATGTGGCCAATGGTGGGGCGTTGGGCGTGCGCATGGCGGCTAACCAGCGGATTGTCGGGTTCCTGAATACGGTAGTGGGTAGCACGTTATATGGGCCGGATGGGCGCACGCAGCGGGGGGATGCTTGATTCTCTTCTATATAGAGAGGATGAGGTATTTCAGGCTGTTTGATAGAAAGGCTAAATTAGGGGTTGACGGCAGATTTCAGATGTCTATAATTCGCCCCACTTCCGGCGCAGTCGAAACGGAAAACTCCTTGGTGAACAATGAGTTACGCGGTTTTCGGCAGTCAATCGCTTCAGTTCATCGAAGCCAGCAGGAAGTTGAAAAAGAGGTGTTGACAGCAGCGTGTAACGCTGTAGAATTCGCCTCCCGCTGACGAGAGATCGGAAGCGCAAGTGGTTGAAGTTGTTGAAGAAATCTTCGAAAGCTTCTGAAAATAATCACTTGACAGCAAATGACG
>NZ_QUZT01000112.1 GCF_004682045.1 Pseudomonas nabeulensis
CTGGCATTAGGGCAAGCCCCCTCCCACAAAAGCCCCCTCCCACATTTGGATTGGGTGGTGTCAGTAATGATTGATTAGAAATCCACAGTGGCCGACACCTGCAACGTCCGCGGATACCCCGGCGAAAACGCGCCATACGACGCCACACCCGACCAATATTCCCGGTCAAACACGTTCTGCACCGTGGCGCGGAACGTGGTCGGTCGCCCTTCGATCTTCGTCACATAGCGCGCCCCCGCATCGATGCGCGTCCACGAATCCAGCTCCTGGGTATTGGCCTGGTTCACATACTGGCTGTCGGTATAGATCGCCCCGCCGGTCAGGGTAAAACCTTCGACCCACGGCGTGTCCCACTCGGCCCACAGGTTGGCCTGGATATCCGGCACGCCCACCGGTTTGTTGCCACGGTTGGCCGCTGTGGCGGACTTGGTCAGCTCACCATCAAGGAAGGTCACCCCACCCATCAAGCGCGTGCCCGGCGCCACTTCGCCAAACACGCTCAGCTCAACGCCACGGTTACGCTGCTCGGCCTGCACCGAATACACATTATCAGCGCCGACTTCACCGCTGGGTTTGGTGATCTGGAACAACGCCACGCTGGTCATGAACGTGCCGTGCTCATACTTCACGCCCAGTTCGTGTTGCTTGGACTCATAGGGCGCGAAGGTCTCACCGGCGTTGCTCGCCGTACCCGGCGCCGCATCTCCTTTGCTCAACCCCTCGACGTAGTTGTAGTACAGCGATACGTCGTCCCAAGGCTTGACCACCACCCCCAACAACGGCGTATTGGCACTGGCGTCATAGCGCGAGCTGACCCCACCCGCAGCGTTGTAGTTACGCGACTCGATGGACTGGTGACGCATCCCCAAGGTCAGCTGAACACGATCATCCAAAAAGCCCAGCGTGTCGCTCAGCGCTACGCCAGACAGCTCCGTTTCGGAAATACGCAGTACCTTGGGCGTGTTGATGTATTGCTTGGGGCGGTCCACCGGGTGGTAGATATTCGAAAGGATCTCGGTGCCGTTGTTGATACCCCGCGACAGTTCATCTTCGTAACGGGTGGCCATCAAGGTCGTCAGATGGGTCACCGGGCCGGTGGCGAACAGCCCGCGCAGGCCGACGTCGGCGGTGGAACGGTCGACATTGAACTTGTAGTAGCCGGGAATATTGCTGGTGTCGCCGGCAGCATTGAGGATGCGCGGCACTTGGTCGGACATGCGCTTCACATCCGAGCGGCCGCCACCGGCGTGGGCGAATACGGTGAGGTTGTCGTTCAGGTCATATTCGCCACCCAGCAGCAGCGACTGCTCCTTGGTGTCGGACCAGCCCCACTTTTGCGGCAGGCTGGTGCGGCCATTGGGCGCGGACGGCACCTGCACATTCGGCGCAATCGTGAACGGCCGTGAGGCGCCTTCGTAGCTTTCTTTCTGGCTGAGGTAGTCGAGGTTCAAGCGCAGCCGCTCGCCGCGATAATCCAGGGCGATGGCGCCGATGCCGACGTCGCGGTGCTGATCGTCCACGGCCGTATCGCCGCCCTGCAGGCTGCCGTTGAAGCGCACGCCAAACTGGTGTTCATCACCAAAGCGGCGGCTGATATCCAGGTGGCCGCCGACCTGGCTGTCCGAGGCATAGCTGCCGGTGAAGCGGGTCAAATCCTGCTCCAACGGGCGCTTGGGCACGATATTGATCACCCCGCCCACGCCGCTGTTGGGCGAAATGCCGTACATCAACGCACCCGGTCCCTTGAGCACTTCGATACGTTCGGCATACTCGGTGAACGCCCGGTAGTTGGGCGCCACGCCGTACACGCCGTCATAGGCCAGCTCGCCGAGGTTGCCCTCGCCTATCGCAAAACCACGGATGAAAAACGAGTCGACAATGCCGCCAGTCTGCCCGGTGGAGCGCACCGACGGGTCGCGCTCCAACGCGTCGGCCACGGTGACGGTCTGCAGGTCGGCGAGGGTCTTGGCGGTGTAGCTGGTGACGCTGAACGGCGTGTCCATCACGTCCTTGTTGCCCAGCATGCCCAGGCGTGCGCCTCGGGCAACCTGGCCGCCGGCGAGTACCTCGGGCAAGTCGGTGGGGCCGCTGTAGACCGCGTTGACGTTGGTTTCTTCGAGCGTCAGGGGCTCGTCGACCGCCCAGGCGTTGGTGGCGACCACTAGCAGGGCGGTGTGGATAGCGAGGGTTAACCGGCTGGCAACGGGCATGACGTCGGGGTCCTTTCATCGGCAGAACGTGGGAATTACTGCTGATGCCAGCCGACGCACGAAAAAGTATCAGCCGCCTGCGGTTTTTTTTGCAGGCGTTGCGCTGGCGATGGGTTGTCACTTAGCATTGGGAATACTTCTCAATTGCACAGATCCGCGCCATGAGCGAAACCCACAACAATCCGCACCTGAGCGTGGTCGAAGCCCTGTACAGCGGCCATCACGGCTGGCTGTACGCCACGCTCAAGCGCAAGCTCGGCAACGCCATGGATGCGGCGGACCTGGCCCAGGACACCTTCACCCGTATCCTCGCCTCCCAGGTCACGGTGATCGACCAGCCTCGGGCCTACCTCACCTGTGTGGCCAAGGGCATTCTGGTCAATTGGTACCAGCGCAAGGCCCTGGAACGTGCGTATCTGGAAGCCCTGGCCTGCGTGCCGGCGCACGAGGTGCCGTCGCCGGAAGCGCATTTCGTGGTGCTGGAAACCCTGCATGAAATCGACGCCATGCTCGACTCACTGCCGCCGCTGGTGAAGCGTGCGTTCCTGCTGTCCCAGCTCAACGGCCTCAAGTACCAGGCCATCGCCGAGCAGTTGGGCGTCTCGCTGATCACCGTCAAACGCTATATGAAGCAAGCCTTCGTGCAGTGCCTGATGCTGGTGGACTAGATGCTCAACGCGCCGTTGGCCCCCACCCAAGCCCTCGAAGAAGCCGCCGAATGGCTGATGCGCCTCAGCGAAGGCGACCTGAGCGACAGCGAGCGCGCCGAATGGGAACACTGGAAAACCAGCAGCCCCGAACGCGACCGCGCCTGGGCGCGTGCGCAGTTGCTGCAAAGCAAGCTGGGCGGCCTGCCGCCGTCCCTGGCGATGTCGGCGCTGGACCGTCCTGCCAGTGCGGAGCGTCGTGCGGCGCTGGGCAAGCTGGCCCTGCTGTTGGCGGTAATGCCCATCGGCTGGGGCGGCTGGAAACTAACGGAAACGGCGGATTACAGCACCCGCGTGGGCGAACAACGTGAGCTGGTATTGGCCGATGGTTCACGCATCACCCTCAACACCGACACGGCCATCGATGTGCGCTTCGACAGCCAGCAGCGCCTGGTGCATCTGCGCGAAGGTGAAGTCCTGGTGCAGACCGCACACGACGCGTCCCGTCCGTTTTTGGTCAGTACCCGCCAGGGCCGCATGCAGGCGCTGGGCACGCGCTTTACTGTGCGCGAGTTGGACATGCGCACCCATCTGGCGGTGTTGGAAGGCGCGGTCAAAGTGAGCCTTGCCGACAACAGCCAGACGGCGCCGCTGATTGTCAGTGCCGGGCAGCGTACGGACTTTTCGGCGCAGACGTTTGGGGCGTTGGATACGGCGGACGGCAATGTGGATGCCTGGACCCGTGGGATGTTGATGGCGGACAAGATGCGCCTGGCGGATTTTGTGGCGCAGATGATGCGTTATCGCCGGGGGTTTGTGCGGTGTGATCCGGCGATTGCTGATTTGCGGGTTTCCGGGGCGTTTCCTATCAGTGATAGCCGGCGTGCGTTGGGTATGTTGGTGCAGACGTATCCGGTGATTGTCAGTGGGCATTTGAATGGGTACTGGGTGACGTTGTCGCCTGCCTGAGCAACTTTCAATGGAGGTACATCGCGCCAATGTGGGAGGGGGCTTGCCCCCGATAGCGGCTTATCAGGCGACCGAGCTTATTCGGATGCACACCGCTAAAAATGTGGGAGCGGGCTTGCTCGCGAAAGCTATGGGTTGGGCGCTAGAGGGTTTGGGTCGGAGTACATATCCGTTATTTGGGTAACGACGGCTTATGGTTCCGCTCTTACAGCGGCTCACTTTTGAAGAGCGCAAAAGTAAGCACTGATACTTTTTTCAATTTCAACTGGCTATCCATGGTCTCCCTTTATCTCTCGCCCTCAGGTCGCCCTTTGATGCTTGTGATTCGCAGCGCGCTGTTCAGTCTGGCGTTGACCAGTACGGCCATGGCCGCGCAGTTGGATGCGGTCGCAGTCCGTGCCTACCAGATAGCTCCCGGCCCGCTGGGTGCAACGCTGTCGCGCTTCGCGGTGGAGGCTGGCATTGCCTTGTCCTTCGTCCCTGCCCTGACCGAAGGCCTGACCAGCCCTGGACTGACGGGCAACTATTCGACCCAGGAAGCCGTCACCCGTCTGTTGGCCGATAGTGGGCTGGAGATGGTGTTGCGCAGCGATGGCAGCTACACGCTGGTGCAGCGGCGGGTCACGCTGGAAGACATCACGGTCGGTGGCCTCGAACAGCACACCGACAGCCTGCCGCCAGTGTATTCCGGCGGTCAGGTGGCGACGGGTGGGCGCCTGGGCATGCTCGGCAATACGGACGTGATGGACGCCCCGTTCAGCGTCAGCACCTACACCGCCGCGTTGATCAAGGATCAGCAAGCCATCACGGTCGGCGATCTGCTGGAGCGTGATTCCTCAGTGCGCTCCACCGGGCAGACCGGGGGCATCGTCGATTCGTTTTTTATCCGGGGCTTCCCCGTGGGCGAAGGCAATCTCGGCGAGTTGGCCTTCGACGGCGTGTATGGCGTGGCCTCCAACTACCGGGTGTTCACCGAGTACGCCGAGCGCATCGAAGTGGTCAAGGGCCCCGGCGCGTTGCTTTATGGCATGTCGCCCAACAGCGCCGTGGGTGGCGTGATCAATGTGGTGCCCAAGCGTTCCCTGGACGAAGACCTCACCCGCTACACCGCCAGCTACGCTCAGGACGCGCACGTGGGCAATCGTATTGATATCAGCCGACGCTTTGGCGAAGAGCGGCGCTTTGGCCTGAGGTTCAACGGCGGCGTACAGCAAGGCGACACGGTGATCGACCACCAGGACCGCGAAGTCGATATCGGCGCGCTGTCCCTGGACTACCAGGGCGAACGCCTGCGCACCCGCCTGGACCTGATCGCCCAGGAAGAAACCTTCGACGGCGCCTCCCGCCCCTTCCTGATCGCCACCGGCGTGAAGATCCCCGACGCCGCCAATGGCCGCACCAACGTCAGCCAGGACTGGGGCTGGTCGAGGACGCGGGACAAGTCCGTCCTGCTCAGCGGTGACTATGACCTCACCGACAACCTGACGGTGTTCGCCCACGCCGGCGGCGGCAAGTCGGCGGTCGCGCGCCTATCCGACCAGACCCCGACCATCGTCAACAGCGCGGGTGATACCTCGTCGATCCCCGGCTACTACCGCTTCGAAGTGCAGCGTTACACCGTCGACACCGGCGCGCGCCTGCGCTTCGACACCGGGCCGGTCAGCCACAGCACCGCCGTGCACGTCAGCCGTTATCGCGATGAGTTGTCACGCGGCATTATTTCCGGCGCGCCGGTGCTGTCGAATATCTACCACCCCAGCGAACGCCCCAAGCCGTCGATTGCCAAGCCCGACGCGCCGAAGGTGTCCGCCACCGAACTGAGCGGTGCAGCCATCGCCGACACCCTGTCGGTGTTGGACCAGCGTGTGCAAGTCACCGTGGGCCTGCGCAAACAGCGGATCCAGTCCAACAACTACGACACGGCCGGCCGAGTGACCACGGCCTATGACGACGGCAAGACCACGCCCTTGTTCGGCGTGGTGCTCAAGCCCTGGGAGCGAGTGGCGTTCTACTACAACTACCTCGAAGGCTTGAGCAAGGGCGATGTGGCGCCGTCCAACGCGTCCAACGCCGGCGAGATCTTTGCCCCCTACGTTTCCCGGCAGCATGAAGTCGGCGTCAAGTTCGACGACGGCACCTTTATGACCAGCCTCGCCCTGTTCCAGATCCAAAAGCCCAGCGGTGAACTGGCCGCCGGGCGCTTTGCGGTGCAGGGCGAGCAGCGTAACCGTGGCCTGGAGCTGAGTGTGTTCGGCGAAGTCGCCCAGGGCACCCGCGTGCTCGGCGGTGTGACGCTGCTGGATGCAACGCTGACCCAGGCGGGCATTGCCGCAAACAAGGGCAACACCCCGGTGGGCGTGCCCAAGGTGCAGGCCAACCTGTGGGCCGAGTGGGACATGCCGTGGGTCGAGGGCCTGACGTTGACCAGTGGCGCGATCCATACCGGCAACCAGTACGTCGACCAGGCCAATACCCAACAGCTAGGGCCCTGGACCCGCATCGATGCAGGCGCACGCTACAGCACGCGCATCGCCGAGCGGCCGACCACCTTCCGCGCGACGGTCCAGAACGTGTTTGATCGCGAGTATTGGTCGGGCGTGGCGTCCTATGGGGCGTTTTCACAGGGCTCGCCACGTACCCTGCTGCTGTCGGCCACCGTGGATTTCTAACCCCGGCCCACTGGCCCAATCCTCTTGAATACTTGCCTGATCCTGCGACTTATCGACTAGCGGATAGCGACCCCCTTGCGCCGTGGACTAGAGTTCGACAATAAGCGGCCATCACGTCTTCATAAAAAAGGCCGCACCTACCGTCGATCAGCAGGTGAGCCATGGAACTACGGATTAACCAGACGACCTATCAGGTCGATGCGGACGCAGACACCCCTTTGTTGTGGGTGATCCGCGATGACTTGGGCCTCACCGGCACCAAATACGGCTGCGGCCTGGCCCAGTGCGGGGCGTGCTCGGTGCTGGTGGACGGCAACGTGGTGCGCAGTTGTGTCACACCGGTGGCGGGCGTGGTGGGGCGTGAAATCACCACCATCGAGGCCATCGAGACCGATGAGGTGGGTAAACGTGTGGTCTCCGCCTGGGTCGAGCATCAAGTGGCGCAATGCGGTTACTGCCAGTCCGGGCAGGTGATGGCCGCCACCGCACTGCTCAAGCACACCCCTGCTCCCACCGATGCGCAGATCGACGCGGCGATGGTCAACCTGTGCCGTTGCGGCACGTACAACGCGATCCACACGGCGGTGCACGACCTGGCCAAGCAGGAGGGCGCGTGATGAACAAGCCCATTGATCTGTTCGATGCACCGGTAAACCTGTCGCGCCGACGCTTTCTGGCCAGTACCGCCGTGGGGGCGCTGGTGATTGGCTTCGGTTTGCCGCTGGGCGGGTCCAGGGTCGAGGCGGCCACCAACCCGGTTGCAGAGCGCGGGACGCAAGTGCCGGCCTTTCTGGAGATTCGCCCGGATGGCAGCGTGCGCTTGCTCAGCCCGTTTATGGAAGGCGGCCAAGGCACCCACACCGCCATGGCGCAGATTGTCGGTGAAGAGTTGGATGCAGACCCCGCCACCTTCGTCGTGGAAGCCGCGCCCCCCGGCGAAGCCTATGTGGTGATGGAAAACGGCATGCGCATCACCGGCGGCAGCATGTCGGTGCGCATGAGCTACCCGGTGATGCGGCGCCTGGGCGCCCTGGCGCGCACCATGCTGTTGCAGGCCGGTGCCGAGCAACTGGGTGTGCCAGTGGCCGAACTGAGCACCCAGCCTGGCCGCGTGGTGCATGCCGCCTCGGGCCGCTCGCTGGGTTACGGTGAATTGGCCGGACGTGCCCTGGATATGCCGGTGCCCGACCCGGCCAGCGTGAAGCTGCGCGACCCGAGCCAGTTCCGCTGGATCGGCAAACCGGTCAAGCGCCTGGACGCCTACGACAAATCCACCGGCAAGGCGCTGTACAGCATCGACCAGAAAGTCGACGGCATGCTCCACGCCGCCGTGCAGCACGCGCCGCGCCTGGGCATGACCGTGGGCAGCCTGCGCAACCAGGCACAGGTCGAAGCCATGAAGGGCGTGCACTCCGTCCACCAACTGCCGGGAGCCGTGGCCGTGGTGGCTGAACGCTGGTGGCACGCCAAGCGCGCGGTGGAGGCGATTCAGGTCGAGTGGCTGGAGCCCGGCGCCGACGCGACCGTGCGGGTTATGCCGGCGGACTTCTCCAGTGATGGCTTTCGCAACTTTCTAGCGGCCCAGCTAGCCCCGGCGCGTGACGACGAAAACGAAGGCGATGTCGCCGCCGCGTTGGCTGGCGCCAAGACCACCGTCGAAGCCACCTACCACAACCAATACCTGCACCACGCCCAACTGGAGCCGCCGTCGGCCCTGGCGCGCTTCAACCCCGATGGCTCACTGGACGTGTGGCTGCCCAACCAGGCGCCCGATATGTTCCGCGCCGACATCGCCAAGCGCACCGGCCTGGACCTCGCCAAAATCAACCTGCACTCGCCCTTGCTCGGCGGCTTTTTCGGTCGGCACTTCCTGTATGACTCGGCCAGTCCGTACCCGCAGGCCATTGCGCTGGCCAAGGCGGTGGGACGTCCGGTCAAGCTGATCTGGAGCCGCGAAGAAGAATTCCTGCGCGATGTGCTGCGCCCAGTGGCGGTGGTCAAGTTCCGCGCCGCGCTGGACGCCAAAGGCCTGCCGACTGCCATCGAAGCAGTGAGCGCCACCGAAGGCCCGACCGAAGCCATCGCCGGCAAACAGGGCGAGAAACTCGACCCTACGGCCCTCGAAGGTTTATCGGGCAAGGCCTACGCAATCCCCAACAAACGTATCGCGCAGATCTACGTCAAAGGCCCGGCCATGCTCGGTTACTGGCGTTCGGTGGGCAATTCGCTGAATGACTTTTTCTACGAAGCGTTCCTCGACGAGCTGGCGGACAAAGGCGGCCATGACCCTTACGAGTTGCGCCTGCATTTGCTGCGCGACAACCCACGGCTGACCACCTTGTTACAGGCGGCGGGCGAGTTGTCCGGCGGCTGGAAACGCGGCCCGTACACCGCCGAAGACGGCACCCGTCGCGCACGCGGCGTGGCCATGGCGTCGCCCTTCGGCTCCCACGCGGCGGTGATCGCCGAAGTGTCGATTGAAAGCGGCCAGGTCAAGGTGCATCACATCTGGGAAGCCATCGACCCTGGCAGCATCGTCAACCCGGCGATTGTCGAGGCTCAGGTGAATGGCGCCGTGGCCTTGGGCTTGTCCCAGGCGTTAGTGGAGGAAGCGGTGTACGTAGACGGCAAGCCACGGGCGCGCAACTACGACCTGTACCCGATTTTGCCGCCGTCGCGCATGGCCCAGGTGCATGTGCGGATTGTCGAAAGTGGCGAAAAAATGGGCGGCATTGGCGAACCCCCGTTGCCCGCCGTGGCACCGGCCGTGGCCAATGCGGTGGCGCAATTGACCGGCCAGCGCATCCGCAGCTTGCCGCTGAGCCGCTATACCTTCACTTGACCGACAGAGACCGCCCATGAACAACCCACGATTCGCAAGAACCGCAGGCGGGCTGGTGCTGGCCGGCCTGGTCATCGCCGGCGTGTTGGCCTGGTACGTTACCCGTCAACCCGCGTCACCCCTTGAACCAACGCAACGTGCAGACGCCGCACTGGTCAGTCGCGGCGAGTACGTCGCCCGGCTCAGCGACTGTGTGGCCTGCCATAGCCTGCCGGGCAAAACACCGTTTGCCGGCGGCCTGGAAATGGCCACGCCGCTGGGGGCGATCCATGCCACCAACATCACCCCGGACCGGGAACACGGTATCGGCACCTACAGCCTGGCGGACTTTGATCGCGCCGTGCGTCATGGGGTGGCGCCGGGTGGCCGACGGCTGTACCCGGCGATGCCCTACCCGTCTTATGTGAAGCTCAGCGACGATGATGTACGCGCGCTGTATGCGTTCTTCATGCACGGCGTGCAACCGGCCAGCGAGCCGAATATCCCCAGTGATATCCCGTGGCCGCTCAACCTGCGCTGGCCGATTGCACTGTGGAACGGCGTGTTTGCGCCGAGCGCTGCGTATGCGGCCAAACCGGAACAGGATGCCGTGTGGAACCGCGGCGCCTATATCGTGCAAGGCCCCGGCCACTGCGGCAGTTGCCATACGCCGCGTGGCTTGGCCTTTAACGAGAAGGCACTGGACGAGTCCGGCACACCGTTCCTCAGCGGTGCCCTGCTCGACGGCTGGTACGCCCCCAGCCTGCGCCAGGACCCCAACACCGGCCTGGGCCGCTGGACCGAGCCGCAGATCGTGCAATTCCTCAAGACCGGGCGTAACCAGCATGCGGTGGTGTTCGGCTCGATGACCGAAGCGTTCAACAACTCCACCCAGTTCATGGCTGACGACGACCTGGCGGCGATTGCCCGCTATCTCAAGTCACTGCCGGGCGACCCGCAGCGTGACGGCACGCCTTGGCAATACCAGGCGGCGTCCGCCACTACCCGCCCCGGCGCCCACACGTATGCGACCCGCTGCGCGTCCTGCCACGGCCTGGACGGCAAGGGCCAACCCGAGTGGATGCCACCGCTGGCCGGTGCCACCTCGGCACTCGCCAAGGAAAGCGCCTCGGCGATCAACATTACCCTCAATGGCTCCCAACGCATCGTGGTCGCCGGCGTGCCCGATGCGTACCGCATGCCAGCGTTTCGTGAGCAACTGTCCGACCAGGACATTGCCGAGGTGTTGAGCTATGTGCGCAGTACCTGGGGCAACGGCGGCGGCGCGGTGGATGCACAGGCAGTGGGCAAACTGCGCGGGCATACCGACCCAGCGAGCAGCAGCCCGATCATTTTGCATATGCGCTAGCTGAGTGAACTCGGTCACTG
>NZ_QUZT01000113.1 GCF_004682045.1 Pseudomonas nabeulensis
TCTTGGAAGGGCGGAAAGGGTTGCGAAAAATAGGAAAACGTTACAAAAAATTCAGAAATTTCAGCGTGCATCCACGGCTGGATTGCACCGGTGGGATCGCATCGTAGGAGGATTCCGAAAACTGTAGGCAAGTACCAAGAATTGGATCAAATGAGAGAAGTGGATCACTGAGAAAGGGGCGCTTTACTTACGGCCCTAAACAAAAAATCAGAGTAACAAGAAGAATTTTTCTGACAGATGCCAAAGACAAATCGCTCTGCCATCGACCCTGACGACCTGCCTGAAAATGACAAATCCGGCGTCGAGCAAGAAAACGCCCATTTCATATCGAAAAACCCAGACTTTCGCGACGAATGGTCATCAGCGAAGTGCATCGCCATCCCCCATTTCTGAAACCGCCACTCGACTAGCGGCTATTGTCAGAAATTTCCCACAAGAGTACAAATGTACTCCATGACGACTCTAACCCCCCGCCGTACCGCCATCCTGACCTTTATCCGCGACCGTATCGCGCAGCAAGGCCAGTCTCCCAGCCTCGCCGAGATCGCCGAGGCGTTCGGTTTTGCCTCGCGCAGCGTGGCGCGCAAGCATGTGCTGGCGTTGACCGAGGCCGGTTTTATCGAGGTCAACCCCAACCAGGCGCGTGGCATTCGTTTGCTTAACCAACCGGCGCGTCCGGAGTGGCTGGATGTGCCGGTGCTGGGCCGTGTGGCTGCTGGTCTGCCTATCGGTCCGGATGCCGAGGTGCACAGCCGTTTGCAACTCGATCCCGCCATGTTTGTGAAAACCCCCGACTACCTGCTGCGGGTACAGGGCGACTCGATGATCGAAGACGGCATTCTTGACGGTGACCTGGTGGGCGTGCGCCGCAGTGCCGAGGCGTTGAATGGGCAGATTGTGGTGGCGCGCCTGGACGGTGAAGTGACCATCAAGCGTTTCGAGCGCAGTGGCGACAGTGTGCGGCTGTTGCCGCGCAACCCGGCGTATCAGCCCATTGTGGTCGGGCCTGATCAGGACCTGGCTATCGAAGGGGTGTTCTGCGGTTTGGTGAGGCAAGGCTGATGGGCGCCGTCGTTGCACTGGACACGCTGTTCAATGGCGGCCGCGTGTGGAAAGGCCGGCCTGCCGCACCGCCCGCCAGTATGCATCCCACGGGGCTTCGGGCGCTGGATGCGGTGTTGCCTACGGGGGGCTGGCCGGAGGCGGCCTTGAGTGAAATCCTGATGGCGAAGGAGGGCGTGGGCGAGTTGCAACTGGTGCTGCCGACCCTGGCGCGTTTAACCCAGGCCGGTGAGCGCATTGTGCTGGTGGCGCCGCCCTATACGCCGTATCCCCATGCCTGGCAGAACGCCGGGGTGGACTTGCGTTTGCTCTCGGTGATCCAGGCCGAGGAGCGCGATGCGTTGTGGGCGGTGGAGCAATGCCTGCGCTCTGGCAGTTGCGGCGCGGTGTTGTGCTGGCCGCGCAAGGCCGATGATCGGGCGTTGCGGCGTTTGCAGGTGGCGGCGGAAACCGGGCAGACCCTGGCGTTTGCCTGGCGCGCGTTAAGCGAGGCGATCAACGCATCACCGGCCGCGTTGCGCCTGGCGGTCGAGGCCAAGCCGGCGCAAGTGCGGGTGCTCAAGTGCCGGGGCGGGTTGGCCCATCCGGCGCCGATTGCCTTGGCGGGGTACTGAGGTTGCCATGCGCTGGGTGTGTATTGTCTTCCCGCAATTGGCGCTGGACGGGGTGCAGCGTGCGCACCCCGAGCCAGACCAACCCCTGGCCCTGCTGGCCGGCACGCCGCAGCGGCGTGTGTTGCAAACCGTCAACGATGCCGCCCGCGCCTTGGGCCTGCGCCCCGGCCAATCCCTGACAGCGGCGCACGCCCTGGCCAAGACGTTTGCCAGCGCCGAATACGACCCCGCCGAGATTGAGCGCTGGCAGCAATTCCTGGCCGCCTGGGCCTACCGGTTCAGCTCACAGGTCAGCCTGTATTACCCGCGAGCGCTGTTGTTTGAGATCGAATCGAGCCTGGGCCTGTTCGGGCCGTGGCCGCAATTTGAAGCACGTTTGCGCAAGGAATTGACCGAGCTGGGTTTTCGTCACCGTATCGTCGCCGCGCCCAACCCGGCGGCGGCGCGGGTGTTGGCGAATCTCTACGATGGCCTGGCCGTGGCCGATGAAGACACCTTGATGCAGGCCCTGGCGCCATTGCCCATCGACCGCGCTGGCCTCGACCCGCAAGCGGCCACTGCCTTATCGCGCATGGGCCTGCGTACCTTGGCCCAGGTGCAGGCGTTGCCCCGGCATACCTTGGCGCGGCGTTTTGAGGCGGGCTTGCTCAAGCACCTGGACGCACTCACCGGGCAACGTCTATTGGCCTTGGCGTTCTACCAGCCGCCGGACCAGTTCGATGTGCGCATCGAGTTGAATTACGACGTGCAATCCCATCAGGCGCTGCTGTTTCCCTTGCGTCGCCTGACCGGTGATTTGTCGGCGTTTCTGTGCGGTCGCGACAGTGGCGTACAGCGCTTCGACCTGCACCTGGAACATGCCCAGGCCCCCGACAGCGTGATCAAGGTCGGCTTGCTCAGCGCCGAGCGTGAGCCGGCGATGCTCTTCGAACTGGCCCGTGGCCGCCTGGAGCAAGTGCAAGTCACTTCACCTGTGCGCGGCTTTCGCCTGGTGGCCCAGGACCTGCCGGTATTTGTGCCGCAGCGTCAGGACCTGTTCGACGACCGCCCGCAACAGACCTTGCCGTGGGAGCAACTGCGCGAACGCCTGCGCGCCCGCCTGGGGGATGAGGCCGTGCAGGGCCTGCGCTTTCACGCCGACCACCGCCCCGAATGTGCCTGGCAAGCGGCGGCCGATAAAAGTCCAAGCCCCACCCTGAATAAAGTCCAGCGCCCCGGCTGGCTATTGAGCGAACCGATCTTGCTGGCCGAGCAGGGCCTACAGATTCTGATGGGCCCGGAGCGCATCGAGTCCGGCTGGTGGGACGGCGCCGATATCCGTCGCGACTACTACCTGGTGCAAACCCGCGCCGGCCAGCAAGGCTGGGCCTTTCGCACCGTGGGGCACAGCGAAGGGTTGTGGTTGCAAGGCTGGTTTGCATGAGCTACGCCGAGCTGCATTGCCTGTCCAATTTCAGCTTCCAGCGTGGTGCGTCCAGTGCGCTGGAACTGTTCGAGCGCGCCAAACGCCAAGGCTACAGCGCCCTGGCGATCACCGATGAATGCACCTTGTCGGGCATCGTGCGTGCCTGGCAGGCGGCGAAGGCGGTGGAGTTGCCGCTGATTATCGGCAGCGAAGTGCGCATCGAGAATGGCCCGAAACTGGTGCTGCTGGTGGAAGACCTCAGTGGCTACCAGCATCTGTGCCGCTTGATCACCCTGGCCCGACGTCGCGCCGAAAAGGGCCGTTATCGCCTGCTGCGAGAGGACTTCGAACAACCGCTGCCAGGCCTGTTGGCGCTGTGGGTCGCTGAAGACACCGA
Source organism: Pseudomonas nabeulensis (assembly GCF_004682045.1). Taxonomy (GTDB): domain Bacteria; phylum Pseudomonadota; class Gammaproteobacteria; order Pseudomonadales; family Pseudomonadaceae; genus Aquipseudomonas; species Aquipseudomonas nabeulensis. Next base: position 3,479 of record NZ_QUZT01000113.1, read on the forward strand.
CACCCAGGCCGATATTCAGTGGCTGCGCAGCACCTTCGCCGAGCGTTTGTGGCTGGCGGTGCACCTGCACTGCGGCCAGGACGACGCGCGCCACTTGGCACAACGCCTACACCTGGCTGCCAGCCTGAATATTCCGGCGGTGGCCTGTGGCGATGTGCATATGCATGCCCGTGGTCGCCGCGCCCTGCAGGACACCATGACCGCCATCCGCCATCACGTGCCGGTGGCCGAAGCCGGCACGCGCCTGCACCCCAATGGCGAGCGTCATCTGCGCAGCCTCGACGCCCTGGCCGCGCTGTACCCGCCAGCCTTGCTTGATGAAACCCAGGCTATCGCCCGGCGTTGCACCTTCGACCTCAGCCAGTTGCGCTATCACTACCCACGGGAGTTGGTGCCCGCCGGCCACGATGCCGAATCCTGGCTGCGCGCCGTGACGGAAGAGGGCATCGCCCAGCGCTGGCCGCACGGGGTTGACGCCAAGACCTTGCAACAAATCAACAACGAACTGGAGCTGATCAGCGAACTCGGTTACGAGAGTTATTTCCTCACCGTCCACGATATCGTGCGTTTCGCCCGCAGCCGCTCGATCCTGTGTCAGGGCCGGGGTTCGGCGGCCAACTCGGCGGTGTGTTTTGCCTTGGGCATTACCGAGATCGACCCGAGCCTGACGAGCATGCTGTTTGAGCGCTTCCTGTCCCGCGAGCGCAACGAACCGCCGGATATCGACGTGGACTTCGAACACGAACGCCGCGAAGAAGTGCTGCAGTACGTGTTCCAGCGCTACGGCCGCACCCGCGCAGCGTTGACGGCGGTGGTCAGCAGTTACCACGCCGCCGGCGCGGTGCGCGACGTGGCCAAGGCCCTGGGCCTGCCACCCGACCAGATCAACGCCCTGGCCGACTGCTGCGGGCGCTGGAGCGACGATGCGCCGCCGCTGGAGCGTCTGCGCGAGGGCGGCTTCGACCCCGAAAGCCCGTTGCTGCGCCGCGTGCTCACGCTCACCCAGCAATTGATCGGCTTCCCCCGGCACCTGTCCCAGCACCCCGGCGGTTTCGTGATTTCCGAATACCCGCTGGACACCCTGGTGCCGGTGGAAAACGCCGCCATGGCCGAGCGCACCATTATCCAGTGGGACAAGGACGACCTCGACGCTGTTGGCCTGCTCAAGGTGGATATCCTCGCCCTGGGCATGCTCAGTGCGATCCGCCGTTGCTTCGACCTGCTGCGCCGCCACCGTAATCGTGACCTGGCCTTGGCAAGCATTCCGAAGGAAGACCCGGCCACCTACGCGATGATCAGCAAGGCCGACACCATTGGCGTGTTCCAGATCGAGTCGCGGGCACAGATGTCGATGCTGCCCCGGCTCAAGCCCCAGACGTTTTATGACTTGGTGATCGAGGTGGCGATTGTGCGACCGGGGCCGATCCAGGGCGGCATGGTGCATCCGTATCTGCGCCGGCGAAACCAGGAGGAGGAGACCACGTACCCTTCGCCCGAATTGAAAGCCGTGCTGGAGCGCACCCTGGGCATCCCATTGTTCCAGGAGCAAGTCATGCAGATCGCCATGGTTGCCGCCGACTATGGCCCCGGCGAGGCCGACCAGTTGCGTCGCTCCATGGCCGCCTGGAAGCGTCACGGCGGCCTGGAGCCGCATCAGGCCCGCTTGCGTACCGGCATGCTGAAAAACGGTTACAGCGAGGCATTTGCCGCGCAGATCTTCGAGCAGATCAAAGGCTTTGGCAGCTACGGTTTCCCCGAATCCCACGCCGCCAGTTTCGCCTTGCTGACCTACGCCAGTTGCTGGCTCAAATGCCACGAACCGGCAGCTTTTGCCTGTGCGTTGATCAACAGTTGGCCCATGGGGTTCTACAGCCCTGACCAGATCCTGCAGGATGCGCGGCGGCATAAATTACAGATTCGCCCGGTGGACGTGCTGGCCAGCGACTGGGATTGCAGCCTGGAACCCATCGACGCTGGGCAACCGGCAATCCGCATGGGCTTGCGCATGATCTCGGGATTTCGTGAAGAGGACGGGCGGCGCATTGAAGCGGCGCGCCAACGCCAGGCGTTCAGCGACATCGCCGACCTGGATGAGCGCGCCGGGCTGGATGCTCGCGCCCAAGCGTTGCTGGCGGATTCGGGCGCGTTGCGTGGGCTGGCCGGCAACCGGCACAAGGCGCGCTGGGAAGTGGCGGGTGTGCACAAGCAACTCGGGCTATTTGCCGGCTTGCCCAGCCCGGATGAGGCGGTGGTGGAGCTGCCGGCACCGACGGTGGGCGAGGATCTGCAAGCGGATTACGCCACCGTCGGCACCACCCTGGGGCCGCATCCGCTGGCGTTGCTGCGCGCCGAGCTGCGTAAACGCCGGTGCCGCAGTTCCGTTGAGTTGATGGCGGTGGAACATGGTCGCAATGTCAGCGTCGCGGGGTTGGTCACTGGTCGTCAGCGACCGGGCACGGCCAGTGGCGTGACCTTTGTCACCCTGGAAGATGAATTTGGCAACTTGAATGTGGTGGTCTGGCGCGACCTGGCCGAGAGTCAACGCCAGGCGCTGGTAGGTTCACGGTTACTCAAAGTGGACGGGCGTTGGGAAGCGGTGGGCGAGGTGCGGCACCTGATTGCCGGGCGCCTGACCGACCTGACGCCATTGCTGGAAGGCATGAATGTGCGCAGCCGGGATTTTCACTGAAGCCGGTGGCGGCTGTCGTCGTAACCACCTAAGTTGTACAGAATGAAACCATCCCCGCCCAATGGGCTCCAAACCTTGCGACCGTCTTTCCTTAGCGCAGAGCCAAACGATGCAATTTCTATCCAACCCCCACGGCTGTGACGGTTGGGCCGGTGAAATGGCCCAGCGGATCCGCACGTTCGACTGGTCCGATACCGATCTTGGGCCTATCGACAGCTGGTCCACTAGCCTGAGCAGCAGTGTGCAAATGCTGCTGGCATCCCCTGTGCCGATGGTGATGCTGTGGGGGCGGGCGGGGTACATGATCTACAACGACAGCTATTCGGTGTTTGCCGGCGGTCGCCATCCCTACCTGCTGGGCAAGGCGGTGGAGCTGGGCTGGCCGGAAGTGGCCGAGTTCAATCGGCATGTGGTGGACACCTGCCTGGCCGGTGGCACCCTGTCCTATAACAACAAACCCCTGGTGTTGTTGCGCGACGGTCGCCCGGAAGACGTGTGGATGAATCTTTACTACAGCCCCGTGGCTGGGGATAACCAGCAACCGGCGGGGGTGTTGGCCATCGTCGTGGAAACCACCGGCCACGTGAACTCCGAGCGGCTGCGCCAGGAACTCACCCATAACCTCGAGCAGCGGGTGGTGACCGAGGTCCAGGCGCGCTCTGCGGCCGAAGACCAGTTGCGCCAATCGCAGAAGCTGGAGTCCATCGGCGGGCTCACAGGCGGCGTGGCCCACGACTTCAATAACCTGCTGCAAGTGATCGCCGGCAACCTGCACCTGCTGGCCCGCCACGAGCCGGACAACCCCCAGGTACAGCGCCGCGTCACGGCAGCCATTGCAGCAGTGGAGCGCGGCGCCAAGCTGTCATCGCAACTGCTCGCGTTTGCCCGACGCCAACCCTTGTCGCCGGCGGTGTACAACCCGCAGCGCATCTACGCCGGGCTGGGGGAGTTGCTGCAACGGGCGCTGGGGGAAACCATTCATATTGACGTGCAACTGCCCCAGGATTCCTGGTGCATCAACGTCGACCGCAACCAACTGGAAAACGCGCTGCTCAACCTGGCGATCAATGCCCGCGACGCCATGCAAGGCGAGGGCGTGATTCGCATCAGCGGCGAAAACATCATCCTCAACCCTGACGATTGCGCCGGTAAAAGCATCAAGCCCGGCGAGTATGTACGCCTGTCGGTGACCGACACCGGCGTCGGCATGCCGGCTGCGGTCCTCAAGCGCGTGTTCGAGCCGTTCTTCACCACCAAGCGCGAAGGCCACGGCACCGGCCTGGGGCTGAGCATGGTGTTCGGCTTTGTGCGTCAAAGTGGCGGCCATGTGGAGATGTGGAGTGAGGAGGGCAAGGGCTCGGTGGTGCAGATGTACTTCCCCCACAGCCTGGAGCCGGAGAGTCTCGATGCCCATCTCGATCAGGCCGCCGCCAGTGGCGGCCAGGAAACCATCCTGGTGGTGGAAGACAACGAAGGCGTGCGCCTGACCGTGGTAGAACTGCTGCAACAGTCGGGCTACACCGTGCTCACCGCCGAAGACGGCGACCATGCCATGTCGGCGTTGCAAGGCGGCTTGCAGCCCGACCTGATATTTACTGATGTGGTCATGCCCGGCCATCTTAAAAGCACCGACTTGGCCGATTGGGCCCGCGCCCAGCATCCGCCCGTGGCGGTGCTGTTCACCTCCGGCCACACCCGCGACATTCTTTCCAACAACCACCTGCTAAGCCCCGACATTCATCTGCTGAGCAAACCCTACAGCCCCGAAGCCCTGACGCAACGGGTGCGCAGCGTGCTCACCGCCCGATAAGGTTGTCCATGACTTCACAGCGCAAAATCCCCAAACACCTCGGTTTCGTGCGGGTGCGCGGCGCCCGCGAACATAACTTGCGTAACGTTGACGTGGACATTCCACGGAATGCCCTGGTGGTGTTTACCGGTGTGTCGGGTTCGGGCAAATCATCCCTGGCATTTTCCACGGTGTATGCCGAGGCGCAGCGGCGTTATTTTGAGTCGGTGGCGCCCTATGCGCGGCGGCTGATCGACCAAGTGGGCGTACCGGATGTGGATTCCATCGAAGGCCTGCCGCCCGCCGTGGCCCTGCAACAACAGCGCGGCACGCCGAGTGCACGCTCATCGGTGGGCAGCGTTACCACCTTGTCGAGCCTGATTCGCATGCTGTATTCCCGCGCCGGCAGCTACCCGCCGGGCCAGGCGATGCTGTATGCCGAGGATTTTTCGCCCAACCTGCCCCAGGGCGCGTGCCCGCAGTGCCACGGCCTGGGCCGCGTGTATGAAGTGACCGAGGCGCTGATGGTGCCCGATCCTTCCCTGACCATCCGCCAGCGCGCCGTGGCGTCCTGGCCGTTGGCGTGGCAGGGGCAGAATCAGCGCGACATCCTGGTGACCTTGGGTTACGACGTGGATATCCCGTGGCGTGACCTGCCGAAAAAGCAGCGCGACTGGATCCTGTTCACCGAAGAGACACCCACCGCCCCGGTGTATGCAGGCTTTACCCCTGAACAGACCCGTGATGCGCTGAAGCGCAAGCTGGAGCCCAGTTACCAGGGTACGTTCATGGGCGCACGGCGCTACGTGCTGCATACCTTCACCCATACCCAAAGTGCGTTGATGAAAAAGCGCGTGTCGCAGTTTATGCAGGGCAGTGCGTGCCCGTCGTGCGCGGGCAAGCGCCTGAACAAGGCGGCGCTGTCGGTTAAGTTTGCCGGGGTGGATATCGGTGAGTTGTCGCAGTTGTCGTTGACGCGGCTGGCCGAGCTGTTGCGGCCCGTTGCGGCGGGCCAGGACAAGATGAAGTTGTCGGTGGAGAAACGGCTGGCCGCGCAGCGCATCGCCCAGGACCTGTTGGAGCGGGTCAGCGCCTTGACCGAGCTGGGGTTGGGGTATTTGAGCCTGGAGCGCAGTACACCGACCTTGTCCTCCGGTGAGTTGCAGCGGTTGCGCCTGGCCACGCAGTTGGGCTCGCAATTGTTTGGGGTGATTTACGTGTTGGATGAGCCCTCGGCGGGGCTGCATCCGGCCGATGGCGAGGCGCTTTACACCGCTCTGGATCGCTTGAAAAACGCGGGTAATTCACTGTTTGTGGTGGAGCATGACGTGGAAACCATGCGCCGCGCCGACTGGCTGATCGACGTGGGGCCAGCAGCGGGCGAGCATGGCGGGCAAGTGTTGTACAGCGGGCCGCCGGATGGGCTGGCACAGGTGCAAGCCTCACAGACCCGCGAGTACCTGTTCGGCGAAAAGCCCGCGTCGAAACCGGTGCAGCGCGAGCCCGCCGGTTGGCTGAAACTGGAAGGTGTGACGCGTAATAACCTCAAGGGCCTGAACGTGGATTTCCCGCTGGGCTGTTTCACGGCGGTGACGGGAGTTTCCGGCTCCGGCAAATCCAGCCTGGTCAGCCAGGCGCTGTTGGAGATGGTCGGCACGGGCCTTGGCCGAGTGTTGGAAAACGACGAGGAACCGAGCCTGGAAGATGATGCCCCGCAAGCCAGCGGCGGGCGGATCAGTGCCGGTCTGGATCATATCCGCCGCCTGGTGCAGGTGGACCAGAAACCCATCGGCCGCACACCGCGTTCCAACCTGGCGACCTACACCGGGCTGTTCGACAACGTGCGCAAACTCTTCGCCGCAACGCCGGCGGCCAGGAAGCGCAACTACGACGCCGGGCAATTCTCCTTCAACGTCGCCAAGGGCCGCTGCCCGAACTGTGAAGGCGAGGGGTTTGTCAGCGTTGAATTGCTGTTTATGCCCAGCGTCTATGCGCCGTGCCCGACCTGCCACGGCGCGCGCTACAACCCCGAAACCCTGGCAATCAAATGGCAAGGCCTGACCATCGCCCAAGTGCTGGGGCTGACGGTGGAGCAGGCCGTCGATGTGTTTGCCGAGCAACCTGGCGTGCTGCGTTCGCTGCAAGTGCTGCGGGATATCGGCCTGGGTTACCTGCGCCTGGGGCAACCGGCGACTGAACTGTCCGGCGGTGAAGCGCAACGCATCAAATTGGCCACTGAACTGCAACGCAATGCGCGGGGCGCCACGTTGTATGTGCTGGATGAGCCAACGACCGGCTTGCATCCACGGGATGTAGACCGGTTGCTGCGCCAACTGAATCACTTGGTGGATGCAGGGCATACGGTGGTCGTGGTGGAACATGAGATGCGCGTGGTGGCGCAGAGTGACTGGGTGATCGATATCGGACCGGGGGCAGGGGATTTGGGCGGCAAGGTGGTGGCGTGCGGCACCCCGCAGAAAGTCGCCAAAAGCAAAACCAGCCGCACCGCGCCCTTCCTGGCCCGAGCGCTGACCTGACAAACAATGGAGATCAAATGTGGGGGGGGCATGCCCTAATGCCTGTCAGTTAAGGAAACAGCAGATGAGCGGCTTTCTGTAGTGAGCGGGCTTGCCCCGCGCTGGGGGGCGAAGCCGCCCTAATCCCTGGTACCGCGGTGCTTCAGACAGACCGCAGGGG
>NZ_QUZT01000114.1 GCF_004682045.1 Pseudomonas nabeulensis
ATGCGGTGGATGGATTTGGGGCGGCTTCGCCACCCAGCGCGGGGCAAGCCCGCTCACTACAGAGGCGGTGTTGCTCCTGTCATCTCTTAACTGACTGGCATTAGGTGAGGGTGATCCAGTAGCGTGTCCGTGCCTGCACCTCGAACCCCAGGGTCGAGGCCAGCAGGCTGAGGATGCGGTCGGTATCGTCAAGGCGGAAGCTGCCGGTCACGCGTAATGCTTCAAGGCGCGGATCCCAGCGCAAGACACCCGGCCGATAGCGCTCCAACTCCCGCAGAAAATCCCCCAGTGGCTGGTTCTGCGCGGTCAACACGCCATCGCGCCAGCCCAGCTGTGACACGTCAAACGGTGCCCAGTCACCCATCCCGCTGGCCTTTAACGACGCTTGCTGCCCTTGCTGCAAAGTCGCCAGTTGCCCATTCATGTCACGCACTTGGGCTGTGCCCTTGAGCACCGATACACGGCAACCGTCGGCCAGTTGCCGAACGCAGATTTCAGCCTGACTGACGCTGACCTCGCCATAGCGGGTGCGCAACGTCATCGCCATCCTGCCCGGCACGCTGAGCGCCAGCTCGCCGTCAAGCAGGCTGATACGCCGTTGCGCCAAATCGATATCTATCGCTGTCGCGGTGTTGAGTTGCACGTAAGCGCCATCGCTCAACGGCAGGCGTTTGCGCTCGCCGGTCGCCGTGCGCAGGTCGGCGCGCCACGCCTCGACAGGCAGTTGGCGACTGATCAACCACGCAGTCGGCACCAGCGCAGCCAGCCCCAATGCCCGCTTGAGCACTGCGCGCCGTCCCGGTTGCGGACGGTCAAGGCTGGCCATCGCCAGGGCCTGGGGCAAGTCACTGAAGCGCTGACGCAATGTCTGGGCTTTTTGCCAGGTCTGTTCGTGTTGGGGATGGCTGTCGCGCCAATGCTGCAAAGCGGCGTGATCACCTTCGGTAGCCGCGCCGGACTCCAGCAACGCCAACCACTGCGCAGCGGCGCGGGCAACGTCACGGCTCACAGGTCGACCAACAGGCAATGCTCATAGGCCTGGGCCATGTAGCGCTTCACCGTGCGCTCGGAAACCTCCAGGCGCTCGGCAATCTCGCGATAGCCCAGGCCTTCAAGCTGGCTCCAGAGGAACGCTCGCCGTACCAAGGCGGGCAAGCCGTCGAGCAATTCATCCAGCGCTTGCAGGGTTTCCAGCAGCAACCAGCGCTGTTCCGGTGAAGGTACGCAGGCTTGCGGCAACGTGGCCAAGGCGTTCAGGTACGCCTGTTCAAGGCTGCGTCGCTGATGAAAGTTGACCAGCAGGCGCTTGCCAACGGTCACCAGGTACGCACGCGGTTCCTTCATCTGTGCAACCGGCTGGGCGCTGGCCAGTACTCGCAGGAACGTATCCTGGCTCAGGTCCGCCGCATCCCAGGCATTGCCCAGGCGGCGCCGCAGCCAGCTTTCCAGCCAGCTGCTGTGGTCGCGGTACAGGCTCGACAATGTCAGTTCGGGGCGGTGCGTGGGGACAACAGCATCATTCATGGCAAGCGACCTGCGCGGCGCGACTCTGTCTCAAATGAGATTCATTCTATTTAATATCGCCACGACACACCATGGGCTTTTTAAAACGACGGATCTTTAGCATGTGTCTGGTTATGGAATTTTGCAGATAAGCCAATAAGGTCCGTCCCATGCCATGGCCGATTTACCAATGCATCATCACCGCCAGCCAGGCCCGCAACGTACTTGCCGCGGGCGTCTTTGATACCCTCAGCGTATCAAACCATACTCACTTGATATTAGACGCGAGCAAAACCCAGGGAGGAAACTAACGCCAATTATAAAAATACCTAAAGAGTATAAAGATGCAGACCCATTCTTCCTGGATCGTCCTGTCCATCACCGGCCTGTACATGCTCAGCCTCGCGCTGATCAGCTACGGCGTGCGTCGACACTCGCGCAGTGCCACCAACTACACCACGGGGGGCGGGCATTTTCCGGCGTTCCTGATTGGTTTCCTGATGCTCTCGGAGTTTATCGGCACGGCGGTGAGCATCGGCACCGCCCAGACCGGCTTCAAGGTTGGCCTCTCGGCCGCCTGGAACCTGTTTGCCCTGGCGCTGGGCTTTGTGTTGTTCGCCTGGCTGCTGGCGCGCAAATACAAGGAACTGGGCGATAACACGATCTCTGGCGTGCTCTCGCGCAACTACGGCCAGCGCACGCGTTTTGCCACGTCGATCATCACGATTTTTGCCCTGGAGATTGTCGCCGTGTCGATCTACGCCAGCGGCGGTGCAGTGCTGGCCAGTGTGATGCAGGTGGACCGAACCCTGGCCATCGTGATTGTCGGGGTGGTCTCGGTGGTGTACGTGAGCATCGGCGGCATGCGCTCAGTGATCTATACCAACTTTGTGCATGCGGCCTTGAAGTATCTGGGGGTCGGACTGGCACTGTGGTTCGGCCTCAAGCAGGTCGGCGGCATTGGCCAATTGCAGGCGCAATTGCCTGCCAGCATGTTCGAGTGGACCACCGTGGGCTGGGGCCAGATCATCGCGTGGATGATTGCCGGGATCGGTTCGATCTTTTCCACCCAATACGTGATCCAGGCGGTGAACACCGTGAGCCACGCCGGCAAGGCCCAACGCGCGTGTTTCTACGTGGCGGTATTGATGGTGCCGTTTGGCATCGGCGCGGCGTTGATCGGTATGTGCAGCGCGGTGCTGTTCCCTCAGGTGGATTCGCTGCAAGCCTTTCCCAGCCTGATCGCCAGCATGGACCAATTCACCGCCGGTCTGGTGGTGGCGGGCCTGGCAGGTTCCTTGTTCGGCACCATTTCTGCGGTGAGCATGGGCTCGGCCACACTGTTGCTGCGTGACTTCTATGAGCCCTGGTTCAACCCGGAAAAAAGTGACGAGAAAAACCTGCGTTTCGTGCGCCTGGCGACCATTGCCGTGGGCCTGTTGCCCATCGCCCTGGCATTGACCTCGGACAAAGTGCTGATGATCGCCTTTCTCGGCAAGGCCCTACGTGCATCGTTGGCAGTACTGGTCTTGCTGGTGTTTTATGCGCCGCGCTTTGGCACGGCGACCGGGGCATTCCTGAGCATCATTGCGTCGTTGGTGGCGACGGTGGGTTGGTTCCTGGCGGGCAACCCGTGGGGCATCGATAACGCCTATGTGGCGTTGTTTACGCCGTTGGTGATCATGAGCATCAGCCATATGACGCGCAAGCAGTCGCAATTGCAGCCACTCCGATCATAGGCCGCGTTTACGCAGCCATTGCAGGAAGCCTTTCTTGGCGGGCACAACAGGCGTCTCCTGGGTCAAGGCCTGCGCCGCGTGCAGGCGGAAATCCAGCAGCGCCTTCATCGCTTCACTGATGTCGTGGCGGGCGTCGAGGCAAGGCTTCAAGTATTCCTTCTCGATGCGGTACAGGGTGCAGAAGGTCTTGGCCGAGAAGTCCGCCAACGCGGCTTGATCGGACAAGATCCCCGCCTCGCCGATCACCTCCCCTGGCCCCATGCGCCCGGCTTCGAACTTGTGGCCGTCCTTGACCAGGCTCACCGAGACCACGCCGGACTCGATAATAAACAAGTGATCACTCACCTCACCCGCCGGCAAAATCATGTCACCGGTGCGATAGGTGTGCAGGACCATGTTCTGGCTGAACATGTCCTTTTCCTCCTGGCGCAAGGTGGAGAAAATTGACGAGCGCTCCAGCAACGCCCGGGCGGCAGACATGACGGCAGGCGCGCTATTTTCGGTCGCGGACAACACCCCAACACCGGCCGCCTGCAAGTGACGGAACGCCAAATCATAAAGCTGATTGCGCACTTCACGCTTGAGGGCCATGGCCGGCACAAAACCGCTTATTTCATATTCGACACCGCCACTGGCCGATGTTTTGAATGCCACGCTCGGTGCCGGCTTGGCCAGCAACGGACGGCATCCCTGCATGGCTCGCTCCAACGCCTCGATTACCGTTTGCGGGCGCGCATGGGGGCTGACTTGCAGGCTGACGGCCAGGCCGAACATATCCGCCGGGCGCGAAAAATTGATGATCTTGGCCTTGGCCGCCAGGGAGTTGGGAATCACCGCCATGCTGCCCTGGGACGTTTGCAGGCGCGTGGCCCGCCAGTCGATGTCCGTGACCCGGCCTTCGGTGCCGTCGATGGAGATCCAGTCGTCCAGCTGATAAGGCTTGGTGGTGTTAAGCACGATCCCGGAAAACACATCGCTCAAGGTACTTTGCAACGCCAGGCCGACGATGATCGCCACCGCCCCGGACGTGGCGAGCACACCCTTCACGGGCAGGTCGAGCACATAGGCCAGCGCGGCGATGATCGCAATCAGGAAAATCACCGCCCCCAGCAGGTCCTGCAACAGCCGCCCGGTGTGGCCGACCCGTTGCATCATCAGCGTGCCGAGCAACACCGTCAGGGTTCGTGCCGCGAACAGCCACCAGCCGATCTGCAACGCCGTTGCGGCCAGGTGTAATGCAGTGTTGTCGGCATACGGCGCCACGAGCATGGGGTTCATGCCATCGTTGAACAGCACGGCGCTGTACACGGTGAAGATCACCAGGCGTGCAGCGAGTTTCCAGGTGGCGAGGTTGACAGAGATAAGACGCCAGACGGCGATGTCGATGAAGATCAGCGCCAGGGCGCAGAGCATCGGGTGATCGGAGATAAATGAGGGCATCCAGGCGACTCCAGGGCGAATGCGCAGAAGATCGCATGAAATGCTGATGGCGGGTATAGCACGGAGCAAAATGTGGGAGGGCTTGCCCTAAAAGTAGCAAGTGTGAAAGTAACCTGTGGCGAGGGAGCTTGCTCCCGCTGGGCCGCGTAGCGGCCCCGAAGAGGGGACTGCTGCGCAGTCCAGCGGGAGCAAGCTCCCTCGCCACAAGTACGCTGTTTGCCCTTAACTGACTGGCATTAGGGCTCGCCCCTCTTAGTCTTGCATCTGGCCAAACCGGCCCGAATGAAAGTCCTCGAACGCCTGATGAATCTCCTGCTCGGTGTTCATCACGAACGGCCCATGCCCCACGATCGGTTCATCAATCGGCTCACCGCTGAGCAACAGCACCTTGGCGTCATCGTTGGACTCCAGCGTCAGTTGGCTGCCATCCCGCTCAAACAGTGCCAGATCCCCCTGGCGCGCGACTTCCTCGCCATTGACCAGCACCGTACCGCGCAGGATCACCAGGGCCGTGTTGCGCCCGGCGTGCAGGTCCAGGGTCACCGGTTTGCCGGCGTTCAGACGCAGGTCCCACACATCAATCGGCGTAAACGTACGGGCTGGGCCTTTCGTGCCATTGAACTCACCGGCAATCAAACGCAAGTGCCCGGCGTCATTGGCCAGCGGCAGCACGGGGATGTCGCCGTCGACAATGGTCTGGTAGCCCGCGTCGGCCATTTTGTCCTTGGCCGGCAGGTTGACCCACAGTTGCACCATCTCCAGCGCGCCGCCTTTACGGGCGAAGGCTTCGGAGTGGAATTCCTCGTGAATGATGCCGCGGGCGGCGGTCATCCATTGCACATCGCCAGGACCGATGGTGCCGCCGGCGCCGGTGGAGTCGCGGTGTTCGACTTCGCCGTCGTAGACGATGGTCACGGTTTCAAAGCCGCGATGGGGGTGCTGGCCTACACCACGACGTTCGCTGGTGGGGGTGAAATCGGCGGGCCCGGCGTGGTCCAGCAACAGGAATGGGCTGATGTGTTTGCCCAGACCGTCGTAGGAAAACAACGTGCGCACCGGAAAGCCGTCGCCGACCCAGTGGCCGCGTGGGCTGGTGTAGATACCGATCAATTTTTTCATGGTGGTCCTCCAAAGTGAGTACACCTTAATTCCATCGACCCATAAGCACTAGCAGGTAAAAACAGCCTTGATCGTTCCATGAGTAGAACAATCAACCTGGGGCTGGATTAATTTATATTTCGACCATAATATTCGCAAAAGATTACGATCGTAATTTTTAGTCCAATGGTCACGCCCCGGAGCCCGCCATGCACCCTCTTCCCCTGCGTCTTCTCACGCCCCTGGCCTTGTTGATAGTGCTTGGCGGCTGCAACAGCCAAGCCGACACCCTCGCCGAAGCGCCACCATCGCGCCCCGTACTCGCCGCAAAGGTCGAAGCGTCCGGCACGCAACAAAGCGCCTACACCGGCGTAGTGGCCGCCCGAACCGAAAGTGACCTGGGTTTTCGAGTCAGCGGCAAAGTGATCGAACGCAAGGTCGATCCCGGCCAGCACGTGTCCCGTGGCGACACGCTGCTGGTGCTGGATATCGGCGACTTTGAACTGGCGCTGCGCTCGGCCAAAAACCGCGTCAACGCCGCCCAGGCCCAACTGCGTCAGCGTCGAGACGACGAAAACCGCTACCAGCGCCTGGCCAATACCGGCGCCGTCTCGCGGCAGATCTTTGATCAGTCGGCCACCAACCTGCGGGTCGCCGAGGCCGAACTGGCGTCGGCGCAATCGGATGCCAGCCAAATCGAAAACCGTCGCACCTACTCCGTGCTCAAGGCGGACGGCGACGGCATCATTACCGATGTGCGCGTGGACCGCGGCCAGGTGGTCGCCGAAGGCCAAATCGTGGCGCGCCTGGCCCATGACGGCGCCCGTGAAGCCATCGTCAACCTGCCGGAAAACCAGCGTGACCAGGCCACGCAAAAAGCCCTGGCGTTCCCCTTCGGCGCGCCGGATCAGGCCGTAACGGCCACCCTGCGCGAGCTGTCCGCCAGCGCCGATCCCACCACCCGCACCTACCGCGCTCGCTATGTATTGCACGGCTCCGTGGAGCGTTTTGCCCTCGGTTCCACCATCACCGTGCGCCTGCAAGGCAATGGCCAGGCCCAGCAAACGCGAGTGCCTATCGGTGCATTGCAGGATACGGGGCAAGGCACGGGGGTATGGCTGATCGGTGCGGACGACAAGGTCAGCTTCGCCCCGGTGAAGGTCGCCAGTCTCGGCCAGGAAGACGCCCTGCTCGACAGCGGCGTGGCCCCCGGCCAACTCATCGTCGCCCTTGGCGCGCACTTGCTGCACAGCGGTGACGCCGTACGCCTGCTGCCTGCCCAGGCATTGGCCCTCAACCGCAAGCAGGACAACTGAGTATGCGCGGCATCAACCTCTCTGAACTGGCGGTCAAGCACCGCGCAGTCACGCTGTTCCTGATCATTGCGATCCTCGCTGCCGGGATCTTTTCGTTCGGCAAGCTGGGGCGCGCCGAAGACCCGTCGTTCACGGTCAAGGTCATGACCATCACCGCCGCCTGGCCCGGCGCCACCGCCCAGGAAATGCAGGAACAGGTGGCCGACCGCCTGGAAAAACGCCTGCAGGAACTGGACTACTACGACCGCGTCGAGACCATCGCCCAACCCGGTTTTGTGTCGATGCGCATGACCTTCAAGGAGTCCACCCTCCCCAGCGACATCCAGGACCTGTTCTACCAGACTCGCAAGAAACTCAGCGATGAAGCCGCGAAGCTGCCCAAGGGCGTGATCGGGCCGTTCTTCAACGATGAATATTCCGATGTGTACTTTGCACTGTACGCCTTGGAAGCCGAGCACCTGCCCCACCGGCAACAGGTGCAGATGGCCGAAGCACTGCGCCAAGGCTTCCTCAACCTGCCGGGTGTCAAGAAGGTCAATATCCTCGGCGAGCAGCCGCAGCGAGTGTTCGTGGAGTTTTCCTATGAGCGCCTGGCGACGCTGGGCATCAAGCCGGAACAGATTTTCCAGGCGCTCGCAGCACAAAACGCCGTGGCACCGTCGGGCTTTGTAGAGACCGCCGGTGCCCGCGCCTATATCCGTATCGACGGCGCCTTCGACAGCCTGTCGCTGATTGAAAACGTGCCGTTGGAAGTCAACGGCCGCGTACTGCGCATCGCCGACGTGGCGACGGTGAGCCGTGGTTATGAAGACCCGCCCAGCTATCGCATCCGTCACCAGGGCGACCCGGCGTTGATGCTCGGCGTGATCATGGAAAAACACTGGAACGGCCTGGAACTGGACAAGAGCCTCAAGGCCCAGGAAGCCAGGATCCAGGCAGACTTACCCCTCGGCGTGAACTTCGCCAAAGTTTCCGACCAGGCTAAGAACATCAGCCTGGCGGTGAACGAATTCATGCTCAAATTCTTCGTCGCCCTGGCGGTGGTGATGGTCATCAGCCTGTTGGCCCTGGGCTTTCGCGTGGGGTTGGTGGTGGCCGCTGCGGTGCCGCTGACCTTGTCCGTGGTGTTTGTGATCATGCTGCTCACCGGACGCGAGTTCGACCGCATCACCCTCGGTGCGCTGATCATCTCCCTGGGCCTGCTGGTGGACGACGCCATCATCGCCATCGAGATGATGGTGGTGAAACTGGAGGAAGGCTTCGACCGGATCCACGCCGCGACCTTTGCCTGGAGTTCCACTGCGGCTCCGATGTTGACGGGAACCTTGGTAACCATCATCGGTTTCCTGCCAGTGGGTTTTGCCCGCTCTGGCGCGGGCGAATACGCGGGTAATATCTTCTGGATCGTCGGCTTTGCGCTGATTTCCTCGTGGCTGGTCGCCGTGGTCTTCACGCCCTACCTGGGCGTGAAATTGCTGCCGCCGATCAAGCCCGTCCCCGGCGGCCATGACGCGATCTACGCCGGGCGTTACTACCAGAAGCTGCGCCGGGTGGTAGAAGCCTGTGTACGCCAGCGTTGGTGGGTTACCGGATTGGTGGTGGCGGCGTTTGTGCTGTGTGGCCTGGGCATGGGCGTGGTGAAGAAGCAATTCTTCCCCAACTCCGACCGTTCCGAGTTGATCCTCGAGGTGTATATGCCACCGGGCAGCGCCTTCAAAAGCACCGAAGCGGTAGCCGCGCAATTGGAGAAAGCGCTGCTGCAAGAGCCGCAGACCACAATGGTCGACACCTACGTGGGCGGCGGCGCGCCACGTTTTTTCCTGTCGCTGAACCCTGAGTTGCCAGACCCGGCATTTGCCAAGTTGATCGTGCAAACCCCTGACTCCCATGCCCGCGACGCCTTGAAAATACGCATGCGTGAGCGCATTGCCGCCGGTGAATTCCCCTCCGCGCGCGTGCGGGTCACCCAACTGTTGTTCGGCCCGCCCGTGCCGTTCCCCGTGGTGTTCCGAGTGTCCGGGCCCAATGTGGACGTGCTGCGCGGCGTGTCCGAAGACGTACGCAAAGTCGTCGCGGCCAACAAACTGACCAAGGATGCCTTCCTCGATTGGGGCGAGCGCACCAGCGGTTATCGCCTGGTGCTGGATCAAGACCGCCTGCGCCTGCTGGGCTTCACCCCCAACGAGGTCAAGTCCCAGCTTAACGCCCTGCTCAGCGGCAACCCGATCACCGAAGTGCGCGAGGGTAACCGCACCGTGTCCGTGGTGGCCCGCGCACAAGGCAGCCAACGTGAAAACCTCGGCAACCTCAACAACATGACCCTGACCAACAGCGCCGGTACGTCGGTGCCGCTGGCCCAGGTCGGGCAATTCCAGGCGGTGATGGAAGAACCGATCCTCAAACGCCGCAACCGTGCGGCCACCGTGGAGGTGCGCGCCGACATCATCGACGGCGTACAACCGCCCGACGTGGAAATGGCCGTCTACAAAGACCTGCAACCTCTGATCGCCACCCTGCCCGTCGGTTACCAGATCGACATCGGCGGCCCGGTGGAAGAAAGCGCCAAGGCCAACGTCGCCCTGGCGGCGCTGTTCCCGATCATGATTTTGCTGACCCTCACGGTGATCATGTTCCAGGTGCGCTCGTTTGGCGTGATGTTCATGGTGTTTGCCACGGCGCCGTTGGGGTTGATTGGGGCGGTGCCGACGTTGCTGCTGTTCAACCAGCCGTTCGGCTTCAATGCGATCCTGGGCTTGATCGGGATTGGCGGGATTTTGATGCGCAACACGCTGATCTTCACCGACCAGATTCGCCAGAACCAGGAGCACGGCATGGCGATTCGTGAAGCCATTATCGAAGCCACCGTACGACGCGCACGGCCGGTGATCCTGACGGCATTAGCGGCGGCATTGGCGTTTATCCCGCTGACACTGTCGGTGTTCTGGTCGTCCCTGGCCTATGTGCTGATTGGCGGCGTGCTGGTGGGCACGGTGTTGACGCTGTTGTTCCTGCCGGCGTTATGCAGCCTGGTGCTGGGCCGGGCCAAGACCAACCTTGTCGAAACGCCCCTCCCAT
>NZ_QUZT01000115.1 GCF_004682045.1 Pseudomonas nabeulensis
GGCTTGCCCTGCGCGGCGGTGTGTCAGACGTTTCAACTTCATCAGGCACACCGCCGCGCGGGGCAAGCCCGCTCACTACAGAAACTTCCTACACAGCCGATACACTCTTCAGTCGCCACAAAAATAAGAGAGAGCCCCATGCGTCTGAGTTTGAAGGCCAAAGTCCTGTCCCTGGCCATTGTGCCGGTGTTGTTGTTTGCCGTGGTCATCAGCCTGACCACGGTGTGGATCCTGCAGGGCCAGGCGCGCAATGAGGTGGAAGAAACCCGCCAGCGCCTGCTCAACGACGCCAAGGCCACCTTGCAAAGTTATGTGGAAGTGGCCCTGAGCACGGTCAAGCCGCTCTATGACGCGGCGGCCCCTGGTGATATTGCGGCGCGAGCTCAGGTGGTCAAGCTGCTGTCCAATACCAGCTATGGCAAGGACGGCTACTTCTTCGGCTACGATTCCGAGACCATCCGCCTGTTCAAGGGCAACAGCCCTGACGGCGTGGGCAAGAGCTTCAAGGACAATCGCGACCCCAACGGTGTCTACGTCAACCGCGACCTGGTCAAGGTCGGCAAGGATGGCACCCACTACCTGCAATACAGTTCGACCCAGCCGGGGCAGACCGAGCTGGTGCCCAAGCTCGGCTACACCGAATATCTGCCCAAATGGGACATGGTGATCGGTACGTCGGTGAACCTGGACGGTATCGAAGCGCAAGTCGCGGTGGTCGAGGCCAAGGTGCAGACACGCATGGAAGGCGTGCTGCTGAGCATCCTCGGCGTGGCCGTGGTGGTGCTGTTGGTGATCGCCGCCGTGGGCATGCTGGTGGCCAATACCATCCTGCGTCCGCTAAACCTGATGAAAGCCAACCTCGACGATATCGCCGCCGGCGAAGGTGACCTGACTCGCCGCCTGGCCATCACCAGCCAGGACGAACTGGGCGATCTTGCCGGCGCGTTCAACCGCTTTGTCGACAAGATCCACGGCCTGGTGCGCCAGATTACCGAAATGACCGGCCAGCTCACCGGCCTGGTCAGCCAGGTGTCCGAGCAGGCCCAACGCTCCGAGCAGGCCATGGAGCGCCAGCGCCACGAGACCGACCAGGTGGCCACCGCAATCAACCAGATGTCCTCCGCCGCCCACGAAGTGGCGCGCAGTGCCCAAGGCGCTGCCGTCGCTGCGCAGCAAACCGACGCCGAAGGCCAGGCCGCCAAGCGCGTGGTGGACGGCAGCATCGCGCAGATCCATGCACTGGTGAACGATATCCGCAGCAGCGGCGTATCCCTCGATAGTTTGCAGCAGGACGTGTCGTCGATTGTCAGCGTGCTCGGCGTGATCCGCTCCATTGCCGAACAGACCAACCTGTTGGCGCTCAACGCGGCGATTGAAGCCGCACGGGCCGGGGAGGCCGGGCGTGGTTTCGCGGTGGTGGCCGATGAAGTGCGCGCCCTGGCCAGCCGCACCCAGACCAGCACCCAGGAAATCCAGGGCATGATCGACCGCCTGCAAAAGGGCACCCTCGCCGCGGTCGATGCCATGCGCCGCTCCAGCGATGCCGGCGACGGCACCTCGGCCCAGGCCAACGAAGCCGGGGCGTCGCTGGACACCATGGCCCAACTGATTGGCACCATCAACTCGATGAACGCGCAGATCGCCAGTGCCGCCGAAGAGCAAACCGCCGTGGCCGAAGAGATCAACCGCAGCGTGCACCAGATCGCCGTGGCAGTGGACAGCGTGGCCGATGAAACCCAACTGGGCGCCCAGACCTCCCGCAGCCTGGCGGATTTGGGGCAGCGGTTGGGGCAGTTGGTCGGCCAGTTCAGGATTTAACCTGAGGGAGTATCTAGTCAGGTGCCAAACCTGGCACAGATCCAAATGTGGGATGGGGCTTGCCCCCGATAGCGGTGGGTCAGTTTGTATGTGTGTTGACTGACACGCCGCCATCGGGGGCAAGCCCCCTCCCACAGGGGAGAGGGGCACGACTCATTAAACGTCGCGCATCAACAAGCCAAAGCGCAAATCCATCCCCACCGGAACGGGCACATACACCGTGTGCCCGTCCCCCGGTGCCACCTCGATAGCTTCGCCTTTCGCGTTATGCAGGCTGCCCAGGTCAAAGTGAAAATTGCCCGCAGGCGTCATCAACTCCAAATGATTGCCCACCGCAAAGCGGTTCTTCACCTTGACCTCGGCCAACTCGCCGCGTCGCTCCCCCGTCAGTTCACCCACAAATTGCTGGCGATCCGACACTGAGCTGCCGTTCTGGTAGTTCTGGTATTCGTCGTGCACATGGCGGCGCAGGAACCCTTCGGTGTAGCCGCGCTGGGCCAGGGATTCGAGGTCGGTCATCAGGTTGCGGTCAAACGCACGGCCGGCCACCGCATCATCGATCGCCTGGCGATACACCTGGGTGGTGCGCGCGCAGTAGAAGTGGGATTTGGTGCGGCCTTCGATCTTCAATGAGTGCACGCCCATCTGGGTCAGGCGCTCCACATGCTGCACGGCACGCAGGTCCTTGGCGTTCATGATGTAGGTGCCGTGCTCGTCCTCGAAGGCGGGCATTTGTTCATCGGGGCGGTTCGCTTCCTGTAGCAAAAACACCTGGTCAGTCGGCGTACCAATCCCCAGGGTCGGTGGGTATTGCTGGACGATATCCCCCGTGGCGTTTTCCACCGCCGGCGTGGCCTGGTATTTCCAGCGGCACGCGTTGGTGCAGCTGCCCTGGTTGGCGTCGCGCTTGTTCATATAGCCCGAGAGCAGGCAGCGCCCGGAATAGGCCATGCACAAGGCGCCGTGCACAAACACTTCCAGCTCCATGGCCGGCACCTGCTGGCGGATCTCGCCGATCTCTTCCAGCGACAGCTCCCGCGACAGAATCACCCGGCAAATCCCTTGCTGTTGCCAGAACTCCACGCTGGCCCAGTTCACCGTATTGGCCTGCACCGACAAGTGAATCGGCATCTGCGGGAAATGCCGGCGCACCAGCATGATCAACCCAGGGTCGGACATGATCAGCGCGTCCGGGCCCATGGCGATCACCGGCGCCAAGTCCTTGAGGAAGGTCTTCAACTTGGCGTTATGCGGCGCGATGTTCACCACCACGTAGAAGCGCTTGCCCTGGGCATGGGCTTCGTCGATGCCCAGGGCCAGGTTGGCGTGGTCGAATTCGTTGTTGCGCACCCGCAGGCTGTAGCGCGGTTGCCCGGCGTACACCGCATCGGCGCCGTAGGCAAAGGCGTAGCGCATGTTTTTCAGGGTGCCGGCGGGGGCGAGCAGTTCGGGGGCAAGAATGGGAGGCATGGGCGCGGGTCGCAAAAAAGGCGCGAGGGTAGACGAGAGGCGCGGGCGGTTTATTGA
The DNA here is from genome assembly GCF_004682045.1 of Pseudomonas nabeulensis. GTDB lineage: Bacteria > Pseudomonadota > Gammaproteobacteria > Pseudomonadales > Pseudomonadaceae > Aquipseudomonas > Aquipseudomonas nabeulensis. Next base: position 3,346 of record NZ_QUZT01000115.1, read on the forward strand.
TCCAGGTCGTGCTTTGGGCTTTTTGTATCGCTGTGTATCGACAGGCGCTGTGGATACGTACCGATTAACCCGCGCCGGTTTTCGACACAGGCGCGATACCTCAGGGGCATTTAATTGATTCCAACGAGGCACACCGCCTCCAACCCTGAGACTGGAGTCAACGCCATGAATACCAAAGCCATCTACGCCGCCTGCCTGTTTGCCGCCCTGAACATCTGCACCTTGTCGGCCCGCGCCGAAGCCGCCACCAACGTGCAAACCTACAACTACGGCACCCACCTGGACATCAAGCGCGTGGTGTCGATGAGCCAGGACTCAACCCCCGCCTGCGGCGTGGTGAACGCGCGCATGACGTACCTGGACTCCCACGACCAGACCCAAGTGCTGGACTACCTCAAGTTCGGCGACGGCTGCATCGGCGACAACTGAGTCCTCTTGGCCACATAAGGTGAACGTCATGCTTCTGATCGCATTCCTGGGCGGCATCCTGACCGTCCTCAGCCCTTGTATCTTGCCGGTGGTGCCGTTTCTGTTTGCCGGCGTCGACCGCAGCCGCCGTTCGATCCTGCTGACCCTCGGCGGCATGGTCCTGACCTTCGCGCTGATCTCCAGCCTGGCGGTGGTCAGCAGTGAGTGGGTGGTGCAGGCCAACAACACCGGCCGGCAGGTAGCGTTGATCGTGATGGTGCTGTTTGCGCTGTCACTGATCTCGGCGCGCATCGGCGGCTGGCTGGCGCGACCGTTTGTGGTGCTGGGCAACCGCCTCGACCCCGACAGCCGCAGCTTGTCCGGCCCGCTCAAGTCGCTGTTGATCGGTGTCGCCACCGGCCTGTTGTGGGCGCCATGCGCCGGGCCGATCCTGGGCGTGATCCTCACCGGCGCGATGCTGCAAGGCGCCAATGCGCAGACCAGCCTGTTGCTGTTGGCGTATGGCTTGGGTAGCGCATTGTCCCTGGGCACGCTGATTTTCGCCGGGCGCGGCCTGGTCAACCGGCTCAAGGCGTCGATCCCGGTTACCGGTTGGCTGCGCCGTGGGGCAGGGGTGGCGGTACTCGCGGCGGCGGTGGTGATTTCCACCGGGGCGGACAAAACCCTGCTGGCCGGCACCTCGTCCGAAGGCGTCAGCAGCCTGGAGAAAGGCGTGCTGAACACCGTGCCCAAAGTGGTGGATTTTGTGGTGAGCAAGGTCAAGGCCGACCCAGCACAAGACACCGCCAAGGGCGCCATGCCATCCCTGGACGGTGCAGTGGAGTGGCTCAACTCACCCGAGCTGACCCGCGAATCCCTCAAGGGCAAAGTGGTGCTGGTGGACTTCTGGACGTACGACTGCATCAACTGCCAGCACACCTTGCCCTATGTGAAGGAGTGGGCGAAGAAATACGAGAAGGACGGCTTGGTGGTGATCGGTGTGCACACCCCGGAATACGGTTACGAACGCATCATTGGCAACGTCAAGGACCAGGTGCGCAAGCTGGGCATCACCTACCCGGTGGCCATCGACAACAACTACGCGATCTGGCGCAACTTCGATAACCAGTACTGGCCCGCCCATTACCTGGTGGATGCCAAGGGGCAGGTGCGCTACACCCACTTTGGCGAAGGCCGGTATGACGAGCAGGAAAAGATGATCCAGACGCTGTTGCAGGAAGCCAAGGCGGCCAACTGACTCACCCCGGCGGCGTTGCCAGCAACGCCGCCATCTTCACCAGGTCCGCCAATGAGCGGGCCTTCATTTTGCGCATGGCTTTGCCACGATGGGCCTTGACGGTGATCTCACTGATGGCCAGGTCCGAAGCAATCACCTTGTTCATATGGCCGGCAACGACCATCGCCATCACTTCCTGTTCCCGCGGCGTCAGGCTGGCATAGGCGTTTTGCAACGTGTGCAGATGATCTTGCTGGGCCAAGGCGATACGGCTTCTTTCCAGGGCATCGGCGATGGCGTTGAGCAGCACGTCATCATCGAACGGCTTGGTCAGGAACTCCACGGCCCCGGCTTTCATGGCGCGCACGGTGAGGGGAATGTCGCCGTAGCCGGTGATGAAAATGATCGGCGTGTCCGGGCGCTCGTTGGCGATGGCGGCTTGCAGGTCCAGGCCGTTGAGGTCGGGCAGGTTGATGTCCAGCACCAGGCAACTGGGTACTTGCGTACGCGGCTCGGCGAGGAAGTCCTGGGCCGACTCGAACAAGCGCGGTTGCCACTGGGCGAAGCGGATCAACAGTTCCAGGGATTCGCGCACGGACACGTCGTCGTCCACCACGAACACGGTTGGCAAGGTGTCGGTCATCGTTGCGGCTCTGTGTTCATGGGCCATCAGCTGGGTCGAGTACATCAGAATAGCTCCTTGTAAGACGGGCTCAATCAAGCGGAATGGCTGCACTCAGCGCCCTGAGCAATTGCGCTTCGCTGAAGGGCTTGAACAGGCAGTCCACCGCGCCGCCGCTTAACAGGTTCGGCCGGTCGCCGGCATCGCCATGGGCGGTGATGAAAATCACCGGAATGGCATAGCCGCGCAGCTTGAGTGCCCCATGCAAGTCGGGGCCCGACATGCCGGGCATGGCCACGTCCAGGATCAGGCAGCGGGTTTGCTCGACGAAGCCCGAGTCGAGAAATGCCTGGGCCGACGAGAAGGCTTCGACGGCAAAGCCGAACTCCCTGAGCAGGTCAGGCAGGGATTCACGCACTGACTCGTCATCATCGACGACCGCCACGAGTAAAGGCCTTTGCATCAACTACCCTCCCTGGTCGCTGGAATGGAAAACTGGAACGTGGCGCCCGGCCCGTCATTGACGGCAGCCGACAAGACCCCGGCATGCCGCTCGATGATCGAACGGCTGATGGACAACCCGATGCCCATGCCCGCGTGCTTGGTGGTGTAGAACGCGGTAAACATGCGTTCGGCATCCAGGGGATCGAAACCGCTGCCGTTGTCCGTCACGGCCAGGTAAACCCCTTGGTGTTCATTCAAACCGGTGCTGACTTGCAAGTGCCGCGCGCGGCCCGTCATGGTGTTCATCGCCTCGGTGGCATTGAGGATCAGGTTGAGGATCACTTGTTGCAGTTGCACACGGTCGCCCCTGACCGCCGGCAGGTCATCAGTGAAATCCGGTTGCAGGGCCACGCCGTTGCGCTGCAACTCACCGAGCAACATGGCGATGACTTCCCGAGCGGCTTCGTTCAGGTCGACATCTTCGATGGTGATGGTTTTTTTCGAGAACAACGCGCGCAGGCGGTTGATCACATCGGCAGCACGGTTGCCATCGCGGATGGTGCGGCGTGCGGTTTCCAGGGCGCCGGTCACATTCGGCGGGTCGGCGCCGAGCATGCGCAGGCAAGTGCTCGCGTTGGTGATGATGCCGGCCAGCGGTTGGTTGACTTCATGGGCAATCGACGCCGTGACCGCGCCCAGGCTGGCCACCCGCGCCAGGTGGGCGAGTTCAGAGCGCACTTTGTCCAGGGTTTCTTCCGATTGCTGGCGCTCGATGGCGATGCTCGCCGCGAGCATTTCGGCTTGCTTGCGGTCTTCGATATCCGTGTTTTCGCCGTACCAGCGCATCACCGCGCCCCATTCGTCCCGTTGCGGCACTGCACGCACCAGGAACCAGCGATAGTGACCGTCGAAGCGACGCAGCCGTGCCTCGTACTCACCGGCCTCGCCGGACTGCAACAAGGCGCCCCAATATTCGGCCAGCGGCGCGGCATCTTCCGGGTGCACCGAGCGTGCCCAGCCGATGCCGCGTGCTTCGTCCAGGCTCATGCCGGTGTAGTCGCACCAGCGCTGGTTGACGAAACCGACGCTGCCGTCCGGCGCGGCGCTCCAGACGAAACCGGGAATGGCGTTGATGATATTGCTCAGGCGATCTTCCGACGCACTGACCTCGGCCAGCGCCTGGGCGATCAGTGCCTTGTCGCGTTTTTGCTCGTCGATATCGACGCTGATCAGCACCCAGCGGGTGATCCGGCCTACGGTGTCGCGCATTGGCAGCGCGCGGGCGGCGAACCAGTGGTAGGCGCCATCGGCGCGACGCAGGCGCAGTTCGTTGCGATAGGGTTGTTCGGTGCGCACCGCATGCATCCACGCGTTGATCACGCCCGGCAGATCGTCGGGGTGCACGGTGGCGCCGACGGTCCATTGCTTCAATTCTTCGAGGGTGGCGCCCAGGTAGTCGAGGTTGTGGCAGTTGACGCATTCCAGCGCGCCATCGGGGGTCATGAACGCCACCAGCGCAGGGATGCAGTCGATGATGGTGCGCAGGTCCAGGTCGGCGGCGAGGGGCGCAGTGGGGACGCCCCGATAGTCGTCGATGTCGCTGAACAGCCCGCACCATTGGCCCTCGGCCAACGGGTTGAGGCGCAGCACAAACCAGCGGTACACACCGTCGAAGCGCCGCAGGCGGGCCTGGATATCCACGGCAGTGCCGTTGACGCCGGCGTTCCAGCCAGTGAGCAGGGCGGGCAGGTCGTCGGGGTGTACCGCCGACTGCCAGCCACGGCCATGGGCATCGGCGGCGCTGCGTCCGGTGTAGGTGGTCCAGCCCTGGCTGACGAAGTCGACACGCCCATCGCCCTGCGCGGTGAACGCCACGCCAGGCAGTGCATCGACGACGCTGAGTTGATTCGACATACCGGTTCTCTATCTACAGGCGCCGTGCGACGAGAATGCCCGGTCGCGTGGCGCGCGCCCATCATACTTAGGTGTCACATGCTAACCCGGCGGCGGGCGGGCGATACCATCGTGTAATCGAAGGCCGGTTCGGGCCGTGCTGAGATGGGCAACGCATCGCGTATGCGTTTTCCCTCACCCTCACCCTCAGGACGGTTTCCATGACTGCCAAGAAAATACTCTATACCGCCAAAGTCCACACCACCGGCGCCCGCGACGGTGGCACCTCGCGCAGCGACGACGGGCGCCTGGATATCCTGCATTCACTGCCGGGCTCCAAGGGCGGCGGCACCAACCCCGAGCAGCTGTTCGCCGCCGGCTGGTCAGCCTGCTTTGACGGCGCCCTCGGGTTGGCCGCGCGAAAGTTGAAGGTCGAGCTGCCGGCGGACCTGGCGATCGATGCCGAAGTCGACCTGTGCACCGAGGGCGATGCCTACTTCCTGCGTGCACGCTTGAATATCAGCCTGCCGGGCGTGGAGCGTAGCGTGGCACTGGAGCTGATCGACACCGCCCACCAGACCTGCCCGTACTCCAAGGCGGTGCGCGGCAATATCGACGTGGTGCTGAACCTGGTGTAAGCCACTGTATCCACCGCTGTTCAGGTTACACAGCCATTCAAACGGCCCGCCTGCCGACATGCCGCAGATACATGCCTTGCTCAGCATGGCGGCAGGTTTCGGCACCACACGGTGCCGAACGATCTTGCAGGCTGTGAAACCGATGAAAGCGATTGTGATGCACTCCTTTGGAGGCCCCGAAGTACTGGCGGCGGAGGATGTTGCCCCCGACAGACCCGGCGCCGGGCAGGTACTGGTGCAAGTGATGGCCGCCGGCGTCAACTTTATGGACACCGGTATTCGGCGTGGCCTGGGGCAGGCCAACCCACTGCCCCTGACACCGGGGGTGGAAGGCGCCGGTGTTGTCGTGGCGATCGGGCCCGGGGTGACCGAGCTGTCTCCCGGGGACCGCGTGGCCTGGCACTACGTGCCCGGCAGCTATGCCGAGATGATCGTCGCCCCCGTTGCCCAACTGGTGCCGCTACCGGATGACATCAGCTTCGAAACCGCTGCGGGCCTGATGATGCAAGGCCTGACCGCCAGCAACCTGGTGTTTCAGGTGCACGGGATCCAGAAGGGCGACTGGGCCTTTGTCCACGCTGCTGCCGGTGGCGTAGGGCTGATGCTCACGCAGATGATCAAGCTGCTGGGGGGCAAGGTGATTGGCCGGGTGTCCCATGAAGACAAAGTGGACGCCGTGCTGGCGGCCGGTGCCGATTACGTGGTGATCGGGCGAGCGGGCGCTGTCGCCCGTCACGTCGAGCGCCTGGTCGGCGCGCAATCGATGAAGGTGGTGTATGACGGCACCGGCGCCGAGGGCTTTGACGAGTCGATCCGACTGCTGGACTATTTCGGCACCCTGGCGTTGTACGGCCCGTTCATGGACCCGATTGCGCCCGTCGATATCTTCTCCCTGCCGCGCAGTATCAAGCTGACCTATCCGTCGGTGATGCACCATGTGCGTACGCGTGAGGCCTTGCTTGCGTATTCGCAGCAGCTGTTTACCTGGGTGCGTACCGGGCGGCTGCGTGTGCAGATCGGGCGGCGTTATCCGTTGGCGCAGGCAGAGCAGGCGCATCGAGATCTTGAGTCGCGGCGTACGGCGGGTAAGTTGGTGATCCTGCCGTAGAACTCGGGGGATCAATCTCTTTTTTCATGGGAGTCGCAATTCAAATGTGGGAGGGGGCTTGCCCCCGATGAGGGAGTGTCAGCTGACAGTTTTGTAGCTGACACACCCTCATCGGGGGCAAGCCC
>NZ_QUZT01000116.1 GCF_004682045.1 Pseudomonas nabeulensis
CGCAACCGCTTTTGCCGGGGTACGAGCGCCCAACACTTTGGCTACGGCTTCCTTCACACGACCAACGCCCTGAGCCAGTTTCAGGCTTTCTTGAGCGTCTTTTTTGAGTTGGGAAATGTAGGCGCGGGTTTCAGCTTGGCGATCCTTGAGGGCGTCCAGCAGGTCCTCAAGTTCTTTGACGGCGTCTTTGGCTTTGGCTTGTGCCTTGGCCTTGCCAGCAGTGGCGGCGCCTTGCAGTTTGGTGCGGGATTTGTGCAGCTTTTCTTGCGCTTTACCGCGTTGTTTTTCCAGCTTGGCGAGCAGTTTTTCTGCATCGGCCAGGGCTTGGGAACAAGCGCTTTCCAGATGTTCGAGCAAGCTGCCCGAAAGTTGTTGGAGTAAATGCAACGGGGTATTAACAGGCTTCTGTTTGGCCGACATGGTTTACCTCCTGGCTGACGTGGGTGCGGCTCATACTAGCCCTCTGCTCTTACCGCCGCTAGGGCATGTTGACAGTATCGTTTGCGTTGCGTTGCAACGTACGAAAATTCTTATCGATATAACGAAAACACGCGGCACTTTTTACCTGCTCGCACTGGCATAATCCGTCGCACTTTCGGCAGGAGAATGCCCCATGTCGCGTTACTTTTTTCTTGTGCTGGGCTTGGCGATTTCGGTGGCCCACGGCAACGAGCAATCGCCGCCCAACATCCCTTCGCAGGACCAACACGACCTCGCCTACAGCCTGGGTGCCAGCCTCGGTGAACGCTTGCGCCAGGAAGTCCCCGACTTGCAAATTCAAGCATTGCTGGACGGGCTCAAACAGGCCTATCAAGGCAAACCCCTGGCGCTGGATAACGCACGTATCGAGCAGCTTCTGGCCCAGCACGAAGCGGACGCACAGACACCTCATAGCGAAAGCGCGTTAGCCGCCGAACAACAATTCTTGAGCAAAGAAAAAGCCTTGAAAGGCGTGCGCGAATTGGCGGATGGAATCCTGCTGACCGAACTGACCCCAGGCACTGGCAACAAGCCGATGGCCAGCGATCAGGTCCAGGTGAAATATGTGGGCCGACTGCCCGATGGGACGGTGTTCGATCAGAGCACTCAGCCGCAGTGGTTTCGCCTGGACAGTGTGATCAGCGGCTGGAGCAGTGCGCTGCAACAGATGCCCGTAGGCGCAAAGTGGCGACTGGTGATTCCATCAGACCAAGCCTACGGCGCCGACGGTGCTGGTGAGTTGATCCCACCCTACACACCGCTGGTATTCGAGATCGAATTGCTCAGCACTCGCCCCTGACCCAATAAAAAACGGTGCGCACTGCGCACCGTTTTTTGTCTGCCGTCCTGGATCAAGCCTGAGTCGCAGGCTCTTCCTTGTGAGCGTTGTGCAGCACTTCGATCAGGCAGTCTTCCAGCTCGAAACGCTCGTGCAGCAACCCACCCAACTTCTTGAATTCTTCCGCGACGCATTTGCCGGCATCACACAGGTCATTGAACGCGAGCAGCTTCTCGGTGATGACATCGATGCGTGGGTAAAGGGTCTCGGCCAGATCCAGGCCACGCTGATCGTCGAAGGCTTCCGCTTCCTTGGTGAGTTGTTCATAGACGCCGAAATGGCCGGCCGACACGTAGTCCACCAATGAACCGCAGAACTCTTGCAATGGCTTGCGATTTTCAGCCAGCGCATCGGGTTTGTCGCCGAGCGCATCAAAGTCCCGAACCAGTTCGTGACGTGCCTTCAGCCAATTATCGATCAGCTTGTGCACCCCACCCCAGCGTTCCTGAGCATTCTGACAACTTTCCAGCATGATGATCTCTCTTCCCTATAGGGGCGCTGCCGCCTGGTGCCCGCGCAACACTTCAAGGATAAAGCGGCAGCCGGACAAGGCCGCATCTGACAAACGGTTTCAATGACACGTGCGGGCCAGATTATGCCCGCATGACTATGGCTTCAAGGTACGCAGGAGAGAAAGTTCATACAAGTGTTTAATCCCGTCCTACAAACCACAACCTGTTTTCACCGCCCTGGCGAACGCAAACGTTGGCTCAATAACAATTGTGAAAACTGCATGACACCCAGGATCAGCATGGCCACGAAGAACAACAAGCTCCATTCGGGCAGGCTTAAGTCAAACAGGGTCCAATTGATTTCCACGCAGTCAACCGTGCCTTTGACCGTCGACCGCAGCGCCTGCCAAAACGACAGGTTTTCAATCATGTGGTGCAGGCTGGGCCAGCAGTCGGCGGCGTGGTCGGGTGTGGCGTTTTGTAGCAAGACCTGGCGCACCGCAGTGAAGGCGCCGAGCAATGCGCTGCCCATGCTCGCCAGCCCGTAGAAGTAGGCGGCAGAACGCGCGGGGTTGTGGAGCGCGCCCACCAGATTGATCAACGTGAAAGCGGCCAGGAAGAATCGTTGCAACTGACACAGGAAGCACGGGCGCAGAGACACACCGAACTCAAGGTAAAAAGACGCACCCAACGTCAGCGCACCCGCCATGAACGCGAGGATAAACAAGGAGCGTGAGGGGGCAAAAGACATGCTTTATCCGCATCGCGAAAGATAGGCCGCTACGGTAGAGGAAAGGCCTGACCCCTTTCAATAAGCACTAGCGCAGACGTTTCCGCGAGAGCGTAAGGACATTCCATCAAAAGATGGAAGACTTCGGGAGTCAAAACGTAGGACTAAGCTGAGAAAGCTTCCAAACCCCTTGCTTACGGGAGGACCGGAGGGCCAGCGATCAGACGCGTCTGTGCCGACCCTCGAATACTTTCTTCAAACTCGTGCAGGAACGGGCAGCGGCGATGCCAGCAGACGACTGTCCAGCAGACCCAGGCCTTCCTGGAACAACTGGTTGCTGCGCTCGGTGTCGCCCAACTGGGCCAGCAAGCGCGCCAGCTCGGCACAGGCCTCTGGGTTGCGCTGCACCTGCAGGCTGCTTTCAAGATAGTCCCGCGCCTTGCCCCACAGGCTGTTTTGCAGGCACAAACGGCCCAACGTCAGCAGCAGACTGGCGTCACCGGGATGGTCCTTGAGCCAACCTTCGGCAAACTTCAATTGCCGGGCCGGGTCACTGCCACGCAGCAGGCCGTAGAGGCGGATCAAATGACTGTCGTAATCGCGTTTGAGCGCACCACGCAACGCCTCCTCGGCCTTGGCATCGGCGCCCAACTGGCGCAGTTGCTCGGCATAGGCCAAGACCAGTTGCGGCTCCTGGCGCTGGGCGGAAGTGAGTTGCTGCCAGGCTCGTTCAAGGGACTGCAAACCCGCTTCGCCCTGTTCTTCACGCTGGGCCGCCAGGCTCAGGTTCTCGCCCCAGGCACGACGCTCCAGTTCAGCCAGCTCGCTGGCGGGCAATACCTTGTCCTTGCGCAATTCCGGTAACAGGCGGATCACCGACGACCAATCGCCGCGCTGCTGATGCAAGCGCTGCAACTGGCGCAGTACCTGGGCGTTATGGGGATGGCGCTCGTGCATGGCCTGCAACGTGGTCAACGCGCCCTCGGTGTCACCACGGTCCAATTGCAGTTGCGCGTGGCTCAAGGCAACCGCCAACTCAGCCTGGGGTTGACGCTCCAGAGCCCGTTCCAGCAAGCCGTCGGACTCTTCATAGCGCCCTTGTTCATTGGCCGCGCGCGCTGCACCGAGGTAATAGAGCAAGGGTTGACGTTCGGCCTCGGCAGCACGATGCAGGTGGCGCTCGGCGCTGGCCCAGCGGCCTTCGGCAAGGTCCATCTGGCCCTGCTCGATGGCGATCTGCACACGACGGCTGCGGTTACGCCGCGACCACGGGTTGACCACCCCACCGGAGGTGGTCACCAGGCTCAGCAACACACGGACCAGGTAGATCGCCAGGCCAATGGCAGCCACTGCCACCAGGGTCGCCCACAGGCTCGACTCGTAGTGCAGCACATGGGGATAAGTAATCAGCACGTAGCCGGTGTGTTTCGAAATGCCCACGGCCAGTGCCAGCGCGATTGCAATCGCCAGCATCAGGATCACATAGAAACGCTTCATCGGCTCTACTCCTGCTTCGCCGGCGCGGCCGCCGCCTTCGCTTCATCGGCAGACAGGTGCCGACGCTCAAGGTACGCCTGCACGGCGGCCAGGCTCGCGGCCAGGTCCGGCGTCACCACCGAGACAGCCTTGGGCTCAAGCTCGGCGATACGTGCCAGCATCGCCTTGCTCTGCGGGTTGTCCTGGTTGAAGTTGTCTTGCAACACACTGCGCGCTTCGCCCAGGGAGCGGCTGTACACCGCCGACTCGCCATTGAGCGCCGCCCATTGCGCTTGCTCCAGGGCCAGGCTCAAGGCCAGGCGCACTTGGTTCAGGCCTTGACCGGCCAGCAGCGGACGGATGTTGTCGTCGGGGTTGAAGTCGATGCGGAAGTAGCGGGAAATCTGCTCCCACCACTGGCTCCAACGGCTGTCGGTATCAGTGGTCGGGCGCCCTTGGGAGGCCGGCTCGGTCAACTGGTATTCAGGGGCGATGGCCGCCAATTGCACCACCTGGTCACGCAACGCGGCCAGTTGCAGATAGAGGCCGGTGCGATCCGGTTGCTCGGTGCTGCGCAACGCGGCCAGGCTCTTGGCCAATTGCTCGCGGGCGGCATAGGAGCCCGGGTCGCTTTGTTCACGCAGAATCTCGTCCGCCCCCTGCACCAGCGCCTGAGCGCTGTTGATATCTTGCAGGGCCGATAGACGCAAACTCGCCAGACGGATCAGATGCTCAGCTTCGGCCAAGCGCCAGTCCTGACGGCTGGCACCCAGCACGGTTTCCAGGCGTTGGCTCAGGCGTTGCTGATCACCCTGCAACTGGGCAACCAGACGACGGCGCTCTTCCAGCTCCTCCGCCCCTGGCAATTGAGCCAGGCGCGCGGCCAGTTGCTGCTGGCTCTGCTTGAGAGATTGGGATTGATCATCGAGCGTCTGCACCTGTCCCAATTGCTGCTGGCTGCTGGCTTGCAGGGCACGGACCTGCCAGATCCCCCAACCGCCGGCGGCTACGCCTGCGGCGCCCAGCAACAAGGCGACAATTGCCAGGCCATTGCCACGGCGCGGCGCGGAGACCGGTGACTCAACCGGCGCATCGAGTGCGGGTTGGGTTTCATCTTTAGGCAAGGCTGTTTCGCTCACGTATCCGTCCTTTGCGTATCAGAGAGTGGCAGCGTCATGACTGCGCAGCGCCACTAACAAAGCCGCGGCACTCGCGCCGCGACAATCCACAACTTTTTCTGCGCCCGCTGCCCGCGCCATCTCCTGGACTCGCGGGCTGGGCACGAACAACGGCAGCTGTGCCACCTGGGGCCACTCGGCACCGGCCAGAGCCTGCAGGTTCAGCAAACCCTGCCCACTGCTGACCACCAGGCCGTTCAGGCGTTCCAACTGGATGCGCTGCATCAGCGCACCGGCGTCATAGGCCGGAAGGAAACGACGGTACAGCTCCAGGTAATCGACACTAGCACCTTGCTCGCGCAAACGCTGCGCCAGCAGTTCACGGCCGCCCTCGCCGCGCAGGATCAGCACCCGCGCCTCGGGCCGTGCGATAGCCTCGCTCAACGCAGGCAATTGAAGCAAGGCCTCGCTGTCATCGCCAGCGTGAGGGTAGTGAACGTTGAGGCCATGATCCGCCAGTACTTGGGCGGTGGCGGCGCCGACGCTGAACCATGGCAGTAGCAGCCACGCTTGATCCAACTGCTGTACGGCAAGGCGCGCAGCCGGCTTGCTCACTACGATTACTGCGCAATAACGGCCAAGGTCGTGAAAGACGCCTTGCTGCCCAGATGTCAGCACCAGCGGTTCGATGTCCAGCAAAGGCAAGCTGCTGCTGAAAATACCGGCGTCGGACAGCGACGCCGCCAGGGCCGTCGACTCCTCGGCAGGCCGCGTCAGCAGCACACGCCATTCGGTCACTGCGGGCCGGCCTCGCCGTAGACCTTTTGCAGAATGGCGCCAGCGCCTTTGCTCAGCAGCTCTTCGGCCACCTGAATGCCCAAGGCCGTGGCGTCACGCTGCGGGCCGCGCACTTCCGCGGTCAGCAGGGTGCCCCCGTCCGGGTCGCCCACCAGGCCACGCAGCCACAGGTTTTCGCCTTCAAGCACCGCGTAGCAGGCAATCGGCACCTGGCAGCCACCGTTGAGGTGCTTGTTCAGGGCGCGCTCGGCCGTGACGCGTACTTCGGTGTCGTGGTGATCGAGGGGTTTGAGCAGCGCATGGATTTCACTGTCAGCGGTGCGGCATTCGATGCCCACGGCACCCTGCCCGCCTGCTGGCAAGCTGTCTTCGACGCTGATCGCCGAGGTGATGCGGTCTTCAAAGCCCAGGCGGATAAGGCCCGCGGCGGCGAGGATGATCGCGTCATACTCACCCGCATCGAGCTTGGCCAGGCGAGTGTTGACGTTGCCGCGCAGGAAGCGAATCTGCAGGTCCGGACGGCGAGTCAACAACTGGGCCTGGCGGCGCAAGCTGGAAGTACCAACGATGCTGCCCTGAGGCAGGTCATCCAGGGAGGCATAGGTGTTGGAAACGAAGGCGTCACGCGGGTCTTCGCGCTCGCAGATACAAAAAAGGCCCAGGCCTTCGGGGAAGTCCATGGGCACATCTTTCATCGAATGCACGGCGATATCGGCGTCGTTTTCCAGCAGTGCGGTTTCCAGCTCCTTGACGAACAGGCCCTTGCCGCCGATCTTCGACAGCGGCGAGTCCAGCAGCTTGTCGCCGCGACTGACCATGGGCACCAGGGACACCGTGAGGCCCGGATGGGCCTGTTCAAGGCGTGCTTTGACGTATTCGGCCTGCCACAAGGCCAGGGCACTTTTACGGGTGGCGATGCGGATTTCGCGAGAGGACATGGATCAATCCGTACTGAATAGATACGGCAGATAATAACAGCTCAGGCAAATACGCTTTGATTTGAATCAGCAAGTGCGGGGCCTCCCTGGCCACGCCGCACCGGGATCAGGGCTGCACGCCTCGGGCTAAAGCTGCTGCATCATCTTGCGCACACCGGCGACATGGCGCCGGCTGACGATCAATGCATCACCGTTGAGCCCCTTCAAGAACAGCTGAAAGTGCCCCAGGGGCGTGCGTTGCAGGCGCTCGATTCGCTCGCGAGCCACCAGCGCGTTGCGGTGGATCCGCACGAAGCGGTCGCCAAACTCATCCTCAAGGGCCTTGAGCGGCTCATCGAGCAATACTTCGCCGGCCTCGTGGCGCAGGGTCACGTATTTGTGGTCAGCAATAAAGTAGACCACCTGGCTTAACGGGATCAGTTCGATACCTTTTCGGGTACGGGCACTGATATGGCTGCGCGGCCCGTTGCCACTCTGGGCCGCCGGCTGGGTCAGGGCGGCGAGCTGGACGCGGTTCGGGCGCTCGGCTTTTTTCAGCGCCTTGAGCAACGCTTCGCCAGTGACCGGCTTGGTCACGAAGCTGGCACCGCTGGCCTCAAGCGTGTCTGTGGAAAAGTCGTCCGCCGCTGCACTGAACACCACGGCGGGTGGCGATTCTCTCTCGCTGAGCCGTGCGGCCACTTGCAGGCCATCAAGACCCGGCATACGGATATCGAGCAGCACCACATCCGGCTTGAGGCTGTCGATCAGCGTCAACGCCTCTTCGCCCGTGGTGGCGCTCGGTTCAAGGACTGTATAACCCTCAAGTTCGCTGACCAAACGGCTCAGTCGCTCGCGGGCTTGGGGTTCGTCATCAACGATCAGGACATTCATATTGCGCTGGATTCCTGCGTGAGTCTCGCACAAGGATAGCGTAGACAGGTGCGGTGACTTGCGTCACAGCGATCCACGCTAAGACTAGCGCGAGCGGCAAAAAGTGCCCCGGCAGCGGCACCCATATTTACCCGGACCTGTTCAATAGCGCCCAAGACCTGCTGCCTGCGGGCACCGTCGTAGGGTTTGCTGATACACAATCCGAATACCCCCCGTTTTAAATGGATAGTCTGGGCTCTGACCGCATCACCCGACTTTGGTGCATTCACACACTATCAGTCCAACTGTAGACGCTCACTGAGACGACATTGCTCAATCGTCAAATATCGTTTCAATAAGCCTCTATCTCCAGTCTCGTCCTGGACGCGGTCGGCGGCAAGGCACTTAGCCATCGTTTACACAAATAAAAATGCCGACGACCCGCAGCACCGCCTCTGCGGGCAACCCTGTTATCATCGCCGGCACACTTCCAAGCCTCTTTATTAAGCAGATCACGAGCGAATCCATGAGCACCGACAAGACCAACCAGTCCTGGGGCGGCCGCTTCAGTGAACCCGTCGACGCCTTCGTCGCCCGCTTCACCGCCTCCGTCACCTTCGACCAGCGCCTGTACCGCCACGACATCATGGGCTCCATCGCCCACGCGACGATGCTGGCCAAGGTCGGCGTACTGACCGACGCCGAGCGCGACAGCATCATCGACGGCCTGAAAACCATTCAGGGCGAGATCGAAGCCGGCACGTTCGACTGGCGCGTCGACCTGGAAGACGTGCACATGAATATCGAGGCCCGCCTCACCGACCGCATCGGTGTGACCGGCAAGAAGCTGCACACCGGCCGTAGCCGCAACGACCAGGTCGCCACCGATATCCGCCTGTGGATTCGTGACGAAATCGACCTGATCCTGTCCGAAATCACCCGCCTGCAAAAAGGCCTGCTGGAGCAGGCCGAGCGTGAATCGGACACCATCATGCCCGGCTTCACTCACCTGCAAACCGCACAGCCTGTGACCTTCGGCCATCACCTGCTGGCCTGGTTCGAAATGCTCAGCCGCGACTACGAGCGCCTGGTGGATTGCCGCAAGCGCGCCAACCGCATGCCGTTGGGCAGCGCTGCACTGGCCGGCACTACCTACCCGATCGACCGCGAATACACCGCGCAACTGCTGGGCTTCGACGCCGTGGGCGGCAACTCGCTGGACGGCGTGTCCGACCGCGACTTCGCCATCGAATTCTGCGCCGCCGCCAGCATCGCGATGATGCACCTGTCGCGCTTCTCCGAAGAGCTGGTGCTGTGGACCAGTGCGCAATTCCAGTTCATCGACCTGCCGGACCGCTTCTGCACTGGCAGCTCGATCATGCCGCAAAAGAAGAACCCCGACGTGCCCGAGCTGGTGCGTGGCAAGAGCGGCCGTGTATTCGGCGCACTGATGGGCCTGCTGACCCTGATGAAAGGCCAACCACTGGCCTACAACAAGGACAACCAGGAAGACAAGGAACCGCTGTTCGACGCCGCCGACACCCTGCGCGACTCGCTGCGCGCGTTTGCCGACATGATTCCGGCGATCAAGCCCAAGCACGCGATCATGCGCGAAGCGGCCTTGCGCGGGTTTTCCACCGCCACTGACCTGGCGGACTACCTGGTGCGCCGTGGGCTGCCGTTCCGTGACTGCCACGAAATCGTTGGCCATGCCGTGAAGTACGGCGTGGACACCGGCAAGGACCTGGCGGAAATGAGCCTGGAAGAACTGCGCCAGTTCAGCGACCAGATCGAGCAGGACGTGTTTGCCGTGCTGACCCTGGAAGGCTCGGTGAATGCGCGTAACCACGTGGGCGGCACTGCGCCGGCACAGGTGCGGGCAGCCGTGGTGCGCGGCCAGGCGCTGCTCGCCAGCCGCTAAACCGGGGTCTCTCAGACAACTTGGCCAAAATGTGGGAGGGGGCTTGCCCTAATGCCTGTCAGTTAAGGTAACAGCAGATGAGCGGCTTTC
>NZ_QUZT01000117.1 GCF_004682045.1 Pseudomonas nabeulensis
GAAAGCCGCTCATCTGCTGTTTCCTTAACTGACAGGCATTAGGGCAAGCCCGCTACCACACAAACCAGGCTTACCCTCTTCTCAGGTTAACCCCACAAATGGGATCCAATTCACAAAACCTCCGCGAACTTTTCTGCTTTTTCCGGTACTAAGCTGTCTCGGAAACAACTTGCTGGCCAACTAATGGCAACTTTCAAGTTCTCCGACGAATCGCTATCAAAACGGCTGCCGCTTGTCGGAATAATAATTCCCAAGACAAGCCTTTACTCTTTTTGATGATTTTTTATTGTTATTAATCAACCGGTTAAAAGACTAATTGGTACGAATGTACAACTAACCCAACTCCTTGGGTAGTCGGAAGTTCGGTGTTAGTTTGCCGCCCCTTGATTTTCGATGGATCGAACATGTCTTTGTTATCGCCACGGACTCGGTATTTCCTGTGCACTTTCCTGCTCGCGTATTTAAGCGCTAACAGTGCCACGGCGGCGCCTACGCCAGGGGATCAAGACCTGATCCGCGACCGCCAGAACCGTCTCCTTGAAGAACAGCGTCGACGTCTCGACGAGTTGCAGGATCTACCCGGCAAAGACACCAGGTCCCAGGCGCCGGCATTGCCGACGGACACCCGTTGCTTCCCCATCCAGGACATCGAACTCAAGGGCGCCGACAGCCTGTCCGCCGCTGACCGTGCGCGGCTGCTCAAACCCTATATCGGCCAGTGCCTGGGCGTTGCGCAGCTCAACGAACTGCTCAAGGTCATCACCGACGAATACATCACCAAGGGCCGTGTCACCAGCCGTGCGTACTTGCCGCAACAGGACCTGTCCAGCGGGCACCTGCAAGTGCTGGTGGTGGAAGGCAAGCTCGAAGGCGTGAAGGCGGCCGAGGGCAGCACGGTGACCGACCGTGAGCTGGCCATGGCATTTCCCGGCAAAGTGGGTGAGGCGCTGAACCTGCGGGAAGTCGAGCAACTGGTGGATCAACTGAGCCGTTTGCCGTCCCGGCAGGCGCAGATGGCGCTGACCCCCGGCAGCCAGATCGGCGGCAGTGAAGTGCTGGTCAAGAACGTGCCGCAAAAGCCCTGGCGCGCCGGCCTGTCACGTAATAACGACGGCCAGAAAAGCACCGGCGAACAACAGTGGGGCGCAGGCCTGGAGTGGGACAGCCCGCTGGGCCTGGCCGATCAACTGATACTGCGCGGCGGCCACGACGCCGTCAGCGACCACCAGAAAACCTCGAAGAACAGCATGTTCTACTACAACGTGCCGTGGGGCTGGTGGAACTTCAGTTACCTCTACAGCGAGAGCGACTACCGCACCTTTGGCGTGACCGACGGCTTCAAGTTCAAGCAGAACGGTGACAACCAGACCCACCAATTGCGTGCCGAGCGGGTGATTCACCGCGACGACATCAGCAAGACGTCGGTGAACGTCGGCGTGTCGCACCTGCGCACCAACAACTACATCCTCGATACGCGCACCGAATTCAGCAGCAACCGCCTGAGCGAGTTCCAAGTGGGCATCAACCATGGTCGGCGCATCGCCAATGCGTTCGTCAACCTTGACCTGGGCATGCAGAACGGTATCGGTTTGCTCGACGCCCAAGCCCAGGACGAACGCGACCAGTATGGCAATCGCCAGCCGAATGCGCGTTATCGCAAATACACCGCCACCGTCAGCTACTTGCAGCCCTTCACCCTGTGGGGCGAGTCGTTCAGCTTCACCAGCCTGGCCACCGGCCAACGCAGTGAAGACATCCTGTTCAGCCCACAACGCATGAGCCTGGGCGGCTCGGCGTCGGTGCGCGGGTTCAAGGACCAGCAACTGACGGGCGACAGCGGTGGCTACTGGCGCAATGACCTGCGCTGGGCCCGCCCGGTCACCCTGGACTGGCTGCGCCCGGCGTTTTTCGAGTACGGCGCCAGCGTCGGCTATGACCAGGGTGTGATCAGCCACGGTCGCTACAACAGCGAAGTGCATGGCCGGGTATCGAGCAACTCCCTGGAGCTGTTCGTCCGTGGCAAGCACGTCAGCACCAGCGTGACCTTCGCCCACTCCCTGGAACGCCCGGCCGTGATGAGTGAGCGCGAAGCGCCCATCTACTTCCGCATGGATTTCTACCTGTAATTCAACGCCCCGCCTTGAGAGTTTGAATATGGACGTTCGCCCCGTAGTTGCCCTGAAAACCCTGTGCCGACGTGGCCTTGCGCTGATCCTGGCCAACGCGCTGTTCTGGCAGCCGCTGCTGGCCCAGGCCGAAGGCATTGTGGTCAGCGCCCCAGGCACCACGGTGGGCCAGGCGGGCAACGGCGTGCCGGTGGTGAACATCGCGACACCCAACGGCAGCGGGCTGTCCCATAACCAGTTCAAGGACTACAACGTCGGCCCCAACGGCGTGATTCTCAACAACGCCACCGGGGCGGTGACCAACACGCAGTTGGGCGGTTACATCGTCGGCAACCCCAACCTCAAGGGCGGTGCGGCTAACGTCATCCTGAACGAAGTCAACGGCGGCAGCCCGAGCCAGTTGCGCGGCTTCACCGAAGTGGCTGGGCAGTCGGCGAAAGTCATCGTCGCCAACCCCTATGGCGTGACCTGCAACGGCTGCGGGTTCATCAATACGCCCAGCGCCACCTTGACCACCGGCAAGCCCGTTATCGACAAGGTGGGTCGCCTGGACCACTACCAAGTGGATGGCGGCGCGGTGACCATCGACGGCGAGGGCTTGAACGCCAGCAACGTCGACCACTTCGAGATCATCACCCGTTCGGCCAAGATCAATGCGCAGATCAATGCGCGGGCACTGACGGTGATCGCCGGGCGCAACGACGTCGATGCCCAAAGCCTGAAAACCACTGTGCGCACCGATGACGGCAGCCCCAAACCTGAACTGGCCATTGACTCCTCGGCGCTGGGTGGCATGTACGCGGGTGCGATCAAACTGGTGGGCACCGAAGCCGGTGTGGGCGTGAAACTCGACGGTTCGCTGGCCGCCAGTGGCGGTGATATTCAACTCGATGCCAACGGTCGCTTGAGCATGGCGCAGGCTCAAACCACGGGAAACATCAAGGCCACCGCGCAGCACATCGAGCTGACCGATAAGGTCTACGCCGCCGGAAATGTGGAACTGACCAGCGCCCAAAACCTGGTCAACCAGAAGAGCGTGGCGGCCGGCCAGCGCATTGAACTCAACGCGGCCACCGTGACCAACGCGGGCATCATCGAGGCTGGCGTGCAGGCGGACAACAGCCGCAATGCCAGTGGCGATCTGGTGGTAAATGCACAAACCGTGAACAGCAGCGGCAACCTCCTGGCCAGCCGCAACCTGGCGATCACCGCCGCGCAGGCGCTGACCAACCAAGGCGCGGTGATCCAGGGCAAGACCGTCAGCGTGAGCACCGCCAAGCTGACCAACCAGGGCGAGATCGCCCGGATCTATGGCCTGCAAAACCTGGCGATCAGCGCGCCGGCCATCGTCAATATGGGCGGGTTGATTCGCTTCGGTGAAGGCCAGGTCGCCACCCTCGACAGCGGGTCGGTGGATAACCGTGGCGGGCAAATCGTCGCCAGCGACCTGACCGTCACTGCCGACGCGATCAACAACCGTGGCGGCGCCTTGCACGGCCAGGAACAACTGACCCTCACCGGCGATACCCTCGATAACAGTGCCGACGGCCAGATCAGCGGCAAGCGCCTGAACCTGACCGCCCGCGACACCTTCACCAACCAAGGCGGCCTGGTTGAAGCCAGCGAGCGTTTTACCCTGGCCGGTGGCCATGTGGATAACAGCGCGGGCGGTCAACTGCGCGGCTTGGGCGCGACGGGCAATAGCCTCAACGCCATCAGCCTCGATAACGGCGGCGAAGTGGTCAGCGGCGGCGACCTGGATATCACCCTGAGCGGCGACATGACCAACAGTGGTCGTTTGACGGCCCTGCAAAAACTCTCGGTGGTGGCCAATAACGTCAGCCAAAATGGCGGGCGCATGGCGGCCATCAACACTCAGCTCAACCTGAGCGGCACCCTCGACAACCTCGGCTTCCTCACGGCGCGCCAGCAGTTGGATATTGCGGCGGCGCAGATCAACAACCGTGGCACCCTTGGCGCCCTGGGGCCGGTGAATCTCACCGCCACCCAAGGCATCACCAATGGCGCGGACTCGCTGCTGTTCAGCGGTGGCGACCTGACGCTGCGCGGCAACCGTTTCAACAACGCTTATGGCGACGTCTACACCCAAGGCAACCTGACGTTTGCCGCGCAGGATGGCGGGCAAGCGGCGGCGTTCAGCAACCTGTCCGGCACGGTTGAAGCCGAAGGCGCGATCGGCATCAACGCCGCGGTTGTGGAGAACGGCAAGGCCGAATTCGAGCTGGTGAAAACCGTGACCGCCGGCACGGTGGAATGGCGCTGCGGCCAGCATTGCGGCGGCCATGACTGGTTCAAGCGTGGTCAGGTGAATATCCACCAGACGTTCCTGGAGTCGGCGATCAAGGACTCGGCACCGGCGCGTCTGGTGGCGGGCAAAGACCTGCTGATCCAGGGCGACACCGTGCAGAACCGCTACAGCCTGCTGGCGGCCAACGGCAACCTCGCCATCGTCGCCAATAACCTGCTCAACCAGGGCGCCGCCACCCGCACCGGGCAGAACACCATCGTTATCGGCACGCCCGGCAAAATTGCGAAGGGCGAATGGAACCAGGTTGAACGCGTCGACATCCCGGCCTTCAATGCCGCCGTCGCAGCGGGCGGCTTTGACGCGGCGAGCTTTGCCGCACTCAAGGCCAAGTCCAGCGACAGCCGTTTTGTAGAAGAAAGCAACGTCACCACCTGGACCGTCAACGATGGCCTCGCCTACAGCGCCACCCTGCAAGCCGGTGGCACCGTCGACCTGTCCAAAGTCGGCAACAAGGTGCAAAACGGCACGCTGCTGGAAAACCAGAAAGAACAACTGACCGGCAGCCTCGACAACGACCAGACCGGCATCCCCGCTGGCGGCATCGATATCAACCTCAACAAGCATGCCGACGACAGCGGTGCAGCGTTCACGGTGGTCGACCCCACCACTTCGCCGTACTTCCAATTGCCCAAGGGCGATTACGGAATGTTCGTCAAAAACCTCGACCCCACCAGCCATTACCTGATCGAGACCAACCCGGCGTTTACCAGCGCGGCGGGCTTCTTCAGCTCCGACTACATGCTCGGCAAGCTTGGCTACAGCGCCGACAACGCGTGGCGTCGCCTGGGTGACGGGCAATACGAAACCCGCCTGATTCGCGACGCCGTGCTGGCGCGGACCGGCCAGCGTTTCCTCGACAGCGACCTGCAAAGCGACGCCGACCAATTCCGTTACCTGATGGACAACGCCCTCGCCAGCAAAGACGCCCTCAGCCTGAGCGTCGGCGTGTCCCTCACCGGCGAGCAAGTGGGCGCGTTGACCCACGATATCGTGTGGATGGAAAAGCGTGTGGTCGACGGCCAGAGCGTGCTGGTGCCGGTGCTCTACCTGGCCCAGGCCGAATCGCGCAACGTGCGTGGCAGCAGCCTGATCCAGGGGCGCGACCTCAACCTCGTCACCGGCGGCGACTTGCTCAACGTCGGCACCCTGCGGGCCAGCAACAACCTCACCGCCGTCAGCAACGCCAATATCTACAACGGCGGCCTGGTCGAGGCCGGCAACAACCTCGGCCTGTTGGCCCAGGACAGCATCCGCAATGCCATGGCCGGCGAGATTCGCGGCAGCCACGTCCAACTCGCCGCCGTCCAGGGCGATATCACCAACGACAGCACCGCGATTCAAGTGCGTGACGGTGCTGGCATGCGCACCCTCACCGATGCCAGCACCAGCACCATCAGCGCGCGCCAAGACCTCACGATGCAAGCCGGTCGCGACCTGATCAACCGGGGTGCGCTCGCGGCAGGCAATGACGCCACTCTCACGGCGGGCCGTGACCTCAACTTGATGGCCGTCAGCGATACGAGCGTCAAGCATGAGTTCAGCGACGGCGGGCATAAATCCAGCATCACCACCGACGTGAAGAACATCGCTGCCACGGTTACGGCGGGCAATAACCTCAACATGAAGGCCGGGCAGGACATCACCGTTATCGGCAGCAACGCCACCGCCGGCAACGACTTGAATATCGAGGCCGGACGCGATTTTAACGTGACGTCGGTCAGCGATATCCACAACGTCGAAGGCAAGGAAAAGCACGGCAAACAACGCATCAAGACCGAGGATGACCAGACCACCCAAGTCGCCAGCGTACTGACCGCCGGTGCGAATTTCACCAGCCAGGCCGGGCGTGATACGACGCTGATCGCCAGCAGGATCAGCGCGGGCAATGAGGCGTATTTGTACAGCGGCGAGCAGATAAATCTGCTGGCGGCCGAGAACAGTACGCACACGCTGTATGACATGAAACAGAAGGGCAGTTGGGGTGCGAAAAAAGCGCAGACCGATGACGTCACCCGCACCACCCAGATCGGCACAGAGATCAAGACCGGCGGCCACCTGACGCTCAAGAGTGGCGGTGATCAGCAGTACGAAGTCGCCAGGCTCAACAGCGGCAACGACATCATCCTCGACAGTGGTGGCGCGATTACCTTCGCCGGGGTCAAGGACCTGCACGACGAGAGCCACACCAAGAGCAAGAGTGACCTTTCGTGGTTCAGCGCCAAAGGCAAAGGCAACACCGATGAAACCCTGCGCCAGAGCGAACTGGTTGCCCAGGGGCAACTGGTTATCAAGGCAGCCGAAGGCATTCGCATCGATGTGAAACAGGTTGACCAGCAGACGGTCAGCCAGACCGTGGATGCGATGGTCAAGGCTGATCCGAACCTGGCGTGGCTCAAACAAGCCGAGGCGCGCGGGGATATTGATTGGCGCCAAGTCAAAGAGATTCACGACAGCTTCAAGTACGACAATTCCGGGCTGGGTGCCGGTGCCAAGATTGCCATTGCGATCATGATGGCGGCGATCATGGGGCCGGTGGGTTTCGGCTTGCAGGGCGCCACGCTGGCGGTATCCACCAGCCTGAGTACGACAGCCGTCACCAGCACCATCAACAACAAAGGCAACCTGGGTAAGGCGTTTAAAGAAACGGTCAGCGCCAACAGCCTGAAAAGTGCGGCCGTCGCAGGCTTTACGGCAGGCGCCCTGGAGTACGCCGATACCAACTGGTTCGGTGGCACAGACAGCGCCAGTGCGAGCACAAACACCGTCCAGGGGGTGAGCCCGAGTGCGGGGTCTACCGTGGCGGTGACTAACTCCTCCAAAGATATCTTCACCTGGACGGCCGCCGGTGATATCGCCCTGCGCACCGGCACTCGGGCGGTGATTTCCAGCGGCATATCGACATCCATCCAGGGCGGCAGCTTCGGCGACAACTTCAATGCCGCGTTACTCGGAGAAGCCGGCAACGTGGCAATGGCCACGGGCTTCAACTGGGTGGGCGATACCGTCAGGTTCCCGGATGGCAGCGTTCAGAAAATCGTCGCGCATGCCTTGATGGGGGGCTTGTTGGCCGAAGCCACCGGCAGTGACTTCAAGACCGGCGCAGCGGCCGCTGGGCTGAACGAGGCCCTGATCAACCAGCTTGATTGGGCCGCACGGGGCAATGATGACATTACGTTGATGCTCTCCCAGTTGACCGGTCTGGTTGCTGCGGCAGCTGTCGACGGCGACCTGGAAAAGGGGTCGCAAATCGCGCTTAAAGCCTCGACCTTCAACTGGCTGACCCACCGTGAAATCAAGGACGCCGACAAGGCCAGGGCCGGCTGTGGTGCACTTGGTGACGGCGCGGGGGCGTGCGAGAAGAAAATCATCAAGGCCATGGACGAGCTGGATAAGTCCCGAAACCTTGAGATGTTCGACTATGAGCGCTCACTGCAGGCCACGGCCTACCGTGAAGGCATGACGCAGGACGAGTACCGCGCAGGGTTGGTCGGCTACTTCAATGGCGTTGACCCAAGGGACTTGGTATTCACCGGCTATGCGCCCGCCAATGAATTGGGTTACCAGGCCGATGCCCTCGGCGGGCATGTGGTGGACTACGCCTCCGAGTTGCCGGGGCGATTCACGGCAGGGCTTGAGGGGCTGATCAACAACTACGACAAGATCCCTGGTGCTATTGCGCAGTCGGCCAAGGATGGCGTCGATTGGTTCACCAGCCCGATTCCGGGGCAGGCCATTGCCCGAGCGGAAGACAAGCTGGTGTTCTCCACCCCTGAGCAATTGGGTGAGATGGCGTTTGATACGACGCTGGGCACGGTGACCGGCGCGGTGGGTGGGCTGGTGGGCGGCAAAGCGATTGAGTGGTTTGCGGGGCGTTGGGCCGTGCGAGCCGCAGAAGAAGCGCCGGTCGGCAAGTACGTCCTGCGCAGCGATAACGATTTCTCGTCCCCTCTGAATGAAAAAGGCGCGCCCAAAGCCTACATCAATGCCAACAATGAGCTCGTACCCGCCAACCTGGAGGGGACCGGATCCATTCAGTCCCATATTCGAGGGGGTAACTCCAAAAATTCACCTTATATCTCGACAACCGATCCTGTTATCGCGGGTGAAACAAAAAACTACGGGGCTCAACAAATCGCTATCGATGTGGGGCAAATGCAGAAGGACATCGAAGCTGGTACATTGACGAACGTTGAATTTATCGATAATGCAAGTGTTAAAGCCGCCCTGCAGCAGAAAATAGATCAGGCACAAGTTAAATATACCGCCACGGGAAATGCCGAAAGCGAGAGGCGATTGAAGGCTGCCCAGAGGGATCTCGAGAATGCGACGAGAGACGGGGAGTGCTTGATAAAAGGTTGTGTTCCGTCCCGCTATATCAACACGGTAAAGAACTAGGTAGCCGGCATGAACAAAGAAGTACAAGCGTTATTGTATTCCGTTCCTCCAGAGGCCGATTATGCGGTGGATGCTACGGATATAGACGCGGACGATATACCGCAGAGCCGAATCGAGGGTGTCCTCGAGTTATTGGCGTGCGACGATGAGGCTATAAAATTCTCGGCGGCACGACTGTTGACCAGCTGGGGATACAGGGAAGGATTGGTATCTCTAACTGAAATGCTGTCCTCCCCGCAGCAGGTCGAGGGGCTTGAAGTTCATAGACTGCATGGCTATGACGACACGTTCAAGCTGGCATTGTCTGCGCTGGTGGGTTACTTCACCCGTTTGTCTGACAGGGGAGCGGGAGAGGCCGCAAGAGCCGAGATTGTTGAACCGATTAAAACGATCATTCAGTTATCGAACAGTCGCCCCTTTGAAATCTCCGGGTTTTTCTGGCTGGTGGAGGACAAGAAGTTCCTTGAGTATGTTCCGGCCTTGCGTGAGCATTTGTGCTTGATCGCGCAGGCACCCAGTGTGCACCGGTGGAAGATTTATGATGTTTTGAATCTTTTGCTTAAGGTGGATCATGAATTTGCCAGCGATTTTTTGCGGAAAGCAAATAAGACATTA
>NZ_QUZT01000118.1 GCF_004682045.1 Pseudomonas nabeulensis
GGGCTTGCCCCCTCCCACATTGGGTTGTGGTGTTACTGAGTTGGGGTTTGCAAGTCGGCTATCGAGATTTCGCGCATGCGAAATTTCTGGATCTTGCCCGTCACCGTCATCGGAAACTCCTCGACGAACTTGAAGTGCTTGGGCGTCTTGAAGTGCGCAATGCGCCCTTTGCACCAGGCTTGCAGCTCCAATTCGTTAGCCACGTGGCCCGGGTGGAATTTCACCCAGGCCACGATCTCCTCGCCATAGCGCTCATCGGGAATACCAATAACCTGCACATCCGCCACCGCCGGATGGGTAAAGAAAAACTCCTCCACTTCACGCGGATACACATTCTCGCCGCCGCGAATGATCATGTCCTTGTTACGCCCGGCGATGCACACATAGCCGTGTTCATCCATGCTCGCCAGGTCGCCGGTGTGCATCCAACCGGCATCGTCGATGGCTTCGCGGGTGGCGTCGGGATTGCTCCAGTAGCCGAGCATCACGCTGTAGCCACGGGTGCACAGCTCGCCGATTTCGCCCCGTGGGACGGTATTACCGGAGGGGTCGATGATCTTGCTTTCCAGCTGCGGCTGGGTGCGGCCCACGGTGGTCACGCGGCGCTCCAGATCGTCATTGGCGCCGGTTTGCAGCGACACCGGGCTGGTTTCAGTCATGCCGTAGGCAATCTGCACCTCGCCCATATGCAGCTCACTGATGACCCGGCGCATGACTTCGATAGGGCACGTGGCGCCGGCCATGATGCCGGTGCGCAAGGTGGCCAGGTCGAATTCGCCACGCCGTGGGTGATCGAGCACGGCGATAAACATGGTCGGCACGCCATACAGGCCGGTGGCGCGCTCTTCGGCGACGGCGCTGAGGGTCAGCAGCGGGTCGAAGCCGTCATTCGGGTAAATCATCGTGGTGCCATGGGTGATGCAACCCAGGTTGCCCATCACCATGCCGAAGCAGTGATACAGCGGCACCGGGATCACCAGGCGATCCTGGGCGGTCAAACCCAGACTTTCGCCGACCATGTGGCCGTTATTGAGGATGTTGTGGTGACTGAGGGTGGCGCCCTTGGGAAAACCGGTGGTGCCGGAGGTGTACTGGATATTTACGGGCTGGTCGAAATGCAGGCTGGCCTGGCGCGCATGCAACTGCGCGGGCGGCACACCGGCACCGAGGGCCGCCAGTTGCGACCAGGGCATGAATCCTGAAGGAGGGTTGGGATCAAGGCTGATGATGCCTCGCAGGTCCGGTTGCAGCTCTTGCAACATCGCGTGGTAATCGGACGACTTGAAAGAGCCCGCACACACCAGCCACTGGCAACCAGACTGCTTGAGCACGTAATCCAGTTCACTGAGGCGATACGCCGGGTTGATGTTGACCAGGATCACCCCAAGCCTGGCACTGGCGATCTGGCTGATGCACCACTCGGCGCAGTTGGGCGCCCAGATGCCCAGGCGGTCACCGGTCTGCATCCCCAAGGCCATGAATGCCCGCGCATGCAGATCAACCGCCTCGGCCAGTTGCCGCCAGGTGTAGCGACGTTGCTGGTGGCGCACCACCAGCGCCTCGCCATCGGGGTAGCGCGCAACGGTTTGGTCGAAGGCCTGGCCAATGGTCACGGCCAGCAAGGTCTTGTCCTGTGAGCCACGGCTGTAGCTCTGATTCGGTTGTTCCATAACGACCCCTATTGTCTTTGTTGTAGGTGGACGGCACTGGGTTGACGTAAACGTAAACTACGATTGACAGGCTTGCAACGCAAGGCTTACGTTAACGTAAAGGTGAGCACCCTCCCCGACTGCCCACCACACAAAAACAACGTTCAATTCAAGGTGCCTGTCATGAGTTACCCGTCCCTGAACTTCGCCCTCGGCGAAACCATCGACATGCTGCGCGACCAAGTGCAGTCCTTCGTGGCCAAGGAGCTGGCACCCCGCGCGGCCCAGATCGACAGCGACAACCTGTTTCCCGTCGATATGTGGCGCAAGTTCGGTGATATGGGCCTGCTGGGCATCACCGTACCGGAGGAGTACGGCGGTGCCGGCCTGGGTTACCTGGCCCACGTGGTCGCCATTGAAGAGATCAGCCGGGGCTCGGCTTCGGTGGGGTTGTCCTACGGTGCCCACTCCAACCTGTGCGTCAATCAGATCAACCGCAACGGCACACACGCGCAGAAGCTCAAGTACCTGCCCAAGCTGATCAGCGGCGAACACATCGGCGCCCTGGCCATGAGCGAGCCGAATGCCGGCTCCGACGTGGTTTCGATGAAACTGCGCGCGGACAAACGCGGCGACCACTACGTACTCAACGGCAGCAAGACCTGGATCACCAACGGCCCCGACGCCAACACCTACGTGATTTACGCCAAGACCGACGTGGAAAAGGGCCCCCACGGCATCACTGCGTTTATCGTCGAGCGCGACTGGAAAGGCTTCAGCCGTGGCAGCAAGTTCGACAAGCTGGGCATGCGTGGCTCCAATACCTGCGAGCTGTTTTTCGATGACGTCGAAGTGCCCGAAGACAATATCCTCGGCCACCTCAACGGCGGCGTGAAAGTGCTGATGAGCGGCCTGGACTACGAACGCGTGGTGCTGGCCGGTGGCCCCATCGGCATCATGCAGGCGTGCATGGACCTGATCGTGCCGTACATCCACGACCGCAAACAGTTCGGCCAAAGCATCGGCGAGTTCCAACTGATCCAGGGCAAGGTCGCCGACATGTACACCCATCTCAACGCGGGCCGTGCCTACCTCTACGCCGTGGCCCAGGCCTGCGAGCGTGGCGAAACCACGCGCAAGGACGCCGCCGGGGTGATCCTCTACACCGCCGAGCGTGCCACCCAAATGGCCCTGGATGCGATCCAGATTCTCGGCGGTAACGGCTATATCAATGAATTCCCCGCCGGACGCCTGCTGCGCGACGCCAAGCTGTACGAAATCGGCGCTGGCACCAGTGAGATTCGTCGGATGTTGATCGGTCGCGAACTGTTCAACGAAACCCGCTGAGGGAGCGCGCCATGGCCACCTTGCACACCCAGCTCAACCCGCGTTCGGCGGAGTTCGCCGCCAACAGCGCGGCGATGCGCCAACAGGTCGACGCCCTGCACACCTTGCTCGCCCATGTGCAGCAAGGCGGCGGCGCCAAGGCCCAGGAGCGGCACACGTCGCGGGGCAAACTGTTGCCACGCGAGCGCATCAATCGCCTGCTCGACCCTGGCT
The DNA here is from genome assembly GCF_004682045.1 of Pseudomonas nabeulensis. GTDB lineage: Bacteria > Pseudomonadota > Gammaproteobacteria > Pseudomonadales > Pseudomonadaceae > Aquipseudomonas > Aquipseudomonas nabeulensis. The sequence goes on from NZ_QUZT01000118.1 coordinate 3,210, forward strand.
CGCCGTTCCTGGAACTCAGCCAATTGGCCGCCCACCAGGTATATGGCGAAGACGTGCCCGCCGCCGGCGTGATTGCCGGCATCGGCTGCGTGGAAGGCGTCGAATGCATGATCGTCGCCAACGATGCCACGGTGAAAGGCGGCTCCTACTACCCGCTCACCGTGAAAAAACACCTGCGTGCCCAAACCATCGCCGAGCAAAACCGCTTGCCGTGCATTTACCTGGTGGATTCCGGCGGCGCCAACCTGCCGCGCCAGGACGAGGTATTCCCCGACCGCGAGCACTTCGGCCGGATCTTTTTCAACCAGGCCAACATGAGCGCCCAGGGCATCCCGCAGATCGCCGTGGTGATGGGCTCGTGCACCGCTGGCGGCGCTTACGTGCCGGCCATGGCCGATGAAGCGATCATGGTGCGCCAGCAAGCCACCATCTTCCTTGCCGGCCCGCCGCTGGTAAAAGCCGCAACGGGTGAAGTGGTGAGCGCCGAAGACCTGGGCGGTGCCGATGTGCACTGCAAGATCTCTGGCGTGGCCGACCACTATGCCGACAGCGATGAACATGCCCTGGCCCTGGCCCGACGCAGCGTGGCCAACCTCAACTGGCGCAAACAGGGTGAGCTGCTGCAACGCTCGCCCGTCGCGCCGTTGTACAACGCAGAAGAGCTATATGGGGTGATCCCGGCCGATGCCAAGCAGCCCTTTGACGTGCGCGAAGTGATTGCGCGGCTGGTGGACGGCTCGGTGTTCGATGAGTTCAAGGCGCTGTTTGGCACCACGCTGGTCTGCGGTTTTGCCCACCTGCACGGCTACCCGATTGCGATCCTCGCCAACAACGGCATCTTGTTCGCCGAAGCCGCGCAAAAAGGCGCGCACTTTATCGAGCTGGCCTGCCAGCGCGGGATTCCCCTGCTGTTCTTGCAAAACATAACCGGTTTTATGGTCGGCCAGAAATACGAGGCCGGCGGCATTGCCAAGCATGGTGCCAAGCTGGTGACCGCCGTGGCCTGCGCCAAGGTGCCGAAGTTTACGGTGATCATCGGTGGCAGCTTTGGCGCCGGTAACTACGGCATGTGCGGTCGCGCCTATGACCCGCGCTTCCTGTGGATGTGGCCGAATGCGCGCATCGGTGTGATGGGCGCCGAACAGGCTGCCGGCGTGCTGGTGCAGGTCAAGCGCGAGCAGGCCGAACGCGCGGGTGCTGCGTTCAGCGCCGAGGAAGAAGCCGCGATCAAGCAGCCGATCCTCGACCAGTATGAAACCCAGGGCCACCCTTACTACTCCAGCGCGCGCCTGTGGGATGACGGTGTCATTGACCCGTTGCAGACCCGTGACGTGCTGGCCCTGGCCTTGTCCGCCGCGTTGAATGCCCCCATCGAGCCGAGCCGCTTCGGCGTGTTCCGCATGTAAATGGAGCTGTATCCCATGAGCGATTTCAACACCCTCGAACTGATCACCGACAACCGTGGTTTTGCCACGCTGTGGCTCAGTCGTGAAGCCAAGAACAACGCGTTCAATGCCGAGATGATCCGCGAACTGATCATCGCCCTCGACCAGGTGCAAGGCGATCCGTCGCTGCGCTTCCTGGTTCTGCGCGGACGCGGCAAGCATTTCAGCGCCGGCGCCGACCTGGCCTGGATGCAACAATCGGCCGAACTGGATTACCACACCAACCTGGACGACGCCCGCGAGCTGGCAGAGCTGATGTACAACCTGGCCAAGCTGAAAATCCCGACCCTGGCGGTGGTGCAAGGTGCCGCCTACGGCGGTGCGCTGGGCCTGATCAGTTGCTGTGACATGGCAATTGGCGCGGACGATGCACAGTTCTGCCTGTCGGAAGTACGCATCGGCTTGGCCCCGGCGGTGATCAGCCCGTTTGTCGTGCAGGCGATCGGCGAACGTGCGGCGCGGCGTTATGCGCTGACCGCAGAGCGTTTCGGTGGCCCGCGCGCACGGGAACTCGGCTTGCTGGCGGAAAGTTACCCCGCAGGCGAGTTGGAGCTGCAAGTCGGTCTGTGGGTCACCAACCTGTTGCAAAACAGCCCGGCGGCGATGCGCGCCAGCAAGGATTTGCTACGGGAGGTGGGCAACGGCGCCCTCACCCCGGCGCTGCGCCGTTATTGCGAAAATGCCATCGCCCGCATCCGCGTCAGCGCCGAAGGCCAGGAAGGCTTGCGCGCCTTCCTGCAAAAACGTGCGCCGAGTTGGCAAGCTCAGGAGCCGCGTTCATGAGATCTCTGACGACACTCTTGGTGGCCAATCGCGGCGAGATTGCCTGCCGCGTCATGCGCACCGCCAAGGCCATGGGCCTGACCACCGTGGCCGTGCACAGCGCCATCGACCGGGATGCGCGGCACAGTCGCGAAGCGGATATTCGCGTGGACCTGGGCGGCAGCAAGGCCACCGACAGTTATCTGCAAATCGATAAATTGATTGCCGCCGCCCACGCCAGTGGCGCCCAGGCGATTCATCCGGGTTATGGATTTTTGTCGGAGAACCCAGGCTTTGCCCGCGCGATTGAAGCCGCCGGCTTGATCTTCCTCGGCCCGCCCGCTTCCGCCATCGACGCCATGGGCAGCAAATCCGCCGCCAAGGCGCTGATGGAAACTGCTGGTGTGCCGTTGGTGCCGGGTTATCACGGTGAAGCCCAGGATTTGGAGACCTTCCGTGCTGCCTGCGAACGCATCGGCTATCCGGTGTTGCTCAAAGCCACGGCCGGGGGCGGCGGCAAGGGCATGAAGGTGGTCGAGGACGTGAGCCAACTGGCAGAAGCCTTGGCCTCGGCCCAGCGTGAGGCGTTGTCGTCGTTCGGTAATAGCCAGATGCTGGTGGAGAAATACCTGCTCAAGCCGCGCCATGTGGAAATCCAGGTATTTGCCGACCAGCATGGGCATTGCCTGTACCTCAATGAGCGCGACTGTTCGATCCAGCGGCGCCACCAAAAAGTCGTCGAGGAGGCGCCGGCTCCCGGACTGAGCGCTGAACAACGCAAGGCCATGGGCGAAGCCGCCGTGCGGGCGGCCCAGGCTATCGGTTATGTCGGTGCGGGCACCGTGGAGTTTTTGCTGGATGCCCGTGGCGAGTTTTTCTTTATGGAGATGAACACGCGGCTGCAAGTGGAACATCCAGTGACCGAGGCAATCACCGGCCTGGACCTGGTGGCCTGGCAGATTCGCGTGGCCCAAGGCGAGCCGCTGCCGATCACCCAGGAGCAGGTGCCGCTGGCGGGGCATGCGATTGAAGTGCGTTTGTATGCCGAAGACCCGGCCAATGACTTTCTGCCGGCCACCGGGCAACTGGCGCTGTACCGCGAATCCGCAGCAGGCCCTGGACGCCGCGTGGACAGCGGCGTGGAACAAGGCGACAGCGTTTCGCCCTTCTACGACCCCATGCTCGGCAAGCTGATCGCCTGGGGCGAAAACCGCGAGCAGGCGCGCTTGCGCCTGTTAAGCATGCTCGATGAGTTCGCCATCGGTGGCCTCAAGACCAACCTGGGCTTCTTACGGCGGATTATCGGCCACCCGGCCTTTGCCGCTGCCGAACTGGATACCGGGTTTATTCCACGCTATCAGGATGAGTTGCTACCGGCGCCAGGCGCATTGAGCGACGAGTTCTGGCAGGCCGCCGGCGCAGCCTTTATGCAGAGCCTGCCGGCGGGTGATGGCCCTTGGGCGGATAAACGCGGGTTCCGTGCGGGTTTGCCCGCGGAGGTTTCCCTGCATTTAAGCTGCAATGGGCAGGACCGGTTGGTCACGCTGACGGGCACGGCACAGCTGAAAGGCGAGCAGTTGCTGATTGACGACCAAGGCGTGCGTCGCGCCCACCTCGCCGTTCGCCAAGCAGCTGCCCTGTATCTGCGCTGGGACGGCGAGATGCACGCGGTAAGCCTGTTCGACCCGATTGCGGCGGTGGAGGCCAATCAATCCCAGCAAGGCGGCCTGACAGCGCCCATGAACGGCAGCATCGTGCGCGTACTGGTCGACGTGGGCCAGCAGGTTGAAGCCGGTTCACAATTGGTGGTGCTTGAGGCCATGAAGATGGAGCACAGCATACGTGCACCGCAAGCCGGAGTGGTCAAGGCGCTGTTCTGCCAGGAAGGCGAAATGGTTGTCGAAGGGTGTGCGCTGGTGGAGCTCGAAACGGCGGATTAGGACGTGGCGGTCGCCTGGGCCAACGGCTTAGGCAGCGCTTAACAGACGCAAAGGAAAAATATTTCTATCCCACGGATAAAAACATTTGACTTGCAAATGATAATGATTATTATTGAACCCAGCTGATCGCGAGATCAGTCGATAGACCAAGGGACCTTAGGTCGGACTCTTGGAATATCTCCTCATCAGGCTAATCACGGTTTTTGACCCGGCTCTTTGGCCGGGTCTTTTTTTTGCCAGTTTTCCTGGCATGGCTTCAGGCTAATGAAGACTGTGTGTTGCTCGAATGGCGCGCATGGTAGCAAAAGACCATCGCCAAAAGAAAGCCGAACCGGCGCTCTAGCCCGGATCTTTGCGAATTAGCGCTTGAGAATCAATCTCATAGATTCTAAGCTTCGGCAGCGTCACGGATGACGCCCCCTCCCCTGCAACAATTTTTGCGTCAAGATTTTGCCTGAGTCCTGTGTAAGATATCTGCCACGACACTCCTATCCAGGCAGCCAGACTATGACCGTGGCCTTGACGTCCATCAGGATCAGCACCGACTTCGACAGTGGCAATATCCAGGTTCTGGATGCCCACGATGCCTATCAGTTATTGCTGGCCATCAAACCCGACACCCGCAGCCAACATTACCAATGGTTCCACTTCAAGGCCGACGGCATGCACGTGGGTCACACCCACACCTTCCGCCTGAGCAACGCGGGCAAGTCGTCCTACCCGCACGCGTGGGGCGACTACCACGCCGTCGCGTCCTACGACCATATCAATTGGTTTCGGGTGCCTTCGCGTTTTGACGGGGAAATCCTGCATATCAGCCTCAAGACCCGCGAGAAGCACGCCTGGTTCGCCTATTTCGAACCCTACAGCCGGGAGCGCCACGACTGGTTGATCGGGCAGGCGCTGAGCCGTAGCGACACGCAACTGCTGGCCACGGGTAAAAGTGTCGAGGGCCGTGCTATCCAGTTGCTGCGGCGTGGCAAAGGCGGCGAAGGCCGACGCAACATCTGGATCATCGCCCAGCAACACCCCGGCGAGCACATGGCCGAATGGTTTATGGAAGGCATCATCGAACGCCTGCAACAGGACGGCGATGACGAACTGAAAAAACTGCTGAAAGTCGCCGACCTGTATCTGGTCCCCAACATGAACCCGGACGGTGCGTTTCATGGCCACCTGCGCACCAACGCCATGGGCCAGGACCTCAACCGCGCCTGGCAGAGCGCCAGCCAGGAGAACAGCCCGGAAGTGCTGTTCGTCCAGCAGCAGATGGAAAAATACGGCGTGGACCTGTTCCTGGATATCCACGGCGACGAGGCAATCCCCTACGTGTTCACCGCCGGCTGCGAAGGCAACCCCGGCTACACGCCGCGTATCGAGGCGCTGGAGAAGCACTTTCGCAGCCACTTGAGCTCACTGACCCGCGACTTCCAGACCACCCATGGCTACACCCGCGACCTGCCGGGCGAAGCCAACATGACCCTGGCCTGTAACGCCGTCGGCGAAAAATACGACTGCCTGTCCCTGACCCTGGAAATGCCCTTCAAGGACAACAACGACGCGCCCAACCCGCACACCGGCTGGTCGGGCAAACGCTCGATGCAACTGGGCAAGGACGTGTTGAGCACCATCGCCGACATCGTCCACACCCTGCGCCCGTAGTGAGCGGGCTTG
>NZ_QUZT01000119.1 GCF_004682045.1 Pseudomonas nabeulensis
CCCATATCAGCCTTCACCCAAACAACGGATATGTACTCAAACCCAAACGCTCCAGCGCCCAATACATAGCCATCGCAGGCAAGCCAGCTCCCACATTAGTTCGGTGTACATCCGAGAAAACTTAGCCGCATGATAGGGCGCCTTCGCGAGCAAGCCCGCTCCCACACTAGAACCGATTTACACCCGGTAAAAAGAGCCCGACTGCCAGGCCGTCACGGGAGCAAGCTCCCTCGCCACAGGTCCAGCAGCAATGCTCAAAGTTGTGTAGATACCTATGCCCCGATGAGGGAGTGTCAGCTACAAATTTATTAGCTGACACACCGCAATCGGGGGCAAGCCCCCTCCCACAGTTGATCTCATTTCAAATTAGAGGATCCCAGCGCTGCGACCAATCGCTCTCGGCCTTGACCACTCCGCGCAGCAATTCCAGCGCTTGCTGCAACACCGCCGAATCCCGCGCCCGTGAATACACCAGGTACGTCGGAAAGTTGAACTCCGGCGCCTTGGGCACGCGCTGCATCACGCCGCTGTCCAGATAGCTCTGCACCACGCGGGTACGGAAGTAACCCGCGCCGCCGTTCTCCAGGATGTACTGCAACGCCAGAGGCCCCAGGTTGAAACTCAGCGCCGCACGGGCTTTATCGGGCAGGGCGGTGTCGTGTTGCTGGCGAAAGCCCTGGCCCCAGTCGATGTACACATAGGGCTCCGGTTTGCTGACCAGCTGCACCAGGATCAGTTTTTCTTCCAGCACCTGTTCAACCTGCAACCCCGGCCAGTACTGCGGCTGGAACACCAGTGCGGCATCCAGCACGCCCAGCTCCAGTTGGCGCAGCAGGTAGTCGCCTTCACGCACTTCGGTGCGCAGCGCATGGCCGGGGATATGTTCGCGCAGGGCCTGGGCCCAGCCGAGCATCAGCGGGTTGCACAGACTGACCTCGCCACCGATATGCAGCACATTGCGATAGCCCTCGGGCAATGGCAGGTCGCGTTTTGCAGCTTCCCAGGTTTGCAGCAGCTGGTTGGCGTACACCACGAACGCTTCGCCATCGGCGGTCAGCCGGGCTCCGGCGCGATTGCGTACAAACAAGGTGCAGCCCAACTGGCTTTCCAGGCTTTTGACCCGTGCGGTGATGGCGGTCTGGGTGACGTGCAGCTTCTCGGCCGCCGCGGCCAGGCTGCCGCAGCGGGTGATTTCGAGGAAGGTGCGTGCCAGTTCGATGTCCATAAGGCCCCCGGGAATGAATGGGGGACAGTGTAATGGAATGCGCTCGGAACTGTGGGAGGGGGCTTGCCCCCGATGGCGGTGTATCAGCCACATATTAGTTAGCTGACCCACCGCCATCGGGGGCAAGCCCCCTCCCACCGTTGATTGCATTTCACGTCGTACTTTTCGGCACTTGGATATGTCGAGTAGGAAACGCCTTCGCATACGCTCGACACACCCTCAGCACCTGATCATCGGAAAACCGCGCACCCACCACGTGCAACCCCACCGGCAAGCCATTTTTCGCCAACCCACAGGGCACCGACGCGGCGGGTTGCTGGGTGAGGTTGAAGGGGTAGGTGAATGGCGTCCACTCGGTCCATTCCTGCAAGCCCGAACCCGGCGGTACATCATGCCCGGCCTCAAACGCGGTGATCGGCATCATGGGCGACACCAGCACGTCGTAATGCTCATGGAACGCCGCCATGCGCGCCACCAATGCGGCCCGTGCTTCCAGGGCGGCGTTGAAGTCGTCCAGGCTCAGGCGTTCACCGCGTTGCGCAATGCGCAGCAGGCCAGGGTCCAGCGATTGTTTTTGCGCATCACTCATCGAGCCGGTCAAGCGTGCGGCGCCGGCCGCCCACAGGGTGCTGAACACCTCCAGCGGGTCGCTGAAACCTGGGTCGATCTGCTCGACATGGGCGCCCAACTGCACCAGACCTTCCACGGCCTGGGCGACCACCTTGGCAACTTGCGGGTCGACGTTCACATAACCGAAGTTCGGGCTGTAGGCGATGCGCAGGCCTTTCAAGTCCGTCGCGCCCGACAACCATGGCGTGGTGCGTGGCGCGCCGATCAAGCCATCGCGGGCATCTGGCTGGGCGATGGTTTGCAGCATCAACACGCTGTCTTCCACCGTGCGCGTCATCGGCCCCAGGTGCGACAGGATGGTCATGGAGCTGGCCGGCCATTGCGGCACGTAGCCAAAGGTCGGCTTGATGCCAAAGGTGCCGGTAAACGCGCAGGGGATGCGGATCGAACCGCCGGCATCGCTGCCCTGGTGCAACACGCCCAGGTTCAACGCCGCCGCCGCCCCCGCGCCACCGGACGAGCCGCCCGCCGTGGTGCGGGTGTCCCACGGGTTGCGGGTGATGCCGTAGAGCGGGTTGTCAGTAACGCCTTTCCAGCCGAATTCCGGGGTGGTGGTCTTGCCCAGCAGCACCGCGCCAGCCTTGCGCATAAAGGCTGAAAACGGCGCGTCGACTTCCCACGGTCCTTCGGCGGAGGTGGTGCGCGAGCCCTTGCGGGTCGGCATGCCAACGGTCAGCGTCAGGTCTTTGATGGACGCCGGTACACCGTCCAGTGCGCCGCAGGGTGCGCCCTTGAGCCATCGTTGTTCCGAGGCGCGTGCGGCGTGCAGCGCGCCTTGCGGGTCGACATGGCAGTAGGCATTGACCACCGGGTTGTAGCGCTCGATGCGCAGCAACGCGTCCTCGGTGACTTCCACGGGCGACAAGGTTTTGTCGCGAAAATGCTGCAGCAGTTGCAGCGCCGTCAGTTCGCCCATCTCGCTCATGCCACGTCCCCCTGTGCCGCATTGACCATGGCCCGCAGCAACACGGCGCACCCGGCGGCCAGGTCATCCGGCGCGGCGTTTTCGATTTCGTTATGGCTGATGCCGCCTTCGCATGGCACAAAGATCATGCCGGCCGGGCCCAGTTCGGCGACGAAAATCGCGTCATGCCCGGCGCCGCTGACGATGTCCATATGGCTCAGGCCCAGGCTGCTAGCGCCGTCGCGCACGGCGTTGACGCAAGCCGGGTGGAAATCCAGGGGCGGGAAGTCGGCCGTGGGGGTCAGTTCAAACGTGAGCCCGTGCTGTTTGGCCGTGGCTTCGATCACACCGCGCACTTCGTCGACCATGGCTTGCAGCTTGTCCGCATGCAGGTGACGCAGGTCGATGGTCATGTGCACTTGGCCGGGAATCACATTGCGCGAGCCGGGGTGCAGGCTCAGGCAGCCCACGGTGCCGCAGGCGTGGGGTTGCTGTTGATGGGCGATACGGTTGACCGCGCTGACCACCTCGGCGGCGCCCACCAAGGCATCCTTGCGCAAGTGCATCGGCGTGGGACCGGCATGGGCTTCGACGCCGGTGAAGGTCAGGTCGAACCACTTCTGTCCGAGGCAGCCCATCACCACGCCAATGGTGGTGGCCTGGTCTTCCAGCACCGGGCCCTGTTCGATATGCGCCTCGAAATACGCGCCCACCGGGTGGCCCAGCACGGCACGGGAACCGGCATAGCCAATGCGCTGCAATTCGGCGCCCACCGACAGGCCCTGGTCGTCGCGTTTGTCCAGGGTCTCCTGCAAGTCGAACTTCCCTGCAAACACCCCGGAGCCCATCATGCACGGCGGGAAGCGCGAGCCTTCTTCGTTGGTCCACACCACCACTTCGATGGGGGCTTCGGTTTCGATCTGCAAGTCATTCAAGGTGCGGATCACCTCCAGCCCGGCCATCACCCCGTAGCAACCATCGAACTTGCCGCCGGTCGGCTGGGTGTCGATATGGCTGCCGGTCATCACCGGGGGCAGGGCGGGATTGCGCCCCGGACGGCGCGCAAAGATATTGCCGATGGCGTCCACGCTGACGCTGCACCCGGCGGCCTCGCACCACTGCACAAACAGGTCGCGGGCCTGGCGGTCGAGGTCGGTGAGGGCCAGGCGGCATACGCCGCCCTTGACGGTGGCGCCGAGCCGGGCCAGGTCCATCAGGGATTGCCACAAGCGGTCGCGATTGATCAGCGGGGCGTTGCTGTTGAGCGGTTGCGCAAAACTGTTCATGGGCATTCTCCAGTCAGGCACTCAGGGCCAAATAGCGGTTCTTGATGGACGGGTCGGCGCGGAAGTCAGCGGCGCTGCCTTCGTACACCACACGGCCCTGTTCGAGTACGTAATGGCGGTCGGCGAGCTTGTCGCAGACCATCAGGTTCTGTTCCACCAGCAGCACCGGCAGGCCGTCGTCCTTGACCTTGCGCAGGATCTTCACCAACTCGTCGACGATCACCGGGGCCAGCCCTTCGGTGGGTTCATCGAGGATCAGCAGCTTGGGGTCATTGAGCAGGGCGCGGGCGATGGCGAGCATCTGTTGTTCACCGCCAGACAGCGCATGGCCGGCGTTTTTGCGCCGCTCCTTGAGGCGCGGGAACATGGCGTACACGTCGTCGAGTTGCCAACGACTGGTTTTGCGGGCGGCGATGCGCAGGTTTTCTTCGACGGTGAGCAGGCGGAAGATCCCGCGATTCTCCGGCACCAGCGCCAGCCCCTGGCGCGCGATTTCAAAGATCTTCTGGCCCACCAGCGCCTGGCCGTTGAAGTGAATCTGGCCCTGGCGCGGGCATATGATGCCGAGGATGCTGCGCAGGGTGGTGGTCTTGCCCGCGCCGTTACGCCCCAGCAATGTCACCAGTTCGCCGGGGTTGACGGTCAGCGACACGCCTTCCAGCACGTGGCTTTTGTCGTAGTAGGAATGGATATTTTCGACGATCAGCATCAGGCAGCCTCCCCAAGGTATGCGGTGCGCACACGTTCATCGGCACGCACGAATTCCGGCGTGCCCTCCACCAGAATCTGTCCGTGGCTCATCACCGTGATGCGTTGGCTGATGGACATGACGATGCTCATGTTGTGTTCGATCAGCAGCACCGTGTGGTCGCGGCCGAGGTCGCTGATCAGTTGGGTCATGATCGGGATGTCATCGATGCCCATGCCCGAAGTGGGTTCGTCGAGCATCAACAGTTTGGGCTTGGAGCAGATCGACATGCCCACTTCCAGCACCCGTTGCTGGCCGTGGGACAACTCGCCGGCCAGGGTGTCGGCACGGGCGCTGAGTTGCAGGCGTTCCAGCACCTGATCGGCCATCTCCAGGTGTTCGCGTTTGCTGTCCACGCGGCGCCAGAAATTCAGGGCGCGGGCGCCGTCGCGGCCTTGGGCGGCCAGGCGCAGGTTTTCGCGCACGCTGAGGTTCTGGAACAGGCTGGTGAGCTGGAACGAACGCGCCATGCCCAGGCCGACACGGCCGTGGGCGGGTTTGCGCATCAGGTTCTTGCCGTCGAAATGAATCGCGCCGGCGGTGGCTTGGCGTTCGCCGGTCAGGCAGTGAAACAGGCTGGTCTTGCCCGCGCCGTTGGGGCCGATGATGGTGTGGATGGTGCCGGCCTCGACCTTGAGGTTGACACCGTTCACCGCGTGGAACGCGCCATAGGCCAGTTCCAGGTCTTTGGTTTCCAGCAGGATGCTCATAGCCCTTCCTCCTTGGCGATCACGGCGGTTTTGCGGCTGCCGCGCACCTTTTCGAACAGCGACGCCAGGCCGCCCCACAAACCGCCGCGCATAAAGATCACCACCAGGATCAAAATCACCCCCAGCAGCATCAGCCAACGCGGCCACAGGTCGGAGAGGAAATCCCCCAGCAACACGATGGAGCCGGCACCCAGCAACGAGCCGAACAATGAGCCGGTGCCGCCGACGATGGTCATGATCAGGATGTTCTCGGACATCGCCAGGTCGATATTCGACAGCGGCACAAAGTGCAGCAACATGGCGTAGAGCGCGCCGGCAATCCCGGTGACGGCGCCGGACAGCACAAACACCAGGATCTTGAAGTGGCGGGTGTCGTAGCCGATGGCCGAAGCCCGGGTTTCGTTTTCGCGGATGGCCATCAAGGTGCTGCCGAACGGCGAGGCGATGACCCGGCGGGCGCCGATGAAGATCAACAGGAACAGCACCGCGACAAAACCGTAGAACGCACGGGCGTCGGCCAGTGACAGCAGCACGCTGTCACCCAGGCGGATCTCCGGACGCGGCACGCTGAGCAGGCCGTTGTCGCCGCCGGTCCAGTCGCTCAAGGTGTAGGCGACGAAGTAGGCCATTTGGCTGAAGGCCAGGGTCAGCATCACGAAGTAGATGCCGGTGCGACGGATCGCCAGGGCGCCCACCAACAAGGCCAGGAAACCGCCCGCGACAGCGGCACCGAGCAGCGCAGTGAACAAGCCCAATTGCAAATGGATCATCAACAACGCCGCGCAGTACGCACCGGCGCCGAAGAAGATACCTTGGCCGAACGACAGCAGCCCGGTGTAGCCCAGCAGCAGGTTGCAGGCGAGGGCGGCCATGGCAAAGATCAGGATCTCGGTGGCCAGGGTCGCCGAAGGCAATATCAACGGCAGGCCGATCAGCACGGCCAGCACCCACAGCAACATGGCTTTGGATTGGGTCTTGGCAAACGGCAGGGGATTTTTCTCGCTCATGTCAGGCTCTCCCGAACAGGCCGTAAGGGCGCACCAGAATCACTACGGCCATCGCGCCGTAGATCATCAGGCTCGCGCCTTGGGGCCAGAGTGTGGTCATCAGGCTTTGCACCACGCCCACCAATAAACCGCCGACCAGCGCACCGCTGAACGAGCCCATGCCGCCGATCACCACCACCACGAAGGCCACGCCGAGGATCTCCGGGCCCACGAACGGTTGGGCGCCGCGCAACGGCGCAAACAGCACGCCGGCCACACCGGCCAGGGCCACGCCGAGGGCGAAGGTCATGGAGAACAGGCGGAAGATATTGGTACCGAGCAATGACACGGTTTCGGTGCTTTCACTGCCGGCGCGCACCAGGGCGCCGAAGCGCGTGCGTTCCAGCAGCAGCCACAGGCCCAGGCCGACCAGGCCGGAGAACACGATGAGGAACAGGCGGTAGTAGGGGTAGACAAAATCGCCGACCACCAGCACGCCGCGCAGCAGTTCCGGCACGGCGACGCTTTTGCCCACCGGGCCCCAGATCATCACGCTGGCTTCCTGGATGATCAGCGCGATCCCCAGGGTGACCAGGATCTGGAACATGTGCGGCAAGTGATAAATCCGCTGGATCAACAGTCGCTCGATCACCCATGCCAAGGCGGCCACCACCACTGGCGCAATCAATAGCGCCAGCCAGAAGTTGCCGGTGAGGCTGACGGCGGTGTAGCAGATGTACGCGCCCAGCAGGAAGAACGCGCCGTGGGCGAAGTTGACGAAGTTGAGCAGGCCGAAAATGATGGTCAGCCCGACCGCGATCAGGAAGTAGATCATTCCCAACCCAAGGCCGTTGAGTATCTGGAACAGGTAAAGATTGAGCATGCAGGAACCCTCGGCAGGACGCCGCTTGCGCGGCCCTGCGCAATGCATTTCAGGGGATCAGCCGAGCTTGCAGCCGGTGGCTTCTACGGGCGGGAACGATTGGCCGGCGCTGAGCACCTTGGCCAGGTCGTCCTTGTCGGCCATCTCGCTGGTGGCTTTGCCGACCATCAGGTAGTAGTCCTTGATGACCTGATGGTCGCCGGCGCGGATCGACTCCTTGCCGGTGGGGCCTTCGTAGCTCAGGCCCTGCATGGCCTTGGCCACGGTCGGCCCGTCGAAGCTGCCGGTTGAAATGATGGTGTCGAGCATGACCTTGGTGCTGATGTAGTCAGCGGCCAGCGGGTAGGTGGGGTTGATGCCGTATTTGGCCTGGGTCAGCTTGACCAATTCACGGTTGAGCGGGGTGTCGACCTGGTGCCAGTACTGCGCGCCAAGGTACACGCCTTCGAGTACATCGCTGCCCAGTTCCTGGAATTGGTCAAGGCCGGCGGACCACACCAGCAGCACCTTCATGCGCTCCTTGATACCGAAGTTAACTGCCTGGCGCAGGGTATTGGACGACTGGCTGCCGAAGTTGAGCAGCACCAGCACATCGGGCTTGGCGGCAATGGCGTTGGTCAGGTAACCGGAGAATTCCTGTTCCTGCAACGAGTGGTAGCTGTTGCCGATATGTTCCAGGCCATTTTCCTTGAGCACATTTTTGGCGCCTTCGAGCAGCGCCTCGCCGAACACGTATTGCGGGGTGATGGTGTACCAGCGCTTGGCCTCGGGCAGCAGCTTGATCAGCGGCACCATGGTTTCGCGGATGGCGCCGTAGGTCGGCACCGACCAGCGGAAGGTTGCGTGGTTGCAGTCGGAACCTGTGACCTCATCGGCGCCCACCGGGGTCATGAATACGCCGCTGACTTTATCGACTTCCTTGGCCACCGCGAGTGCCGACGACGACAGGGTGCACCCCTGGAAGAACCGTGCGCCGTCCTGCTGGATGGCTTCCTGCACCTTGCGCACCGCCTTGCCGGCGTTGCCTTCGGTGTCGATGACCTTGTAGTTCAGCGGGCGACCCAGTACGTCGGGGTGTTGGCCCACCGCCAGGCGCGAACCCATGTCGGCAAACTTGCCGTAGCTGGCAAACGCGCCAGACATGGACTTGAGGCCGTAAAAGGTAAAGGGCTCGGCGGCGAATGCGTGGCGCACGCTCAGTGGAAGGCTGAGGGCGGCGGCTGCGGTGAGACTGGCTTTCAATAACGTACGACGCTGCATGGGGTGACTCCCTGGTTTAGTTATTGGCAGGAGCGGCAAGGGCGATACGGTGGAGCAAGGGCCTGTGGGCAGGCTTTTTTTTAATGTGGGAGGGGGCAAGCCCTAATGCCAGTCAGTTAAGAGATGACAGGAGCAACACCGCCTCTGTAGTGAGCGGGCTTGACCCGCGCTGGGTGGCGAAGCCGCCCCAAATCCGTCCACCGCGGTTTGTCTGAAGCACCGCAGTACCAGGGTTTAGGGCGG
>NZ_QUZT01000120.1 GCF_004682045.1 Pseudomonas nabeulensis
CTGGCATTAGGGCAAGCCCCCTCCCACCTTGATTGCATTTCAAGACCTGGGATCAGCTGAGTAGCGACTATTCACTCGCTCACCAACCCCTCATCCACCTTATCCAGGTGCTTGAAGCGTTCGATCAGAAAGTCGATCAGGCAGCGCACCCTCGCCGAGAGGTGCAGTTGTTGCGGGTACACCGCGTACACATCGGCGCGGGTGGGCGTCTGGTCTTCCAGCACCAGGCGCAGGCGCCCGCTGCGCACATAGCGGGCGATGTCCCATTCGGCGCGCAACAGAATCCCGTAGCCCTCCAATGCCCAGTTCAGCGCGACTTCGCCGTCATTACAGCCCAGTGCGCCTTGCACCTTGATGTTCTCGGTGTGGCCGCCATGGGTAAATGACCACACGCCATACGGCGATTCGTTCTGGCGGATGAAAATGCAGTTGTGCTGAGGCAGGTCGGCGAGTTTTTGCGGCGTACCGTGTTTGTCCAGGTACAGCGGCGAGGCGCACAGCAGGCGGCGGTTGGAGGCGATCTTGCGCGCATGGAACGCCGCGTCCGGCAGACTGCCGAAGCGGATGCCGAGGTCGAAGCCGTGGGTGGTCAAGTCCAGCGGGTGGTCACTGATTTCCAGCTGGATCTCCACCTCCGGGTACTGCGCGAAAAACGCCGCCAGCGCCGGGCCGATATGCCGGCGGCCAAAGCCCAATGATGCATTCACCCGAATCAACCCCTTGGGCGCGGCGCGGCTGCTGGTGAGCTGCTGCTCCAGCTCGTCGATCTGGGTGAGGATGCGCGCCGCGTGGCTGAAATACAGCTCGCCTTCGGAGGTGAGGCTCATGGAGCGTGTGGTGCGATTGACCAGCCGGATACCCAGGCGCGCCTCCAGTGCGGTCAGGCGTTTGCTCACCGCCGGCGGAGTGACTCCCAGTTCGCGGGCGGTGGCCACCAGGCTGCCTTTATTCGCCAGCAGGTGGAAAAACGACAAGTCGAGGGTCTGACTCATTCGTAACTCAAAGTTATTTATGTAGTGATTTCGAGTCGATCATGCTGCTTGGATCGCTACATATACTCCGGTCACACCCCGTTTGGACAGCCCAGCGCCGGCGGGAAAAACAAAAACACTGGAGTGAACGATGAACGCATACAACATTGCAGCAATCCCGGGTGATGGCATCGGTGTGGAAGTGATCGCCGCCGGCGTTGAAGTGCTGCAAAGCCTGGCGCACAAGGCCGGTTTCAGCCTGAACTTCAAGCATTTCGACTGGAACTCCGACAATTACCTGAAGAACGGGTACTACATCCCGGAAGGCGGCTTGGCCGAGCTGAAGACCTTCGACGCGATCTTCTTCGGCGCCGTGGGTGCGCTGAACGTGCCGGATCATATCTCGCTGTGGGGCCTGCGCCTGCCGATCTGCCAGGGCTTCGACCAATACGCCAACGTACGCCCGGCGCGAGTGCTGCCAGGGGTGAAAAGCCCACTGCATAACGGCGACCAGATTGACTGGGTGGTGGTGCGCGAGAACTCCGAGGGCGAATATTCCGGCAACGGCGGGCGCGTGCATCGCGGCTTGCCCGAAGAGGTCGCCACTGAAGTCTCGGTATTCACCCGCGCGGGTGTGGAACGCATCCACCGTTACGCCTTCGAACTGGCCCGCAGCCGCCCGCGCAAGCACCTGACCATGGTCACCAAGTCCAACGCCCAGCGTCACGGCATGGTGTTGTGGGACGAGATCTTCTATGAGGTGGCCAAGGACTTCCCGGATGTAAAGGTCGACAAGGAACTGGTGGACGCAGTGACCACGCGCATGGTGCTCAAGCCTGCGACCCTCGACGTCATCGTTGCCACCAACCTGCACGCCGACATCCTCTCCGACCTGGCCGCCGCGCTGTCCGGCAGCCTGGGCATTGCGCCCACCGCCAACCTCAACCCGTCGCGCCAGTTCCCGTCGATGTTCGAACCGATCCACGGCTCCGCATTCGACATCACTGGCAAGGGCGTGGCCAACCCCATCGCCACCTTCTGGACCGCCGCGATGATGCTCGAACACCTCGGCGAGCCAGCCGCTGCCCGGCAATTGATGTCGGCCATCGAAGCCGTCACCGAAAGCGGCCTGCACACCCCCGACCTGGGCGGCACCGCGACTACCCGTCAGATCACCGACGCGGTGATCGCGCTGATCAACCGTTGATTCACAGCAGTACTGCGGCATAACGCCAAGGGGCCTGGCCCCTTGGCATTTCCTGACAACAATAAAAATCAGGGCCCTGTCATGAAAAGAATCCTTGGCAAACTCTACGTACAAGTGCTGCTGGCGGTCATCCTCGGCGCGATTGTCGGGGTGTGCGTCCCCGAGACCGGCGCCGCGCTCAAGCCCTTGGGCGATGCCTTTATCAAGCTGATCAAGATGCTGCTGGCGCCGGTAATCTTCCTCACGGTGGTGACCGGCATCGCCAAGATGGAGAACATGAAAGAACTGGGGCGTGTGGGTTTTCGCGCGTTGCTCTACTTCGAAGTGGTGTCGACCCTGGCGCTGGTGGTGGGGTTGGTGGTGGTGGATGTGTTCAAGCCCGGCGCCGGCATGAATATCGATGTGGCCACCCTCGACACCTCAAGCCTTGCCACCTACACCTCGGCGGTCAAGCACGACTCGTTCATGGACTTTGTCATGAACATCATTCCCGACACCCTGGTGGATGCCTTTGCCAAGGGCAATGTGCTGCAAATCCTGCTGTTTTCGATCCTGCTCGGCGTGGCGCTGGCCGCGGTGGGGCCGCGGGGCAAACCCTTTGTCGACACGCTGGACAGCCTGATGCAGGGCATGTTTCGTATCGTCAACATGGTGATGCGCCTGGCACCCATCGGTGCGTTTGGCGCAATTGCCTTCACCATCGGCAAATACGGTTTTGGCTCGCTGTTTTCCCTGGGCAAGCTGATGGCTTGCGTCTACCTGACCTGCGCGCTGTTCGTGATCTTCGTGCTGGGGCCGATTTGCCGCTACAGCGGGTTCAGCCTGTGGAAGTTCCTGAAGTTCATCAAGGAAGAACTGTTCACCGTGCTCGGCACCAGTTCGTCGGAATCGGTGTTGCCGCAGATGATCGCCAAGATGGAAAAGGCCGGCGTGTCCAAGCCGGTGGCGGGGATGATCATTCCGTCGGGCCTGACCTTCAACCCGGACGGCCAGGCGATCTACTACACCATCGCCGCGATCTTTATCGCCCAGGCCACCAACACGCCGTTGACCCTCACCGATCAATTGATCGTGCTGGCGGTGCTGATGTTTACGTCAAAGGGCTCGGCGGGGGTGACCGGTTCCGGCTTTATTATCCTGGCGGCTACGCTGTCGTCCCTGGGCACGATTCCGGTGGCGGGCATGGTGCTGTTGCTGGGTGTGGACCGTTTTATGTCGGAAGCGCGGGCGATCACCAACACCATCGGCAATGGCGTGGGCACCATGGCCATCGCCAAGTGGGTCGGGGCGCTGGACATGGCGAAAATGCGCAAGGCCCTCGACGGTGACGCCGAGAGCCCCAAGCCGGTGTCAGAACTTGAACCGGCCCACCAACCCCTTGAGTTGACCCGAAATATCCGTAAGCCGGCCTGATCCGGTCTGCGCCGAGTGGGCGAAGCTTTCGACCAGTTGCGCATCGGCGTGGATCTGCGCGATGTGCCGGTTGATCTCTTCGGCCACCTGGTGCTGCTCTTCGGCGGCGGTGGCGATCTGGGTATTTTGGTCGCGGATCGAGTCCACTGATCCCCGGATCTTGTCGAAGCTGTCGCGGGCCTGCTGGATGCGTTCCACACTGGTGTGGGACACCAGCAGGCTGCCTTGCATCTGCTGGGTGACCTCCTGGGTACGGCGAGCGAGGTTGCCCAGCAGGCTGTCGATTTCGCCGGTGGAGTCGGCGGTGCGGCGGGCCAGGGCGCGCACTTCGTCGGCCACGACCGCAAAGCCACGGCCCTGGTCACCGGCGCGGGCCGCCTCGATAGCTGCGTTGAGCGCCAGCAAGTTGGTCTGCTCGGCAATCGAGCGGATGGTGTCGAGGATGGTGTTGATGTTTTTGCTGTCCTGCTCCAACTGCTGCATGGTCTGGGTCGAGCGTTGCAGGTCTTCGCTGAGCTGGAGCACGCTGCCGGTGGCTTCGCCAATGTGTTGCTGGCCGTCGTGCACATCGCGGTAGCCTTCGTCGGCACTGGTGGCGGCGGCGCTGCAAGAACGCGCGACTTCGTTGGCAGTGGCGACCATTTCGTTGAACGCGGTGCTGACCAGTTCCACCGCTTCGCGCTGGCGGCCGGCAGCCTGGTTCATGTTGTTGGCGACTTGGCTGGTGTCGGCGGCGGCGGTTTGCAGGTCCGAAGAGGCGTTGCCGATGCGTTGTACCAGTTGCGCGATCATGCTCAGGAATTGGTTGAACCAGCCGGCAAGGGTCGCGGTTTCATCCTTGCCCTGCACGATGAGTTGACGGGTGAGGTCGCCTTCACCTTCGGCGATTTCTTGCAGACCGTCGGCCACGCCCCGGATCGGGCGCACGATCACCCGGGCGAAACTCGCGCCGACAATCGCGAAGACAATCGCCAACGCGGCGGCAATCGCAGCGATCAACCACGTGAGGTGGGTGGCGCCGGCCATCACTTCATCGCGCTTGATCAGGCCGATAAAGCGCCAGCCCAGGGCGTTGGAGCTGACCACGTTGGCCATGTAGGGCACGCCGTCGATCTCGATGGCGGTCATGCCGTCGCCGCGCTTGGCCAGCTCCGCATAGTTCGGGCCCAGGTCGGCCAGGGGCTTGAAGTTGTGCTTGGCGTCGCTGGGGTCGACCAGCACGTTGCCGTTGGCTTCCACCAGCATCAGGTAGCCGCTGTCGCCCAGCTTGATGTTGCGCACCAGTTCGGTGAGTTGCTTGAGGGACACGTCCAGGCCGACCACGCCGAGCAGGTTGCCGGTGGCATCGGCAACGGTGTGCACGGTGCCGATCAGTACCACGTCGTCCGGCGCCCAATAGTAGGCGCCGGTGCGCACGGTCTTGCCCGGTGCGGCGATGGCCGCTTTGTACCAAGGGCGTACGCGCGGGTCGTAGTTGTTCAGCCTGGTGTCGTCGGGGTAGCTGGCGTAGCCACCGTCGGCGAGGCCCAGGGACAGGTAGGCGGTGCTGGGATGGCTTTTGGCGAACTGCTCGAAAATCGCCAGCAACTCTTTATTGGTCGGGGTGAGGGGGATTTGTGCGGCATCGGCGCCGGCGTAGTTTTTCAGGTCCTTGGCCGCGACAACACGCGGGTCCTTGGCCACGTACTCGACGTTCTGGCTGATGCCGTCGAAGAACTGCTGCATGCCATTGTCGATCTGGCGGATCTCGCGGCCGCTGCTGTCGAGGAAATTGGCCTGGGCCCCCTCGCGCAGATTCAACACGACCAGCACGGCCACCAGGATAACCGGCACGCACGCGATGGCGGCAAATGCCCAGGTCAGCTTTTGCTTGATATTCATGACTTCACCCGCGGGTATTTATAATTTTGGCAAGGAGAAAACAGTAGGGTCGAGCGCCGCATGTGTTGTTATCAAAGGGGTGTCGCCCATGCGTACCCCCTGTATATCGACTGCGGGAGCACGCACTTGAGGCCGCAAAAGGGGTTTAACTGATGCGCTCGCCACCCAGCGCATCCCGTTGCATCGATTGCAGGTTTTTCTCGATGGTTTCGCAGATGGTTTCCATCTGGATCTGGTGTTCGCTGGAGCGGAATGGGCTCTGCAAGTCGGTGCCGATGCGTTCGATGGCCAGCAACATAAAGCCCACCACCGTCGATGCCAGCGGGGTGAACCAGCCCAGGGATTCCACCAGGCCCACCGGCACGATCAGGCAGAACAGCGAGATAAACAGGCGCGGGAAATACACGTAAGGGTAGGGCAGTGGCGTATTGGCGATACGCTCCATGCCGCCCTGGGCGTTGGACAGATCCACCAGCGTCGACTCCAGCCGCGCCAGGCGGATGCTGTCCAGGTGGCCGGCCTTGTATTCCTTGGCCAGTAACGCGGCCGAACCGGTGAGGATATCGTTGGCGAAATTATTGGTGGCGCCGTTGCGCGCAAATTCCTCGGCAGGGATAAACGCGCGCACTTCTTCGGGGCAGGGTTGACCCTTGAGGTGGGCGGCCAGGCAATTCACATAGGCCACGTGACGGCGCAGCAGGGTGGCCTTGACCGGATTGACTTCGCTGTCGGCGTCATCCAGCAAGGTCAGCACCTGGCGCGCAAAGCTGCGGGAATTGTTGACCATCGCCCCCCACAACGTGCGGGCTTCCCACCAGCGGTTATAGGCGCTGCTGTTACGAAAACTGATCAGCACCACCAGCGCCGAACCGAGCAGGGTCAGCGGCATCAGCGGCAGGTTGATCTTGGCGTTGAGAAACAGCATGAAATCCACCGTGACGGCGATATCCCACAGCAACAGCCAGAACAACGACCAGCCGACGTAGCCCATGGTCTTGATGATCAAGCGGTATTTTTCGACGAGTGCGGCTTTCAAACGAGGACCTCGCGGCGAGCGGTAAGCAGGAGTGCTTTAGGTCGGACGCGGGGGTGGGGGGAAAGGTTCGGCAGTTAGCTGAATCGTAGCTTAATGTTGGGCCAGGATGCTCGCCAGCAAGCCGGGGAAGCGACTTTCAAGCACGTCGCTGCGCAATGAATTCATATGGGTAGTGCCCACACTGCGCGTCTGCACCAACCCTGCATCACGCAACACCCGAAAGTGATGGGACATGCTCGACTTGGGCCGTCCGCCATCCAATTCACCGCACGTGGCCTCGGGTACGCCGGCCAGGCAGCGCACGATTTCCAGGCGCACCGGGTCGCTCAGGGCGTAGAGCACGCGTTCGAGGGTGAGGTCTTGAAGCGGGGGATGTTTGAAGGCTCGCATGGGCGGCATGATAACCGGGGCTTTCGCTCAAGGCCATAGTTCGACTACTATCGAACTATCGAAACAGACATTCACTTGCTGGAGTCACTCATGGCCGCGTTGTTCCAACCGTTCAAACTCAAAGACATCACCCTGCGCAATCGCATTGCCATCCCGCCTATGTGCCAATACGTGGCCGAAGATGGCATCGTCAACGACTGGCACCACGTGCACCTGGCCAGCATGGCCCGTGGTGGGGCGGGGCTGGTGGTGGTCGAGGCCACTGCGGTTGCGCCGGAAGGCCGTATCACCCCCGGCTGCGCCGGTATCTGGAGCGATGCCCACGCCGAAGCGTTCGTGCCGATGGTCAAGGCCATCAAGGCCGCGGGTTCCGTGCCGGGTATCCAGATTGCCCATGCTGGCCGTAAAGCCAGCGCCAACCGCCCGTGGGAAGGTGATGACCACATGGCGCCTTCCGATGAGCGCTCATGGGAAACCATCGCCCCATCGGCCATCGCCTTCGGTGCCAACCTGCCGCAAGTGCCACGCGCCATGACCCTGGACGACATTGCCCGGGTCAAACAGGACTTTGTCGACGGCGCCCGCCGTGCCCGCGACGCCGGTTTTGAATGGATTGAGCTGCACTTCGCCCACGGCTACCTGGGCCAGAGTTTCTTCTCCGAGCACTCCAACCAGCGCACCGACGCCTACGGCGGCAGCTTTGACAACCGCAGCCGGTTCCTCCTGGAAACCCTGGCCGCCGTGCGTGAAGTGTGGCCGGAAAACCTGCCGCTCACCGCACGTTTTGGCGTGATCGAATACGACGGCCGCGACGAGCAGACCCTCACCGAATCCATCGAACTGGCGCGTCGCTTCAAGGCCGGTGGCCTGGACCTGCTGAGCGTCAGCGTCGGCTTCACCATCCCCGACACCAATATCCCGTGGGGGCCAGCGTTCATGGGGCCGATTGCCGAGCGCGTGCGTCGCGAGGCCGGTATCCCGGTGACATCGGCTTGGGGTTTTGGTACGCCGCAACTGGCGGAAGAAGCGCTGCAATCCGGGCATCTGGACGTGGTGTCGGTGGGGCGCGCGCACCTGGCTGATCCGCATTGGGCGTACTTTGCCGCCAAGGAACTGGGGGTCGAGAAATCGTCGTGGACCTTGCCCGCGCCTTATGCCCACTGGCTGGAACGCTATCGCTGATTGGGCATAAGCACACCGATTAACGGTGTATGAAGATCCAATGTGGGAGGGGGCTTGCCCCCGATAGCGGCGGGTCAGTGATGAATACTTCAACTGACACACCGCCATCGGGGGCAAGCCCCCTCCCACATTTCATTTGCCTTCCCAGGCCACCGGGTATTCCCGGTTCAATGCTTCATCTACCAATAACTGCACAATCTCAATCATCTGCACCACTGCAAGCACCTGCTTGCGACTTTGCCCATCAAGGTGTTCGGCGCAGTTGTAGGCGCAGGCAGTTGCCGATTCAAGTATCTCACTGGCATTGCTCAAGGCCGCTTCGGTACTTAGGCCGGGGCGGACGGTGAAAAGTATTTCGGGGGGGCGATGGCAGGGTGTCTTCCGAGCTGGACGACGGGGGATTGGGCGTGACTTTCTTCATGGCGAAGCTCCTATGAATGAGCACCTCCATTTCGCTACCACACGAAGTAAGGAGGCGACTGTACACGGGGTGGTAGACCGGTCATAGAAACCCGGCAGGCCGAAGCCTCCCATGCACAGCCGCCACAAAGCAGCCCGCACAAAAAAACGCCCTTGAGCGTTTTGGGGTCTATGAAAGAACTGGGCTACCACACCCATTCGCTGAATTTGCAGCGACCTGCGAAGGGTAGCGATGAGGCTCGTCGGACGCAACCTGAAAGTCGCGTGGGAGCGCTCCTACGAAATGATGACGCTGCCAGAGTGGCTGATCGAGATAGAAGCAGAAGCAGTGATCACGTAGCGAGC
>NZ_QUZT01000121.1 GCF_004682045.1 Pseudomonas nabeulensis
GGTTCAGCTTGCATAGGTGTCGGCTGACACCCAGTCATCGGGGGCAAGTCGAATCGTCGCACCGCCCCTCCCACATTGACTTGCGTTGTTTTGTAGAGGGTATTGTCAGCCGTATACCGGGTAGTCCGTGTAACCCTGCTCCGACCCACCGTACATCCCCTCAGCCCGCAACGAGTTCAGCGGCCAGCCGTTGAAGATCCGCTGTGGCAAATCCGGGTTGGCAATGAATGGCCGGCCAAACGCGATCAAGTCCGCCAGCCCGGCACTCACCAGTTTCTCGCCACGCTCTGCGGTGTAACGCCCGGCATAGATAATCCGCCCGCTGAAGGTCTCACGCACCGCTCGACGGAAGGTTTCCGGCAACTCTGGCGCATGGTCCCAATCGGCTTCGGCGATGGAAACGTAGGCAACACCCGCCGCTTCCAGCACTTTGACCGCTTCGATATAGGTGGTGTGCGGGTCTTCCTCCACCAGGCCGATATACACGCGGTCCTGGTCGGTGCCACTGAACAACGGTGAAAACCGCACACCCAGGCGCTGCGGGCCCACCGCATCGCTGACGGCCTCGACAATCTCGCGCAGGAAGCGCAGGCGATTGTCCAACGAGCCACCGTATTCGTCGTCGCGCTGGTTGGCGTGGGCCGAGATGAACTGGTTGACCAGATACCCGTTGGCCGAATGAATCTCCACCCCGTCAAACCCGGCGGCAATGGCATTGCGCGCCGCGTCGGCGTACAGCCCGACCAAGTCCTTGACCTCACCCGTACTCAACGCACGTGGCACCGGCGGTTGCACCAGTTCACCCGCGCCCGGTGCGGTTTCGATAAAGGCCTTGGCCTGCAAGGGCTGGATCGCCGAGGGCGCAACCGGCGGTGCCCCCTCAGGCTGTAGACCGTGATGAGACACACGCCCCACGTGCCACAGCTGGGCAAAGATCACCCCGCCGTCGGCATGCACCGCGTCGGTGACCTTGCGCCAGCCGTCGACTTGCGCCGCGCTGTAGATACCCGGCGTCCACGCATAGCCCTGGCCACGTGGCTCGATCTGCGTGCCTTCGCTGACCATGAAGCCGGCGCTGGCGCGCTGTCGGTAGTACTCGGCCATCAGGTCGGTGGCGATATCACCCGGTTGGGCGCTGCGCTGGCGGGTCAGCGGTGGCAGCACAATACGGTTGTTGAGGGTGTGCTGGCCCAGTTGTATCGGGGTACTGAGAACAGTGTCGGTCATGTGAGTTTTTCCAAATTGCAGACGAGCGAAAGCATTGGCGACCGATAACAGTCGCCAATGCTTGCAGCGGTTTAGTGAGTTACGCGGTGAGTTTCAGCAGCGCCTTGGCCACATCGCTGGAGCTGCCGGGGTTCTGCCCGGTCACCAGCAAGCCGTCGACGATCACAAAGGACTGCCAGTCGGCGCCCTTCTCGTATTGGCCGCCGAGTTTCTTGAATTCATCCTCCACCAGGAACGGCACCACATCGGTCAGTTCCACCGCCGCTTCCTCCGAGTTGGAGAACCCGGTGACGCGACGACCCTTGACCAGCGGCTCGCCATTGGCTGCCTTGACGTGACGCAAAGCGCCCGGCGCGTGGCAGACAAAGCCGATGGGCTTGCCGGCGCGCTCAAAGGCTTCAATCAGCTTGATTGAGACCTGCGACTCTGCCAGATCCCACAACGGGCCATGGCCGCCTGGGTAGAACACCGTGTCGAAATCGGCGGCGTTGACCGTGTCCAACTTGACCGTGTTGGCCAGGGCTTGCTGGGCGGCCGGGTCGGCGGCGAAGCGGTGGGTCTGTTCGGTCTGGAAGTCCGGCAGGTCGCTGACCGGGTCCAGCGGCGGCTGACCGCCCGCTGGGGATGCCAGCACGATCTCGGCGCCGGCGTCCTTGAACGCGTAATAGGGTGCTGCAAACTCTTCGAGCCAGAAGCCGGTCTTGCGGCCGGTGTTGCCCAACTGATCGTGAGAGGTCAAAACCATCAATACTTTCATTGTCGAGTGCCTCGGGATGACTGTGGGTTGAAGCTTAGGAGCCAGGGCGCCCAGGCACAATGTCATATCCGCAAGGTTTTCGGACATGGCCCGATGGCAGTTGCCGTTTGGCCGCCAGCCGCCGACAATCGCCTTTCCCGCGCCCCTTGGAGATTGACGATGCACAGCGTTGCGCTGCTGGTTTACGCGAATTTCGAATGCCTGAGCCTCAGCGTGGGTTCGGTGTTTGAATGCGCCAACCTGTTGCAGGGCGAACAGGCCTATGAATTTCACCTGGTGTCCGAAAGTGGCGGCGCGGTGATGACCTCCCAGGGCTTTTCGGTGAACACCACACCGATTCGCTCCGAGGGGTATGACACGTTGATCGTCGGCGGCTATATGGAGTTCCGCCTGCCGGAAGCCAGCCTGCTGGAACAGGTCAAGTTCGCCTCCACCCAATCACGCCGGGTGGCCTCGTTGTGCATGGGCATCTTCGTGCTGGCCGACGCTGGTCTGTTGGAGGGCAAGCGCACCACCACCCACTGGATTCACGCACCGGCGTTTCGCAAGCGCTACCCGCATATTCAGTTGGAAGAAGACAAGCTGTTCGTGGTGGACGGCCAGATATGGACCGGCGCCGGCATGAGCGCCGGGGTAGACCTGGCACTGGCCATGGTGGAGAACGACCTGGGCAGCGACCTCGCCCGGCGCATTGCGCGCAAACTGGTGATTGCCCAGCGCCGCGGCAGTGAGCAATCGCAACTCTCCGCGTTGTTGGAACTGGACCCCAAATCCGACCGCGTGCAACTGGCCCTGGCCTACGCCCGCGAAAACCTCACCCACGATTTGTCGGTGGACGCCCTGGCCGATGTGGCGCGCCTGAGCCCACGCCAGTTCAGCCGGGTATTCCGCGAAGAAACCGGGCAGACCCCGGCCAAGGCCATCGAGTCCTTGCGGGTCGAAGCCGCCCGGGCGCTGATGGAAACCAGCCGCCACCCGGTGGAGGTGGTGGCCCGCGAAACCGGCTTCGGGGATCGCGAGCGCATGCGCCAGGCGTTCCTGCGCGCCTTCGGCCAGCCGCCCCAGGCGATGCAACAGGCGCTGTTCAATCCAGGCTAGGTTGGTAGCCGAACAGCGACTTCACCTCCAGATAATCCTCCAGGCCAAACACGCCCCACTCGCGCCCGTTACCCGATTGTTTATAACCACCAAACGGCGCGCCGTTGTCGGCCTTGCTGCCATTGAGGTGGACCATGCCGGTGCGCAAGCGCCGCGCTACGGCCCGTGCGCGCTCCAGGCTGCCGGCGGTGACATAACCCGAAAGGCCATAGGGGCTGTCATTGGCAATGGCGATGGCCTGGTCTTCGCTGTCGTAGGGGATGATCACCAGCACCGGGCCGAACACTTCTTCACGGGCGATGGGCGATTGAGGGTCGACATCGGCAAACACCGTGGGCCGGGCGTAGAAGCCCGTCGTCACGCCAGCGGGGCGCCCAACACCACCGCATACCGGCGGCCTATCCACGGCGCCCAGCAATGCCTGCACCCGCTCGTACTGCGCCTGGTTGGCCAACGGTCCCATGGCCGTCGCCGGCTCGCTGTCGTCAAAGCACATTTGCGCCGCAACCTCCCGGGCGACGTCCACCGCACGCGCCTGCAACCCACGGGGCACCAGCAGGCGTGTCGGCGCGTTGCACGACTGCCCGCTGTTGCGAAAACAACTGCTGACGCCATGGCGCACGGCCGCGTCGAAATCCGCATCCGCCAGGATCAGGTTGGCCGACTTGCCGCCCAACTCCTGGGACACGCGCTTGACCGTATCCGCCGCCGCTTTGGCCACGGCGATGCCCGCCCCGGTGGAGCCGGTAAACGACACCATGTCGATCTCGGCATGCCGGGCGATGCCATCGCCAATGCACGGCCCGTCGCCGTTGACCAGGTTGAACACGCCCTTGGGCACGCCGGCCTGGTGCAGGATATCCGCCAGCAGCATGGCCGAAAGCGGCGCTTTTTCGCTCGGTTTCAACACTACCGTGCAGCCCGCCGCCAACGCCGGGGCGAGTTTGCAAGTGAGTTGGTTGAGCGGCCAGTTCCACGGTGTGATCAGCCCGCACACGCCAATCGGCTCGCGGCTGATCAGGGTGTTGCCGTGGGGTTGGTCGAAGGCATAGTCCTTGAGCAGTTCATAGGCACGCGTCAAATGACCGAGCCCCGCCGGCACATGGGCACTCCGCGCCAGGGATAACGGTGCGCCCATTTCCTGGTGCACGCACAGCGCCAAGGCTTCGCTGTGCGCGCGGTAGCCGTCGATAATCGCCGCCAGCAGCGCCAGGCGTTGTTCGCGAGTCCACTGCGCGTAGCCGTCGAAAGCGCGTCTTGCCGCGGCCACGGCCAGGTCGAGATCCGCTGCGCTGCCCAGGCTGATGCGGGCGATGGCGCGTTCGGTAGACGGGTCGATCACCGGTAAGGTTTGACTGCCCAGCGGCTTGACCCACGCACCGTCGATATAGAAATCCAGGGTGTTCATCGGGTTGCCTCAAGCGCCTGGGCCAAGGTGCGGAAAATCAGTTCGATCTGTTCTTCACTGACGATCAATGGCGGCGACAGGACGATGTTTTCCCCAGAGGCACGCACCAGCACACCCGCCTCGAAACAGCGCTGGGCCACTTCACCGGCCCTGGCCCCCGGCGCGCCCTCGCGGGGCTTGAGTTCCACCGCGCATAACAAACCAATGGCACGCACGTCGTGCACCAGCGGGTGGTCACGCAACGCCAGTGCCGTGGATTGCCACAGCGGGGCAATCTGCTGGACGTGGGCATTGATGCCCAGTTCTTCATGTACGTCCAAGGTGGCCAAGCCGGCGGCGCAGGCCAGCGGGTGGGCGGAATAGGTGTAGCCGTGCATCAACTCGATAGCCTGTTCCGGACCTTGCATGAAGGCCTCGTACACCGCGCCGCTGACCAACACGCCGCCCATGGGCACGGCGCCGTTGGTCAGGCCTTTGGCCAGGCTCATCAGGTCTGGCGTTACACCAAACGCCTGGGCGGCGAACGAATGCCCCACGCGACCAAAGCCGGTGATCACCTCGTCGAAAATCAGCAACACGCCATGGCGATCGCAAATCTCGCGCAGCTTTTGCAGGTAGCCCAACGGCGGCGCATACACGCCGCCGGAACCGGTGACCGGCTCGACGATCACCGCCGCCACCGTGGCCGGGTCGTGCACCTCCAGCAGTTGCAGCAAGGCGTCGGCGTAATGCGCGCCCTGCTCCGGCTGGCCGACGCTGAACCGCGAACCGGCGTCGTAAGGCAGCGGCAAGTGCGCAACATCACCGAGCAACGGGCCGAAGTCGCGTTTCTGCCGACCAATCCCCGACACCGACAAACCGCCAAAGCCCATGCCGTGATAGCCCTTGGCGCGACCAATAAACTTGGTGCGACGGCAATCACCTCGGGCCTGATGGTAGGCCCGGGCGATTTTGAGGGCGGTGTCCACCGCTTCGGACCCGGAGTTGGTGAAGAACACTTTGTCCAAACCTGCCGGCGCAGTCGCTACCAGCCGGTCGGCCAAGGTCAGCGCCGCCGGGTGGCTCATCTTGAACGAGGACACAAAGTCCAGGCGCCCCGCCGCTTCACGAATCGCCTCGACGATACGCGCCTGGCCATGGCCGGCATTGACGCACCACAGCCCGGCCATGGCATCCAGCACCTGGCGCCCGTCGGTGGTGGTGTAGTGCATGCCGGCGGCGCTGTCGAACAGCATCGGCTGGCGATTGAACGGACGCATCGCGGTAAACGGGGCCCATAGGGAAGAGGTCATTGGGTGTACTCCTTAAAGCTGAATGCGGGTGCCGGTGAGGGTCGGGCGTTGCAGGGCACCGGCGTTGGTGTTGACGCCACGGTCAAAGCGCAGGCGCCCGTCCTGTACGCGGCAAGTGACGTGATCACCGAAGGCGGTTTCGACAAAGCGCCAATCCATCAGTAATGCCCCTTCGGCGGACCAGCGCGCCTGGGCGATCACCGGGGTGTGGTCGGGTTGGTATTGGTGGTGCAAGTAGTTGCCGGTCAAGCTGGTGACGGTCTCCAGCGGCTGCTGGAAACCGGCGCGCAGGTGGTGGGTGCCACGGTGGTCCACCAGGGTGAAGTCGCAGTGATCGGCGTGAAAATCGAAGGCGATCTCCTGCACGCCGTCTTCGTTTGGCTCGACGGCAAAACGGCCCTGCATGGCCGTGCTGGCGGGCGAGGTCTTCAGACCTTGCAGCGTGGGCAGGCGCAAGCCGTCGAGCAGTGCGTCCAACTGCGCCTGATGGTTTTGCCCATCCACAGCGGTGCGGCCCAAGGCCGGGAACAGGTGCTGCCACAGCGCCGCATGCAGGCGCTTCTCCCCCAGGCGCAAGCCGCTGGTGAACACAATCACGGTGTCCTGGTCCGGCAGCACCATGCAGTGCTGGCCGAACACGCCCGAGGCGTAATACCCGCCGTGTTCGGTCATCCACCATTGGTAGCCGTAGCCTTCGCGCTGGGCCTCATTGGCTTTGTTTTTGTCACGCGGCAGGTATTGCTTGCCGTCGAACTCGCCCATCCACACGTCTTGCACCTGGTTGCGCGTGGCTTCGGCCACCCACTGCGGCGACAACAGCTGGCGCCCCTGCCATTGCCCGTGGTTAAGGTGCAGCACGCCGAATTTCAGCGAGCCTTCGCTGGTGCAACTCAGGCCATTGCCGCCAGAGTTGTAGCCGCCGGGGGCCAAGTCCCACTCCAGATGGTCAAGGCCCAAGTGATCGAGCACGCGTTGCTGCAACAATTCGTGCATGGTCTGCCCGGTGACTTGGGTGACGATGGCCGACAACATAAAGCTCGACGCGCTGCTGTAGATAAACGACTGACCCGGCGGCTCATCCACCGGTTCATTCAGGAACGCCTCGACCCAGCTGGTTTGCAGGTTGCGCCAGTCACCACCGGAAATGCCACGGGTGTGGCCGGTGCGCATGGTCAACAGGTCTTGCACGGTCATCGCCGCCAGGTTGGCGCTGATCGGTTGCGGGCACAGCTCGGGGAAGAAGCCGACCACCTTGGCGTCAAGGCTCAAGCGACCGTCGTCGATCAACAGGCCGATGGCGGTGGCGGTCCAGCTCTTGGTCGCCGAATGCTGCACATGCATTCGATGGGCCGAATACGGTTGCCAGTAGGCTTCGACCACCACGGCGCCCTGGCGATACAGCAGGAAGCTATGCAGCTCCAGGCCCGCGTCGGCGACGGCCTGGAGGAAGTCGACAACACCGGCCGGGTCGACGCCGCAGTCGGTGGGCAAGGCCCGGGGCAGCGGGATGTAGGTCATGATCGGTCCTCAATAATGTTTTTATATTTCAAATAATGCAGATAAAGATTTATTCGCTGCGGCCCGAATGTATTTGAGCCCTCTATAATCCAGACTTTCCGGGTATCCTTGCCTCCCCCGTTACAGGAACGATTGCGCGCCATGTCCCAACTCACCTCGCTGCAGACCAAAGTCGCCGGCCAGATCCTGGCCGCCATCACCAGTGGCGACCTGCCGCCCGGCCTGCACCTCAAAGAAGTGGAACTGGCCCAGCGCCTGGGCGTCTCGCGCTCGCCGATCCGCAGCGCGCTGGTGTACCTGGCCGAACAGAAAGCCATCGAACCCCTGCCACAACAGGGCTACCGCGTGCCGCTGGACGCGGCCACCGTGCGGGTGCAGCCGCTCAGTGAGTTGCACAACGAAGAAGACGAGCTGTACACCCGGTTGATCGACGACCGACTGAACCAGGTGCTGCCTGACCACATTTCCGAAAGCGACCTGCTGCGCCGCTACGGCGTCGGCAAAAGCGTGCTGCGCCGCTGCCTGCTGCGCCTGTCGGATGAAGGCGTGATGCAACGCAAACACGGCCACGGCTGGCAATTCCTGCCGACCCTGAACAGCCCGCAGACCCGTTTTGAGAGCTACCGTTTTCGTATGTTGTTGGAGCCCGCCGGTCTGTTGGAGCCGACCTTCAAGATCAACCCCGAACAATTCCGCCGCTGCCGCGAACGCCAGCTGGAACTGCTGGAAGGCAAGGTGGATGGGCAACGCTTTATCGAATACAACGCCGAATTCCACGAACTGCTGGCGGCGGCATCGGGCAATGGCTACATCCTGCAAGCCATCCAGCAACAGAACCGCCTGCGCCGCTTGACCGAGTTTCACACCGTGAGCAATCCGGAGCGGGTGAAGGTGTCGTGCTGTGAACACCTGGCGATCCTGGATGCGCTGGAGCAAGGGGATAACGAATGGGCGTCGACATTGCTGCATCGGCATTTGGATGTGGCGAGCAAGTTGCGGGTGGCCAGGAATAAGGGCTAATGGGCTGGGCGCTGTTCTGGAAGACCGAGGTGCGGCCTTCGCGAGCAAGCCCGCTCCCACATTTGGATAGCGTTCGACACACCCTATCGGTCGGCTATAAGGCCGCCGCGTTTTGGCATTTGAGAATGCAGGACAAATGTGGGAGGGGGCTTGCCCCCGATTAGGGAGTGTCAGCTGACCATTTTTTAACTGACACACCGCCATCGGGGGCAAGTCGAATCGTCGCACCGCCCCTCCCACATTTAAACCT
>NZ_QUZT01000122.1 GCF_004682045.1 Pseudomonas nabeulensis
CCCGTACACCTCGGTCATCCTGATACACCGCATCGACCTTGTTGGGGCCGCTTCGCAGCCCAGCGCGGGGCGAGCCCGCTCACTACAAGGTGTTCCAGCAGAATTGGGCGTTGATCGTGTAGTGAGCGGGCTTGCCCCGCGCTGGGTGGCGCAGCCGCCCCAACCCATACACCTCGGTCATCCTGATATACCGCAGTGGCCTTGTTGGGGCCGCTTCGCAGCCCAGCGCGGGGCAAGCCCGCTCACTACAAGGTGGGGTTGAAGGGGGAGAACTCGCTGAACCGCCAGCGCAATGCCAGGGCGGCCGGGCGGTGTACGGCGTGCTCTACGGTAAGCGTCCATAGCCGCTGTGCACCCTCGAATTCGGCCACTTGCGGGCCGTTGAGGATCAGCGAGGTGCGCCCGGCAATCTGCAGCACGTCGCCCGAGTCGAAGTCGATAAACAGTAGTCCTGCCACCGGGTTTTCCATCAGGTTGCCCAGGGTGTTGAAGAACAGGTTACCGGCGAAGTCGGGAATGGTCAGCACATTGCCCTCCACCCGCACAAAACCGGTATTGCCGCCACGATGGGAAACGTCTACCGAGCGCTCGCCCTCGGTGTTCACATAACTTGCGACGAAGAAGGTGTCGGCGTTGCGAATCATCCCCCGCGCCGCTTCATCCAGGCTGTTACTGCGCTCGGCCAGCGTGCCAGGTTGGCGGGCAATCGACTCCACCG
Organism: Pseudomonas nabeulensis; assembly: GCF_004682045.1. Lineage (GTDB taxonomy): Bacteria > Pseudomonadota > Gammaproteobacteria > Pseudomonadales > Pseudomonadaceae > Aquipseudomonas > Aquipseudomonas nabeulensis. The sequence goes on from NZ_QUZT01000122.1 coordinate 719, forward strand.
GACGCAACTGGATGTACTTGGGGCAGTTGCCGAACGACTGCATCACGTCCACCGAAAAGCCCTCGTGATCAAGCCCCTCGATCCGGCCATTCATGCGATTACGGCGACGGGTATTGAGGTCGATGCCGAGCAAGCCTATCGCGGCACCTTGATGAAAGGCCGCACGGGCTGGGTCGCTCATCGACGGCAAGCTATCGACTTGCAAGGTCTGGGGATCGGGCGAATGGGCAAACCCCGGCGCGCCTTCCACCATCGTCGCCCACGGGATGCCCTGGTCGTCCACTACGCCGAGAACCAGGTAAGGCAACAAGGGATAAAAATCCCGATGCTGCTCGGGCAGGTGGTCACGAATGACCTTGGGCCCGATCACCGCCATGCGCTCGGCCACGCCGACGGCTTCTTGAAGTTGCCGTTCGCCGGCATGCCAGGGGGATTGTTCAATCGGGTTCATGGCGCGCACCTCCGTTGGGATGGCTCAATGCTGCGCCCCATCAGCCCGCGAGAGAATAGCCACGCCAGGCAATCCACTATTACGCCAAATGAAATGCCGGATGTTCGCGTAACGCCGCGACGCAATGGTCGACAAAACTACGCACGCGCATGGACGCATTGCGGCCTTCGCGATACACCACGTGAACCGGCAGCGGCGGCAGTTCAAACAGTGGCAGCACTCGACCTAACCGCCCGCTCTGCAAGTGCGCGTGTACCGGATAACTGAGGCAGCGAATCACCCCCGCGCCCTGCAAGGCGGAATTGATCGCGCCTTGCACCGTGGTGCAACCCAGGCGGGCGCGGGCCTTGAGCAAGTAGCCGTGGAAATCCCACGACACCTGGTCAGTACCGGCAATCAGGTGATGCTGTTTGAGGTCACTGGGGTGTGCGGGCTCACCGTGGGTGGCAAGGTAATCGGGACTGGCGCACAGCACATAGCGCACCTGCCCCACCGCCCGTGCAATCAGCGATGAGCTGGGCAGCTCTCCCACCAGCACCGCCACGTCAAAGCCTTCTTCATGCAGGTTCGGGTAGTAGTCGTGGTAGTGCGTTGCGAGGTGCACCTCGGGATAACGGTCCAGGTAATCGGCCAAGACCGGCGCCATCACATAGCGGCTGAACAGCAACGGCAAAAACACCCGCAGGTTGCCCTGAGCCTGCACATGCAAGCCCTTGGCCGAGGCTTCGGCGGCGTCCACCGCCAGCAACAGGCGCATGCAATCGGCCAGGTAGGCGCTGCCTGCCGCCGTCAAGCTGACCCCTTGGGTGCTGCGCTCCAGCAACGCGACCCGCAGGCGCGTCTCCAACCGCGCCACCGCACGTATCAGCGTCACCGTCGACACCTGGGCATGGCGCGCCGCCGACGCCAGGCTCGGTTGCCCGGCCAGCGCGGTGAACAACTGCATATCGTGATAACGCTCCATCAGGTGCGCCGTTTCATGGCCGGGTTCAGCGCAGCATCCTGACCCAGGCGGTGGATGAGGAAGTCCACGAAGGTATTGACCTTGGCCGGCACACGGGCGCTTTTCTGGTGCACCACCTGGATCGGCAGCGGTGGGGGCTCGAATGCTTCCAGCACAATCTCCAATTCCCCCGCCGCGACCGCCGCTGCAACCTGATAGGACAACACCCGCGTCATGCCCCAGCCCTCGCGTGCGAGGTTGATGGCGGCATTATTTGCAGTGACCACCAAGCGTGGCTCGATGGGCACCGTCAGCGGCCGGCCATTTTCGACGAACGTCCACTCGCTGACCAATTGGCTGGATGACGACGTGGCGATCCTGGCCTCACGCAATTGCGAGGGATGCTGGGGCCGCCCGTACTCGGCGAGATAAGCGGGCGATGCACACACCACCCGACGCACTTCCCCCACCTTGATCGCCTGTTGCCCCGGCTCATGCAGATGGCCGATGCGCACGGCTACATCCACGCCTTCGTCGGTCATGTTCACCACACGGTCGACCAACAAGGCATTGATATTCACCAGGGGGAACCGATCCAGGTAGTCCCCCAGCACCGGCGTCACATACAACTCGCCAAACAGCACGGGCGCGGTCACCGTGAGATGACCGCCGGGGATGGAGTAGCTGCCCGCCGCCGCTTCTTCGGCCTCCTCCAGTTCGGCGAGAATGCGCCGGCAGTCTGCCAGATAACGCTGGCCGGCCTCGGTCAGGTGCAGGCTGCGGGTGGTACGCGCCAGCAGTTGGGTGCCGATGCGTTCTTCCATGGCGGCGATGGCCCGGGTCACACTGGGCGGCGAAGTGCCCAGGCGGCGGGCGGCGGCGGCGAAGCCCTCCTCCTCGGCCACCGCGAGGAACACCTGCATTTCATGAAATCGATCCATCCGTTCTCCTTCAAAGGCCTGCGAGGGAACTTGCTCGCGCTTTTTTGGGACTGCTGCGCAGTCCAGCGGGAGCAAGCTCCCTCGCCACAGGTTGCTCACTTCAAATCTTTTGCAAACCCGCCGCCGTGCGCGGCATGCCGACAAACCCCGGCAGCGCCTCGATATTGGCCAGCCAGGCGCGCACTTGAGGGTAGTCGGCCAGCGACACATTGCCTTCCGGCGCGTGGGCCACGTAGGTGTAGAGCGCGATATCGGCGATGGTCGGCGTGTCGCCCACCAGGAAACGGCTTGCGTTCAGTTGCGCTTCAATCAATGCGAGCAAGGCATGGGAGCGGCTGATGGCGGACACGGTGTCCACTTCGGCCCCAAACACCACGGCCAAACGCGCCGCGCCGGGCCCGGTATGCAGTTGCCCGGCCGCCGCCGACAGCCAGCGCTGCACGCGAGCCTGCCCGACTGGGTCGGCGGGCAGCCATTGGCCTTTGCCGTATTGACGGGCGAGGTACACCAGGATCGCATTGGAATCAGCCAGCACCACGCCATTGTCATCAATCGCCGGCACCTGGCCAAAACTGTTGATGTCTGCCAGGTAACCAGGGGCCTTGTGGGCGCCCTGCTTAAGGTCCACCAGGATAAATTCCGTCGGCAGGCCGAGCAGGGACAGCATCAGCTCAACCCGATGGGAGTGGCCGGACAACGGGAAACCATAGAGTTTGATCGCAGACTGGGACATGAAAGGCTCCAAAGGTGGGTGATCGACACGAAGCATGGTCTACCCCTGCCCTGATCGTTGGAATCACCAGCGATTACAATCCAGCATTTCACCTGATGAAACAATCACCCCGCACTAGCCAGGCGTCAGATACACCCCCTGGTGTTCCAGTATGCGAATCCGACGGTAATCCGCGGCGATCACCGAAGGGTCGGCGTGCACCAGGTACACCGTGCCCGGCTGGCTGAAGACATCCTGGGTCACGCCGATCTGTTGGCCGGTCTCGACGTAAAACACCACATCGAAAAACGACTCCAACTTGAGCAACTCGCTCACGAACAGTTCTTTGTCAAAACAGCCGGGCACGCGATTGATCAGGCAGACGTTGTAAGTGTGTTGCAAGAGTCGATAGTCGAACGGTTTGGCCAGCAATTGCGCGAACATCTCGGGTGCGGTGATGGACAACACCACCGCATCGATCTGCCCCAGGCCGGTGGTCTGCCGGGACACACCAGGACGCAGGATGCCATCGGTGCGCGCGGCGATTTCCACCAGTTTCGGGCCCTCCTCGGTGAACATCACCTCGGCATGACTGGGCCCGTTGCGAATCCCCAGGCACCGCACCACCGCACGGGTGTATTCCACCAGCACCGAGTACACCGCCGACTCGGCGCTGATCAGTTCATCAATGTCATACAGGATGCCGCCGTTCTTGGTGCGCTGCTTCTGGTAGCGCACCACCTCGGTGACCAGCGGCTCGCCGTTCAGCGAGACCATATTCACCACATACTCCAGCCCCGCCAGATACTCCTGGATCAGCACTTGGGTATTGGGAATGTTCAGCTTATTGGTGGTGCCCAGCAGGTTCTCTACCGCCACTTCGCAATCGTGCCAGTCATCGCAGATAAACACCCCGTCGGCACCGGCACTCTCCAACGGTTTGATCACCACCGGAAACCGCCCGTGATGCCGGATCCACCCCTGGGCCAGCTCCCAGGTACCGGCGATGAACTGACGCGCCGCCGGCAGTTGCCCATGGGTGATGCACTGGATCATGTCGTACTTGTTGCGCCGGGCCTGGCTCTTGTCGAACTCATTGCAGTACGGCAACTGCAAGCGCTCGTTCAACGCATCGGCCAGCAACACCCCGGTTTCGGCCCCGGCAATAATGAACTGCGGCGCGAACCGCTCGACACTGGCCAGGGTCGTCGCCGGATCAACGTTGACGATCATCTGGTCGTACAGGCCGTAGTCAAAGCCGTTGTAGTAATAACTGTCCAGGTTCACCGAAGAGGCCACATGCATCAGCACACAACCTTGTTCGCTCAAGCCTTTTGCGACGAATTTACCGGATGAAAAACCGTCGACGATGACGACTCGGATCATGGCATTTCCCTCTTCATTGCATACAACGCTCGCCCCAGCAGCAAACACACGATGACGCTGACCGCCGCGACGCTGGCGCCTGCAAACCCAACCCGAGCGTCCAGGTATTGCAGCAACAAGACGAAGACCGGAAGGGTCAGCAACACCAGGGAGACATGGATCGGCGTCAGGCAGTAGATGGTTTTCTGGATCAGGTAAATAGGCAGCAGATGCCCGATCACGACGAGTATCGTCATAGGCAGAATCAACTCACGGCCCAACGAAAAACCCGTGCCGGAGGCAGCAATGGCAATGACGCAGGTGGCGATCATTGCAACATTCCTGACCGCGAGAATTTCGTAGATGGACCATTGGCGGGCGAACATTTCCTTCGAAAAAATCGTGTACATCACCGTGCCGAGTGCGCACACGACCACCGCGACAATGCCCAACACGCGTTGCTCCGTCGTGGTGCTGGCGATCCCGCTGTCACCGGTGAAAGAGTTGAACAACATGATCCCCACCGAGACCAGCACCAGGCAGGAGACCAGTACATCGGCGAAGACAGCTTTGGCACTGCGTTTGTTGAAGAGGGAAATCACCAGCGTGAGCGCCGGACCGCAGGCGACCGAAGCGACCCCGACGACTGCGGGTTCCAGATAACGCAGGGCGTAGAACAGGCCGCCCCAGTTAAGCAGCACTGAGGCATTGATGATGACGACGAGCTTCCAATCGGCCTTGAGCCGGGAGCGTAGGGAGGCTGGATTGAAATACAGTGAAAACGCCAGAAACAGCCCCGCCGAAGCGGCAAAGCAGTAGAACAGCACCAGCAGGGTACTGAGGGTTTGCGTGACAAATGCCACGTAGACATCGAACGCGGCGCTTAGCAGGCAGAACAACAATCCAATTAAAACGCCCTGCTTGACCACGTCGGCACACCCGCTTTGTTGTAAGTCCCGCAACCTAACAAAACAGGTGTGATTTAAATACTGACCGAACGGCTAGGTAGGTCGAGCGCCTACCGCTCTTGCAACCGCTCCCGCAAAAACCGATGCCCCACCGAAAACAACCGCCGATACGTCAACAACACCGCCCCCACCGTGCCCAGCGCCGACGATGCGGCAATCAGGAACATGATCACGATTTGATAACGCACCGCGTCCACCGGGCTCTCTCCCGCCAGTACCTGGCCGGTCATCATGCCCGGCAGGCTGACGATGCCGACCACGGTCATCTGGTTGAGCGTGGGGATCATGCCCGCGCGCACGGCTTGGCGGATGGCGTCCTGGGCGGCTTCCCAGCGGGTGCCGCCGAGGGCCAGGATCATCTCGATGGTGTTGCGGCCCGAGGTGAGTTCCTGGGTCATGCGTTCTATCCCCAGCGACACGCCGGTGAGGGTGTTGCCGAGGATCATCCCGAGGATCGGGATCGCGTACTGCGGCTCGTACCAGGGGTGGATGCGGATCACCGCAAACAGCCCCACCGCCGTCACCAGCCACGAGCTGCCCCACACCGAGAGGATGCTGTCGACACGCTGCCCCTGGTAGGTTCGCCGCCCGCGCCCGGCCGCCGAGATGCCGGCGATCAGGGTCATGGCGCACATCAGCGGCAGCACCACGTACCAGTAGGCAAACTCAAACACCCAGCCCAGCAGGTAACCGATGGCGAGCAGTTGCACCACTGTGCGCACCGCTGCCCACAGCAATTGGCGACCGAGGCCGAGGCGCAGTAGCAATGAGAGCGCGCCGTTGATCAGGATCAGCGACGCGGCGATGCCCATGTCCAGGGCCGTGAGGTTCTGATAGTTCATGGCTGGGTCGCTCCGCTCAACACACCGGCGTTCATATGCAGGTGGATGCGACTCATGCGCTGGGCCTGGTCGAGGTCGTGGGAGACCCAGATGCAGGCGCGGGCGTTGTCACCGGCAAACCAGGCATCGATCAGCGCTTCTACTTCCCGTGATGAGGTGGGGTCGAGGGCGGCGGTGGGCTCGTCCAGCAGCAGTACTTCGGGGTTCAGTTGCAGGGTGCGGATCAGCGAGACCACCTGGGATTCGCCGCCCGACAGATCCGCCGCGTTCTTCGCAAGGAAGTCGGGGGCCTTGCCGGCGTGGCCGAGCAGAGTGGTGACGGCCTTCAGGTCAAAGCTGCGTTTGCGCGAGGTTTTCAGGCTGAAGGGAAAACGCAGGTTGTCTTCCACCGTGCCCTCGATCAACGCCGGGCGCTGGGACAGGTAGCTGATATGGCAGCGGTAATGGGGGATCTCGGCGTTGCTGATCGGCTGGCCGTTCCACAGGATTTGCCCGGAGGTGGGCGCATCGAGCAGGGCCAGGGCGCGCAGGAACACACTTTTGCCGGAGCCGGAGGCGCCGGTGATGGAAATGCGGTCGCTGGGGTTGAGGATGAAATCGGTGGGTTGGAGCAACAGCACCTGGCGGCGCTCGTCCTGGCGCGTGAGGGCGCGGGTTTCGATCAGTGCGCTCATGGACGCGGGGTTCCTGCTAATACGGGAAGGCCCAATGGTGCCGCATGGAGTGTACCGGGTCAAAATGTGGGAGGGCTTGCTCGCGAAAGCGGTGAATCAGCTTGCAGATGTATCGGCTGACACACCGCAATCGGGGGCAAGCCCCCTCCCACAAGGGATTAGCGGTGTGGCTGGTTTCTGAGCCTGGCACAAAGCCAAATGTGGGAGCTGGCTTGCCTGCGATGGCGGTGGGTCAGCTTGCGGATGTGTCGGCTGACACTCAGTCATCGGGGGCAAGCCCCCTCCCACAGGGGATTGGCGGTGTGACTGTTTCTTGAGCCTGGCACGAAGCCAAATGTGGGAGCTGGCTTGCCTGCGATGGGGGTGGGTCAGCTTGCGGATGTGTCGGCTGACACTCAGTCATCGGGGGCAAGCCCCCTCCCACAGGGGATTGGCGGTGTGACTGTTTCTTGAGCCTGGCACAAGCACAAATGTGGGAGCTGGCTTGCCTGCGATGGCGGTGGGTCAGCTTGCGGATGTGTCGGCTGACACTCAGTCATCGGGGGCAAGCCCCCT
>NZ_QUZT01000123.1 GCF_004682045.1 Pseudomonas nabeulensis
CTGGCATTAGGGTAAGCCCCCTCCCACATTGATCTCTCTCGACAGCTCGATTGTGGTGAATCCGTTATTGCCAGCCGCCGCCCATGACTTTGTACAGGGTCACGCGGTTGCTTTGCTCCGCCAGGCGCAAAGTAATCAGGTCCTGCTGCGCGCTGTACAAGGAACGCTGCGAATCCAGGGCTTCGAGATAACTTTGCGAACCGGCGCGGTAAAGCGCATCTGACAGCTCAAAGCTCTTTTGGCTGGCATCGGTCAATGCCTGCTGTGCCGCCAGGCGCTGATCCAGCGTGCTACGTACCGCCAACGCATCCGCCACTTCCTTGAACGCGGTCTGCAATGTCTGCTGGTAGGTCTGCACCTGAATCTCCTTCTCCACCTTGGCCGCATCCAGCGTGGCGCGGTTACTGCCGGCGTCGAAGATCGGCACGCTGATGCTCGGCGCAAAGGTCCAGGCGCCGCTTCCGGCCTTGAACAGACCGGACAACGCCGAACTCGCCGAACCCGCGTTCGCGGTCAGGCTGATGCTGGGGAAAAACGCTGCACGCGCTGCGCCGATATCGATATTCGCCGATTTGAGGCTGTGCTCTGCCGCCAATACATCCGGGCGTCGCTGCAACAGGCTCGACGGCAATTCAGCCGGCACTTGCACCAACGCCGCCGCCGATTGCAGGTGGGTGCCCGGCAGCAACGCTTCGGGAATATCGCTGCCCACCAACAGGCGCAAGGCATTGCGGTCCTGGAGGATCTGGCTTTGGTACTCCGCCACGTCAACCCGTGCCGATTCCACGGTGGTTTGCGCCTGAGCCACCGCCAATGCCGCCGAGCCACCCAGCGCATGGCTGCGCTGGGTCAGTTCATAGGTGGCTTGCTGACTGGCCAGGGTGTCTTCGGCCAATTGCAGGCGTTCGTTGTCGGCAGCCAGGGTCAGCCACGCAGTGCCCACTTCAGCCACCAGGCTGATTTGTGTGCTGCGCTGGGTTTCGGTCAGTGCCAGGTAGGCTTCCAGCGCCTCGTCCTGCAAGTTCTGTACGCGACCGAACACGTCGACTTCGTAACTGCTCAACCCCAATTGCGCGCTGTAGTCGTGGGTGGTGCCGGTGCTGGCGGTACGTGCGTGGGTGCCGCTGACGCCCGCGTCAATCGTTGGAAACGCCGCCGCACGCTGGATACGGTATTGGGCCTGGGCCTTCTCGATATTCAGGCTGGCCAGGCGCAGGTCGCGGTTATTGGTCAGCGCCAAGCTTTGCAATTGCGCCAGGCGCTTGTCGGTGAAGAACTGCTGCCATTGGATATCTGCTGCCACCTCGCCCCTGACGCCGGCTTGCCAGGCAGACGGCACCGGCGCCTCCGGTTGCTGGTACTGCGGTGCCAGGTTGATGCAGCCACTTAGGGCCAGTGCGGCCAGGATCGGCCCGTAAAACCTCATCATGCGTCACCTTTCTGGACGGTTGGGGTCGCGGTGCTGACGCGGCCAAAGCGGCGGCGGATCAGCACAAAGAACAGCGGAACAAAAAAGATCCCCAGCACCGTGGCGCTGAACATGCCGCCCAACACACCGGTGCCGATGGCCCGGCGGCCGGCGGAACCGGCACCGCTGCTGATCGCCAACGGCAGCACGCCGAACATGAAGGCCAGGGAGGTCATCAGGATCGGCCGCAGGCGTTGGCGCACGGCGGTGAGTGTCGCGTCCCATAGGCTGTTGCCCTGCTCTTGCAGGTGTTTGGCAAACTCGACGATCAGGATCGCGTTTTTCGCCGCCAGCCCCACGGTGGTCAGCAGCCCGACCTGGAAGTACACGTCATTGCTCAAGCCGGTGACCCGTGTGGCCAATACCGCACCCACCACCCCCAGCGGCACCACCAGGATCACCGAGAACGGCACCGACCAGCTTTCGTACAACGCTGCCAGACACAGGAACACGAACAGCACCGACACGGCATACAGCAACGGCGCCTGGGAACCGGACAAGCGCAGTTGATAGGACTGCCCGGTCCACTCATACCCAATGCCCTGGGGCAGTTGCCGGGCGATGGCTTCGACGGCGTCCATCGCATCACCGGAACTCACACCCGGCGCCGGGTCGCCCACCACCTCCAACGACGCACTGCCGTTGTAGCGTTCCAGCAACGGCGAGCCAAAGCTCCACGAACTGCTGGCAAACGAAGAAAACGGCACCATCTCGTCATTGCTGTTGCGCACAAACCAGTGGTCCAGGTCCGCCGCCTGCATGCGTGAATCGGCGGCGCCCTGCACATATACCTTCTTCACACGGCCCTGGTTGAGGAAGTCATTCACATACGTGCCGCCCAGCGCAGTGGACAAGGTGGTGTTGATATCACTGGTAGACAGGCTCAAGGCGCCAGCCTTGCGGTCGTCGATGGTGACCTTCAGCTGCGGCGTATCGTCCAGACCGTTGCTGCGCACGCCCAACAGGCGAGGGTCTTGCTTGGCCAATTCGATGAATTGCTCACGCGCGGCGACCAAGGCGTCATGGCCCAAGCCCCCCAAGTCTTTGAGCTGCAAATCAAACCCCGAGCTTTGCCCCAGACCACGCACCGCCGGCGGCTGCATGACGAACACATCGGCATCGCCAATGCTCGACAACGCCAGGGTGGCGCGCTGGGCTATCGTGGCGGCATCGGCCGAGCGCTCGCTCCAGTCCTTGAGGCGGATAAACGCCCGGCCGGTGTTCTGGCTGTTACCGCCCATGCCCAGGCCGCTGATGCTGATCATCGCCTCGACTTCGGGCTGCTTGAGCATGTAGTCCTCAAACTGCGCCATCACTGCCTGAGTGCGGCTGTCGGTGGCGCCCACCGGTAACTGGATCTGCGCCATCAGGGTGCCCTGGTCTTCATCCGGCAAAAACGAGGTGGGCAGGCTGGCGTAACCGGCGGCCATGGCCAGGGCCACCAGTGCGTACACCACCAGGCTGCGGCGGCCGCGTTGGAGTACGGCGCCGACCAGGCCTTCATAGCGCGCCGAACAACGTTCGAAACCCCGGTTGAACCAACCGAAAAATCCGCCCTGGGTGCCATGGCCGTTCGAGGGTTTGAGCATGGTTGCGCACAGCGCCGGTGTGAGGGTCATCGCCACCAACACCGACAGCACCATGGCCGAGACGATGGTCACGGAGAACTGCCGGTAGATAATCCCGGTGGACCCACCAAAAAACGCCATCGGGATAAACACCGCACTCAGTACCAACGCGATGCCGATCAATGCGCTGGTGATTTCCGCCATGGATTTGCGCGTCGCCTCAAGCGCGGGCAACCCCTCCTCGCTCATCACCCGCTCGACGTTTTCCACCACCACAATCGCATCGTCCACCAGCAAGCCGATGGCGAGCACCATGGCGAACATGGTCAGGGTATTGATCGAATAGCCGAATAACGCCAGCACGCCAAAAGTGCCGAGCAACACCACTGGCACGGTGATCGCCGGGATCAGCGTGGCCCGCAGGTTTTGCAGGAACAGGAACATGATCAACACCACCAGCAAGATGGCCTCGCCCAGGGACTTGACCACTTCCTCGATGGACAGGCTTACAAACGGCGTGGTGTCGTAGGCGATCACGGTTTTGAGCTGCATTTCGGTGGGGTAATACGGTTCCATTTCCTTGAGCTTGGCTTTCACCGCGTCCCCCACCTCCAGCGCATTCTCCCCCGCTGCCAGTTGTACGCCCATGGCCGCCGCCGGCTTGCCGTTGAGGGCCGAGTTGACGTCATAGCTCTCGCTACCCAGTTCTACCGTGGCCACGTCCCCCAGCAGTACGACGGCACCGTTACTGGTGGACTTGACCACCACGCTGCGAAACTCCTCGGCGGTCTGCAATTTGCTGCGCGCCGTGATGGTAGCGTTGAGTTGCTGGCCCTTGGCGGCAGGCAATGCGCCCAGCTGGCCGGCGGACACCTCGGTGTTTTGCGCCTCCAGGGCAGCGCTGACGTCCGAGGGCATCAGCGCGTATTTTTCCAGCAGCGCCGGGTCGAGCCAGATGCGCATGGCATAGCCAGAACCCAGGGTTTGGACTTCGCCCACGCCGTCGATACGGCTGATGGAGTCGAGCAAGGTGCTGGAGATGTAGTCGCCGATCTGAGTGCCGGTGACGGTGGGATTGTCCGAGGCCAGCGCGGCGATCATCAGGAAGTCCGAACCGCCCTTGGTCACCGTCAGCCCTTCGCTCTGCACCGACTGCGGCAGGCGCGATTCGGCCTGTTGCAGCTTGTTCTGCACCTGCATCTGCGCCACGTCCGGGTCGGTACCGGCGCCAAAGGTCAGGTTGATACTCGCACTGCCCGCCGAACTGCTGGACGACGACATGTAGGTCAGGTTATCCAGACCGGTGAGCGCCTGCTCGATGACCTGGGTCACCGAGTCTTCCACGGTCTTGGCCGAAGCACCGGTGTAAGTGGCGGAGATGCGCACCGTGGGCGGCGCGATATCCGGGTACTGTTCCAGCGGCAGTTGGCTGATGGACAACGCGCCGCCGAGCATGATCACGATGGCGATAACCCAGGCAAAGATCGGTCGATCTATAAAGAAACGCGCCATGCTCAACCCTCCTTCGCCAGTGCGCCGGCATCCACGGCCTGGGTGTGCACCACGGCGCCGACGCGGACTTTCTGCCCGCCCTCGACGATCACCTGGTCACCGGCCTGCAAACCGGCGGTGACCCACCACTGGTTGCCGATGGCGCGGTCGACGGTGAGTACGCGTTGTTCAACTTTGCCGTCGACCACCAGCAACACCGACGTCACACCGCTGGCGCTGCGGGTCACGGCCTTTTGTGGCACGAGGATCGCCTGGTCATCGCGGGCTTGTTCCAGCTCGCCGCGCACGTACATGCCCGGCAGCAACAGGTGGTCGGGGTTGGCGAACACGGCGCGCAAGGTCACGGTGCCGGTGCTCTGGTTGACGCTGACACCGCTGAACTTGAGGCGACCTTCCTGGTTGTAGGTGCTGCCGTCATCCAGCTTGAGGCTGATGCGGGCTTCGCCATCGCCATTGGCCTGCAATACGCCGCTGGCCAGGTCGCGCTTGAGGCCGAGCAGTTCGCTGGTGGACTGCGTTACGTCGACGTAGATCGGGTCGAGCTGCTGCACGGTGGTCAGCGCCGTGTCCTGGTTGGCCACTACCAAGGCGCCGGGGGTGACGGTGGAGGTTTCGATACGCCCGGCCACCGGTGAGCTGATGCGGGTGTAGGCCAGGTTGATGCGTGCGGTCTCGACATCGGACTGAGCCACCTGCACATCGGCGGTGGCGGTAAGCAGCGTGGCCTGGGAATCCTCGTTGGTTTGCTGGCTGATGGCGTCGATCTTCACCAGCTGCGCATTACGGGTGGCGGTGGTTTGCGCAGACTTCAAGGTCGCACGGGACTTGCTCAACGTGGCCTCGGCCTGGGCCAGTGCGGCCTTGTAAGGGGCGGCATCGAGTTGGTAGAGCGCCTGCCCCACCTTGACCTCGGCCCCTTCGACAAACAGGCGCTGTTGCACGATGCCGCCGACCTGCGGGCGGATCTCGGCGACCATAAAGGCCTGGGTACGCCCGGCCAGCTCGGTGGTCAGCACTTGGGTTTTCGGTTGCACCGTCAGCACCGTTACGCTGGGCGTGGCAGCCTGCGGCGCGGGGTCGCCGGCCGAACAGCCGCCGAGCACGGCCAGGATGATCAAAGAAAGGAAAACCGCGGCGGTTACCAGGTATTTGGCGAAGTATTTGGTCGACATATCTGCCTCTGCAAGACGGGATGGCGCAAGCCTTACCCTTATGCTGCGAGGCAAATGTGCAGGAAAATTGAAGATTGCCCGCCCGGGTTGAATCTTTTGCGCCTGAGGGCCTAAATGGGCAGGTCCCTTCTTTACGGCCGCTGTTCATGAAGCTGAGTATTTCCACCAAGTTGTTTGTCGCGGTATTGGCCGGCGTGTTGCTGGTCATCCTCAGCATGGGGGTAGCCACCAGTTGGAGTTTTGGCCGGGGGTTCCTGGGCTATATCAATGAACAGGCGCTGGAACGCATGACACCGGTATTGCCGCGCCTGGTGGCCACCTATGAGCGTGAAGGCAGTTGGGAGTATTTTCGCAACCAGCCGGATCGCTGGTTCGAAGTGATGCGCCCGGAACCCGGCGAAAAGCAGGCGATTCGCGACTTGAAGACGCCGCTGTTGTCGGACCTGACCGGCGCGCTGTTTCGCATTGCCCTGCTCGATAAAGACAAAAAACGCGTCACCGGCTACCCCGCCATTGGCGACGACGCCCTGACCCTGCCGATTGTGGTCGCGGGTGAAACCGTCGGTTGGCTGGCGGTGACACCGTTCCAGAGCGTGACCGAAGCCGGCGGCGAACGCTTCCAGCAGTACCAGTTCCGCACCAGTCTGGTGATGGGCCTCTTCTCTTTGTTGATGGCGATGCTGATTGCCTGGTGGATCGCCCGCACCTTGCTGACGCCCGTCAAGCGCGTCGCGGCAGCCACCCACCGCTTGGCCAGCGGCGACTACAGCAGTCGGGTCGAAGTGGCCTCCAACGACGAAGTCGGCCAATTGGCGCGGGACTTCAACCAGTTGGCCTATACCCTGGAGCGCAACGAGAAGATGCGCCGCGAATTCATGGCCGATGTATCCCATGAACTGCGCACGCCGTTATCGGTGCTGCGCGGGGAGTTGGAAGCGATTGAAGACGGCGTACGCACCCTGGACCAGACCGCGATGAAATCCCTGCAAGGCGAAGTCAGCATGCTCAGCCAGTTGGTGGATGATTTGTACGAGCTGTCCCTGGCGGATGTCGGCGCCCTCACCTACCGCAAGGCGCCGTGCGTGCTCAATGAGTTGCTGGAACACAGCGTCAGCATGTTCCAGGAGCGCTTGAACAACCGGCAACTGCGCGTCGAGCTGGAGCTGCCCGCGCAACCGCTGGAGGTGCTGGCGGACGCCAATCGGTTGCAGCAACTGTTTTCCAACCTGCTGGAAAACACCGTGCGCTATACCGACCCGGAGGGTGTGGTGCGTATCAGCGCCGGTGTGGATGGTGAGGAGGTGCGTGTCGAGTTGATGGATTCTGGCCCCGGCGTGTCGGCCAATCAGTTACCACGCTTGTTCGAGCGCTTCTATCGCGGCGAATCCTCGCGCAACCGCACCAGTGGCGGCGCCGGACTGGGCCTGGCGATCTGCCAAAGCATCGCCCTCGCCCATGGCGGCAGCCTCAGCGCCGATCACTCGCCCCTCGGCGGTTTGTGGCTGACCCTGCGCCTGCCCCGGAGCCTGTAAAGCATGAGCGAAGAACGCCCGATTCTGATCGTCGAAGACGAACCCAAACTCGCCGCACTGATGCAGGACTACCTCACGGCGGCGGGTCATGAAACCCTGTGCCTGGACAACGGCCTGCAAGTGGTGCCGGCAGTGCGTGCCCATGACCCCAAGCTGATCCTGCTGGACCTGATGCTGCCGGGCCGCGACGGCATGCAGGTGTGTGAAGACCTGCGCGGGTTCAGCGCGGTGCCGATCATCATGATCACCGCCCGCGTCGAGGAAGTGGACCGCCTGTTGGGCCTGGAGCTGGGGGCCGATGACTACATCTGCAAGCCGTTCAGCCCGCGTGAAGTGGTGGCCAGGGTCAAGGCGATCCTGCGCCGCAGCCCGCAATTGCTCAGCAGCACCGCCCCCCGTTTGGTGATCGATGAAGCGCAGTACCTGGCCACGCTCGACGGCATCGCGCTGGACCTGACGCCGCTGGAACTGCGCCTGCTCAACACCTTCGCCCGCAGCCCTGGCCGCGTGTTCTCCCGTGACCAGTTGCTGGACCAAATCTACTCCGACCACCGCGTGGTGACTGACCGCACCGTGGACAGCCATATCCGCAACCTGCGGCGCAAGCTGGAACAGGCGTGCCCGGGGGAAACGCCGATTGAGTCGTTGTATGGGGTGGGTTACCGCTTCCAGCTGTAAGGACACCACAGATCCATTGTGGGAGGGGGCTTG
>NZ_QUZT01000124.1 GCF_004682045.1 Pseudomonas nabeulensis
TTATTTTTTATCCCTCAGACCTCTTAACTGACTGGCATTAGGGCAAGGCCCCTCCCACAATGGTTTTGCAGTGTTGCTGGGTTACAGGCTTTCCAGAATGTCCGCCATATCGTCGGCGTGCTCTTCTTCCTGAGCCAGGATCTCTTCGAACAGACGGCGAGTGGTCGGGTCTTTGTCGCCGATGTACTGGATGATTTCGCGGTAGCTGTCCACCGCAATCCGCTCGGCCACCAGGTCTTCGTAGACCATCTCCTTGAGGTCCTTGCCGGCCACATATTGAGCGTGGGAGTTCTTGGTCAGCAGGTCCGGATTGAACTCCGGCTCGCCACCCAATTGCACGATGCGCTCGGCCAGCTTGTCGGCGTGCTCGGCCTCTTGGTTGGCATGTTCGAGGAACTCACCGGCGGCCACGGACGCCTTGATGCCACTGGCCATGAAGTAGTGGCGCTTGTAACGCAGCACGCAAACCAGCTCAGTGGCCAGCGACTCGTTGAGCAAGCGGATGATTTGTTCGCGGTCGGCGTCATAGCCTTCGGTTACGGCGCCATTTTCGACGTTCTGGCGGGCGCGGCTGCGCAGGGTGGCAACGTCTGTGAGGTGTGCTTCAGTCATCTCGATCTCCTGGTGCTAATCCGGTTTTGCGCCACGCTCTGCCGGCGTGATCGCTCCAAGTTGTGAGTCCCGCGCCACACAAAAAGTTTTATCGGATTTATGTCACAAGCTCGTCGTGGGACTGCGCTAGCCTCCAGGGATCCTTCTTGAACAAGGACGTTCGGCCCATGCCGCAGTCATTCGCCACGCGTTACCCCCTTGTGCTGGTGCCCGGCATGCTCGGTTTTGTGCGCCTGGGGTGGTTCCCTTATTGGTATGGCATCGTCCCGGCGTTGAAGGCAGGAGGCGCGCAGGTGTTCCCCGTGCAGGTGGCACCGCTGGACTCCAGCGAAGTGCGCGGCGAGCAGTTGCTGGTGCAGATCGAGCTAATTCGCCGCGAGACCGGTGCCGACAAGGTCAACCTGATCGGCCACAGCCAGGGTTCACTCACGGCGCGTTATGCGGCGGCCAAACGCCCGGAGTGGGTGGCCTCGGTGACGTCGGTGGCCGGGCCGAATCATGGCTCGGAACTGGCCGACCATATCCACGCCCACTACCCGCCTCACAGCGTAAAAGGTCGGCTGATGAGCGCGCTGTTCTATCTGTGTGCCTGGGTGATGGGGTTGCTGGAGACCGGCTACCGCGGGCCGCGCTTCAAGGCGGACTTGCACGCCTCTCACCGCTCCCTGACCAGCGAAGGCGTGGCGCTGTTCAATCGTGAGTACCCACAGGGATTGCCGCAGACGTGGGGAGGGCAGGGCGCCGAGGAGGTCAATGGTGTGCGCTATTACTCATGGTCCGGGACATTGCAGCCCGGCATCACCGACCGGGGACGCAACCTGTTTGACGGGACGAACCGCAGCTGCCGCCTGTTCGCCCGCAGCTTTGTGCGAGAGAAAGGCCAGTGCGACGGCATGGTCGGGCGCTACAGCTCACACCTGGGGGTGGTGATCGGTGATGACTATGCGCTGGACCACTTCGATATCGTCAACCAATCCATGGGGTTGGTGGGCAAGGGCGCCGAGCCGATTCGGCTGTTTGTCGAGCATGCGCAAAGGCTGAAGGCGGCTGGGGTATAGCCGGTTGACTGCGTTATCGTTCATCGCAGGCAAGCCAGCTCCCACAGGGGAATGCGTTTCAAATGTGGGAGCTGGCTTGCCTGCGATAGCGATGGTTCAGGCAGCACGGACCGGTGTGGTCCAACGTTCCGACAAAATCACTCCACCCAAGGTCAGCAACCCCCCCACCAAGTGATACATCGCCAATTCTTCCTGCAACACCACAGCCGCAATCAACGCCGTGATCAACGGCAGCAAATTGAAAAACAACGTCGTCCGGCTTGGCCCCAGGGTTTTCACCGAATGCATCCACGCCAACGGTGCCGCCATCGAAGCCAGCAAGCACGCATACAGCACCAGCGGAATATTCGACCAGCCCAGGCCAGCCTTCGCCGAGAACAGAAACAATGGAAACAGCACCACCACCGCCACCAGTACCTGCAAATACAGCAATACCAGCGGCGGCAGGCGCAGCTGCCATTTTTTCAGCAGCGTGCTGTAGACCGCGTAGGCCAGGGTGGCCACCAGCATCATCGCGTCCCCCAGGTTGACCCCGTGTTGCAGCAACGCGCCAAGGCTGCCCGCCGAGACCACGACCACGACGCCGCCAAACGACAGCACTGCACCGGTGAGGGCGCCGTAGGTCAGGCGCTGGCCAAGGCTGATGATGGCTGCGGTCAATGCCATCAACGGCATCAGCGAAAGAATGATCCCCATATTGGTCGCAGAGGTCAGCGAGGCGGCGTAGTACGCCAGGCTTTGGTACACCGCCATGCCCAGCACGCCGAGGATAAAGATCTTGCCCAGGCTCGGACGGATCGTGGCCCAGTGGGTCATCACCGGCTTGAGCATGAACGGTGTAAACAGAAGCGCTGCCAGCAGCCAGCGGTAAAAGCCGATCTCTGACGGGAAAATCGAGCCCACGGCCAATTTGTTGACGACGGTGTTACCCGCCCAGATAAAAATGGCCAGCAGGGGATAAGCGTATTGCATCGCAAGGAACCAGATGTGTTGTTGAGGCAGGATTATCCCTTGTCTGGATCGAAGCCTATACTGCGATCCAGACAAACCACCTCTGTATCCAGACAATATGGCCAGACATACCGTACGCCTTGCGGACTTTCGCAGCTTGCCGAGCCCGGTGTATTTCCGTTATTCCGATTTCGCCCCCGATACCGAGTGCACCCCGCACCAGCATTTCTGGGGCTCGCTGGATTATTCCGCCAGTGGCGTGATGCGCATGGAGGTGGCGGGCAACCGCTTTATGTCGCCACCGCAATACGCAGTGTGGGTGCCGCCGCATACGGAACACAGCTCGTATAACGCCGAGGCAATTGTCTACCACTCGGTAGGACTGGCGCCGGAACTGTGTGAGCAACTGCCACCGCAGCCCTGCACCTTGGCTATCAGTGACATCCTCAAGGCGATCCTCAGCGACTTCGCCAAGCGCGACGTGAATATCCCGCAGACCGAAGCGGATATCCGCCTGGCCCAGGTGCTGGTGGACCAACTCCGGCAGGCGCCGATCCACGATTGCTTCCTGCCGTACGCGCGCCATCCCGGTTTGCTCGGCGTGCTGGAAGGGATGCAGGCCAACCCGGCCGATAACCGTCCCCTGGCGCATTGGGCCGAGCAAGTGCACGTAAGTGAACGCACATTGGCGCGTCAGTTTGTGCGCGAACTGGGCATGAGCTTTGGCGAATGGCGCCAGCGCCTGCGCTACCTGGCAGCCATCGAAGCCCTGGACAGTGAACACAGCGTGCAGCACGTGGCGTTTGACCTGGGCTACAGCACCGCGTCGGCGTTTATCGCGATGTTCCAGCGCCACGCCGGCTGTACGCCGGAGCAATACCGTCGGTCGAATATCCACGTGCGGTGAAGATGTAACAGGGTTTGACTACACTTCTGGGCAGGCCGTGCCCCTTTGGCACGGTAACAGGGAGAAAACTCCATGAAGATGCTGCGTATTCCGCTGTTGATGGTCGGCCTGCTGCTGTGTTCCCAAAGCTTCGCTGACACTGCCCAGCAAAACAAAATGACCACCTGCAATGCCGACGCCACCACCAAAGCCCTTAAAGGCGATGAACGCAAAGCCTTCATGAGCACCTGCCTCAAGGCCGCCCCCGCCAAGACCCTGACACCGCAGCAGCAGAAGATGAAGGACTGCAATGCCTCGGCGAAAACCAAGGCGCTGGCGGGTGATGCACGTAAGACCTTTATGAGCACCTGTCTCAAAGGTAGCTAACAGCGATCTTGAAGTCCCTGAAACCCAATGTGGGAGGGGGCTTGCCCCCGATAGCGGTGGATCAGTCGACATATTCATCAACTGAAAGTCTGCCATCGGGGGCAAGTCGAATCGTCGCACCGCCCCTCCCACAGTTGACCGCATTCTAAACCTGAGCTCTCGCTTGATTTCCTCAAGGCTGGCAGACTGCCCATCCTTTAACGCCGTTCGTTTTGAGGCTGTATGCCAACGTTTTCTCAGCGTCATGTGTTGTTGCTGGCCAGCTACATCATCATTTTCGGCGGATTGCTGCTGGTGTTGCCGCTCAAATTGCTGCCCAGCCTGCTGGCCGGTCTGTTGGTCTATGAACTGGTCAACATGCTCACTCCCCAACTGCAACGGCTGATCGAAGGCCGGCGTGCGCGCTGGCTGGCCGTGGCGTTGCTCGGCACCCTGATCGTCAGCGTGCTGACCCTGATCTTTGCCGGCGCCATCAGCTTCCTGCTCCACGAAGCGGAAAATCCCGGGGCGTCCCTCGACAAATTCATGGGTGTGGTCGACCGCGCACGAGGCCAATTGCCGCCGTTCCTCGACGCCTACCTGCCCGCCAGCGCCGCCGAATTCCGCGTGGCCATCGGCGATTGGCTGAGCAAGCACCTGAGCGAACTGCAACTGGTGGGCAAAGACGCCGCGCACATGTTCGTCACCTTGCTGATCGGCATGGTGCTCGGCGCCATCATCGCCCTGCAACGCGTGCCCGACCTGACCAAACGCAAACCCTTGGCCGCCGCGCTGTTCGACCGCCTGCACCTGCTGGTCCAGGCCTTTCGCAACATCGTCTTTGCCCAAATCAAGATCGCCGCGCTGAACACCGCCTTCACCGCCGTGTTCCTCGCCGTGGTGCTGCCGCTGTGCGGGATCCACCTGCCGCTGACCAAAACCCTGATCGTGCTGACCTTCCTGCTGGGCCTGTTGCCGGTGATCGGCAACCTGATGTCCAACACGCTGATCACCATCGTCGCGCTGTCGCTGTCGATCTGGGTGGCGGTGGCGGCGTTGGGGTATCTGATTGTTATCCACAAGGTCGAGTACTTCCTCAACGCGCGGATTGTCGGCGGGCAGATCAGTGCCAAGTCCTGGGAATTGTTGCTGGCGATGCTGGTGTTTGAGGCCGCGTTTGGCTTGCCGGGGGTGGTGGCGGGGCCGATTTACTATGCGTATCTCAAGAGTGAGTTGAAGCTGGGGGGGATGGTTTAGGTCCTCTCGCAGGGATAAACCACTCAGCCGGTAGCGACCGTTCGTCGATAAAACCAATGAAATGGAGGTGGCGGAGCGCAGATTTGCGCCCGTCGTTTCCAGGCATGTCGGTAATCGGTGTCATTGAGCCGCGTGCCTGTCTTGCCTGTCGGAAAACGCTCCTAAATCTTCTGAATTTGCCTCCTTTCTATGTAAGAAAAAGTCAGGCTTTATCCTGCCTGGCTTCCACCTTCCTACGGCTGTCAGCACC
The DNA here is from genome assembly GCF_004682045.1 of Pseudomonas nabeulensis. Lineage (GTDB taxonomy): Bacteria > Pseudomonadota > Gammaproteobacteria > Pseudomonadales > Pseudomonadaceae > Aquipseudomonas > Aquipseudomonas nabeulensis. The sequence continues at coordinate 5,381 of NZ_QUZT01000124.1, forward strand.
ATCTCCCTACACTTTTTCTCCGTGCATTCCAGAAGTCTGTCAGCCGTTTCAACTCACTGAAAAAACAAGCATTTTTTCGTAACATTTATCCTTTTCCTTAAGCGTTTCAGCCTCGGCAATCTGCGCGTTCTTTCCATTTGAGCGCCTGTGAGGGTGAAAGGGATGCCTGCCGTTTTTCGACCTGCCGTGCTGGGGATAGCGTTGCTCTCCGGCCCTCTGCTTGCCGCACCGCAACCGTTGCCGGGCGACCGCGAGCTGGCCCGTGAGCGCCAGCAACAGGTGCTGGAGGAGCAGCGCCGCCGCCTCGACGAGCTGCAAAGCCTACCCGGTGAAGAGGTTGAACAAACTGCGCCCGCGTTGATGGATGACGGCCAGTGCATCACCTTCACCCGCATCGTCATCGACGGTGGTTCTTTGCTGTCCGACGCCCAGCGCGATGGCCTGCTGGCGCCCTGGCAAGGTCAGTGCCTGGGCGTGTCGCAGCTCAATGAATTGCTCAGGCGTATTACCGATCACTACCTGCACCGCGGCTACGTCACCAGCCGCGCCTATCTGCCGCAACAAGACCTTATGCGCGGTGAGCTGCACATCATCGTGGTGGAGGGGCGCCTCGAAGGCTTTGACAGCTCTGCCCTGGCCAGCCCGTTGGAATCGGCCATGGCGTTCCCCGGCACCGTCGGTGAGGTGCTGGACCTGCGAGAGCTGGAGCAGTGGGTCGATCAACTGGCGCGGCTGCCCTCACGCCAACCCCAGTTGGAGTTGGCGCCGGGGCAGACCGTGGGCGGCAGCCGTGTGTCGCTCAAGGGCGAGCGCTTGAAACCCTGGCGTGCGTCGGCCAACCGCAATAACCATGGCGATCACGGCACCGGTCGCCAGCAGGCCGGCATTGGCCTTGAGTGGGACAGCCCGTTGGGGCTGGCCGACCAACTGAGCCTGCGGGCCAACCACGATACCGTCAGCGACCGCTGGCGGCATTCGGCAAGCCAAAGCCTGTTCTACAGCCTGCCCTATGGCTGGTGGACGTTGAATTTCAGTCACAGCCAAAGCGAATACCGCACGCGCAACGATGCGTCTGGTTTTGTCTTTGCGCTGTCCGGCGACACCTCCAGCCAACAACTGCGCGCCGAACGCGTGCTGCACCGCGACAACCTGGGCAAGACCGCGATCAATTTCGGCCTGAGCCACCTGCGTACCAACAACTACCTGGAAGACGTGCTGCTGCGCACCTCCAGCCATCGCATCACCGAGAGCCAACTGGGCTTCAACCATGGGCGACGCATCGGCAATGCCTTCGTCAACCTCGATGCCGGTTGGCAACAGGGCATCGGCGCGCTGGATGCCCAGCGCGATCTCTCCACTCAGCGCGGTGCACCGACCTCGCGTTATCAGAAATACACCCTGACCCTCAGCTACTTGCAGTCCTTCCGTTGGCTGGGCCAGCACTGGACCGTCGACAGCCTCGCCACCGGCCAGCACGCCGAAGACGAACTCTACGGCCCGCAACGCCTGAGCGTCGGCGGCCTCGGCGCGGTGCGCGGGTTTCAGGAACAGAACCTGTCCGGCAACAACGGCGGCTACTGGCGCAGCCAAGTGCGTTGGCGCCATCCCGTGAGCTGGGATGTCTTGCGCCCGTGGGTACACGAAGTGGGCGTGGGGTTTGGCTACGACATCGGCGTGATCAGCCGCGGCCCGCACAACCCCGATTTCGCCGGGCGCCTGAGTGGCAATGCCTGGGAACTCAGCGCGCGCGGCCCGCACCTGGCCGCTTCGCTGGTGTTCGCCCGCTCGCTGGAACGCCCGACGGTGATCGAGTACCGCGAGCATCCGATGTACGCCCGAGTCGACCTGTTTTTCTAATAACAATAAGGAACCTTGCCCATGGACGTGCGTAGTCCGTTTAACCAGTGCCTGGCTCTCAGCCTGGCCGGGATTCTCTTCCTCAACCCGCTTGTGTCCGCCGCGGCGCAACTGAGCGTAGACCCCGCCAGCCCTGGCACCAGCTTCGGCCATGCGCCCAATGGGGTGCCGGTGGTGAATATCGCCGGGCCCAATGGCAGTGGGCTGTCCCACAACCTGTTCACGGACTACAACGTCGGCAGCAACGGGCTGATCCTCAATAACGCCACCCAGGCGGCGCAGAACACTCAGCTGGGCGGGGTGATTCTCGGCAATCCCGGCCTGCAAGGGCGGCCGGCCAGTGTGATTCTCAACGAGGTCACCGGCGGCAATCGCAGCCACCTTGGCGGCTACACCGAAGTGGCCGGGCATGCGGCGCGGGTGATTGTCGCCAACCCTCATGGCATCACCTGCAATGGCTGCGGGTTTATCAACACGCCACGGGCGACCTTGACCACCGGCAAGCCGGTGCTCGACGGCGGGCGTCTGGACCATTTTCGCGTCGAGGGC
>NZ_QUZT01000125.1 GCF_004682045.1 Pseudomonas nabeulensis
CCTCGGTCTAACTGAAACACCGAGGTGCCTGGATTTGGGGCGGCTTCGCCACCCAGCGCGGGGCAAGCCCGCTCACTACAGAGGCAATCTTGGGCATGCCCCTTTGCATTGAATGTGTATTTTTGCCTCATTTCAGTGCAAGCCTTCTGCGCTGTCATCGCCCAATCCCCTGTATCTACGGCCTCCCTCCCCACGGCCCATATCTTGCTTGCCCCTTATCAATCAATGACATGGCGTTTTGCCGTTAGGTTGTTTTGGGAGTGGTCGTACATGCACAGCCTTTTATCACCGGGTATACGTCTGCTGGGGCGCTTTGGCTTTGCACGCAAATTCCAGATCCTGTTCTTGCTGTTCATGCTGCCCCTGGCGGGCAGCCTTTGGATGATCGGCGTGGACTATCGCGACAAGCTCGGCGTGATTTCCAGCGAACAATCCGGTGTGCGCCAACTGCTGGCCCTGGAGGCGCTCGACGGCCAACTCACGGCCCAACGCAACCTCGCAGCGCGCTGGAAAGCGGCAGATATCCTGCACGCCCCCATCCCGGCGGCCAAAGCCGCGATGGATAAAGTGGACGCGAATTTCCCGCTGATCCTGCACAGCCTGCAAGCCCTGGGCGAGTCCCTGAAAACCCTGCACGCCAGCAGCGACACCCTGGCGCGCTTCGACGCGCTACAAGCCACCGTCAAGGGCATGGACTCCCAATCATTGCGCACCGTGGGCTGGTGGCCGGACGGCTATGATCGTTTCACCACCGCCCTGACCGCGATGCAAAGCCTGCGTGAACAAATCACCCTGGACTCCGGCCTGATCCTCGACCCTTGGCTGGAAACCTACTTGCTGATGCAGATTTCCACCCAGCACACCCCTGACCTGATCGAACGCATCGGCCGTATGGCCAGCGTCGGTCAGTCGTCCATCGCCTCGGGGCAGTTCACCCTGCAAAGCCGCTTGCAGATGCGCGACCTGCGCGGCCGTATCGGTGATGCGCAAGACCAACTGGCCAAGGCTGCCGGTTCCCTCAAGGCCAAGCCGTTCGACGGCAACCAGGCCTGGTCGGCGCAATACGACCATCACCTGCAGCGCCTGGGTAACGAACTCAACGTACTCGACGAAGGCGTATTCGGCGGCACCATCAAGCTCGACACGGCAGCGTTTGAAACCAGCGTCGACACCATGGTCGACAGCCTGGGCGCGCTGCGCAACCAGTCGCTGAGCGCCCTGGATGCGCGGTTGAGTTATTACCACAGCCGCTCCCTGCAACAGATCATTCCCGTGGCGGCGACTTTCAGCCTGTTGGCGTTGGCGGCGTTGTACCTGTTCATGTGCCTGCAAGCCTCCATCCGCCGCAGCGCCAGTGGCATCACCACCCTGGCCGAGTCCCTGCGCGATGGTAATTTGTGCGTGGAAGTGGCGGTACAGGGGCGTGATGAGCTGGCGGCCATCAGTACTGCGCTCAACGTCGCGGTGATGCAATTGCGCACCAGCCTGCTCGGCGTTAACCACGAAACCCAGCAACTGGGCTCTGCGGTGTTGACCCTCAATGCTCAGTCCGGCAACACGCTTAACGAAGTCGAAGACCAGCAACAGCAAATCAGCCAGATTGCGGCGGCAGCCACCCAGTTGGCGGCCACCTCCATGGGTGTGGCCAAAAGCTGTGAGCAAGCCTCGGGCAGCGCCCAGCACACCCGACGCATCGCTGAAGACAGCAGCCGCGACAGCCAGCGCACCACGGCCAGCATCCAGCAGCTCAACCAGCGCCTCACCGACACCGCCAATGCGCTGGAACAAGTAAGCCAACAAGGCCAGCAGATTCAATCGGTGGTCGACACCATTCGCGGCATCGCCGAACAAACCAACCTGCTGGCGCTGAACGCCGCCATCGAAGCCGCCCGCGCCGGTGAACAAGGACGCGGCTTCGCGGTGGTCGCCGATGAAGTGCGCAGCCTCTCGCAACGCACCCAGGCCTCCACCGCACAGATCGCCGGCACGGTGGACAGCCTGCGCGCCACGGTGAGCCAGGCGGTCAACCTGATGGGCGTGGCGTGCGAACAGGCGTTGACCGACGCCGAATCCGTCACGGGCCTCGGCGCACGGTTGGGCGAGATTGCAGGGGCGGTGCAGACCGTCACCGACACCCTGGCCCAGATCGCCACGGCGGTCGAAGAACAGGCGGCGACGGCGGATGAAGTGAGCGGCAATATCCAGCAAGTGGACCAGGCGGCAGGGCGCTTGCTCGATGGCGCACGGGCGGTGAACCGCGCGGCGGATGTGTTGAGCAAAGGCAGCCGGGCTTTAAGTGATAACACCGCAATCTTCCGCTTGGGCTGAACCTCTCCCAGGCAAAGGAGACTCAATGTGGGAGGGGCGGTGCGACGACTCGACTTGCCCCCGATAGCGGTGTGTCAGCCACTACATCTGGCTCTGACCCACCGCCATCGGGGGCAAGCCCCCTCCCACAAAAGTCCTCCAGTGTTGTCACCACCGTGTCGGAACCTTCGGGGTATACAGGGCTCACTTGTTAGGTCGCCCTGTTGTGTTGCCGAAAGGACTCTGCATGTCTTCGCTCCCCCAACCCGTCCCCGTCACCCGCGAACTCAGCCTGCGCGCCGTTATAACCGGCACGGTGCTGGGCATTCTGTTGACGCCTTCCAACGTGTACGCCGGGTTGAAGATCGGCTGGTCGTTCAACATGTCGATCATTGCCCTGTTGGTGGGCTATGCCATCTGGCAAGGCCTGGCCAAGCGCTCCAGCGAACAACTGCCGTGGACGCTGCACGAGAGCAATATCAACCAGACGGTGGCTTCGGCGGCGGCGTCGATTATTTCCGGCGGGCTGGTGGCGCCCATCCCGGCGTACACCTTGCTCACCGGCAACCAACTGGACGCGTTGCCGATGATCGCGTGGGTGTTCTCGGTCAGCTTCCTGGGCATCTGGATCGCCTGGTACCTGCGCCCCTCATTGCTTAATGACAAGGCGCTGAAATTCCCCGAAGGCATGGCCACTCTGGAAACCTTGCTGCACATCTACAACCACGGCCGCGAAGCCGCGACCCGTTTGAAGGTGCTGCTCAGCGCCGCATTGCTCTCTGGCCTGGTGAAGTGGGTAGACACCTTCCTCTGGGCGTTCCCACGTTGGTCCCCCACCGCCCTGTTGGAACGCCTGACCTTTACCGCCGACCCGTCGCTGTTGCTGGTGGGCTTTGGCGGCATCATCGGCATTCGCGTGGGCCTGACCTTGCTGCTCGGCGCATTGTTGGCGTGGGGCGGCTTGGGGCCGTGGTTGCTGGCAGAAGGCTTGGTGACCTTGCCCGTCGACAGCAGCGGCCCACAGTTCGCCGCGCTGGTGGAATGGCTACTCTGGCCGGGCGTGAGCCTGATGGTGTGCTCGACCCTGGCGTCATTGGCGATTCGGCTATGGGAGCTGTATCACTCCACCCGCTCCGCTGGCGGCTCGGCCTGGACCGTGCCCAAACCCGGTCCGGCCGCCGGTTTTGTGCTGTCGATTGTGTTGGTGGTGTGCCTGCAATCCCTGCTGTTCGGCATCAACCTGTGGATGGCCTTGCTCACCATCCCCTTGGCCATTTGCCTCGCCGCCGTCGCCGCGCGGGTCGTGGGCGCCACCGGCATTCCGCCGATTGGCGCCATCGGCCAACTGTCCCAGTTGAGCTTCGGCATCGTCGCGCCGGGGCAGGTGCCGATCAACCTGATGAGCGCCAACACCGCCGGTGGCTCCGCCGGGCAGTGCACCGACCTGATGAATGACTTCAAGGTCGGCAAGGCCATCGGCGCCACGCCGCGCAAGCAAATGATCGCGCAGATCCTCGGGATATTTATCGGCAGCATCGTCGGCGTGTTTGCCTACCTGGCGTTGATCCCCGACCCGCAATCCATGCTGCTCACTGAAGAGTGGCCAGCCCCTGCGGTCGCCACCTGGAAAGCCGTGGCGCAGACCTTGAGCCATGGGCTGGAATCACTGTCGACCAGTATCCGCTGGGCCATTGCCATCGCCGGCCTGATTGGCGTGATGCTGGGCATCCTGGACAGCACCTTGCCCGCGCATCGTGCCCGCTACCTGCCCAGCGCCGCTGCATTGGGCCTGGCCTTTGTGCTGCCGGCCTCGGTGTCGTTGATGATGGCCCTGGGCGCGATGCTCACCTGGTTGGTGAGCTGCCGCTGGCCAAGCATCACCGAGCGTTTCGCGATCACCGCCGCAGCGGGACTGATCGCGGGCGAAAGCATCACCGGCGTCGGCGCCTCGTTGTGGGCGATGGTCTTGCAATGAGCGGGCGTGCCCTAATGCCAGTCAGTCAAGGCGAACACTATACCTGTGGCGAGGGAGCTTGCTCCCGTTGGGCCGCGAAGCGGACCCAGCTCTTTGTTTTAAAAGACGGGGACTGCTACGCAGTCCAGCGGGAGCAAGCTCCCTCGCCACAGGCTACCTTCTGCCCTCGCTACCTCTTAACTGACTGGCATTGGGGCTTGCCCCGCGCTGGGCGCCCGTCCCCCCGAAAATAATTGCTTGGCACTCCATGCCAGTGGCGTAGTCTCTTGACCAGTCTTTCACTGTCACCCAGCGGAGTTGCCCATGATCACCGTCCACCACCTTAACAACTCGCGCTCGCAACGCATCCTGTGGTTGCTCGAGGAACTCGGCCTGCCGTACCAGATCAAGCGTTACCAGCGCGACCCGAAAACCAACCTTGCCCCGCCAGAACTCAAGGCTGTGCACCCGCTGGGTAAATCTCCGGTGATCGAAGACGGCGACCAGGTGCTGATCGAATCCGCCGCCATCATTGACTACCTGATCCGCCGCCACGGCGCCGGTCGCTTGCAGCCCGACCCCGCCACCGCCGCTTACGACACGTATGTGCAATGGCTGCACTTCGCCGAAGGCTCGGCGATGTTGCCGTTGATGCTCAACCTTTACGTCGGCCGCCTGGGTGACGCGGGTGCGCCATTGCATCCACGGATTGAATCGGAAGTGGCCAATTACCTGGGCTACCTGAACGACGTGCTGGGGCAGACGCCTTATCTGCTGGGCGATGAGCTGAGCGGTGCGGATATCCAGATGAGCTTTATCGGCGAAGTCGCCGGGGCCCAGGGCAAGTTGCCGGCGTATCCGAATGTGGCGGCGTGGGTCAAACGCTTCCAGTCCCGACCGGCTTACCGCAAGGCTGTGGAGCAGGGCGGGGAGTATGCGTTCGCGAAATGAGGCGGGTGCGTTTGCCGGTGAAGGGTCACCGGCAAACGCTTGCTGGGTCAGCGCACCACGTCCAGCGCGGTGTATTCATTCACGTAGTGGGTCTGGCTCGACGTCGACTCCAGCGTCAGCGCAACGCCCAGGTCCTCGATAAACACCCGGGACGTCTTGTAGTCGCCCTGATCGCAAGCCAGCTTGATCGCGTCGCCGGTCAACGTTGCAAACACCTGGCGCGCCGGGATGCGTTCGCCGACCTTGCAGGTCATCGACGTGTCGATGGGCTTGTCGGTGGGTTTGCCCGGCACATTGACCATGTGCAACTGGGCGGTCAACGTCTGGCCCGGCGTCCAACTGGCGGGCACATTCACCTGCGCGTCACGGGTTTGCAGCACGCGGCCATCGCCCACACCGTTCATTTTTGACTTCAACTGGATCAGGTCCGCCTGGGTCAGGCGGTCCACGTTGAAGGTGCGGCCGTAGACCTCATTCTTCACCAGCAAGCCGCCTTCGGCCTTGAACGTGACCGTTGTCGGCAAGTCCTTGCTACCGTCGCCTTTCTTGGACAGGTAGGTGTAGCTCAATGCCTTGAATTTCGGTTGCAGCAGCGGCGAGTCCAGGCGCTGAAGCACAGTGGCCGGCACCTCGACATCGCTGATATTGATCTCTGCCACCGTGCGTGGGTAGTCAGCCGGTGCAATGTCCGGTCGCAGCCGCGCCAGCAGCCCGGCGTTAATCCCACCCTGTACCGAGCAACTGACCCGCGATTGCGTGCCTTGCTTGCCTTCCGGCTCCACGATCAGCACGCGCTCCACCTGGCGCAGGCCCGGCGCCTTGCCCGGCTGCGGCTTGATGAGCTGCCAGCCTTCGCCGACCTTGAGTTCGCTGCGGGTGTATTCCACGTCGCCTTTTATCAGCGCCCCGGGTTGATCCACCAAGGGCGCGAGGCGCTTGGCCACCTCGTCCACGCCGCCGTCCACGATGAACCCCCAGTAATAGAACAGGCCCAACGGGCCGAGGTCGGTGACTTCATCGTGATACGACAGCAGCTTCAACCCCGCGATGGCCGGTGCGCTGACCGGCACCGCGTTGGCTTTACGGTCCGCACGGTTTTTCACCGCGATCCAGGCGAAGTTCTTTTCCTGCTTGATCGGGGCGTAGGCCTGCCAAGCGGTGTGATGGGTATTCAGGCTACTGAAAAAACTCGCATCGCAGCGGGTGAAGGCCTTGAGCGTGTCGGCCAGTGCGGCGTCATCGGCGTGGGAAAGGGCCGGAGCCATCAGGGCAGAGGCGAGCAGGGCAGCAGAAAACGGCAACTTCATGGGACGGGACTTCCTTATCGAATGGCGGGGCGCATTATCCAGCACTTGGGCGGCAGGCTCTAGTTGGCAGCGCGAGTCAGGCGCAAACGCCAATTGCCGCCGTGTTGGGTGTGGCAGGCTTCTTCGCTGTCAAAGTGCACGCAACGCTGCAACGGCAGCGACGGGATATCCGCCTCGTGCAGAGCCGTGGCGGTGAGCTCGCGCATGCGCGCATCCAGGCCTGCTGCCAAGGTCTGATCCTTATGGGCGCGGGTGTCGAACACCCAGGTGATGATCAGGCTTTGGGGGAAGTTGGCGTAATTGACGGTGTGGGTCAGCCACTCGAAGCCTGGGATCTCGGCTTTGGCGGTGTCGCAGGCTTCGGTCAGCGAAGTGACCAAAGCCCGCTCGATACGGGTGATGTCACGTTTTGAAAGGGCCATGGAACGCTCTGCAAGAAGACAAGCGCCGCAGGTTAGCAGGCTGCGGGCTTGCTTTCAGCAGCGGTGGCGTGTCATCCAACACATTCCAATGTGGGAGGGGGCTTGCCCTACTGCCTGTCCGTTAAGGAAACAGCAAATGAGCGGCTTTC
>NZ_QUZT01000126.1 GCF_004682045.1 Pseudomonas nabeulensis
ATCACCGCTGCACCGGTGTCTTCGTTGTCGACTTCATCCCAGCTGAGCATCGAAATATTCCTTTTGATCGGTTTTGACGGTGTGTGAACACCGTCGAAAAAATGGGCGATTGCAGGCGTCAGGCATTGAAAAACTGCCCATAGTGTGGGCGGTAAATACCGTTTCTGCACACTATGTAGTGGTCCGTTATCGTTGTGGGCACACTATATGGGGTGTGACAACGATGGTCAACGCTACAGGTTGATCTTGATCTGCGCGCACAAACCGCCTTCCGGGCGGTTGCTCAAGGTCAACGAACCGCCAATCGCCACCGCCAATTGCTGGGCAATCGCCAGCCCCAGACCGGTCCCGCCGGTGCCGCGATTGCGCGAGCTTTCCACGCGATAGAACGGTTGCATCACCTGCACCAGTTCTTCCTCGGCGATGCCCGGCCCGTTATCCAGCACCTTGATTGACAGCTCGCCATTGGCGGTCGAGCCGACTTCCAACTGTGCGGATCCGGCGAACTTCAAGGCGTTGTCCACCAGGTTCACCAGCACTCGACGCAGGGCATGGGGGCGGGTATCCAGCACCACCGCGCTTTTGCCGCTGAGGCTCACGGACTTGTTCATGTCCTGGTAATCGAACACCAGGCTGTCGAGAAACGCATCGAGGTTAATCCGGTGATTGGCTTCCGTAGCGCCATGCACACTGCGCGCATACGCCACACCTTCACGCACCAGATGCTCCATCTCGCCCAGATCGCTCCAGAGTTTGTCGCGGTCGACGGAGTCGTCCATGAATTCGGCGCGCAGTTTCATGCGGGTAATCGGGGTTTGCAGGTCGTGGGAAATGGCCGCGAGGATCTGCATGCGTTCCTTGAGGTATTCGGCGATGCGCTTTTGCATTTCATTGAATGCAGCAGCGGCGTGGGCGACTTCGGTCGGGCCTTGTTCATCCAGTGGCGTGGGGTGAGCATTGGGATCGAGGGTTTCCACGGCACGGGCCAATCGGGTCAGCGGGCGCACAGCCAAGCGCACGGCGAACCAGGTGCAACCCAACAACAACGCCAGTTGCAGCACCAACACCACCGGCAGCCAATAGGCGACCGGGACCATGGACGGGCGCACGTCAATGGTGATCGGACTGCCGTCGGCCAGGGGCAGGTGGGCCTGGAAGTGCTTTTGCACGCCGGGAATATCGCGAAAAGTCAGGGCGTACTGTTCGCCCAGCGCTTCAGAAATCGATTTGGCGGCGATGGGCACTTCGTTGCTGTTCATCGGCTCGCCGGTTTCCCCGGCATCCAGCAGGTAGCGGTAATTCTGCCGATTGATGCGCGGCAGCCAACTGGCGCGCTCGTTGGCGGGCAGGCGGTCGAGGATGGCTACCGACGTGGCCACGTCGTTTTCCAGATTGCCCAGCATGGCGGTACGCGCACTGATGTAGCGCTCATAAAACTGCGCACTGAACGACAACCCATGGGCGCAAACCAGGCTGACCAGGAAGATCAACGTTAATTGCGATGCCAGCGTGCGCGGCCAACCCAGCCGAAAACTCATTGATCGGCCTCGAGGATTTCCACGGCCAGGGAGAACACATAGCCCTCACTGCGCACGGTCTTGATATAGGCCGGTTCACGCGCATCATCCAGCAAGCGTTGGCGCAGGCGACTGACCAGCAGGTCGATGGAGCGGTCGAACAGATCGGCGTCGCGGCCCTGAGTGAGGTTGAGAAGTTGGTCACGGTTGAGCACGCGCTGCGGGTGGTCGAGGAATACCCGCAACAGGCGGTATTCGGCGCCGCTCAGGGCCACCAGGGTGTCGTCTTCGTCGAGCAGGTGGCGTGCAGTCGTGTCCAGGCGCCAGCGCCCGAAGCGGATCAACCGCCCGGTTTCGCTCACCACCAGGTTTGGCGGCAGCATCCGCGTACGGCGCAATACCGCATTGATGCGCGCCAGCAGCTCACGGGCGGCGAAGGGTTTGACCAGGTAGTCGTCGGCGCCCATTTCCAGGCCGATAATGCGGTCGGTTTCATCGTTGCGCGCCGTGAGCATCAGCACCGGCGTGCCCTTGTGCTTGCCCACCCGCAGCTCGCGGCACAGCTGCAAGCCGTCGTCGCCGGGCATCATGATATCCAGCACGATCAGGTCGACCGGCGTGGTGTCGAGGAAGCTGCGCATCTGCCGGCCATCGGCGACCACGGTGGTGCGCATGCCGTTCTTCTTCAGGTAATTACCCACCAGTTCGCGGATCTCCCGGTCGTCATCGACGATCAGGATGTGATCGACATGATCCATGCTGCCTTCCTCGTTAAATGCTCGTTGGGGCGCAGTCTAACCACAGCCCGCGCCGTTGCCTTGTGCCCTTTGTATTGCAGTGTATCTGGCGATAACGAGATACACGACGAAGCAAAATTGCCGGGCGGGCGGATTTTAGCCGGACGAAGCTTCCGATAAACGGTTATGTACTAATGAATTTTTAATATTTCTAGTTATATGCGCGGCTGAGTAAAGTCAGCGTCACTGTATTTATCTCGCCGCCGGGAAAATGTTCATGAACCGTCCCCACGGGCAACCCACGCCGATCCTGACCTTGCCCCAGGGTGAAAAAGATCCGCTGTCGATCCGCGCCAAGGCCCTGGTGTTTGCCGATCCGCGCTCGTTGCAATTGCTTGACTATTTGAAACGTGTCGGTCCCAGCGACGCGCCCGTGTTGATCAATGGCGAAACCGGCACCGGCAAGGAGCTGGTGGCGCGCTATATCCACAGCGCCAGTGGGCGTACCGGCGCGTTTGTGCCGGTGAACTGCGGCGCCATCAGTGAAACTCTCGCTGAAAGTGAGTTTTTCGGGCATGAAGCCGGGGCGTTTTCCGGGGCTGTGGGGCGGCGCGGTGGTTGGTTCGAAGAGGCCGATGGCGGCACCTTATTCCTCGACGAAATCGGCGACCTGCCGTTGCCATTGCAGGTGAAGTTGCTGCGTGTGTTGCAGGAACAGGAAGTGGTGCGGGTGGGCTCGCGCAAGCCGATCAAGATCAATATCCGCCTGGTCACTGCCACCAACATCGACCTGGAACAGGCGGTGGAGGCGGGCAATTTCCGTCTCGACTTGTTCTACCGCATCAATGTGGCCCAGGTTCAAGTGCTGCCCTTAAGGGAGCGGCCGCTGGATATCCTGCCGTTGGTGGAGCACTTTCGACGGCTGTACAGCGCCAAGCTGAAAATCGCCGAACCGATGCTGTCGGAATCCGCCACCCAGGCACTGCTGGACTACCCGTGGCCGGGCAACATCCGCGAGCTGGAAAACGTGGTGCACCTGGCGTTGCTGGTGGCCGGCGACAAACCGATCATGCCTAGCCATCTCAAGTTCTCCGCCGGGCTCAGTGCCCTGCATGCCAGCGCCAACAGCGGCGCGCCGAGGATTCCCCAAGAGGTGATGCGCGAGCAGTTGTTGCGCTTGTTCGAAGTGCCGGGGGACACACTGCTGCACGATATCGAAGATCTCATCGTGCGTGAGGCCTTTGCTTTTTGCGGCTTTAACCAATTGCGCACGGCGGACCTGCTGGGCATCACCCGCAATGCCATGCGCACGTTGCTGGTCAATCACGGCATGCTTAAAGGGCGTGCGAAGCCTTGACCGTGGTGAGCTTCTAAGCGGTAGTGGCGATTTGACGTTGCCCTGATAGACTCCAGGCATCACTCCAGGATTGCACCCCACTATGCCAGCCGCAGGAGGAAAGGGACTTTCGCTCGCTTCACGCTTGTATAAGTCCCGCACCCTGGGGCTGACGCTCGGTTTTGTGTGCGTGGTGTTTGGCATGTACCCGCTGCACCCTCCGACCTGGGTTTGGGTGTGGATGCTGATCAACGCGTTTGTCTGGCCGCACCTGGCTTTTCAGGCTTCGCGCCATGGGATCAACTCCCTGCGCAGTGAACGCCGCAACCTGTTGTTCGATTCGTTCTGCGGCGGCTTCTGGGTCGGCGCCATGCACTTCAATCCACTGCCCAGCGTGACCACCCTGTCGATGATGACCATGAACAACGTGGCCATCGGCGGTCCGCGTTTCATGTTGCTGGGTTGGGCGGCGCAGGGGCTCGGCATCGGTGTGTCACTGCTGGTCTTTGCCCCGGCCTTCATCGCCGTGACCACCCAGGCTCAGCTGTATGCGTGCCTGCCGATCCTGATGCTGTACCCGTTGGCACTCGGTTGGATCTGTTATCGCCAGGCGGTGACCCTGGCCCGGCACAAACGCGAGCTGCTGGCGTTGAGTCGCACCGACAGCCTGTCCGGCCTGCTCAATCACGGCGCCTGGAAAGACCACCTCGAAATCGAATTCCAACGCTGCCGCCGAGGCCCGGCCGGGGCGGCGATTGCGCTGATCGACATCGACCACTTCAAGATCATCAACGACACGTACGGCCATGTGACCGGCGATATTGTGCTGCGCCAACTGAGCAAAGTGCTGCGCCAGAATCTGCGGACCACCGACCTGGCCGGGCGTTACGGCGGGGATGAGTTCTGCGTGATCCTGCCCGACATGCCCCTCAACCGTGCCACCGAAGTGATGGACGCCTTGCGCGACCGCTTCAACGCCTTGGCCTACGTCCAGGACCCGACCTTGCGCGTTAGCTTGAGCATTGGCCTGGCGCCGTATCAACCGGCCCATGCCGATGCGACCAGTTGGCTGAATGATGCAGACCAGGCGTTGTATGAGGCCAAAAGCAGTGGCCGCAACCGGGTCAGTTCGGTACAGGGGAGTTGGTTGCGATCGATCTAGTGGGGTAGGGTGTGGCGGCACCTTCCAACAAAAACAAGGATCGGTTCATGCTTTTCAATGTCTCCCGCAGTCTCCTGGCCGCCACCTTGGCCTTGTCCTTCGCCGTGCCGGCCTACAGCGCCGAACCCCACAAACAGATCCAGGCCCAATCCGAGCAGTACAAAGGTGACGCCCTGAAACTGCTGGAACGTCTGGTCAATATCGACTCCGGTTCGGGCTATGGTCCTGGCCTGACCCAAGTCAGTGATATCGCCGTTGATGAGCTGAAACAGCTGGGCTTCGCGATTGAACGCGTGCCGGATGCTGCGGCCAACAGCAGCCATGTGATCGCAACCCTCAAAGGCACCGGCAAGGCAAAGATCCTGCTGATGGCCCACATGGACACCGTGTTCAAGGAAGGCTCAGCCGCCGAGCGCCCGTTCCATATCAAGGATGGCCGCGCCTATGGCCCCGGCGTGATGGATGACAAGGGCGGCATCGTCGCCGGCATCTACGCGCTTAAAGTCCTCAAGGACCAGGGCTTCAAGGACTACGCGCAAATCACCTTTTTGCTCGATGCCAGTGAAGAAACCGGCTCCGACATCGCCTCCGACCTGATCCGCAAAACCGCAAAGGGCCAGGACGTGACCCTCAACCTCGAACCCGGCCGCCCGGCGGATGGCTTGGTGGTGTGGCGCAAAGGCAGTGCGACTGCCGTGGTCGAAGTCAAAGGCAAGGCCGCCCACGCCGGCGTTGCTCCGGAGCTTGGCCGCAATGCCGCGATGGAAGCTGCGCACCAGATCCTGCAACTGGGCAAGTTGGGGGATGAAGAGAAGAAAACCACCATCAACTTCACCGTGCTCAAGGCGGGGGATCGGGTGAATGTGATTCCCGATCAAGCCACCGCCAAGGCGGACGTGCGCGCGGCGTTGCCAGAAGAGTTTGATCGTATCGAGAAGGACCTTGCGCGGGTCTCGGCCAACAAACTGATCCCGGAAACCGAGGTGAAAACCAGCCTGCAACGCGGCCTGCCACCGATGCCGCAGACGCCGGAGTCAGACAAGTTGGTCGCGATTGCCCAAGGGATTTACGGGGAGTTGGGACGCAAGTTGACCATTGAAGGCAGCGGCGGCGCAGCGGATGCGAGTTTATCGGCCGGCGTGGGAACGCCGACATTGGACGGGTTCGGGATCGTCGGCGGTAACATTCACACGCCGGAGGAATATGCAGAGGTGGAGAGCGTGGTGCCGCGGGTTTATTTGTTGAGTCGGATGATTATGGAGTTGAGCAAGCGCTAACCCATTGGCAGGAGGGATGATGCAAGGCCGTTGTGGCGAGCGAGCTTGCTCGCGCTGGGCCGCGAG
>NZ_QUZT01000127.1 GCF_004682045.1 Pseudomonas nabeulensis
GGGCTTGCCCCCGATGGCAGTGTGTCAGCTAAAAATTTTTGGCTGACACTCCCTCATCGGGGGCAAGCCCCCTCCCACATTTTTATCTGCATATGACCTGGAGATCAGCGGATGAAATGGATCTTTCCGCTGTCATCATTACCAATGTAGATGCCATACACCCCGGCCTGTCGCTCCTCGATATACCGCTCGAGAATCTGTCGGATCGCCGGGTAGTAGATGCTCTCCCAGGGAATGTCCTCAGGCGCAAAAAATTTGTAGTCCAGGGTCTCCGGCCCGAACTGCCCGGTGATCTCCAGCGCAATGGCGCGAAAGATGATGTACACCTCGCTGATCTTCGGCACGCTGAAAATCGAATAGGGCGAGACGATTTCCGCCCGCACGCCGCTTTCTTCCCACACCTCGCGCAACGCCGCCTGTTCGGTGGTCTCGCCACCTTCCATAAAACCGGCAGGCAAGGTCCAGGTGCCCGGGCGCGGTGGAATCGCCCGTTGGCACAGCAAATACTTGCCGTCCTGCTCGATGATGCAGCCGGCAATGATCTTCGGGTTGATGTAGTGGATATAACCGCAGCCCCGGCACATCAGGCGCTCATGGGTATCGCCCGGTGGCAGCTGGTGACTCAGGTCACGGCTGCCGCAGGTCGGGCAAAAGCTGGGGCTGGGCACGGTCAGTGACCTATGCGCGGTTCTTTGAGGGCGATGGGCAGGGTGATTTCCGGCAGTGCGCCGGTTTCTTCCTGCTTGCGCTTGAGGTAGTCGAGGGCCACGGCGGCCGCAGCGCGCACGTGATCTACGCAAGCCTGGTGGGCGGCCAGCGGGTCGCCGCTCTTGATGGCCTGGACCATGCGTTCCATTTCCTGGTTGCTGGTGCCGCGACGGTTTTCCTGGGACACCGAGGTGGCGCGCAGGTAGCTGATACGCGCCTGCAACTGGCGCAACTGGGTGGCGGCAACGTGGTTGCCCGAGCCTTCCAGCAGCACATCGTAGAAGCCCTGCACCGAGTCGATCACCTGTTGCAACTCGCCGTCCTTGAGCGCCTTGCGGTTCTCTTCCAGGGCTTTTTCCAGGGCCTTGATGTCCTTGGCCTTGGCGCGCAGGGTGAACAGTTGCACGATCAAGCCTTCGAGCACGCACCGCAGTTCGTAGATGTCGACCGCATCGGCCAGGGTGATGATTGCCACCTGCGGGCCCTTGGCATCGGCAAATTCCACCAGGCCTTCGGACTCCAGGTGACGCAAGGCTTCACGTACCGAGGTGCGGCTGACGCCGAGGCGGTCGCACAGGTCGCGCTCCACCAGGCGGTCGCCCGGCAGCAGTTGGAAGTTCATGATCGCGCTGCGCAGTTTCTCCAGCACGATTTCCCGCAGGGTGACCGGGTTGTGGTTGACCTTGAAGCTGTCGTCGAGTGGCAGGCGTTTCATGGGGTCTGCTCTGTATGTAACGGTTAACTGGGGGCCAATCGAGGGCCGAAATTGCCGCCGAGTTTATCACGCTGCGTTCTTTAAGCGACAAACCTGCGCGGCCCCCAGTGCGCCTCAGGCCAGGGCGGGCAACGGGCCCAGCTTGCCCTTGTGATAGACCATCGGCGTGACCGGTTGCTCAGGCAGGATCAGGTTCTTCACCGCGCCGACGATGATCGCATGATCACCGCCGTCGTACTCGCGCCACAGCTCACACTCGATGATCGCCGTGGCCTTGGCCAGCAGCGGGTTGCCCAGCGCGCTCAATTGCCACTCGATGCCCTTGGCCTTCTCCTTGCCCTTGCCGGCGAACGCGTAGGCTTCGGCGGTTTGGTCAGCGGACAGCAAGTGAATTGCAAAGCGCTTGCTGTCGCGCAGGATCGGGTAGGTGTCGGACGCATAGTTGGGGCAGAACAGCACCAGCGCCGGGTCAATCGACAGCGCACTGAATGCGCTGGCGGTGATGCCGACGATGCCGCCGTCCGGGTCGAGGGTGGTCACCACCGTGACGCCGGACGGGAACGAGCTCATCACGTCTTTGTAAATGCCGGGTTCGATCATGGCAGGGGCCTCTTAACGCATCACAAAAGGATCAGGCATGGGCGCCTGGGACAGGTTGATCCACACCGTTTTCAGCTCGGTGTAGGCCAGCACCGAATCGATGCCGCTTTCGCGTCCATAGCCACTGTTCTTGAAGCCACCGATGGGCGCCATCGCCGACACGGCGCGGTAGGTGTTGACCCAGATGATCCCCGAGCGCACGTCGCGGGCCAGGCGGTGGGCGCGGCCGAGGTCGCGGGTCCAGATGCCGGCGGCGAGGCCGAACTGCGAGTCGTTGGCGATGGCCAGCGCTTCGGCTTCATCCTTGAAACGGATGACCGAGGCCACCGGGCCGAACACTTCTTCCTGCATGATCTTCATCGAGTTGCGGTCGCATTCGAACAGCGTCGGCTCGTAGAACCAGCCTTCACCGACATTTTGCGGACGTTTGCCGCCGGTGCGCAGGCGCGCGCCTTCGGCGATGGCGTCGGCCACCAGGCCTTCGACCACGGCCAGTTGCTGCGCGGTGGCCATCGGGCCCATCTCGCTGGCATCGTCCTGAGGGTTGCCGATGCGGATACGCTGGGCGCGGGCCACCAGGCGCTCGACGAATTCGTCGTAGATCTCATCCTGCACCAACAGGCGCGAGCCGGAGACACAGCTCTGCCCGGACGCCGCATAGATCCCGGCAATCGCGCCGTTGATGGCGCTGTCCAGGTCGGCATCGGCAAAGATGATGTTCGGCGACTTGCCGCCCAGTTCCAGGGACAGCTTGGCGAAGTTGTCCGCACTGCTGCGCACCACATGGCGAGCGGTGGCCGCGCCGCCGGTAAAGGCGATCTTGCGCACCAGCGGGTGGCGGGTGAGGGCGGCGCCGGTGCTGGGGCCGTAGCCGGTGACGACGTTGACGACGCCCGGCGGAATCCCGGCTTCGAGGGCCAGGCGTGCCAGTTCGAGGATGGTTGCCGAGGCATGTTCCGACGGCTTGATCACGATGGTATTGCCCGCCGCCAATGCCGGCGCGAGCTTGATCGCGGTCAGGTACAGCGGGCTGTTCCACGGAATGATCGCAGCGACCACGCCCATGGCTTCGTGCACGGTGTAGGCGAACAGGTCAGGCTTATCGAGGGGCAGGGTGCCGCCTTCGAGCTTGTCGGCCAGGCCTGCGGTGTAGTGGAAAAATTCCGGCAGGTAACTGACCTGGCCACGGGTTTCGCGGATCAGCTTGCCGTTGTCGCGGCTTTCCAGCTGAGCCAGTTGCTCCTTGTTCTCGGCGATCAGGTCACCCAGGCGGCGCAGCAATTTGCCCCGCGCCGTGGCGGTGAGGCCACGCCAGGCCGGGCTGTCAAAGGCGCTTTGCGCAGCCTGCACGGCGCGCTCCACATCCGCCTCATCGGCGTCGGGCAGTTGCGCCCAAGGCTCGGCCAGCGCCGGGTTGAGGCTGTCGAAGGTCTGGCCGGACAGGGCATCGACCCATTCACCGCCGATGCACATCTGGAAGCGTTCAAGCGTCATGCAACGATCCCCTTTATTGAATTGTTTTGGGCGTACACCGTGTCAAGAAAACCCAGCAGCAGCTGGTTGACCAGGCGCGGCGATTCTACCGGCATCATATGCCGTTGCTCGGCCAACACCGCAACGGTGGCGCCGGGAATGCGGTCGGCCAGTTGCCGGGCCATTTCCGGGGTTGAGCCGGGGTCGAGTTCGCCGGTGGCGACCAGGGTAGGGGCGCGCAGGGCCTTGAGGTCGTCGGCGCGGTACATGTCCTGGGTCGCAAACAGCTCGTACGTGGTGAGGTAGCCCTGAGGGTCGTTGCCCGCCAGGGTTTCGCGCAGTGCTGCGATCTGTGCCGGGTTGGCCGCCTGGTATTCACGGCTGAACCAGCGTGACAACGCCGCTTCCGCGTTGGCATCCGGCCCGTGTTCGGCGGCCTGGGCAGTGCGGGCGATCACGCCGGCACGTTGCTCGGGGCTGCGGTTGAACACGCTGTTGAGCACCACCAGGCTCTTGAGGCGCTCGGGGTAGTGCAGGGCAAACGCCCGGGCGACCAGGCCGCCCATGGAAAAGCCGATCACCGTGGCCTCTGGCAGTCCCAGGTGATCGAGCAGTTCCAGCAATTGGTCGGCATAGCCCAAAAGCGGCGTGCCGGCGGCCGGGCGCGGGCTGGCGCCATGGCCGAGCATGTCGTAGGTGATCACGCGGTAATTCGTGGCCAGGCCAACGACTTGCCCGCCCCACATTTCTTTATTCAGGCCCACGCCGTGGATCAAAACCACAGGCTGGCCTTGGCCGGTCGCCAGATAACTGGTGCCAGCCGGGGTGCGTTCAGCGGTGAGCCGAATCATGGAGCGCTCCTGCATGCCTTTTCTTATTGGGGTGTCGGTCGGGCCTTACTGGGCTTTTTCGGCGGCCAGTTCTTCCAGGTCGATATAACGGTTGCCGATGCGTGGGTGCAGGCGGCCGCCGTCGGCGCAGCCCAGGACCACGACGATTTCGTCGGCACGCGGCGCGTCTTCGATCTGCATTTCCAGGGTGATGTAGTGCGAGCGCAGGCCTTCGTCGTCCTTGTGCATCATCGGGATCTGGATCGACGTGCCTGGGCCGCCGCGCTTGTTGGTGAAGCTCAGGTAGCTCTTGGCCTTGACCGCTTCACGGTAATGATTGCCGAAGCGCAGGGTGTGGATGATCGCCGAGGCGTGCTCGATTTCGCCGTCGGCACCGACCACGGCGGCTTTGCCGTAGGCCTCGATGTTCTCGGCACCACCGATGATGCCCACCAGGCGCTCGACCATCAGCGCGCCGAGGTCGGAACAGTTGGCGCGGATCACCGGCTTGAGGTCTTCCACGAAACCCTGGCCCAGCCATGGGTTTTTCAGCACGACGGCCAGGCCGACCATTTTCACCGGGGTGTCGGAGGCTTTGCCGCCCTCGATAAAGGTTTCTTCTACGTAGCTGACGATCTTGCGAATTTCGAAACTCATGAGCTGCTCCATCTGAGGTGGGGTGGTTTGCGTATGATGGTATACCATAATACGCAAAGCACAAGCGCTGGAAATCAGTTCCTCGACGGACGTGGCTGAAAGCGTCAACATCGATCAAGTGAATATTTCAGATCAGGGATGTTTTTATGCCTCGTTTCGCTGCCAACCTGAGCATGCTGTACCCGCAACACGACTTTCTTGAGCGCTTCGCTGCGGCCAAGGCCGACGGCTTCGATGCGGTGGAGTACCTGTTTCCCTATGACTACAGCGCGGCCGAACTCAAGCAGCGCCTGAGTGACAACGGCTTGGTCCAGGCCTTGTTCAACGCACCACCGGGGGATTGGGCGGCGGGGGAGCGCGGCATTGCGACCTTGCCGGGGCGTGAGGCCGAGTTCCGTAGCGGCTTCGATCGCGCGCTGGAGTACGCCACCGTGCTTGGCAACGACCGTGTGCACGTGATGGCCGGCTTGCTGCCGTCGGAATCCCTGCGTCAGCGCCACCACGCCGTGTACCTGGAAAACCTCGCCTACGCCGCCACGGCGGCGGCCGAGGTTGGGGTGACGGTGTTGCTGGAGCCAATCAACACCCGCGACATGCCGGGGTTCTTCCTTAATCGCCAGGACCAGGCCCAGGCCATCTGCCGTGAAGTGGGGGCGAGTAACCTCAAGGTGCAGTTCGACTGCTACCACTGCCAGATTGTCGAGGGGGATGTGGCGACCAAACTGCGCCGGGATTTCGCCGGTATCGGGCATATCCAGATTGCCGGCGTACCGGACCGGCATGAGCCGGATTTGGGGGAATTGAACTACGGGTATCTGTTCGACCTGATAGACCAGCTGGGCTACACCGGTTGGGTGGGCTGCGAGTACCGGCCAAAGGCCGATACCTCGGCCGGCCTGCAATGGTTGCGAGACTGGAAGGCTGGCCGGTAGTGTCAGTTAAGGAAACAGCAAATGAGCGGCTTTC
>NZ_QUZT01000128.1 GCF_004682045.1 Pseudomonas nabeulensis
GAAAGCCGCTCATCTGCTGTTTCCTTAACTGACTGGCATTAGGGCAAGCCCCCTCCCACATTTGCTCTTCACAGGGCTTCAGACATCAGTGGGTATCCGCATCCCACACCCAGTTCCACACCCCCGGCAAATGCACCGGTTCGTTCACATCCTTGACCGCCCGGGCCAGCGCCGCTCGCTCCAGCGTGTCATGGTCGGTATAGAACGGCTGCGCCGCCGTCTTCACCCCGTTGATCCGCGCGCTGTCGAGCAGTATCTGCAAGTATTCCTGCAGATGCCGCGCGGTGTAGCGGTTGATGTCATGAAACGTCACCACCACCGGGATCACCCCGTCCACGGTCGGCAACTCACCGAGAGCGATGCGCTCGCGCACCACCGACAACTGGCGATACAGGTTCGCGCGACGCCGCGGGCTGCCGTTGAAACCCCAGATCTTGCCGTCATTGGCACTCAGGTCCGTGAGCAACACATGCATGCCATGACGCTGGTAAGCGGCGAAGGTGCGACGGTCGTAATTCCAGAACGGCGGGCGCACCAGCAGCGGTGGCTTGCCGGTGATCGCGGCAATGTCATTGGCGCCCTGGGTGAGGGTGCTTTCCAGCTCGTCGTTGTTCAGCCAGCGATGGTTGGTATGAAAGCCCGTGGCCGTGTGGAAGGCCAGGATATGCCCGCCCGCGTACTCACGTTGCATGGTCTTGTGCCCCCGTGAGCTGCCGCCGGAACGGGACGCCTCGGTCTGCAGGAAGAACACCGCCTTGATCCCCGGCAACACCGGGTTGTGCGCCAGGTCGGCGACCACCGAGCGACTCGGGTTGTTGTAGCCCGACGCGCTGGGGCCGTCATCGAAGGTCAGCAGGAAGCGGATCGGCGCCTGGGCTTGCAGGCGCTGTTCGGTCTGCGGCGTCAGGGCGATGGGCGCGCCGATGCAGCCGCCGAGGCTCAGGGCCAAGGCAAGCAGAAAGGACGCAGTAGCAAAGGATTTCATGGTGGGCGCGGGCTCGGGTAAAAGGCCGCTGCTGGGCGGATCAGCAGCGGCAGGCGCGCACCATACAGCAAGTTCGGCGCCGGTTTACAGCAGACTGATCGGGTAACTGACGATCAGCCGGTTTTCATCGAACTCGTTGTTGCTGTAGTCGCGGCGCATGCTGGAATTGCGCCAGCGCACCGTGAGATCCCGCAGCGCGCCGCTTTGCACGGTATAGCCCAGTTCGCTCTCGCGGCCCCACTCCTTGCCGTCGGTGATCGTGCCGGTGTGCACGTTGCTGCCGCTGATATAGCGGTTCATCAACGTCAGGCCCGGCACGCCGAGGGCGGCGAAGTTGTAGTCGTGACGCACTTGCCAGGATTTTTCCTGAGCGTTGTCGTAGCTGGCGTTATAGCTGTCATTGGCCAGGGTGCCGCCGCTGGTGCCGTTGACACGCATCCACGCATTATCACCGGTGAGTTTTTGCAGGCCGACATAGAAGGTGTGGCCGCCATGCTTGGCCGAGAACAGCCCGGACCAGGTCTTGTTATCCAGCGCGCCGGCGCGGGCGCTGCCGTCGTCTTTGCCATAGAAGAACCCGAGGTTGGCGCCCAGGGTCCAGTCGCCCAGCGGCTGGCTGTGGATCAGGTTGACGTACTGCTGGCGGTAGATGTCCTTGAGCTGGGCGTTCCACAGGCCGACCTGGGTGCGCTTGTCGTTGAACGCGTACTCACCGCCCTGGAAGTTGAAGCGGTCGGAGGTGAACGCGGGTTTTCCGGTCATCGACAGGTCGGTCATGCTGCTGTCGTCACGCGGGCTGTTGGCGCGGAACTGGCCGCCGTACAGGGTCAGCCCGGCGATCTCCCTGGAGGTGATCTGCCCACCGCGCAGGGTTTGCGGCAAGGAACGGCCATCGTCGGAACGCAGGATCGGCAGCACCGGCATCCACTCGCCGACCTTCACTTCGGTCTTCGAAATCCTCGCCTTGAACGCCACGCCCAACCGCCCGAATTCATCCGCCGGCCGACCGTCGTGGTCCAACGGCAGCAGTTGAGTGCCCCCCGTACCACGCCCGCCATCGAGCTTGAGCGAATAAAGACCCAACACATCCACCCCGAACCCCACCGTACCTTGGGTAAACCCGGACTTGGCGTCGAGGATAAAACTCTGCGTCCACTCCTGCGCACCCCCCTGGGTCTTGGTGGGGTTGGTGTAGTTGCGATTGAAGAAGAAGTTACGCAGGTTGAGAGTGGCGCTGGCGTCCTCGAGGAAACCGTGTTCTTCGGCGACGACGGGCAGCGCAAGACTGGCGACAGCGGTTGCCAGCAACAGCCGGCGCGGGTGGAAAGTGCTCATGGTGTAGGACCTGTTGTTATTGGGGTTATGCAGGTGCGGGCCATGATGGGGAGCGGTGTGGGCGTGGGGAAAGTGGGGGAGGGCGGGTTGTGGGCGATGATCGAACGCAACTTGCCGGGCACTGCGGCCCGGCATTTTTTGGGATTAAGACTTGGGTGGGTTGAAGTGTGTCCAGGGCACCGCCGGCAAGTAATGCTGCGCGGCAATGATCACCGCCACCATCACCACCAGGAACGCGGCTTGGAGTGGGCTCCAGAACACCCAGTGCAAGCCGTTCAGCCAGGGCCAGCCTTCGCTGAATGTCTGGCTCATATGGCCGATGCGTTTTTTGTGCAGCAGGTTGATCGCCAACGCGCCGGCATAGGTGACCGCGCCCAGGATGCCGAGCATCAGCCCACAGGCCACCAGCATGAACGCCTGGGGGATGCCGTGGCGTATGACCAGCCAGTATTGATTGGGGTTCAGCCGCTTGGGGATCAGGTACTGGCTCAGCCACAGGTCGGGGACCCGGTACGCCGAGCTGATGCTGGCCCAGAACTGGGTGACACGAAACGCGACCCCGGCCGGGACGAACGCCATCAACATAAAGAGAAGGGTCGATTGCAGGTCGAGTTGTGCGGAGGGGGTGTTGAGCAGGCTCAGGCCGATCCCCAGTGCGAACACCGCCCATACGCGAATGAATACCTGGGTGTAGATCGGTCGGGGGACAAATTTGCGCCAGAAGAACGCATCGGGTTGGGGCAGCCGTTCCAGCAGTTGCGGGTAGCGCCAGGTCAGGGTTTCGGCCAGGTGTTGGCAGGCGTGCCATTCGTTGTCGCCAAAGCCGTCGATCATGCGTTTTTGTTGCGTCGCGGTCATGGGCGTCAGCAGTAGACGGGCGGCGAGGGCGTCGGCGGAGGTGCGCTGTGTGTCCTGGGCCTTGTCTTGCAGGTGGGCGAAGAAGCTTTCCTGCTCACAGCGCGAGACCAGTTCGCGCCACATCCAGGCGGGTTCCGGGTACACGCCTTTCTGGTCGTCCCAGCCGAATACCTGGCATACGCGCTCGAACAGCGGCACGCTCCAGGCGGTGTCGTGGAGCAGGTGCAGAATGATGCGTTGCCACTGCTGTTGCTGGTCGAACACTCGCAGCCACGGTTGGTTGTTGTACTCGGTCAGTTGGGTGATGAACTCCCGCTCGGCCTTTTGCTCCAGCAGTGCCTGCAAGGTGTGGCGGTAGGCCTGCAACAGCTCGCCACTCAGCGTTTCATGCTGCCATGGCGTCATGGCGACCTGTTGCCAGGGCGTCAGCCATTCCAGGTGCTTCGCCGCCCAACTGGCTATCGCCGTACGCTCGCCGGGGTTGTCGAAACAATGGCGTAGCAGGCCGGCCTGGAAAGCGTCGGTGCAGTCCTGTTGATTGGCCTGTTGCCAGCGTTCGAGCAAGTTGCTGGCGCTCAGGCCGCTGAGGAGCGCCTGCGCGGGATCGGCCTTGGGCGCTTCGACGGGGGCCGGTTGCAGGACGCTGACGTCCATCAATTCGGCCAGGTCATTGAGGTTGCCGTGGGCCTGCTCGATCACGGGCGTCGCAGCAGGGCTTTGCTCTTCTTCCCAATCGGCGCGCCAGCGTGCGTAGGCCAGCGCTTCCTCATAGGCTTCGCGCAGGCGCTGGAAGCCTTCGGCGTCGTCGTCCGGGCGGCAGCTTTTCAGCAGCCGTGCGTAGGTGCGCTTGATGGTGCGCTCGTCCGCGTCTTCCGGCAGTTGCAGTACGGTCCAACAATCCATGTGGTGTTTCCCTTAGCGCCAGAACCCGTTGTCGAGCTGTTCAAGTTGGCGGGTCAATTCGCTGCGGGCCTCGCGGATGCGGCGTTCGTCCTGGGTGTCGAGCACTTGCTGGAACTGCCCGGCCCAGTGCCCGAGTTGCTCGCGCAGTTCGCCCAGGCTTTCCTGGTAGAGGCGTTCGAGGCGGGCGGTGAGCACGGTGTTGACCTGCTGGTCGCGCGGGTGAACCTTCAACTGCGCCAGGGCTTGCAGGCGTTGCTGGATTTCGTCCGGGCTGAGTACGCCAGGGTTGTTCTCGATCACCAGCGAGTGCTGTTCGCCGGTCAGCGGGATATTCACCTGGGCCTCCAGCAGGCCGTTGTTGTCGTAGGTGAAGCGCACGTCCAGCGAGACTTCACCGGCCTTGCGCTTGGGCACGGCGATGTCCAGTTGGCCCAGTTCGATGTTGTCTTTGACCAGGCGACTTTCGCCCTGGTAGATCTTGAGCAGCACCTGGCTCTGGTTGTCGTGCAGGGTCACCACGCTTTTGACCCGGCTGACCGGCACACTGCTGTTGCGCTCGATCAACGGCAGGTAGTGGCCGCTTTCGATATGGCTGCCGTACTGGTTGGAGGTTTCGATGCCCAGGGTGTAGGGGCACACGTCGGTCAGCACCACTTCTTCCAATGCTTGCGAACGGGCCTTGAGTGCGGCCTGGATCGCGGCGCCGTGGGCAACCACTTGGTCGGGGTCGAGGCTGATGGACGGGAAGCGCCCGAACAAACCGGCGGCGAGCTTGCGCACCAGCGGCATGCGCGTGGTGCCGCCCACCAGCAGGATTTCGTCGAGGTCGCCCACGCGAATCCGCGCATCCCGCAGCGCGCGCTCGATGGGCGCGCGCAGGCGTTCCAGCAGCGGGGTGTAGAGCTTGGCAAGTTCTTGCTGGGTGATGGTTTTCACCCATTGCTGGCCATCCACGCGCAGGGCGAAGTCGGCGCTGTCGTCCTGGCCCAGGGCTTTGCGCACGCGTTCGGCTTCACGGCGCAGGGCTTGCAGTACGCTGCTGGTGGGCGGGAAACCCTGGGTATTGCGCTGGCTGTCGACGAAGTGTTCCAGCAACAGGGTGTCGAAGTCTTCACCGCCGAGGAAGTTGTCGCCGGCGCTGGCGCGCACTTCCATCACCCCGTCGAACAGCTCGATGATCGACACGTCGAAGGTGCCGCCACCCAGGTCGAACACCAGGAACGAGGTTTCTTTGTCTCGCTGGTGCAGGCCGTAGGCGAGGGCGGCCGCGGTGGGTTCGTTGATCAGTTTTTCGACGTTGAGCCCGGCCAGTTCACCGGCAATGCGCGTGGCTTTGCGTTGGCCGTCGCTGAAATAGGCGGGCACGCTGATCACGGCTTCGGTGACGGTATGGCCGTAGGTGCGCTCGATATCTTCTTTGAGGCTTTTGAGCACCAGCGCGGAGAGTTCTTCCGGGCGGAATGATTTATCGCCCAGGCGCACTTCGGTGGCGCTGCCCATGTAGCGCTTGAACAGCGACGTGGTCAGGTGCGGGTGGGTGTGCAGGCGCTCCTTGGCGGCCTGGCCGACCAGGATGCGGCCTTGGTCATCCAGGCCGACCACGCTGGGGGTCAGCAACTGGCCCAGGGCATTGGGCACCAGTTCGGCGGCATCGCCGCGCCAGACGGCTGCGAGACTGTTGGTGGTCCCCAGGTCGATTCCTACGATCATTACGACAAGCTCCCTCTGTGGTCGGTAAGAATCTGTGACCAATTTTATCCTGAAAGGTTGAGCCAAAAGCAACTGTGGGAGGGGGCTTGCCCTAA
>NZ_QUZT01000129.1 GCF_004682045.1 Pseudomonas nabeulensis
CTGGCATTAGGGCAAGCCCCCTCCCACATTATTAAGTTCCACATGGCAGGAAGATCCCGATCACTTCAGGTTCGCCTCAACCTTACTCGCCACATCATCCGGCAACCACGCCTTCCACACTTCAGGATGTTCCTTGAGGAACACCTGGGCGACTTCCCGTGGCGCCGTGTGATGCTCGCTCATGGTCGCCAGGGCTTTATTCAGCGGTTCGATAGGAAATTCAACCTTCTCGAAGAACTGCGCAATCTGTGGATGTTCCTTCTGGAACGGCGTGGACACGCCGATACTCAACTTGGACGCCAACGACCGCGTGGGCTTGGGATCAGGGTTGTCTGCATCCGTCAGGGTTTTCCAGGCCTCGGCGTCGAACGGCGGCTCCTCCAACTGGATCAGCTTGTAGCGCCCCATCAACGGCGTCGGCGACCAGTAATAGAACAGCACCGGCTTGCCCCGGCGAATCGACGACGCAATCTCCGCATCCAGCGCCGCACCTGAACCGCTGCGGAAGTTCACGTAGCTGTCATCCAGGCCGTACGCCTTGAGCTTCTGCTGGTTGACCACTTCCGAGGTCCAGCCGATAGGACTGTTGAGAAAGCGCCCCTTGCCGGGGGATTCAGGGTCTTTGAACACGTCTTTGTAGCGCGCCAGGTCCTTTACGCTCTTGAGGTCCGGCGCCAGCGGCTTGAGGCCTTTGGCCGGGTCACCCTTGACCACATATTCCGGCACCCACCAACCCTCGGTCGCGCCTTTGACCGTATCCCCCAGGCCGACCACCTTGCCTTCGGCCTCGGCCTTGACCCAGACAGGGCTGCGACCGGCCCACTCTTCACCGATGACCTGGATATCATTCTTGGCCAGGGCGGTTTCCAGCGTGATGGTGGTACCGGGCAACGTGTCGGTGGGCAGGTCGTAGCCGTTCTCGACGATCACCCGCAGCACTTCGGTGATCAAGCTGCCGCTTTCCCAGTTCAGGTCGGCAAAGTGCACCGGTTTCTCGGCGGCCGTAACAGAAAGACTCAGGGCCGTCAGGGATGCTGCTGCCAACAGCGTTTTCAATCCTTTCATGCCTTAGCACCTCGCGATATCGCAGCCAATAGCGAACGGCTTTGCTGCGGATGCGCGAAGCCTCTGAATAGTTAAGTCAACTCAACTGTAGTAGAGGTTCCGGGAGTTGAAGCGTCACTCACTGGCCTTGAACGTCACCAGCTCACCCTTGCGCCACTTCGCGGCCTTGCCGGTCACGGCTTTCAGGGTTTTGGTCAGGCCTTCCTGCAATTGCTCATTGGCGGCAAACACCAGCATGACGCTGTGGCCTTCCTTGAACACGATGCCCTGGCCTTCGGCACAAGAAACAAAGGCATAGTCGCCCAAACCATATACCGTCAACTTGATCTCGCGAAACTTCAACTCGAACTTGCCACCTTCACGGCTGGGCAATACCGCTGCGCGGAAATGGTCACCCACTTTGAGTTCAAGGCGCGGCTTGTCATCGACCACCATCGCCGTTTCCGTATCGATCTCGGCAATGTAGATGCCTTCCGGCGTTTGCTCGGTGATGTAAACAAAACGGGATTGAAACTGTTTGACCAACTTTGCGCGCAAATCACCCAGCACGAACAACGCGTGCATATCCAGATTACTGACTGCCAAGGAAACGCCCCCACATCGAAAAGAGCGCCGCCCGCCCGAGCGGGCAGCACAAAAAAACGGCCGTTACGGCACGAACACACAACACACTCGAAAAAACTGAAGAAGATCCGCTGCTGCGCCCTACGAGACTAGTACAGACGTACCCGATGGGCCTTGTGCAAGGTCATCAGGTATCACAGGAAATCACAGGTTCAACATCCCGAGAATACGGGCCGACCTACTTCAGAGAATAACCCAATTAAAAATGCCGTTTTCTGACATCCAACACAAAAACACATACCCGACGAGGGAACCAAGCGTCATCAGGCGACAATACTAAATCAGCAGGACAGGCCAAAACCACCAAAACGCAGCAGTTGAGTCAATCGGACCGTTCGACAGGAGCAGGCCATGCAACGACCCACCTACGAAGCCATTCCCACACGTACTCACTCGTCATGCCAAGACAGGGCTCAATACTACCGCTTGCACGGCTGCGACGGGAACCTGGATTGCGTTCTTTACCAAGTTGTACCTGCCGGTAGAAACTTCTTTCATATCCGTGAAGTATTGAGCGGTCGAATCAAGGGCTTTCGCAGTGACCATATTCAGGCGTGCGAGTTGGCAAAAGAACTTGAAGCCCGCTTGCACACGCACCACGGGGCCAACATCATCGGGTTGAAAGGCTGATTCGATAGAACTCTGCCGCCTCACCATCCTCCCATGTATAACGACCACCCTGCATGGAGAATGAAATGGACGCGCCAATCCCTACACTTGAAACCCTTTTTGAACAATTGGGCCTGGATTCAACACCGGACGCCATCGACGCGTTTATCGTTGCCCATCCATTGCCTGACGACGTGAAGTTGATCGACGCCCCTTTCTGGTCGGCCCAGCAAGCCAGTTTCCTCAAGGAAGAACTCCGTGAGGACGCCGAGTGGGCCATTGCCGTAGATGAACTCAATCAACGCCTGCATCACGCGAAATAACCGCGCTCAATGAAGGCTGTCTGACTGCTCAAGTTGCATCAACGCCTGCCAGGCAGCCCTACACTCCTCGGCTTCATCACGACTGGCGAACGCGGTGCCGCGCTGCTCACCGTTCAACAGCACGACCCAACAGGCCTTCTGGCCCAGCGCCCGCAGGGTCGGCGGCACGCCACTGCCAATCATCACGGCCACATCGACTTTGTTTTGCATGGAGCTTCTCCGCAACATTAGTTAGCTTGCTAACAATGTTGCCCATGCTACGGCTTTCCTCAAGTTGGAAAAAGCTATCCACGGAATAGCTCCATTGCATAAACAGCAATAATCCTAGCGTGTGCCCTTGACCCCCTCGGGTTTATAGCCAAGGCGCAACCCGCCCCAATGTCGGCCCTTGACCATGATCGGCACCGATAAGTCGTGCATCAATTCGCCAGTGTCGCGCGTATAGGTCTGGAGCAAAACGGCTTGCTGATGGCTGCCACAGCGGATTCCGGTGCGGTCTTCGAACTTGCGTTTTGTACGGTTTTGTACCGCGTCTACCTGCACATCACCGGTCAGCGCTTGGGAAAATGCCTTGTTGTGGGTCGGCACATAACCTTGGGGCGTGCAGGCGATGGCGAATACCAACCCTTCATGACGTGGCAGCAACGCTTCCTGGATCGCCGGCAACACCTGGTCGGTATAGCCATCGAACCGAGTGTGGAACTTGCTCGGGCGGGTGTTCGGGATCGGGGTGTAGCTGCGGTCAAACAGGTCATCCAGGCTGATGCGGCTCTGCGATACATCGGCTTCGAACTGCGCGGCAATCTGGCCTGCACCCTCGCGAGCCAAATCGTAGATGCGTTGGTGATAGTCATCCAGGCCAACTTCCGCCAGGCGCTCGCTGATGGTTTCGGCTTGCCCTTCCATCTGCACGGCGGCGTCGGCCAGTTGACGGGTTTGCTGGTCGCTTACGGCCAGATCGCTGCGCATCTGTTCCACGGCATGGAACAGGCTGTCGAGTTGGATACGGTTGGTGTCAGTGCCCTGGGCGATTGCATTGACCTGGCCTTCCACGTCCGCGGCCAGGCTGGCGATGCTTTGCAGTTGCTCGCCTGCATGTTCCACCTGTTCGACACCGGTGTGCAAATCCGCCGAGAGCTGGCGGATCTGCTCCACCACCTGGGCGGTACGTTGCTGGATATCGGCCACCATGACCCCGACTTCATCGGTAGCGGTTGCCGTACGCCCGGCCAGCCCGCGCACTTCGTCGGCCACTACGGCGAACCCGCGACCATGCTCACCGGCCCGGGCCGCTTCAATCGCTGCGTTAAGCGCCAGCAGGTTGGTCTGGCTGGCAATGGACTGGATCACCAGGGTCACCCGCTGGATTTCCTCGCTGCGTTGACTCAAGGCTTCGATCAGCTCACGGCTGGCATTCGCGCGCTCACTGAGCTGGTGCATCCGGGTGATCGACTGGCCCAGTACTTCGCGGCCCTGAGTACTGCGCTGATGAGCCTGGCTGGCCGCATCCAGCGCCTCACGGCTGAGTTGGGAGCTGGCCTTCTCGGTATCGATCATCACCTCGGCACTGCTGACAATCTGCTGCGCCGCACTCAATTGCGACTGCAACCGGGCGGCCAACTGCTTGACCGAATAGGCCACGCCGGCGGCGGAAAGTGCGTTATGGCTGGTGGTATAGGACAGATCGCGCGTCAGTTCGCCCATGGCATCGCCGTCTTCGGAAGACGTCACGACCGGCGAATGATGTTTCAGGCGAGGCAGCCATATGACCAGCACGGCCAGTGGCAGGCAGACGTAAAGCGGCCAGCTGACAAGCGCCAGGGCCAGCAGCACCAGCACCAGGGCGGTGCTCTGCAATAGGGGCGTGAGCCAGCCGGGCAACCCGCGCACCACCGTTTGAGGTGGCACCGCTGCGCCCATCAGAGATCCATCTCCAGCCATCTTCGTTACCCCACTGCTTGTCATTATTGTGTCTGCATTAAACGCCACTATACGGCCATTATCCATGGGCCTTTAGTGGGAGCGTTTGCAGTAGATCAATAACCAGGGTGTAACGGGTGTTTCTCTGGGGGGACCGATTGCACGATCCCCCATTCACCGCATCAGGCTTGACGCTGGTGCTTGTCGATCTGCTCGTGGCGCTCTTGCGCTTCGATGCAGTACTTGGTGGTAGGGCTGATCAGCAGACGCTTGAGGCCGATAGGCTCGCCGCTGTCATCACACCAACCGAAGGAATCTTCCTTGATACGCTCCAGTGCGCGCTCAAGCTGCGGCAGCATGCGCTGGTCGCGGTCGATGGCATTCACCAGCCAGGTACGCTCTTCTTCCACGGAAGCAGCGTCGGCCGGGTCGGCCGGGGTGTCCAGGCTTTCAATGGCGATACGGTTCTGTTCAATGCGCTCGTGGTGTTCCACTTTCATGTCTTGCAACATCTGCTCAAAAAAAGCGTGCTGCTCGGCATTCATGTAGTCATCCGCCGGCATGGCCAGCAACTTTTCCTTTGTCATTGATTTCTCTATAAAAAATACGTGCATTAAGGCGAATAAGGGAGCGTTCCGGCCGACCTCTGCAGGTCTCGGAAAGGCGCCATCCGTTCCAAGCGCCACCCGGCACTCAATTTACGAGGGGCGGCAGTCTAAGGCCGACTTGAGAGCGCAGCAACTGAAAAGACAGGCATTTTTTCCCAGATGACCTCCAGAAGCACCAGGACGGGCTCGGCGAATGGTCATCGGAGTGCGTTTATAGCAAGAAATTCAGTGCTGTGGAGCTATATAGAAGACAAACGGCATTTGCTGACAGGTAAATATCAAATGTGGGAGGGGGCTTGCCCTAATGCCAG
>NZ_QUZT01000130.1 GCF_004682045.1 Pseudomonas nabeulensis
CTGGCATTAGGGCAAGCCCCCTCCCACATTGACCACCTCATGGCAAAAATCAGCTGGGTTTGGCTTCGGCCAGCGCTTGCTGCGCCAACTCCTTCTCCGCTTCCTTCAAGTCTTCCTCGCTGATCATCTCCGCGATCACCCGCAAGCGCTCAACCACTCGCGCATTGACGGAGCCTTCGGGGAACTGCCCTTCCGCGTCTGGTTCACCCGCCGGCTCACCCACCAGCAGGCTCAACGCCTCATCCGCCTGGCGCACCGCGTAGATATGGAACTGCCCAGCCCGTACGGCCTGCAGCACCTTTTCATCCAGCATCAACGTGGCGACGTTGGCCTGGGGAATGATCGCGCCCTGCTCGCCGGTCAGCCCGCGGGCTTCGCAGAGGCGGAAGAAGCCTTCGATCTTCTCGTTGACCCCGCCCACCGCCTGCACTTCGCCAAACTGGTTGATCGAGCCGGTGATCGCAAAGCACTGCTTGAGCGGCGTCTTCGACAGGGCCGAGATCAGGGTGCACGCCTCGCCGAGGGACGCGCTGTCACCGTCCACATACCCGTAGGACTGTTCCAGCGCGATGCTCGCCGAGATCGCCAGCGGGAATTCCTGGGCATAGCGGCTGCCCAGGTAACCGGTGAGGATCATCACGCCCTTGGAGTGGATCGGCTGGCCGAGGTTGACCTCGCGCTCAATGTCGACGATACCGCTGCCGCCGGGGTACACCGTGGCAGAAATCCGCGCCGGCACGCCGAAGGCCGAGTCACCCACTTCCAGCACCGTCAGACCGTTGCACTTGCCCACGGCCGCGCCGGCGGTGTCGATCAGGATGACGCCGGCAAGCATGTCGTCGAGAATCCGCGCCGACACCCGCCCGGTGCGCGTGGCCTTGGCCTTGAGCGCGCGCTCGATATGCCCGGCATCGGTCATCTCGTCGCCCGCCAGGTGGCGAATAAAGTCCGCCTCGCTGACCAGTTGGAACAGGTCACCAATGCGCGCCGACAAGCGCCCCTGGTGCTCCGCCAACCGTGCGCTGTAGGTCGCCAGGCGCGCCACCGCGTCCGAGGTCAACGGCGCCATGCCTTCTTCCGAGGTACGGGTTTTGAGCAACTGGGCGAACTGCTCCAGGCTTTCGTCCACCATCGGGATGTCTTCGTCGAAGTCCACCAGCACGCGGAACATCTCCTGGAAGTCCGGGTCGGCGTCCTGCAAGGCGTAGTACAGCTGGCGCGAACCGATGATGATCACCTTGACCTGCAACGGGATCATCTGCGGGTTGAGGGTCACGGTGGCCAGGCGGCCCAGCTCGCCCAGCGGCGATTCCATCTTCAACTTGCGCGACTGCAAGGAACGCTTGAGGGCGTCCCACACAAACGGCTCGCCGAGCATTTTCTCGGCTTCCAGGATCAGGAAGCCGCCATTGGCGCGGTGCAGAGCGCCCGGACGCAACTGGCGATAGGTGGTGTACAGCGCGCCTTGGTCGGTGCTGTATTCGATACGGCCGAACAGGTTGTCGTAGGTCGGGTGCGGTTCGAACACCACCGGTGCGCCGCCGTTGACCGGATGGCCGACCACCAGGCTTGGGCAGTATTGCTCTTCCAGCAGCTTGCGCGCCTGGGCGTCGGTCTTGGCGTCGTCCACCAATTGTTCGACCACGGTCTTGAGCAGGTACACCTGCATGGCTTGCAGGTAACCGCAGACGGCGGCGTTTTCCGCGTACTTTTCCGACAGAGGAGCCAGCAACGGCTGTAGGGCCAGGGTGATGGTTTCTTCGTTGAATTGCCGCAGTTGGTTGTTCGATTCACGCTTCCACTGCGGCAGGCTGGCCAGTTCTTCGTTGAGGCGCTCTTCCAGCTCGGAAATATCCGTGTGGAAGCGCTCGCGGTCGGCTTCCGGCAACTGCGAAAACTCGGCTTCGTCCAGCGCCTTGCCGTCGAGCATCGGGGTAAAGGCGATGTTGGTGCTGTCGCGGTACAGCGCCACGTCCTTTTCCAGGGCCAGGCGCTCGATCACGTCCAGGGCCTTGTCGTAGCGCTGGTTGAACGCACGGTCGATGGCGCTTTTGCGCTGCTGGTAAGTGGGGTGTTCGAACACCGCCGGAAAGGTCGCGACCAGGTTGTCGATCAAGCCATTGATGTCGCTGATAAACGCCGCCGCGCCGCCACCTGGCAATTCCAGTGCACGGGGTTCACGGGGCTCATCGAAATTATTGACGTAGACCCAATCCGCCGGGGTCTGCAGGCGCTTGCCTTCGGCTTTCAGGTAGCGTTTGACGAACGAAAAGCGGCCGGTGCCGGGCTCGCCCATGACAAACACGTTGTAACCGGGGCGTGGCATTGCCACGCCGAACTGCAAGGCTTCAACCGCACGTTCCTGGCCAAGCACACCGCGAAAGGGCTCCAAATCATTGGTGGTCGAGAAGCTGAACTGTTCAGCGGAAAAAGGACGAGTCAGCGCTTCGGGCGCTAGACGCAAGCTGGCAGCAACAGGATCAGGCATCGGGCTTCCTTACATCAGGCGGGGCAGATGACGGCATTCTGGCTCTCGCTTGCGCGCTCTGGCAAGGCACGTCGTTGGGAAAGCGTGGACCGGGAACTCGTCCTACAAAAAAATCGCGATAAGGCTGATTGTTTTATAAAAAATCACGGAACCCCTGGAACGTGCCTAAACTCCAAACTGCGCGGGTTGGACTAATAACCGATCCCTCAGGGCGCTGCGACGCGCCTGAACCCTTGTCCATTGGTTTGCACACAAAGAGAACAAAGCTATGAAACGGATCCTTCTCGGTACTCTCTTCACCGTCGTCTCCCTCAATGCAATGGCAGAAGCACCAGGCGGCCCGAACTGCGGTTGGGGCAACATGTTGTTCGAAGGCCAGCGCGGTACTCCGGCTCACTTCCTGGCTTCCACCACCAACGGTACTTCGGGTAACGCCACCTTCGGCATGACCTCGGGCACCAACGGTTGCAACACCAACAGCGCCCTGACCTACGGCGGCAAGTCCTGGATTGCCATGAATGGCATGATGAACGAGCTGTCCGAAGACATGGCCAAGGGCAATGGCGAAGCGCTGACCACCTATGCCGTGGTCCTGGGTGTGGCGCCGGAAGACCGCGAGCACTTCGCGGCCGTGACCCACGAGCACTTCCAGCAGATCTTCAGCAAGGCTGACGTGACCGCTGACGACGTGCACAACAACACCCTGGCAGTACTGAAAAGCGATGCCCGCTTGGCGAAGTACGCAACCCAAGCTTAAGCTCGACCCGCCCGCGTCCTTCGAGGCGCGGGCGTTATTTTTGGACCCGCCTCCCCTTTGGGTCTCTATTTATTCCGACTTAAGTTGCCCCTATGCTCAAACGCTTTGCCTGGATGGCACTCTTCGCCTGCGCCCCGCTGTACGCGGCCCCGCACCTTGATGATCAACGTTTGCAGCAATTGGCCAATGATCCGTTCTGGCTGTCTCTGGGCCATTACGAAGCCGGCAAGATCAGCGGCTGGCGCAGCTATGTCAGCGACAAGAAGTTCTTTCTCGCCCCCGATGGCGCCCACCACCCGGACGCCGAACTCAAGGCCACCGTTGAAGCACTCTATGCTCCGGCGAGCCTCGGTGAAAAACACGCCCAATGCGTCTATCCCGCACGTACCCGCTGGCTCAAGGATCAGTTGCACCTGACCGACCTGCCGGCCCTGGACTGCACCGAATTCAAGCAATGGTTCAAGGACGTCGCACCCCACAGTGCGGTGATGATCTTCCCGGCGGCGTACCTCAACAGCCCGTCGTCGATGTTCGGCCACACCCTGCTGCGCATCGACCAGGCTGATGTGCAAAGCAACAACACCGCTTTGCTCAGCTACGCGATCAACTTCGGCGCCTATATCGAAGGCTCCGACAACAGCATCCTCTATGCCTGGAAAGGCCTGATGGGCGGCTACCCGGGCCTGTTCGCCCTGGTGCCTTATCAGGAAAAGCTCTCCGAATACCGTAGCCTTGAGAACCGCGACCTGTGGGAATACCGCCTCAACCTCACCCAGGTCGAGACCGAACGCATGGTCGAGCATGTGTGGGAACTCAAGCAGATCCAGTTCGACTACTTCTTCTTCGACGAAAACTGCTCCTATCGACTGCTGGAACTGTTGCAAGTCGCCCGTCCGGGCCTGCGCCTGACCGAGCAATTCCCACTCACGGCCATCCCCACCGATACGGTCAAGGCCGTGAAGGACGCAGGGTTGGTGGAGAAGATCGACTATCGCCCTTCCCGCGAACGCGAACTGCTGGAGCGTGCCAAGCCGCTGGACGGCGACGAACAGCAATGGGTACTCAAGATCAGCGATGATCAAAAACAATTGCAGGAGCCGGCCTTCAAGGCCCTGCCCCGCGAGCGCCAGGCGCTGATCGTCGACGCCGCTTACCGCTTGGGCCGCTACCGCGCCAATGGGTTGGAACGCGACACCGCCCGTTCCCAACGCAGCTTTGAACTGCTGCGCGCCATCAACCAGAACCCGGCGCCCGACCTCAAGATCGAGCCGCCGGGCCTGCCGGAGAACGGCCACGAATCACGCACCTGGCAAGCCGGCATCGGCACCCGTGGCGACAAGGCCTACGGCGAATACGGCCTGCGTATGGCCTATCACGACTTGAACGACAACGCAGAAGGTTTCCCGCTCGGCGCGCAGATCGAGATCCTGCAAATGAAACTGCGCCAGTACGAAGGCAATCACTGGCAGCTGCAACAACTGGACCTGGCCACCATCCGCTCCCTGACCCCGCGCAATGCCTTGCTGCAACCCTGGTCATGGCAAGTCACTGGCGGCCTGGAGCGCGTGCCGGGTAAACACGACGACGAAACCCTGGTGGCCCACGTCAACGGCGGCGCTGGCGGCACCTGGCAGTTGCGTGACGACATGCTCGGCTTTGCCCTCGGCACCGTGCGCGTGGAACACAACAATGATTTCAGCGAAGCCATTTCACCGGCGGCCGGGTTCAATACCGGTGTGCTGTGGAAGAACCCACTGGGCAATCTGAGCCTGGAGGCCAAGGGTGACTTCTTCACCAATGGCGAAGTACGGCGCAGTATCAGCCTGAACCAGCAGTGGGAACTGTCGCGCAACCTGGGCTTGCGCCTGAGTGCCCAGCGCGAGTACAGCCACCTGTCGACGCCAGTGAATGAAGTGATGCTTGAAGTGAAGTGGTATCACTACTAACCCAAGCCTGACAGAGATTCAGTGTGGGAGGGGGCAAGCCCTAATGCCTGTCATTTAAGGAAACACCAGATGAGCGGCTTTC
>NZ_QUZT01000131.1 GCF_004682045.1 Pseudomonas nabeulensis
GAAAGCCGCTCATCTGCTGTTTCCTTAACTGACAGGCATTAGGGCTTGTCCCGCGCTGGGCCGCGAAGCGGCCCAAAAACCAGACAATCAGGTTCTAACTGGCAGAACGCGTCGACCGAATTAGGGCCGCTTCGCAGCCCAGCGCGGGACAAGCCCGCTCACTACAGGGGTTGTGTTGCGGTCGCCACTATCAGGCCTGGCGCACCAGCGGCACCGCCAACTTCGGCGGCGGCACTTTGATTTTTTCCGGGGCTTTCAGCGTCAGGCTGGGCTTGCCCAGGGCCACCACACTGTTGAGCAGGATGCGCACCAGCTCGGTCTGGCGCCGCACGCCGGTCTTGGAGAAGATCGAACGCAGGTGCGCACGGGCGGTATTGCGGCGGATATTCAACACCTCGGCGGCCTCTTCAAGCGACAAGCCATTGGCCAATTCCATGGCCAGGGCGGTCTCGGCCTTGGTCAGGTTGAACAGCTGCTTGGTCACCACTTCGCTGGCCAGGGATTTGCTCGACGCATCGCGGATATACACCAGTGCCGCCGGCTTGCCCTTCTCTTCGGCCCAGTCGAGGGAGGGAATCGA
Source organism: Pseudomonas nabeulensis (assembly GCF_004682045.1). Classification (GTDB taxonomy): domain Bacteria; phylum Pseudomonadota; class Gammaproteobacteria; order Pseudomonadales; family Pseudomonadaceae; genus Aquipseudomonas; species Aquipseudomonas nabeulensis. Next base: position 581 of record NZ_QUZT01000131.1, read on the forward strand.
TTCCACCACCACCCCCAGGTTGACCAGCCCCGAAGGCCGGGTCACCGACATGGCTTCGGCGGTTTTTGGCGAATCCACCGAAAATGCCCCGCGAATCAGGCGTTGCAGCTCGCGGTTGTCACTCGGATAAGTCGCCTCCAGGCGCCCGCCCACCAACTTCAAGCCATCGGAACGGGCGAGGATTTCCTCGGCCACCGGGTTGACCTGCAACACGCTGCCGCTGTCATCCAGCACCAGGGTGGCCACCGACAAGCGGCTGATGGCCTGGGAGTACAACTCGCTCAGCGACTCGCTGCGGTCCAGCAGGTTATGCAGCTGCAACGCTCGGCGCAGGTGCGGCAGGAACATCGCGCACAGCGCGCGCTCGTTGGCGCAGAAATTCGGCGAACGCTTGGGCCGGGTAATCCGAAAGCGCAGCTTGCCGCCGTCCGGAGTGGAGATGTCCGCGCCCATGACGTGGAACACATCCTGGGCACTGCAATACATCTTGAAGTAGGCGCTGTGCTCCCACTCGGTGGAGGTCATGATGTCGTCCACGGTGAACACGTGGTCAAGCGGCTGGCTGCCAAATGGGGTGTTGCTTTGCGGGTAGGTCATGTAGCACACATCACCGGCCCCTTCGATGTCGCCAGCCAGGATCATCACCCCGGTGTCCAGTTGGTCGGGCACGCGCAGGATCAAGGTGACGTAGTTGGCGTCGTAGAGCTTGAGAAAGCTCTTGAGCGCCTTGGCCATCAGTTTCGGGTCGAGGGCACCTTCGTAGATCTCCCCCACCAGCTGGCTGTAGCGTGTGAGGTCCAGGCCTAGATCCGCCAGCGCCTCAAGGGTCAAGACATCCGTTTGCATAGTCTTTCCTCGCTCGGGTAAGGACAACGCCCTTCCCTTGTTATTTTTATAATTTTGGCTAGGGGGGAATTCAACGTTCCCCCGCTTGACTGCGCCTCAGTTTCTCCGGCGCCCATGTGCTCCACAATAGGCTTACAGGTTTTATTTTCGGCTACTTCGAGTCACGCTCGGCCGGGCTGTTTTTCAGGCGGAATTGCCCGTGGGGCGCCGCCACCGGGCGGGCTCGTGCCACCACCAGCGGGCGCCCGAGATTGAACCAGGCCGCCAATGCCGGCAGCAGGAAAATCGCCCCCAGCACGTTGACCAGAAACATGAACGACAGCAGCACGCCCATGTCCGCCTGGAACTTGAGCGGCGCAAACGCCCAGGTGCACACGCCAATCGACATGGTCACCGCGGTGAACACCGCCGCCGTACCGCGTTGGCACATGGCCTCGTAGAAGGCTTCACGCAGGGGCGCGCCGCGCAGCATTTCGTGCTGGATGCGCTCGTATAGGTAGATGCCATAGTCCACCCCCACGCCCACTCCCAGCGCCATCACCGGCAGCGTCGCGACCTTCAAGCCGATACCGAGCAAGGTCATCAGCGCGTTGCACAGGATCGCCACGATGGCCAGCGGCACCAGGATGCATAGCACCGCCCGAATCGACAGGAAGGTCAGCCAGCAAAACAACGCCACCGAGCCGAACAGCGCGCCGAGCATGATCACCTCGGCACGCTTGACCGCCTCGTTGGACGCCGCCATCACCCCCACGTTGCCGCCCGCCAGCAGGAACTCGACCTGGGGCGAACCGACCTCGGCAATGATCCGCTTGGCTTCCAGGATCGCGTGGCTGATGGTGCTGCCTTCATGGTCGGCGAGGAACACCAGGATCTGCATCTGCTGGCAGCCATCAGTGACCAGCCCGTCATCGGGAATATAGGCCCGCGCACCCTGGCTCAGGCCACGGGGTGAGCCAGGAATCGCCGCCCAGCGCGGGTTGCCTTCGTTATTGCCGGCAATCACCCGCTTGCCCATGTCCACCACGCTCTGGATCGACTGCACGCCACTGACGGTGCGCATCCGGAAATCAAACGCCTCCACCGCGCGCATCACCTGGGGCGACAGGCAACCTTCATCCACACCCTTGACCTGCACGAACACCGACATCACGTCCAGGCCGATGGAGTAGCTGGAAATGATCTTGCTGTTGTCCTGGTTGTAGCGTGAATCGGCACGCAGTTCCGGTGCCCCGGCGCCGATATCGCCCACCGCCAGGTCGCGGGCCTTCCAGGCGCCGGCCAGCAGCAACAACAGGCTGATAGCGAACACGCCCAGGGCCGGGCCCGGTTCGGCGAGTGCCGACAGGCGCCACCACAGCCGATGCCGAGTCGCCGGCCGCGACTGCGCGCGATGCACCAACCCAGGCTCCAGGCGCAGGTAGGAGATGATGATCGGCAGCATCAGCTTGTTGGTGATGATCATCAGCATCACACCGATGCACGCCGTCACGCCCAGCTCGTGGACGATGGGAATGTCGATCAGCATGATCACGCCAAAGCCCAGGGCATTCATCAGCAGGGCCAGGGAGCCAGGGATAAAGATCTTGCAGAACGCCGAGCGCGCTGCGTCCCTGGGGCTATTGCCAGCCAGCACGTCCTGTTTCCAGGCGTTGGTCATCTGCACCGCGTGAGACACGCCGATGGAGAAGATCAAAAACGGCACCAGAATCGACATCGGGTCGATGCCCAGCCCCAGCAGCGGCAACAGCCCCAGCAGCCAGACCACCGGCAGCAACGCCACCAACAGTGCCACCACGGTCAGGCGCAGCGAGCGTGAATACAGCCACAACAGCAGCCCGGTGATCACGAAGGCCACCACGAAGAACCCGATCACGGTGTTCAACCCTTCGACCACATCCCCCACCAGCTTGGCGAAGCCCACGATGTTGATCTCGATATCAGGGCTGTTGTATTTGGCGCGGATGGCTTCCAGGTGCTGGGCGATCTCGACGTAGGACACCGGCGCGCCGGTCTTGGGGTCGGTGTCCTGCAAATCGGCGCGGACCATCGCCGACTTCAAGTCATTCGCCACCAGGCGTCCGACTTGCCCGGAGGCCGCCGTGTTGCTGCGCACCTGGGCCAGGTCTTCGGGGGTGCCACTGAAACGCGGCGGTACCACCACATCGCCGAAGAAACCCTCTTCGGTGATTTCGATGTAACGCACGTTGGCGGTGAACAGCGACGTCACGCTGGGGCGGCTGACCCCGGAGATAAAGAACACGTCATCGGTGACTTTGCGCAGGGTGTCGAGGAACTCGGGGTTGTACAGGTCGCCCTGGCCTTTCCAGTGCACGCTCACCAGCAGGCGATTGGCGCCGGTGAAGTAGCGGCTGAACTTGAGGAAATTGACCATGTACCCATGCGTCACCGGGATCTGCTTGTTGAACCCCGGGTCCAGCTGCGTATGGGTGGCGCTGTAGCCGAGGCCCAGGGTGACCAGCACAAACAGCGCCAGCAAGCCCTTGCGCCAGGCCATCAGGTAGTCGGCGCAGGTGTCGACGCCACGGGTGACCCAGTGTTTACCTTGATTCATTGCTTGCCTCTCGTTCACTGGGTGACCTGTGTCGTCGAGCGTGCAGCGACGCTGCCCCCCGACCCCTGCAATACCCCACGCTCACCGCCCACCAGCAGACGCGAACCGACCATCGTCGCCGAGGTCAACGTGCCCAACCCCGCCAGCCGCGAGACACCCACCAGCGCGCCTTGTGCATCCAGGCGCACCACGGAGCTGCCGGCGCCAACGATCACCAACCCGCTGTGATCGGGCAGTACCACATGCCCGTACAGCGGCAGTTGGTTGCCCACATTGACTTGCGCCCAATGGGCACCGAAATCGTGGCTGACAAACACATGCCCACGCATGCCGTAGGTCACCCAGTTATCCGCGCTGAGCCGCACGATGCCGAACAGCGAACCGTTGTAGAACGCCGGTAGCGTCTGCCAGTGTTGCCCGCCATCGGCGGTACGCAGCACCAGACCTTGTTCGCCCACCAGCATGCGTCGTCCATCGTCACCGCCGGCCATGCTGTTGAGGTGGGCGCTGTCGATATCCAGCGTCTGCGCGACCCAGGTCTGGCCGGCGTCGAGGGACTGATAGAACTTGCCGAAACTGCCGAACGCCAGGACGCTGCCCCGGCTGCCCGCCCATACCCCCAGCAAGGGCTCGCCGAGCTGCGGGTCGTAGCGCATTTCCTGCCACGTGGCGCCCGCGTCCGTAGAACGCAGGATCCAACCGTCATGCCCGACCGCCAACACACGCTTGTCATCCAGCGCCACCACGGCTGTCAGGGTGGCGTTGCGTTGCTGGGTGACCTGGGCCGGTTGCCAGCTCACGCCCTGGTCATCACTGAGCAGGATGCTGCCGCGCTCGCCCACCGCCACCACCCGCGTGCCCAGGTTGAGCAAGCCGTTGATCTGCACCCGATCCGGGCGCGTCGCCAACAGTTCCTGTGGCGGCGGGGTCTGGGGCGAAAAGGTATAGGCAATGGTCAGTGCGACCACCAGACACACCAGGTAGCCGATCAAAGCACGCATGAGCACACACC
>NZ_QUZT01000132.1 GCF_004682045.1 Pseudomonas nabeulensis
CCGCCCTAAACCAGGCGCCGTGGTGTGTCAGTTGGACCGAGGTGTATGGATTTGGGGCGGCTCCGCCCCCCAGCGCGGGGCAAGCCCGCTCACTACAAAGGCAACACCGTCCAGATCGCAAACCCGGCATACCACAGCACCGCCGCGCGCAGCAGCAGTTCCCACAAACGATCCAGACTATTGATGCCGTCAGCGCCGACCGCTGGCGGTGGGATTTCGGCGGCCACCAGGCCGACTTTCTCCACCAGTTGGGCGGCGCTGATGTCCCAGTTCAGCAACTCGTGGAGCATCACGCGACTGACCGCGACGAAGTTGCCCACCAGGGCAAAGCTGGCCGCCAGCAGGCGTACCGGCAACCAGTCAAACGCATGGCGCAATTGCCCCGCGCGTTCGGCCACCAAGGGGTTCTTGCTGTGCTCACTGGCCAGTGCCAGCAGGCGATAGGCCAGTGCCGCCACCGGACCCAACAGGAAATACCAGAAGATCACCGCGAAAAAGCTTTGGTACGCCTGCCACAACAAATGGCCCTGGACACGTTCGAGCAGTTGCTCGCCGCTGTCAGCACCGAGGTTCAAGTCACGCTCAGCCACGTGTTCAGCGGCTTGCAGGTCACCCCGGCGCCAGGCATCACGGAACGGGCCGAGTCCCGCCAGCAAATCACCACGTCCCAGGCTGTAGATCACCACCAACAGGTGCACCGGCAGCGCGATCAAGCCGTAGGCCACCGGCTCCAGCACCAGCAACAACAGCGCCAGCAACGCCACTGGCAACAGCACCAGCAAGGCCAGGATCAGCCATGGCTGCTTGCCCATGCGCGGGCTCGATTCCAGCTTGGCCAACTCACGCAGCCACCCACCGTCACGTTGCAACCGCTGGCGCAGGGCCGAGAATTTCTCGATCCACACCGCCAGCACCAACACCAGGAAACTCATCGTGCGTGTCCTCCATCCTGCAGGGCGCTGCGAAAGCGCGTCCAATCAAAAGCCGGGCCGGGATCGGTCTTGCGTCCCGGCGCGATATCACTGTGACCACAAATACGCTGGGGTGTGATATCTGGATAGGCCGCCAGCAACTGGCGAGTCAGGTCGATCAACGACGCGTATTGGGCGTGAGTGAACGGCAGGTCATCGGTGCCTTCCAGCTCTATCCCCAGGGAAAAGTCATTGCAGGTTTCACGCCCCTCAAACCGTGAAACCCCGGCATGCCAGGCCCGGTCGATACAGGACACAAACTGCGTCACCGCACCGTCGCGCTCAATCAGAAAATGCGCAGACACCCGTAAGTCAGCGATCCCTTCAAAGTAGGGATGTTCCGTGACATCCAGGCGGTTCTGGAAAAATTCCTGCACTTTGCCGGTGGCGAACTGCGCCGGCGGCAGGCTGATGTTGTGCACCACCAGCAGTGAGATTTCGCCTGCGGGGCGCTGGTTGAAGTTGGGCGACGGGCAATGACGGATGCCCTGGCACCAACCGCTGGCGGGGTCCAACTGCATACAGGTTCCTTGATCAAGACAAAGTCTGTCCAGTATGCCGCGTTCGACCCCGTGGTTGCGATCACTTGCCTCGATTGAGTTGCCGCAGCTTGCCCAACACGGCCGTCAGCGCCCGCTCAAACAGCGGCCCGTCTTCAAGGGTATGCAGCGCACCCCGCTTGAACGCATGCGCCAGTTGGCTGCGACTTTTCTCCAGGACCTTGAGCCCCGTGCGGCTGACGAAAATGTAGGCAGAGATCGGCTCCATGATCGCAGTCAGCTTGCAGCGCACGTTGCTGGCGGCGTTTTCTTCGAACACCACCCAGCTGCCCACACGAAGCAATCGGGCCTGGAGTAAGCCGGGATCATTTTCCGGCAAGTCTGCGACGGGCTCGACAGAGACCGCACTGAACACAAACGGCTCGCGCACTTCAATCAACCCATCCGTGCCATCGGGCGCCTGGATATGCAAGGCCTGCAAGCGCACGAAGAATTCACGGGTGCTGAAAGGGTCGAATGCCGCGCTGGTCAAGCCATCGCGCAAGGCCTTGAGCAAGCCCGGCAACTGTTTTAACAAATCGCGCCCGGCGTCGGCGTCTTGCTGCAAACCGACGCTCCAGATCAGTTCGTCCAGGGTGCGCAGCCCTGCTTGCGATTGCACCGATTGCTCTCCGTGCTTGAGATGGGCGAGCAACAGTACCTGGCTCCAGGCCTGCTGCACGAACTGCACCACCGAGCACGGCAAAACCTTGCCCAGTAACCGGCGATTCAGTACTTCGGCTACCCGCTGGCGCACGGCCTCGGTCTGCACGCGCGCCTCTTCGGTATCACGGGTGTGCTGCTCAAGCAGGTCGCTGCGTCGCCGCTCGTCGGCGGTGAACGCACTGAACTCCGTCAACAGTTGGGAAAAAATTGCCGGGTCTTCGACGAACTCGTTAAGCAGGCGCTGCACGACCTGTTCGATTCGCAGGTACAGGGTGTCGCGACGATAGTCCTCGCGCGGGCTCCACCCCATGGCGGTTGCGGCAATTTCATTGAGCAGGCGCCGCGCCGGGTGGCTGGCATGATTAAAAAAACCTTTGTCCAGCAGCGCCACTTTCAGCATCGGGATTTGCAAACGGCCGATCAACGCCTTGAAGGTATCGGGCACCGTACGGTCATTGAGGACAAATTCGAAGAGCATCGCGATCAGGTTGATCACGTCTTCGTCGGCGCCCTCCACCACTCGGGACTTGCCGCTTTTGACGCTGACCCGGGTGAGCAACTGTTCCAGCTGGTTGCGCAGGTCAAAATCGTCTTCCGCGTCCGGCTCCGGTACATATTGCTGGAGATGGGAGAGCAGGCGCAGCAGGTCGCGAGTGGAAATGGGCACGGGCTCGGCGCAGGCTTCAAGGGTAGGCGCCACGCTGCCGCGTACGACGGCGAGTAATGCCTGCAGCGCAGCGAACGCTTGCTGGCCGTTTTCATCAAGGGGTTGATCAGCCATCGGCAACGTTTCTTCGCGCTGACCATCGGGAGCCGCACGTACGCCGGGACGACGAGACGGCCCGGCCTTGAGTTCAGGCAACACGCCTGTTGCGACCAACAATTGATTGGCTTCGCCATACAGCTGGTCGGCGTCACTGAGCACGTATTTTTCAAAGAGCTTGAGCATGATCAACTTGACGCGGATTTCCACGCCCAGGCTGCGCCCTGCCCGCAGGAAGAACTCACACAGCAGCGCCGGGCCCAACGGGTTCTCACGGTCATCCAGGCGATTGCCCAACAGGGCGCTCAAGCGCGAGGTCAGTTGCCCCAGGGCCAGCCCGTCGCGATGGCGCACCCGGCCCAGCATCGCCTCAAGGGCCACGGCCTTTTCCTGGTCATCCCTGGATGTGCCCGGTGCCGAGTCATAAGACACCACCGGCACCAATTGCGGCTCATTGCGCCCAGCACGGCCCAGGCTGGCGAACGCGTCGAACAGCCGCTCCATGAACACGCGCTCGAAATTCTTGCGCTTGAGGCGCAGGTCGCGCATGGCCTCGAAGAAAATATGGTGATCGACGTTGCTGCGCGCCTTATCGGCCATTTCGAACAAGGTGTCGTCGGCGTTATCGAACAGGTCCTGCAGGCCTTGCTGCAACTGTTGCGCCGCTTTGTCGCGCACTTGCAGCAACACCACCGGCAGTCGGGCGAGCGGCGATGGCGTGGCGTGCGCCCGGTTGATAGGCACCACCTTTCCGTCATTGTGCATCCTGGCCTCCTGAAACGGCGGTATTGGGCAGACGTCAAAGCTATGACGCCAATTGCAAGGCGCGAGATTATCTTGCAAACGGGGGGCGTTGCGCCAGCAGACTCTGTGATTTGGTCGTAAATGAGCACGTGGCTGGGTTCGGGCGCGTACTGCCCCTATAATCGGGGCACTTTGTTTGTGGAGCCTGTTATGCCGAATCTCCGTCTTGCCGACCTCACCGCCGAAATCGAAGCCAACGTGCGCCGTGCACTGCTGGAAGACATCGGCAGCGGCGACATCACTGCACAATTGATCCCGGCCGAACGGCTGGCCACGGCCACGATCATCACCCGCGATGCAGCGGTTATCAGCGGTACGGCCTGGGTGGACGCGGTATTCCGCCAGCTCGACCCGCGGGTTGCCGTGCATTGGCAAGTGGCCGACGGCGAACGCGTCAGCCCTGACCAAGTGCTGTTCCGCCTTGAAGGCCCGGCGCGCTCGCTGCTGAGCGGCGAACGCTGTGCGTTGAATTTTCTACAACTACTGTCCGGCGTCGCCACGCGTGCACAGTACTTGGCGGACGTTGTCGCGAGCACTCAGGTGAAGCTGCTGGATACCCGCAAGACCCTGCCCGGCCTGCGCCTGGCGCAGAAATACGCCGTCACCTGCGGCGGCTGCCACAACCACCGCATCGGTTTGTACGACGCGTTCCTGATCAAGGAAAACCATATCGCCGCCTGCGGAGGGATTGCCCAGGCGGTGACCGCCGCCCACAAGATCGCCCCCGGCAAGCCGGTGGAAATCGAAGTGGAAAGTCTGGATGAGCTGCGCGAAGCCCTGGCGGCAGGCGCCGATATCATCATGCTCGACGAGTTGAGCCTGGACGACATGCGTGAAGCGGTGCGCCTGAACGGCGGCAAGGCCAAGCTGGAAGCCAGCGGCGGGATCAATGAAAGCACCCTGCTGCCGATCGCTGAAACCGGTGTGGACTACATCTCCATCGGCGCGATGACCAAGGATGTGAAGGCGGTGGATTTGTCGATGCGCCTAAGCATCTAAGGCC
>NZ_QUZT01000133.1 GCF_004682045.1 Pseudomonas nabeulensis
GCCTGCTGCGGCGATGCCGATCAGTTGTGAGGCGGCGAGCAGCAGTGCCGGGTTGCCTTCGACGGCGTGGGCGAGGCTGCTGATCAGGGCTTCGTTGGCGCCGGCGGCAAATGCGCCGGTCGCGAAGCTGCCGGCATGTGGCGCCGGACCGCATCGAAAAAGGCCTGAGCGTGGACCTGTGCCGGTCGTTGTTCGAATCCTCCATCGACAGCCTGCTGGAGCGTGTGCGCGGGAGTGTCACCAGTTGCTCAGCGATGCGTCGGTGAGTGTTGGCTAGGTGGACACGGTGTTCTTTACCGGCGATTCCAGCGGGATCCCGGCACTGCGCCAGAGCGTGGCGGCGATGCTGCCGAATGCGCGGCATGTGGAAGGGAGTATCTTTGGCAATATTGGCAGTGGCTTGGCTATCGAAGCCAGCAAGCGGTATGGCTATCGAGTTTTAAATGAACGACCGTGGCGACCCATCGAGGGCAAGCCCTAATGCCAGTCAGTCAAGAAGTGGCAAGTGTAAAAGTTACCTGTGGTGAGGGAGCTTGCTCCCGCTGGACTGCGTAGCAGTCCCAGTCTTTTAAAACAAAGAGCTAGGGCCGCTTCGCGGCTCAGCGGGAGCAAGCTCCCTCGCCACAGTTACAGTGTTTCCCTTAACTGACAGGCATTGGGCAAGCCCCTCCCGCGTGGACGGTGGCCTAAACGGGAACAGGGCGACTGCTCAGTCGTCCTGCCTGCTGAAATCGGCGAGTACAAATACGGTGTGGCCTCTCAGGTAAGCCTCCACAGCGACCATCGATCCCAACGCCTGCGAACACACCTCAACACAATCGTCACCGCAACAACGGCTCACCGACACGCTATAACCTGCAACGCCCTCACGTAGCGTCGCGACCTGCCGGATAACCTGCCCGTTCTCTTCACTGAACGCCACAGCAACCAATGGTTTGGCGGCCACGGCTTGTGCGGTTCGGGACTCGAACGCCTGCCGCTTGGCCCGGTACAGCGCGGTACTGATCATGCCAGCGATCGCCAAGGCGACAAGTACGATGACTTCAAAGCGATGTGTCGGCCGGCCTCTGTACCCTGAGTAGGTTTCTCCAAGCCAGTGGACGGTTTTATAGATAAGCTCTTCCATGGTTATTCTTTCTAGACAGAGAGGGCGGGATAGAACGGCGCGCCTATTGAGCCGGTTACAGTGTAGGAGATACAGGCGATTAGGGGGCGGATGATTTTTATTAGTGCTTTTAGCATAGTGCTCCCTTGGCAACTATTGTTTTTACAGGAGTTAAAACCTAACAAAATCATCAAGCGCTCTGATTCAACTTATAACGCCGTCGCCCACTACAATACGGCTTTCATATACGCATACCCATCCACATGATCAACTTAAATGTTTTTGAACCCTAACATTTACCTTTCAGAAGTCGACATCCTCCTTCTCATCTCGCCAGACAATCGGCAAATGCATTTCTAGCACTCGCCGAGCCGTACTGATAGCCTGTATTAAAACCAACGAATTAACTGCGTAACTCGTCCCACTCAAAAAGCCAAGAAAAAAAACAGTAAGTAGACACACATGCAAATTACTGCAACAGCTGCTCGCATCTTAGGATCAGCGTCCTTATCCAATCCACCAGACCCTACACCCACCCACCCCCCTCTCAGGTATCCATAAACGGCATTAGCAAAAAGTAGCTGCCCCAGTAAAATTGAGAAAAACACATTCCAGTCGCCGCTCATCCGCAGAGAGGCATGTAGCAGGGAGATTGTAAAAAGCAAAATACCTACTACATGTTTGTATTGCTTAAGAAACAGTACAACTCCCCCCATGCTATTCTCGCCCGCCCAAAATATCTTTGACAATTGAATCCCATACACGCCCAGCGCTCAGTGCATTGGATATCCGAGCAGCCAAGTCACTAGACACTCCATTTTTCTTCGCGAACTTTTCAAATCCCGCACTCAAAGCAGCACTGCTGGAAGTTTGCGGCAAATCTGCATTGAGGCAAGCACTCAAGAGTGATGTAATAGTTGCCCCGGACGCCAAATATACAACACCACCTACAGGAGCAGCCACTGCCCCGACATTCATTATTGTTGCTACCTCGCTAAAAACCTTATCATTTGAAGCTTTCACCCAACGCAAAGTTTCAATATCAGCAAGATCCAAATTTGCCCCTGCGGCAATACACTCAGCATTACCACACGACATAAATCTTGGGCTGTAGATAACTCCCTCGACTGCAATAGGAACTCTATAGCCGTTGCTATCATCCAGTACATATCCTGTCAGATGATCCCGCTTATCATTTCCAGGCGGAGGCAAGAGGCTTGGATCAAACACAGATGAAGGCCTCCACCCATATTGGGCCTCGCGACTCCACGAATACTGTTCTGTTTTCCCATCGATGTAATTGATTACATCTTTGTCAGCCTTTACAAAGTCCTGAACAAAATGACTATTCCCCAGCGGCCTCCAGTTTCCATCGGGGTCAAATATTCCGTCAGCCGTCGCCACGATATCGCTCCCCGGTCCAATATCAGTGCCCTTAACAAAGGAAAGTCTTAGTTGATTTTCGATTTGCTCTACGCTGTATTTACCTTCGCTCTCTTCAGCAAGACGGCGTGCCAGCTCCTTTTCTTCGGGATGCAGTTGTCGGTTGAATGCGGTGGCATTCTTGGCGATGTCGACACCGGCCTGAAGGTCGCCATCTACCAAACCTGCCGCCACAAGTCCCACCAGTTGTGAGGCCATCAATTGCAACTGAGGATCACCTTTTACGAGCTCCGACAATGCGTTCCCCAGCGCCTCATTGGCCCCTGCCGCTGCTGCTCCTACTGTGAACCCATGCCCCGCAGCCTCACTGACAATGCCACCAACCAGCGCGTGGAGTGCTATTTTTTGCGGGCTCCCTTCTGGCCACTCATTGCTCTTCGCCAAATCACCTACAGCGTGAAACAAAACACCTTGCACTAGGTGCTGGGCTTGAGCATTCAGCGCGCTCTTTAAGTTATCGCCCAGGCTACCGCCTTGAATCGCAGTACCAGCACTGGCCTGCACAATGCCTTGCGCTCCCGTGTAGGCAGCAAACTTTCCTATGCCCGCCCACTCATTAAGCTGAAACCCTTTGTTGATTGTGTTGGCTTTGTCGGGGGCGATACCGAAGGCGTCATCCAAATAGCCTTTGCTGACGCCCGCGGTTACAGCGGATGTGAGATAGCCTTTAACGTTTGCGCTGGACGTCACCTCCTTGAACACCGCCCCCAGATTGCCCTTGTTGTTGATCGTACTCACCGCTGTCTGGCTGGCGAAGGCTTGGAACGTCGCACCCGCCGCAGAGCCCAACGTGCCGCCGCCTGCGGCCACCGCCAGCGAACTCGCTGCACCGGCGGTGATCACCGACATGACGATAATCACGGCCAACATCGCGCCCTGGCCCATGCCCGAATGACTGTACTTGTACGAGTCATGCAGCTCCTTGACCCGTCGCCAATCCACATCCCCGCGCCGCTCGGCGTCCTTGATCCAGGCCAGTTTCGGGTCGCCCTGGACCATGGCGTCGATGGTTTGGGTGACGGTGGCCTGGTTGATGTCCTTGATGTCGATGCGCAGGCCTTCGACGGCTTTGATCGCCAGTTGGCCTTGGGCGAGGATCTCGGTCTGGCGCAGGGTTTCGTCGGTGCGGCCTTCGCCTTTCATGCTCATCCAGGCGAGGTCGCTTTTGCTTTTTTCGTGGCTCTCCTGGTGCAGGTCCTTGACCGCTTCGAAGGTCACCGCGCCGCCGCTGGTGATGGCGATGTCGGCGCCGCTGTGGAGTTTTGCGCCCTGGTAGAGCTGGTCGCCGCCGCTGATAAGGTTGAGGTGGCCGCCGGTGCTGATTTGGCTGCCGACGGCTTTTACGTCGGTGACTTCATCGCGTTGGGTTTTGAGGGCACCGAAGCTGCCTTTTTTCGTGTAGTCGTACAGGCTGTAGTCGCTGTCATTCGCGCTCAGCAGTTGCAGCTGATTGCCAGCAATCAGGTAAGCGTCTTTGCCGCTGCTGATTTGGCTGGCGTGCAGCAGGATGTTGTGCCCGGCGCTCGCTGTGAGGTTGTTGCCCGCGTTGAGTTGGCTGCCGATATGCCGCACTTGGCTGGTCTGTTCGTGGGTTTTGGCGCCGTTGCGTTTGCTGTTGATCTCGCGGTCGGTTTCGTTGGCGGCGGCCAGGAGGTTGATGCTGCCGCCCGCCGCGACGGTAAGGTCTTTGCCGGCGTTGGCCTGGCTGGCGAGCAAGGTGATGTCGCCGCCGGCTTGCAGGCTCAGGTTGCCTGCGGCGTTGAGGTGGGCGCCGAGGTGTTCGGTGACGCTGTTTTGGGTGACGCGATGGCCGCCGTTTTCGGTGATGCGGGTTTGTTGGGTATTAGTGACGGCGATGAGGTTGATGTCGCGGGCGGCGCTGAGGCTGGCGTCGCCGTCACTTTTGATATCGCCGCGGTTGGTGATGTCGCGGCCGGCGTTGAGGGTGAGTTGTTGGCCTGCGCTGATCTGGCTGGCGTTATCCAGATGGGTGACGAGGGTGCCGTCGCCTTGATAGTGGGCGTGCGCGGTGCGGTCGTTGATGATGTCGCCGTTGACGCTGATCAGCTCGACATGGCTGGCGCGGATTTCGCCGGCCATGGCGTTGCGGATGCTGTCGGTGGCGAGCAGGCTGATGCGTTCACCGGCGGTGATCGCGCCGCCGTTGAGCAGGTTT
>NZ_QUZT01000134.1 GCF_004682045.1 Pseudomonas nabeulensis
TTTCGGTGTGGGCGGCATCATACACCAAAAATCCGCAATGTCTTGATTTAAATGCACTTTATTTAAAATAATTTCTCCAAAGCGGCGCAAACCCCGTAAACACAGGGTTTGCGCCCCGCAAACGCGAGTCTATTGCGTTTACCTGACACTTGGCCTCACAATTAAAAACCATTCTCAATAACGCCTGAGCCACGCCTATGTCTGCGGGTGAACCTCCATTCCAACGGGAAATTGCCCTGCTCTACACCGAGCATCACAGCTGGCTGTTCACCTGGCTGCGACGCAAACTGGGCTGCCGACAGAACGCCGCCGACCTGGCGCAGGACACGTTCGCGCGCATCCTCAATGCCCGTGAGACGGTGGCAACCCTCCGCGAGCCCCGGGCCTATTTGAGCACCACCGCCCGGCGCTTGCTCATCGACCAGGCTCGGCGCAAACAGATCGAACAGGCTTATCTGCAAGAGTTGGCGCTGACGGTCGACGCTCTTGAAGGGTTCCAATCCCCGGAACAGGTCCACACCACCCTCGAAGCCCTGGAGCAGATCGCCTTTATCCTGGAGGGCCTGCACGAATATTCGCGCCAGGCGTTCGTGCTGTATTACCTCGAAGACATGACCCAGCAGCAAATCGCCCGGCAGCTCAAGCTGTCAGAGCGCACCGTGCGCAAATACCTGATCCAGGCGCTCATGCATTGCAGCCACAGTGTGGACACTTGACTGCCCATGTCCGACACCCGCCACCCCATCGAAGAACAAGCCGCCGAATGGATGCTGCGCCTGCACGAAGGTGAACTGAGCGAAGCCCAGCGCCTGGCATTCGAGTGCTGGAAGCAACAAGGCCCGCACCACGCCGCAGCTGCTGCCCGCATGGAAGAAGTGATTGCGCGGATGCAGGCCCTGCGCGGTAAAAAGTCGCCGGCGCGGGCCGCCTTGAATGCAGCGTTTGCCCATCAGAAATCCCATCGGCGCAAAAATGCGCTACGTGCGCTGCTGTTGGCGTGCAGCTTGGCGATCCCTGCTACGGCGCTGCTGGTCAGCCCGTATCCACAACAATGGATGGCCGATGTACGCAACGGCCCTGGCCAGTGGCAAACCCTGCGCCTGGCCGACGGCTCGACGTTGACCTTGAACGGCATCAGTGCGGCAAACCTGCAGTTCGATGGGAAACGGCGCCGCATCGAACTACTGCAAGGCGAGATCCTGCTGGAAGTCGCCCACGACAGCACGCGGCCGTTTATCGTGCAGACACCACAAGGCACCTTGCGCGCACTGGGCACGCGATTTGTGGTCAAGCGTGAAGGCGAGACCACGGTGCTGACCATGCTCCAGTCCAGGGTGGCGGCGCAAAGCGCCCACTCCGGGCAAGTGCTGGAAGTCGATGCTGGCTCCCAGGCCCTGCTCCGCGACCAGGATGTGCGCCTGGTCGGCCGTGTCGACCCCGCGAGCATCAACGAAGCCTGGCGTCGCCATCAACTGGTGGTGGAAAACCGGCCGCTGTCCGAGGTGCTGGATGAAATCTCGCGGCACCGCTCCGGCCTGTTGCATTTCGACCGCGCCGCGCTGCAAAACCTGCGGGTGTCCGCGGTCATCCCGCTGGATGACAGCGATCACGCCTTGCAACTGCTCGCGCAAACCCTGCCCATCCAGATACGCACGTTTACGCCTTGGCTGATCGTCGTGGAGCCCGCACCAGTCCCCAATAAATAATTATTCGCATTTGCTTCCGGTTTTTTCGCAGCTGCCCGTCAAGGAAGGTAATTCGACCTATAAAGGACCGCCTTCACCATGCACTCCCCTTCTTTGCCACGCGGGCGCTTTGGACTGCTGAAAAGCGCGCCGCTGTCCCTGGCCATCATTGCCGCTACTACGCTCACGGCCCAATTGGCCCTGGCGGACACTGTCAGTGTCGCCCACATTTACGATATACCCGCCGGGCCGCTGGGCAGTTCGCTCAATCGGTTTGCCCAGCAAGCCGGTGTGGCAATCGTGTTTGAATCCCGCGAGCTGGAAGGCCTCCAGGGCCCGGGCCTGAAAGGCAGCTACGCCATCCAGGACGGCTTCGACAGACTGCTGCAAGGCAGCGGCTACCGCGCAGTCAAAGGCAATCAGGTGTACGCGCTGCAACCTGCCCCGGTCGCCGGCGGCGACAGCCTGGAACTGAGCCCGACCCAAGTCAGTGGCAACCAATTGGGCAACGTCACCGAGGGCACCGGTTCCTACACGCCCGGCACGATTGCAACCTCCACGCGCCTGGTACTGACGCCCAAGGAAACCCCGCAGTCGGTATCGGTGGTGACCCGCCAGCACATGGATGATTTCGGCCTGAACAACGTGGACGATGTGATGCGCCATACGCCGGGCATCACCGTTTCGGCCTTCGACACCGAGCGCAGCAACTATTACGCGCGCGGCTTCTCGATCAATAACTTCCAGTACGACGGCATTCCGTCCACGGCGCGCAACGTCGCCTATTCGGCCGGCAACACCCTGAGCGACATGGCCATCTACGACCGCGTCGAAGTGCTCAAGGGCGCCACCGGCCTGCTCACCGGAGCAGGCTCACTCGGCGCAACCATCAACCTGGTGCGCAAAAAACCCACCGCGGACTTCCAGGGACACGCCACCCTCGGCGCCGGCTCCTGGGACAACTACCGCAGCGAACTGGACGTCAGCGGCCCGATGACCGACAGCGGCAATGTGCGCGGCCGGGCGGTCGCGGCGTACCAGGACAAGCATTCGTTCATGGACCACTATTCGCGCAAGAGCCCGGTGTACTACGGCATCATGGAGTTCGACCTGTCGCCCGATACCTTGCTGACCGTCGGCGGCGACTATCAGGACACCCTGCCCAAAGGCTCATCCTGGTCGGGCAGCTTTCCGCTGATCAACTCCCAGGGCAATCGCAACAGCGTAAAGCGCTCGTTCAACGACGCTGCCGAATGGAGCAGTTGGGAGCAATACACTCGCACCGTCTTCGCCATGCTCGAACATGACCTGGGCAATGGCTGGGTGGGCAAGCTGCAACTGGACCACAAGATAAACGGCTACCACGCGTTGGTGGGCTCGATCCAGGGCGACCAGCCGCAACCGGACGGCACCGCGCAACTGACCTCGGGCAAATACACCGGGGAAACCGTCAGCGACTCCGCCGACCTGTATGTGAGCGGCCCCTACACCCTCGGCGGGCGCGAACATGAGCTGGTGCTGGGCGGTTCAATCAGCGCATCGGAATGGAAAGGCAAAGGCTACTGGAACCTGGCCCCCAACCTCGTCGACTTCAATAACTGGCACGGCCACGGGACGATGCCGGATTGGGGCAAGGCGCAATCGCTGATCGACGACACCGTGCGCCAGACCGGCGCCTACCTGACCACCCGCTTGAACCTTGCCGATGACCTGAAAGTGTTGCTGGGCGGACGCGTGGTCAACTACCAGGTCACCGGCTACAACCCCAACTATCGCGAGTCCGGACGTTTTGTGCCGTACGTCGGTGCGGTCTATGACCTCAATGACACCTACGCGCTCTACGCCAGCTACACCGATATCTTCATGCCCCAGGAAAACTACAACCGCGACCGCGACAACAAACTGCTCGAACCGGACGAAGGCCAGAACTGGGAAGTGGGGCTCAAGGCCGATTTCCTCGACGGACGGGTCAACGCCAGCGCGGCGTACTTTGAGATCCATGAGTCCAATCGCGCGCTGTCCGATGACGAATACAACAACCTCACACCCACGCCGAACAACTACGCCTATAAAAGCAGCAAGGCGGTGACCAAGGGTTATGAAGTGGAGATGTCCGGTGAAGTCGCCCCGGGCTGGCAATTGCAGGCGGGCTACACCCACAAGATTGTGCGCGACGACCAGGGCGTGAAGATCTCCACGTTTGAGCCTGAAGACCAGGTCAAGCTGTACACCACCTACAAACTCAAGGGCAACCTGGACAAGTTGACCGTCGGCGGCGGCGTGCGCTGGCAGAGCGTGGGCTGGCAGGACATCTATAACTCTCCGCGCGGCGGCTATGAAGAGTTTTCCCAGGAGGCCTATTGGTTGGTAGACCTGATGAGCAAATATCAGATCAGCAAGAACCTGTCGGCAACGTTGAACGTCAACAATATCTTCGACAAGTCCTACTACACCAACATCGGCTTCTATAACTCCGCCGCCTATGGTGAGCCCCGCAACTTCATGGTGACCACGCGCTGGGACTTCTAAACACCTGTGGCGAGGGAGCTTGCTCCCGCTGGGCTGCGTAGCGGCCCCAAAATCCGGGGAGCGCTGCGCACTGGAGCGCCAGCCCGGTCCAGCGGGAGCAAGCTCCCTCGCCACAACAACAAGAACAACACAGTTGCTCCCGCAAAAATCGCAAACG
>NZ_QUZT01000135.1 GCF_004682045.1 Pseudomonas nabeulensis
GAAAGCCGCTCATTTGCTGTTTCCTTAACTGACTGGCATTAGGGCAAGCCCCCTCCCACATTTGAACTGCGTTGAACATGAGGACTTCAGGTAGCCGCAAGCAACTCCGACTGGCTACTGATCCCCAGCTTGGCATAGATATTCTTGCGATGAATCTTCACGGTGCCGGGGCAAGATGTTACCGAGTGCTACATTTTTGTTTCCGTGGCCCTCAAGGCCGCTGCGGTTTTACCGACGTGCCGAAGGTATTGCCCATGCGCACGCTGGTGGCTGCCGGCGTGGACAATCCCACGGCATTCGGCGCGCGTTTTTCCACGGGGATGTTTTGCGCTTCACGGTTTTTCTTCGCGGCCTTGGTCGCGTTGGTATCGCTGCCCATCTGCTGGCTCAGGCAGCCGTAGTCCGGCGCTTTATAGCCGTCCACCGACACTTCGGTGCAACTGTCGGCATGGGCAAAGAGGGGCAGGGCGCTGCACAGCAACACACTGGCAAGGGGGGTAAACAGCTTCATCTGGGCCTCCTGGCGGGCCCGCGGGGGTGGGCCGGTATGGCTTGAAAGTGTAGTGCAGCGGGCTTCTCGTCACCGTGATGTTTTTTTTGCCATCACCGTAACATCAGGTTCATAAACTGGCCTCAGGATGACGGTTTTCTGGGGTGCGTCGACCGTGGAGCGATGCAGGGCAGCGGATCAACCGAAGACTTGGCGGCGCGCCCTGTGCGCCCTGGTCTTGTTGTTGCTGCTGTCGGGTGGGCGCGCCGCGCAGGCCGAGTCACCGCTGCTGATGCTGAACCTGCCGGCACAAGACCTGGAACAAGCCCTGCAAGCCTACAGCCGCGCCACCGGGATGGCGGTGCTGGTGGACCGCGAGTTGACGCGGGGCCGGCGCTCCCTTGCGGTGCGCGGGCACTTCACGGCGCAGGAAGCATTGGCGATGTTGCTGACGGGGAGTGGCTTGATGGCGCGTTATGCACGCGTTGATGCGTTCACCTTGCAACTGCCCGAGGTCAGCGAGCCAGCCGCCACCCGAGGTGCGGCGGCACGCAACGCGGCGCGGCTCAACAACAGTTATGCCACAGCGTTGCAGCAGGCCATCGAGGCCAGCCTGTGCCGTTCACCGCTGACGCGCCCCGGCAGTTATCGCGCACTGGTGCAGGTCTGGGTCAACCGGGATGGCTTGATCGAACACAGTCGGCTGGTCAGTACCACCGGCGATGAACAACGCGATGAAGCACTGGTGCGCAGCCTCGGCGCGACGCAGGTCCAACGGCCTGCGCCGAGTTCACTGCGCCAACCGGTGACTTTACTTTTGATGCCCGACACAACAGGAACGCGCATGGAATGCACAGCAGCAAAAGGAGCCTCGGGCGGATGAAAAATACCGGGCACAGTACGATGGTCAGTTTGTTCCTGGCGTCCTACGAAGACTTCAAGGTGCGTTTGCGCAAGCGCCTGGGCTCGGAGGACCTGGCCAATGACGTGCTGCACGAAACCTTCCTGCGGGTCGACCGCATGGACGTGCCGCCGAACCTGCAACAACCCAACGCCTACCTGTACCGCATGGCCCTGAACATCGCCGCCGACCGCCGCCAGGCCGATGCGCGCTTGCTCACCGGCAGCGAAGTCGAGGAACTGCTGCAAACCAGCGATGAAGCCCAGGACCCGTCGCGGGTGGTGGGCGGCCAGCGCGAGATCCAATCCCTGGTCAAAGCGCTCTACGAACTGCCGGCACGCCGCCGCAAAATCCTCATCGCCGCTCGTTTGGAAGAGGCGCCCCACCTGGAAATCTCCCAGCGTTTCGGCATCTCCACGCGCATGGTCGAAAAGGAAATCAAGGCTGCCCTGGGGCACTGCGCCAAGCGTCTGGAAAGAAAAGTGATTCAGCGGTTCGGTCCCGGCGCCGGAAAACCGTCTTAGTGTCGAGTCCCTGATAAATCCGTGAGTATGTGCGCGCTTGAATATCTTTAGCTTTCCCGCCACCCGGCAAACCGCCGCCAGCCCCTTGCACGAAGAAGCCCGTGACTGGCTGCTCCTGCTCACCTCGGGCCGCGCCACCGTGGCCGACGCCCGCGCCCTGCAAGCCTGGCGCGAGCAAAGCCCGGAACACGCCCAGGCGTTCGAACAGGCCAAGGCGCTATGGCAGCAATTGCCAACGGCCCTTGAACAGGTATCGCAGCCGCGCAGCTTTGGCCGCCGCGCCTTCCTCGGCGGCGCGATCGCCGCGTCGGCCGCCGTAGTGATGGTACGCGTCGGCGTCCCCGGCGGCTTCGCCGGGCTCACTGCCGACTACCGCACCGACGTCGGGGAGCAACGCCAAGTGCTGCTGAGCGACGGCGTCAGCCTGGAACTCAACACCCAGACCCGCATCAGCCGCGTGGGTCAGGGCATTGAACTGCTGGAAGGTGAAGTGGAAGTGGTTGCCCACGTTGCACAACCGCTCAAGATCCAGGCCGGCGCCGGCTGGGTCAGCGCGGCGCAGGCACGGTTTAATGTGCGGCATACCGATAACCGAGTGTGTGTCACCTGCATCGAAGGATCGCTCTCGGTAGACGTCGCCGGGAACAGCGTAAGCCTCGGCACTGGGCGACAACTCACCTATGGCGCGAACGGAGTGAGTGAGGTGACGACGGTAGACACCCAGGCCGTGGTGGCCTGGCGCGAACAGGTGCTGGTGTTCAACAACGCCACGCTGGCCACGGTGGTGGACGAGATCAACCGCTATCGGCCGGGGATGCTGGTGCTGCTGAATAAGCAACTGGGCCAGCGACGGGTGCAGGCGCGGTTCAGTTTGCAGCAGTTGGCGGGGGTGGCGTTGTTGATTCGGGATGCGTATGGGGCGAAGTGTACGGAGTTGCCGGGGGGGGTGGTGTTGTTGAGTTAGGGCAGTCGCCGCTGGTCGGAAAACTCCAACTTCTACGATCAAAAAAGCCGTGATTTCGGCGTACGCTGCGCCTGTCGTTTCCAGGTATGTCGACAATCGGCGTCATTGAGCCGCGTGCCTTCCTTTCCTGTCGGACAATGTTCCTCAGGCCTTATGAATTTGCCTCCTTTACCTGTAGGAAAAAGTAAGGTTTTAGCCGGTCTGACTTCCATTTTCTTACCCTCGTCAACACCATCTCCCTACGCTTTTTCTGAGTGTCTTCCTGTAGTCTGTCAGCCGTTTCAACCCACTGAAAAAACAGGCATTTTTTCGTAACATTTATCCTTTTTCTTAAGCGTTTCAGCCTCGGCAATC
>NZ_QUZT01000136.1 GCF_004682045.1 Pseudomonas nabeulensis
CGTCTTCACACACCGCAATCTGGCCTTTCGACGCAAATTGCTTGGGTGTTATATGGTCAAGCCTCACGGGCAATTAGTATTGGTTAGCTCAACGCCTCACAGCGCTTACACACCCAACCTATCAACGTCGTAGTCTTCGACGGCCCTTCAGGGAACTCAAGGTTCCAGTGAGATCTCATCTTGAGGCTAGTTTCCCGCTTAGATGCTTTCAGCGGTTATCTATTCCGAACATAGCTACCCGGCAATGCCACTGGCGTGACAACCGGAACACCAGAGGTTCGTCCACTCCGGTCCTCTCGTACTAGGAGCAGCCCCTCTCAAATCTCAAACGTCCACGGCAGATAGGGACCGAACTGTCTCACGACGTTCTAAACCCAGCTCGCGTACCACTTTAAATGGCGAACAGCCATACCCTTGGGACCGGCTTCAGCCCCAGGATGTGATGAGCCGACATCGAGGTGCCAAACACCGCCGTCGATATGAACTCTTGGGCGGTATCAGCCTGTTATCCCCGGAGTACCTTTTATCCGTTGAGCGATGGCCCTTCCATACAGAACCACCGGATCACTAAGACCTACTTTCGTACCTGCTCGACGTGTCTGTCTCGCAGTCAAGCGCGCTTTTGCCTTTATACTCTACGACCGATTTCCGACCGGTCTGAGCGCACCTTCGTACTCCTCCGTTACTCTTTAGGAGGAGACCGCCCCAGTCAAACTACCCACCATACACTGTCCTCGATCCGGATAACGGACCTGAGTTAGAACCTCAAAGTTGCCAGGGTGGTATTTCAAGGATGGCTCCACGCAGACTGGCGTCCACGCTTCAAAGCCTCCCACCTATCCTACACAAGCAAATTCAAAGTCCAGTGCAAAGCTATAGTAAAGGTTCACGGGGTCTTTCCGTCTAGCCGCGGATACACTGCATCTTCACAGCGATTTCAATTTCACTGAGTCTCGGGTGGAGACAGCGCCGCCATCGTTACGCCATTCGTGCAGGTCGGAACTTACCCGACAAGGAATTTCGCTACCTTAGGACCGTTATAGTTACGGCCGCCGTTTACCGGGGCTTCGATCAAGAGCTTCGCGTTAGCTAACCCCATCAATTAACCTTCCGGCACCGGGCAGGCGTCACACCCTATACGTCCACTTTCGTGTTTGCAGAGTGCTGTGTTTTTAATAAACAGTCGCAGCGGCCTGGTATCTTCGACCGGCATGAGCTTACGGAGCAAGTCCTTCACCCTCACCGGCGCACCTTCTCCCGAAGTTACGGTGCCATTTTGCCTAGTTCCTTCACCCGAGTTCTCTCAAGCGCCTTGGTATTCTCTACCCAACCACCTGTGTCGGTTTGGGGTACGGTTCCTGGTTACCTGAAGCTTAGAAGCTTTTCTTGGAAGCATGGCATCAACCACTTCGTTAACTAAAAGTTAACTCGTCATCAGCTCTCGGCCTTAGAATCCCGGATTTACCTAAGATTCCAGCCTACCACCTTAAACTTGGACAACCAACGCCAAGCTGGCCTAGCCTTCTCCGTCCCTCCATCGCAATAACCAGAAGTACAGGAATATTAACCTGTTTTCCATCGACTACGCTTTTCAGCCTCGCCTTAGGGACCGACTAACCCTGCGTCGATTAACGTTGCGCAGGAAACCTTGGTCTTTCGGCGTGGGTGTTTTTCACACCCATTGTCGTTACTCATGTCAGCATTCGCACTTCTGATACCTCCAGCAA
Organism: Pseudomonas nabeulensis; assembly: GCF_004682045.1. GTDB lineage: Bacteria > Pseudomonadota > Gammaproteobacteria > Pseudomonadales > Pseudomonadaceae > Aquipseudomonas > Aquipseudomonas nabeulensis. Next base: position 1,728 of record NZ_QUZT01000136.1, read on the forward strand.
GCTTCTCAACTCACCTTCACAGGCTTACAGAACGCTCCTCTACCGCATCACTTACGTGATACCCGTAGCTTCGGTGTATGGTTTGAGCCCCGTTACATCTTCCGCGCAGGCCGACTCGACTAGTGAGCTATTACGCTTTCTTTAAAGGGTGGCTGCTTCTAAGCCAACCTCCTAGCTGTCTAAGCCTTCCCACATCGTTTCCCACTTAACCATAACTTTGGGACCTTAGCTGACGGTCTGGGTTGTTTCCCTTTTCACGACGGACGTTAGCACCCGCCGTGTGTCTCCCATGCTCGGCACTTGTAGGTATTCGGAGTTTGCATCGGTTTGGTAAGTCGGGATGACCCCCTAGCCGAAACAGTGCTCTACCCCCTACAGTGATACATGAGGCGCTACCTAAATAGCTTTCGAGGAGAACCAGCTATCTCCGAGCTTGATTAGCCTTTCACTCCGATCCACAGGTCATCCGCTAACTTTTCAACGGTAGTCGGTTCGGTCCTCCAGTTAGTGTTACCCAACCTTCAACCTGCCCATGGATAGATCGCCCGGTTTCGGGTCTATTCCCAGCGACTAGACGCCCTATTAAGACTCGCTTTCGCTACGCCTCCCCTATTCGGTTAAGCTCGCCACTGAAAATAAGTCGCTGACCCATTATACAAAAGGTACGCAGTCACCCAACAAAGTGGGCTCCCACTGCTTGTACGCATACGGTTTCAGGATCTATTTCACTCCCCTCTCCGGGGTTCTTTTCGCCTTTCCCTCACGGTACTAGTTCACTATCGGTCAGTCAGTAGTATTTAGCCTTGGAGGATGGTCCCCCCATATTCAGACAAAGTTTCTCGTGCTCCGTCCTACTCGATTTCATGACTAAGAGATTTTCGCGTACAGGGCTATCACCCACTATGGCCGCACTTTCCAGAGCGTTCCGCTAATCTCAAAGCCACTTAAGGGCTAGTCCCCGTTCGCTCGCCACTACTAAGGGAATCTCGGTTGATTTCTTTTCCTCAGGGTACTTAGATGTTTCAGTTCCCCTGGTTCGCCTCTTGCACCTATGTATTCAGTACAAGATAACCATCTTATGATGGCTGGGTTCCCCCATTCAGACATCTCCGGATCAAAGTCTGTTTGCCGACTCCCCGAAGCTTTTCGCAGGCTACCACGTCTTTCATCGCCTCTGACTGCCAAGGCATCCACCGTATGCGCTTCTTCACTTGACCATATAACCCCAAGCAATCTGGTTATACTGTGAAGACGACATTCGCCGAAAATTCGAATTTCTCAACTAAGAGAACTCACAAATTTTACCTTAGCCTGATCCGTTACCAGTGAAAGTAACGTTCAGTCTATCTTTCTATCACATACCCAAATTTTTAAAGAACG
>NZ_QUZT01000137.1 GCF_004682045.1 Pseudomonas nabeulensis
CAAGCCCGCTCACTACAAGGTTATCCAATAGACCGTCTGTTCACTTGGGCGCAACCCACGTCACCTCAGTAATCCCATACTTCTCCGCCCAAGGCCGCGTGGTCTTCTTCACCTGTTCATGCCCCACTCGCCCCACGCGACTGACATGCGCAATGTCGGCATCCACTGCCGCCCAGTGCCAGGCCTCGGCGTTGTTCATCACTTCGGCGCGCACCACAAACGACTTGGGTTGACCGTGCAATTGATAGTTGATGGTGTAGATTTTCGCGCTGCTCATGTTGCCTCCCTGTGTTGTTATTAATGGAGAGGGGAGCGTTCGAAAAGGTTCATTCAAAATGACAACCTGCGGGCCAGCGCGGCATAGTGACGCCTTTGCCCCGCGCCCAAGGAGTGTGCAATGTCCCGCCTGACCCACAGTTCGCTGTACCTGCAACGCCTGGGTTATGACGTGCCACCGCCGGCCACCCTGCAAACCTTGCAAGACCTGCAACTGCGCCACGTCTGCACCTTTGCCTTTGAAAGCCTGTCGACCTTGCTGCACCTGCCGGTCCCCATCGACTTGCCCAGCGTCGAGCGCAAAGTGCTGCTGGAGGGACGCGGCGGTTACTGCTACGAGTTGAACCAGATGTTTCTGGCCTTGTTGCAGGAATTGGGCTTCGACGCCCGTGGTATCACGGGCCGAGTCGTGATGGGCGGCCCGGTGGATGCCCACACGGCGCGTACCCACCGCTTGAGCCTGGTGACGCTGGACGGCGTACGCTACATCACCGATGTCGGCTTTGGCGGTATGGTGCCCAGCAGCCCGTTGTTGCTGGACACCGACGCCGTGCAGGCCACGGCCCATGAGCCGTATCGGCTGTCCTTTGACGGGCAGGGCAGTTACACCTTGTGGGCGCAGGTTGCCCAGGCGTGGCGCGGGTTGTACGTTTTCGATCTGCAAATCCAGGCGGATATCGACTACACCGTCGGCAATTGGTACGTGTCCACCCACCCGGATTCACCGTTCTTGGGCCAACTGAAGGTCGCACGGCTGGAACCGGGCAAACGCCACACCTTGGCCAACGCGAACTATGCGTTGCATTACCTGGACTGGCCGAGCGAAAAACGTGTGCTGGGCAGTGCCGATGAGCTGATGGCGGTGTTGCGAGAAACCTTTGGCATCCGTTTGCCCGACAGTCCGCAACTGCGCGAAGCCCTTGATGGCCTGGTGATATCAACTTCATAAGAATATCGAGATAGAGCCTTCGCTGAACCGTTTTACCTCCAAATCCATGCACATTTATTCGAACCTTTTCCCCGCACTGGGGTTCGAAGCGGTTCCTGAATAATTTGCTCACCAGACAAGGAGATGTAAAACGATGTCCAAGCTATTCGGAAAAATCCTCAAGGGTTCCTCGCTGCTGGCACTGGTCACTGCGCCTGCGGTGGTGTTCGCCGCACCGTCTACCGACCCGATTTCTACCTTCGGGATCCTGGGCAGCTATAACGACTTCAAGTTTGAAGGCGGCAGTGAAAGCGACAAGAGCCACATGCCTGAAGCGGGCCTGTTCTATAACTTCGGCAACAAGCTCACTGCCGAGTCGGGCTTTATCTACCAGGCCGGTATCGAAGCCAAGTACGGCGAAAAAAGCGACAACAAACTCAAGGAAGGCCAGGCCGACCTGGACCTCGGCTGGCGTGCCGCGCTGGATGCGCGCAACTTTGTCGACGTGATCGTCGGGGGGGGCTACAGCTGGACGCGCTACGAGCCGGACATCAATGGCCTCGACACCAAGCTCACCAACAAATCGCCGTTCGCCAAGGCGGCCTTGGGTTACAACCACCAGTTCGATGACATGACCCTGCGTGTCGAAGCCGGCGCCCGTCGCACTATTGACGGCCGCACCAAGCTCAAGGTGGAAGACTTCGGCAGTGACACCGTGGACCTCAAGGACCGCACCAACCCTTACGCCGAAGTCAGCCTGCTGATGAACCAGAAGGGCGACCTGCCGGTGGTTGCAGGTCTGTACTACACCCGCACCGAGTACAAGCTCGACGGTGATTCCGAGGTGGCCGACAACACCAGGCTCAAGCGCAACGAGTACGGTTTCAAGGTCGGTATCGCGTTCTAAGCCCAACCCGGTGACGTTCACGCAGAGCTAATTCCCGCAGCACTGCGTGATTTTGCCTACTACATAGCTTCATGGCCCATCGCTTTATAGCTCTCACCGAGCTTGTTCTACTTCCAGAGCAAGTCGAACGAGGGATTAGCGATGGGCCTGCCTGCCGACGCTCAACCACTGAAATTCACTGCGTTTGCCCTGCCTCTGGGTGAGGCGGAGGGCGGTGGCCACCGACAAATACGGACGGATCAAGGTGCAGTCCATGGTGATGGATTCGCGGGCCGTTTTGATTGCGTTGGAAGAGCGCCAATACGGCATCCGTGTGGCCGTGCTGCCCGATCGGGACCTGCTGCACTCGGCCACCTTTATCCTGGCAGTTCAGACACAGATGCCTGCCGAGACGGTGCGGGAAGGCTTTCCCGGGAGGATCAAGATCGGTTCGGTGGAGAAGAACCGTGACCTGGTCAACCTGCAACTGCCGGGCATTGGCCTGCGGCTCTTGCCGGTTGCGCCACGGCAGTTGCCATTCCATGCCGGCTTTACCTATTTCGAACCCGACCGCAGCAGCGAGTATTGGCAACTGCTCAGCCAATCGGCGGGCTTTGCCTTGCATGTCGCCGGGGCGGTGCCGGGGCTTGAACTGCAGTTTTGGGCGCTGCGTGATTAGCGAGAGGAACAGGGGGGGAATCGTGGTCACCCAGGCTACTCGTTCAAATGTAGGAGGGGGCTTGCCCTAATGCCAGTCAGTTAAGGAAACAGCAGATGAGCGGCGCTCTGTAGTGAGCGGGCTTGCCCCGCGCTGGGGGGCGAAGCCGCCCTAAACCCTGGTGCCGCGGTGCTTCAGACAGACCGCGGTGGATGGA
>NZ_QUZT01000138.1 GCF_004682045.1 Pseudomonas nabeulensis
CGGGTTTAGGGCGGCTTCGCCCCCCAGCGCGGGGCAAGCCCGCTCACTACAGAAAGCCGCTCAATCTGCTGTTTCCTTAACTGACTGGCATTAGGGCAAGCCCCCTCCCACATTAGAACTATGGTGTGCCTGACACACTCAAGTGTCTTGCTTGTCTTCCAGCACTGCACCGGTCTTGGCGTCGAGCTTCACTTCAAACTTCTTGCCGGCGGTGTCGGTCAGGTCGACCTCGTAAACCAGCACGCCATTTTTGTGGTCCAGCTCGGTGTCGGTGATGCTGGCGCCAGCATGTTTGGCCAGGGCGGCCGCGTTGAGTTTTTCAAAAGGCATCACGGCACCGGACTTGAGCAGGCCTTCAATGTGGTCCGGGCGAACGTCCGCCTGGGCGAGGCCGGCGGTCAGGGTGATGGCGGTGGCGGCGAACAATGCGGTCAAGGTTTTCATGGTGTAAGTCCTTCTTCGGTGAGCTGTTTAAGTGGCGCCAGATTAACCAGCGCAACTTAATTCATCCTTAATGGCACTCTGACTCAGTACTTATAGTCGTTCAGCAGGTCCTGCACGCTGGACGACGGCCAGCGCTTGTAGAACTTCAACAGTTCGGCGGCGCGGTTGGTGAAGATGCCATCCACGCCGGCGCTCATCACTTTTTGGAAGTCCACGGGTTCGTCCACGGTGTAGACGTGGATCAGCAGGCCTTTGTCGTGGGTCAGCTTGTTCATCTCGGGCTTGACCAGGTCGGTGTAGCTTTGGTCGCCGTGGTTGGTCAGCTCAGCCGACGGGCCGGTGCCGATGGCGCCGAGGCTCTTGGCTTCGTCGACCCACTTTTCAAACTCGGCGGCGTCTTTTGGCTCTTGCTTGGCGTAGTAGGCGGCCTTGGTGGTCTCGCCGGATTCAGCAAAGGTCTGTTTGTTTTTCGGCTCGATGCTGCCTTCACCCACCCACAACAGCAGGATTTTCGGGGTGTTGGGCATCTCTTTTTGCAGCTCGATCAAGCTGGCTTTTTCGAAGGTTTGCAGCACCACGCGGCCACGGCCCTGGCCGACGCCGGTGTTGCTCTTGCCCAGCTTGGAGCCGGCGGAGCTCAGCCAGCCTTTATCCAGCAATTTGTTTTTCAGGTCGGCTTCGATGCCCGGGAATTGCTTGGGCTCTTTGGTTTCGATGTACAGGCCGGGTTTGTGCTGCGGGTTGCCTTCGGCGATCTTGATGATGTCGTCCAGGCTTTGGATCTTCAGGCCCACGAAGCCAGGGCGCGCGCGGTCGGGGTACGCCGCGTTGAACCAGCTGCCGGCGTCGAGGGTTTGCAGTTCTTTCCAGGTGAATTCGTTGGCCGGGGCGTCTTTGCGCTCGGGAAACTTGGTGGCCACGTCGGTGGTGCGCTGCAGATTGTTGTCGTGCAGGGCGAATAGCACGCCGTCCTTGCTGCGCTGCAGGTCCATTTCCAGGTAGTCGGCACCCAGGTCGCGCGCGACCTTGTAGGCCGCGGCAGTGGACTCGGGGGCGTCGTAGGAAGCACCACGGTGGGCGATCACCGCCGGGTATGGAATGCCTTCGTTGGTTGCCAATTCAGCCGGGTTGATGGGGTCGGCAGCCTGTGCCTGGCCCAGGCCCAGCATCAGTGCGAGCAGCAGGGCGCTTTTGGTAAACGTGACAGGCATAGGCGAAGTCCTTTCGTGGAGGTAACTTTGAGAAGGCGTCCTTTTTAACAATTGATTGCGAACGGCGCTATCACCAAACCGACATTAACGTGCGTCGGGGCAAATTTTTCGAGTTTTTATGAGAGGCATTGCAGTACTCTTGCCCGAAGCTGCCCCGTAAGAGGGCCGTACTTTTTGCCACGCGTGTAAACCATCTTTCCAGTCCCGGTGGGACTTTTCAGTGAGGTTTACCATGCGCATCACTTCCGAGCTTATCTGCCAGGCCGCCGACCAACTCCACGGTTTCGTGGGCCTGAACCGCAAGACCGGCCAGTACATCGTACGTTTCAGCGAAGACTCTTTTGGCATGGACGTGGCCGATGACGGCATCATCCCCACCGCCGAATTTGTCTGGCTGCCGGCTCCCGAACACGCCATGACCCTGTCCCGCGAGCGTATCCAGTTGTTGTTGGACCAGAACATCGACGAGCGCATCAACATCACCGAGCCGCTGCGGGTGTATATGCGCCGGGTGGAGATACCGCAGATCAGTGCGTTGCGGAGTTTGGTGAGCTAGCCCGATTTACTTCATCGGTCATATGAAGATCAAAAGTGGGAGGGGGCTTGCTCCCGATAGCAGGGTGTCAGTCAGTACATCTGGTTCTGATACACCGCTATCGGGGGCAAG
>NZ_QUZT01000139.1 GCF_004682045.1 Pseudomonas nabeulensis
GTCGCGTTTGGGATAAAGAGGGCGGATTTATTTATACGCTTAAAGCGTAAAGATCTTTCATTACACGACGGTAATGGGGTGAAACTCCAAAAATGAGTGATCGAAATCGAGCGCGAGTAATTTCTCTTTATACTCTTCGCCAACGACGATGTTGAATGCTCCCCCCCAGCCCTCCAAACGGAAGACCTCAAGGGTTTCAGGGATTTTTTCTGCGATCAGTACTGGCTCGAAAAAGAAGCGGCCTCTTGGATTCTGCCATTCCATGATGACATGATCCTTTGGCCAAGCTTCGTACTTGGATAAGTCCCAGTCGATGCAATCAACATGGCTGTAGGCATGTAGGAGTCGGTAACGAGTCTCTTGGTTCTCATGGGTGATGGGCAGGTATTGAACGCATTCAGTTGCCAGGGTGTTCAGGCCCTTAAGAGACTCATCGAAAACAAAAAAGTCCGCTCCGATCGTATTGACCGGGGCAGTTGCTCCCGGGGCAAGAATTTCATATTGCAGAGGTTTCAATGTGCAAGGCGCCCGGCTATTGGATAGCTCAACGTCGTCTACTTCTTCTCCCTTATAAATGAGTTCGCCGAGATTTACGTAACCTTCCCATTTTTTACTAGCAACATTCGGGTTGAGCTTGAAATACTTCATCAGTCGACTGTCCTGTTCTGCTTGTTGTGAGGCTGTCGCCTGATGAGTTGAAGATTGATCAGCAAACTTGAGTGATGGTACGGAAAGTTTTTTTCGCATCATCAAAAAACAGATAAGCCTGAGCGTTGTCATGGCTCAACTCGCTGATGTCGAGTTGCCCTACGAAAATCATCGGTTTCCCGTCCTCTACAGGCCATTGCGGGCTCTGAAGCCATTTGGGAGGCGTTTTCAGGCAACGGAAATCAGTCTTTATTTTTTCCTTCAGCCAAGCCTGCAACGCTTTGGGACTGAGATTTTTCTGATCTTCGATGAGCTGAGATAGGTAGTCCGAAGGCAGCGACAGCCATTTCGGCTGGACTTTTAGGGTCAGGTTAAACAGATTTTCGTACTTTTTCTCTACTGTGTGGGCGACGCTTTTCTTGTTCAGAACATCCGATAGAAGTGTTTGGAGATTGTAGATGCACTCCAGACTCTGGTAATCCTGACTGATGGCATACGTGTAGAGATCAGGTTCCGCGACGTAGGCTGGTAAATTGATCTCACCTTTGAGCAACGCCTCGACGGCCGAGTCCTCGTAGACTTTTTGTTCGAAGTCTTTGGGTGAAATAGACCCTTCCACGAATTTCTTGATGATGTCTATAGCGGTCATTACTTGCTTCCTAAATGTCTGTACTCATCGAGCGCAGCATGCTGTTCTCGGGTGACTTCACGCAGATTTCGCGGATTGTTCACATCTAAACCCCCATTGCGTTGAGGGTTGTGGTGATGTAACTCCATCGAGTTTCCGTTCGCATCCAAAGGCGCAGAGCCTCGCTTCATGCGGCTCAAGTTAGCAGCGCTGAACTCTCCAGAGGCTTTTGAGGCTTCATAACGGTTTTTCCAGTACCGGCTTCTGACGACATCCCATGCGGGAGCTTTGCCGTTAGGTAACGGTTTGTCTATCGCCTGCCCTCTTTTCCAGCGCTTGAACTGGACACAACTCCATCCCCACGGATCGATCCACCCGATGGGATTCGGGCTGTATTGATAAAGATTGATCCCACCTTTCAACCCAACCGGATCCGGCGTCGTAAACCGCCCCACATCCGGATCATAAAACCTGAACGTATTGAAATGCAGCCCCGTCTCCCGATCCAGATACTGCCCCTGAAACCGCAGGTTCTGTTCTTCGATGTAATACGGTTCGCGCACTTCTTCCAGCGTGTTACCCCACACCCGGTACGTTGCTCGCCAGACGGTGTTCCCGTCCGCTTCGGCCAGTTGTTCCGGCAAGCCGTTCAGGTCGTTGTGGTAGTAGCGGATTTTTTGCAGCGGGCCGATGCCGTCGACACGGGCGAGGGGTTGGTAGCCTTCTTCTTCATACACGTAAAGGCTGGTCTGGCTGTGTTTGTGTTCCTGCAACAAGCGCAGGCCATCCCACACAAACCGCGTCTCCCCCAGCCGATACCCATCGCTTCCCTGCTCGGTCTTTTCAACGCGCCGCCCCAACGGGTCGTAGGTCATCCTGACCACACTGCCGTTGTCATTGCGCACTTCCACCAATCGGCTTTCCGCATCGTAGAAAAACCGCTGCACGCC
>NZ_QUZT01000140.1 GCF_004682045.1 Pseudomonas nabeulensis
AAGTGCTCAACGATGAAGTCCACGAAAGCCCTTATTTTCGGGGAGAGGTGACGGCTTGAAGGCCACAGTACATGGAAGACCATGCTTTTGTGGTTGTACTCGTCGAGCACGGTAATTAGCTTGCCGTCTTGCAATTGCTGTCGCACTGCAATCTCTGGAAGGCAAGCGATGCCCAACCCCTGCTCGGCAAAACAGACCTGAGGATCGAGTGTGTTGGTCACCATGCTGATCGGCAATTCAATCGCCGGCATATCAGTAGTGCGTGTGACAGGCCACGTGTCCAATTTTCCCGTACTTGGGAAGCGATACAGCAAACACGCGTGACTGGTTAGATCGGCAGGCTTGTGCGGCACACCGGCCTGACTGAAATAGCTCGGTGCGCCGACGATCACTCTGCGGCAGGAGCCGAGACGCCGCGACATCAATCGGGAATCACTGGGCTCGCCGGTGCGAATCACCGCGTCGAAGCCCTCGTCAATAACGTCTACCAAGCGATCCGAATAGTCGAAGTCCAGCTCAATGTCTGGGTAGAGCCGCTTGAACGTAGCGAGCTTCGGCATAAAAAGCGTACCGACCGACGGCAGGCTTATGCGCAGCTTTCCTGTCGGAGCGCTTTGAGTCTGTAGAAGTTCTGCTTCTGCCGATTCCACTTCGCAAAGAATGCGGCGGCAGCGCTCCAGGAATATCGAGCCTTCCGGAGTCAGGTTGATGGTGCGGGTGGAACGATGGAACAACCTCACACTCAGGCGTTCTTCCAGTCGCACGATCGCCTTGCTGACGGCCGATGCTGAAATCCCGAGTTGCCGGCCTGCGGCTGTGAAGCTGAGCGCTTCACCTGCGCGAACAAACACGTTCAGCGCCCCCAAGTTCTCCATGTACCCTCCAATTGATGACTTCATGGTCACAAGTATTTTGAACTATAGCCTATTTTTCATTTATCCGCGCTGCGCGACACTGTTGGGGAGCATCCAGGCGTAGCAGTCGGTTGCGCAGAAATAGAGAAGGAAGGGCTTTAAATGACAACAAATACCGCGGTTGGAAATCCGGAAAGACTGCCATTAGGCGCATTGCTGGCTTTGGCGATGGCGGCCTTTATCACCTTGCTTACGGAGATCATGCCGGCGGGGCTACTGTCCTCCATCGCTCAGGGGCTGAACGTCTCAGAAAGTCTTGCGGGGCAATTCATCACTGCCTATGCAGTGGGCGCATTGGTCGCCGCGATCCCCGTCACGACGCTGACGCAGGGCATGCGCAGGCGGCCACTGCTTCTGATTGCGATCCTCGGGTTCGCAGTTGTCAATCTTGTCACTGCGCTGTCTGACAATTATGGCGTTTCGCTCACGGCGCGGTTTTTCGCGGGTGTCTTTGGCGGCATCGTCTGGTCTTTGCTGGCGGGTTACGCTGTGCGCATGTCGCCGGCTCACCTCAGCGGTCGAGCAATCGCAATTTCTGGCGCTGGCGCGACCATCGCATTGGTGCTCGGTGTTCCACTCGGCACTTGGTTAGGCCGGCTCATCGGCTGGCAAGGTGCCTTTGGATTGATGACGGCTCTAGCGCTACTGCTTATGGTCTGGATCGTTGCAATCGTTCCAGATTTTCCTGGTCAGGTGAAGGAAAAGCGCCAGGCGCTCTCCAGTGTTTTCCTCAAAACCGGCATACGCTCCGTATTGTTGGTGGTCTTTACCTTTGTGGTCTCCCACAACATTCTCTACATCTACATTGAGCCTTTCCTAGCACCCTCGGGTTTGTCCAGCAAGGTAGATATCGTGCTGTTTGTATTTGGGGCGGGGTCGATCGTTGGCCTCTGGTGTGTCGGTGCGTGGGTCGATCGCCAGTTGCAACGGCTTGCCGTGGCAAGCATTGCTGTCTTCGCCTTCGCTTCTCTGTTGCTCGGCCTTTGGGGCGATAGCCCGCAGATGGTTTATCTATCCATCATGGCTTGGGGATTTGCCTTCGGCGGATTTTCCACGATCACCCAGACTGCATTGTCTCGTTTCGCGGGTGACTCGGTGGATGTTGCGCAGTCTGTGTACACGACGGGATGGAATACGGCTGTTGCCGGTGGCGGCGTATTTGGGGGAATTCTGCTCGAGCGCACTGGCGTTGCATCGTTTGCCTGGATCGTCATCGGCATTCTTGTCATTTCGCTGTTAGGGACGGTGTTTGCCATGAACAAAGCGCTGACAAATCGGAACTGATGCTGGAGTTTCAGGTTTGAA
>NZ_QUZT01000141.1 GCF_004682045.1 Pseudomonas nabeulensis
CAACCTGCTCAACGGCGGCGCAATCACCGCCGGTGAACGCATCAGCCTGCTCGCCACCGACAGCATCCGCAACGCCATGGCCGGCGAAATCCGCGCCAGCCATATCGAGCTGATCAGCGTCAGCGGCGACATCATCAACGACCGCACCGCGCACGCCCGCTACCAAGGCGACGGCACCCTCGTCACCCATCTGGATAACGCCAGCCAGATCAGCGCAGGCCAACAACTCACCCTCAACGCCGGCCGCGACATCACCAACCGAGGCGATATCAAAAGTGGCGGCGACGCCAGCCTCAGCGCCGCCCGCGACATCAACCTCATCGCCGTCACCAATACCCAACAAACCCGCATCACCGAAAACGGCGGCCATCGCGTCACCCAAAACAGCGTCACCGAACACCTCGGCGCCCACCTCAACGCCGCCGGCAACCTGAGCCTGCAAGCCGGCGGCGACATCACCTTGCTCGCCAGCCAGGCCAACGCCGGCAAAGACCTTACCGTCTCGGCGGGCGGCAGCATCAACCTCCTGGCCGCCGCCAACGAAACCGATCGCGAGATCAACAGCAAACGCAACGGCGCCAAAACCCACGAACAGACCAGCCAAGTGCGGCATATCGGCAGCCAACTCAACGCGGGCAACAACCTCACGGCCAGCGCCGGGCACAACATCCTGCTGCACGCCAGCCAAATCAGCAGCGGCAAAGACGCTTACCTGATCGCGGGCAATCAACTGCAACTGCTGAGCGCGAATGACAGCGACTACAGCCTGTACGACTACACGAAAAAAGGCAGCTTCGGTGCCCTCAAAACCCAACGTGATGAAATCACCGACGTAAAAGCCGTCGGCAGCCAAATCAGCACCGGCGGCCACCTCAACCTTATCAGCGGCGGCGACCAGCTCTACCAGGGCGCAAAACTCCACAGCGGCGCCGACATCGCCATCACCAGCGGCGGCGCGGTGACCTTCGAAGCGGTCAAGGACCTGCACCAGGAGAGTCACGAAAAAAGCCAAAGCGACCTCGCCTGGATGAGCATGAAAGGCGAAGGCCGCACCGACGAAACCCTGCGCCAGACCGAAATCCTCGCCCAGGGCCAGTTGGCGATCAAAGCCGTAGAAGGCCTGCGCATCGACATCAAGGACATCAACCAGGCCACCGTCACCCAAACCATCGACGCCATGGTCCAGGGCGACCCGAAACTGGCCTGGATCAAGGACGCCGAGCGGCGCGGGGATGTGGATTGGCGGCGGGTCAAGGAACTGCATGACTCGTACAAGTACAGTCATTCCGGCATGGGCCAGGGCGCGATGTTGGCCGTGATTATCGTCATGTCGGTGATCACCGCCGGCGCAGCGAGTTCGCTGGCGGTGGCCGCAGGCGGCGGCACGTTGGGCTCTGCGGCGGGCGCGACGTTCCAAGCCTTCGCCAGCCAGACCGCGGTGAGTACGATCAACAACAAGGGCAATCTGGGGGCGGTGTTCAAGGACGTGACGTCCAGCGCCAGCCTTAAGGGGTATGCCACCAGCGCCCTGACCGCCGGTTTCAGCAGCGGCGTTATCGACCCCGCCTTTGGCGTCACGGGCGATCGCGTCAACAACATCACCAAAGGCTTCGACCTGGCATCGGCCTCCGACATCGGCAAGTTCGCCGCCTACTCGGGCGCACAAGGCGCCGCCCAGGCGGGGTTCAAGACCCTGGTGCAAGGCGGCAGCCTCAAGGACAACCTCAACCACGCCCTCAGTTCGCAACTGCAAGGCACCCTGCAAGCCATAGCCTTCAACGCCGTGGGGGATTTTTCCAGCAGCCAGAACTGGCCCGAATCCAGCCCGCAGAAAGTCGCCCTCCACGCGCTGGTCGGTGGCCTGCTCAGCGAAGCCAACGGCGGCAGCTTCGCGACCGGCGCACTCGCCGCCGGCGCCAACGAAGCCCTGATCAGCAGCCTCGCCCACGCCGTCGAAGGCAACCCGGCACTGCTGCTCGCCGCCTCACAACTGATCGGCATCGCCGCGGCAGGT
>NZ_QUZT01000143.1 GCF_004682045.1 Pseudomonas nabeulensis
GGTGTCAGGGTAGTTGTCGTGTCCCCCACTTTTTTAAAAACATTCCGGGGGCGGCAAGAGTATGGTCATGCCTTTCTACTCAGAAGAACGCAAAGCTGCGCTTCTAAAAATGATGCTTCCGCCCCTGAGCCTCTCAGCGGCGGAGGTTGCTCGCCGCGAGGGTTGCAGCGATATGTCTCTCCATTATTGGCGCAAGCAAGCTGCTGCCAGAGGAACTCAATTGTCCGACGACAAGCAACCGGCTGAGAATTGGTCAGCCGAATCCAAACTGGCGATCATCATAGAAACAGGTTCGCTGTCAGAACTGGAACTGGGTGAGTACTGCCGGCGAAAAGGGATTTTCCCTGAGCAAATCACTGATTGGCGCAATGCATTTATCGCCAGTAGTACCCAACAAGCAAAGGTTAAAAATGTAAACACCGGCCAGTCGAAGAACGATAAAAACCGTATCCGCGAGCTTGAGCGCGAACTGCGGCGCAAGGACGCAGCATTAGCTGAGACGGCGGCCTTACTGGTGTTGCGAAAAAAGCTCAATGCCTACTGGGGGAGCGACGACGAGGGCAACTGACCTTGTTGCCAGAACGGTATTTACTCGTTGGTTGGCTCAATGAAGCCATCGCGGCCGGCGCCCGCAGGGCGCCGGCTTGTCTGGAGGTCGGCATTTCACTACGGACCCTGCAACGCTGGAGTTTGCCTGAAAAAATACTGGCCGATGGGCGCACCACAACCTCAAGACCTGCACCCAGCAACGCGCTCAGCGAGTCCGAGCGCCAGGCCATCGTAGCGCTGTGCAACAGCAAGGCTTACGCGCATCTGCCACCGAGTCAGATCGTGCCACACCTGGCAGACGAGGGGCGTTATATGGCCTCAGAGGCGACGTTTTATCGTGTGTTGCATGCCGCAGGCCAGCAACATCGTCGTTCACGTGCCAAGCGACCTCATCGTCATCAGGCACCCACCACTCATGCGGCCACAGCCGCGAACCAGGTGTGGTCGTGGGACATCACGTACCTGCCGTCACCCGTTCGAGGGAAGTTTTACTACCTCTACCTGATCGAAGATATCTACAGCCGAAAGGCGGTGGGCTGGGAAGTTTACGACGCAGAAAGTGGTGAAAAAGCAGCAGTATTACTGCAACGAAGCGTGACCCAGGAACAGTGCTGGCGCCAGCCGCTGGTGCTGCACTCTGACAACGGCGCGCCGATGAAGTCGGTGACGCTGCTGACCAAGATGTACGATCTGGGCATCACGCCATCTCGTGGTCGACCGCGGGTCAGCAATGACAACCCGTACTCGGAATCACTGTTCAGGACGCTGAAGTACTGCCCGCAGTGGCCGCTAGATGGTTTTAGCAGCCTGGATGATGCGCGTATTTGGGTGAGGGATTTTATGGTCTGGTACAACACGATGCATCGCCATAGCCAGATTCGTTTCGTGACACCGGCTCAACGTCACGAAGGGAAAGACCGGGAAATTTTAGCTCGGCGTGATGTGATCTATGCTCAGGCCAAAGAGAAAAAACCCGAACGATGGTCAGGTGAGACACGTAACTGGAACCCGATCGGGACGGTGTATCTGAACCCTGAAAGAGAGTTGAATGTGGTGGTAAAAGTCGCTTAGCACGATGGCGGACGCGACAACTACCTTGAAAAACGCCGG
>NZ_QUZT01000144.1 GCF_004682045.1 Pseudomonas nabeulensis
CCTCAACGCCGACACCCTGCAAAACCGCTACAGCCTGCTCGCTGCCAACGGCGATATGCACCTGAGCGCCCGCAGCCTGATCAACCAGGGCGCCGCGTCCCAAACCGGCACCTCCAGCACCATCATCGGCACCCCCGGGCGCATCGACAAAGCGCTGTGGGACCAGATGGAGTTCGTCGATCTGCCGGCCTTTCACAACGCGCCCTTCGACCCGGTGCGCTTCGCCGAACTCAAGGCCCGCTCCAGCGGCGCAGGCTTCAGCAACCCCGGCACCCTGACCACCTGGCGCGAAGACGGCCGCGAACAGTACGCCGCCACCCTGCAATCCGGCGGCAGCCTCAACCTGCACGCCACGCAATACCTGCAAAACGGCACCCTGCGCGAAAACACCCTGGCGCAACTGACCGGCGAAATCGGCCACAACCCCAATGACCTGGAACTGAGCCCCGAGCGCCTTAGCGACGACCTCACGCGACCACCGGAATTTCAACTGCCCAACGGCCAATACGGCCTGTTCATCCCGAGTAAAAACCCCGGCAGCCCGTACCTGATCGAAACCAATCCGCTATTCACCCACCTGGCCAACTTTCTCAGCTCCCAGTATTTGCTCGACAAGCTCGGCTACAACAGCGACGAAGCCTGGCGCCGCCTCGGTGACGGTTACTACGAAAGCCGCCTGATCCGCGACGCCGTGCTGGCCAAGACCGGCCAGCGTTTCCTCGCCGGAATGGACAGCGACGAAGACCAGTTCCGCTACCTGATGGACAACGGCCTCAGCGCCCGCGACAGCCTGCAACTGAGCGTCGGCGTGGGCCTCAGCGCGCAACAA
>NZ_QUZT01000145.1 GCF_004682045.1 Pseudomonas nabeulensis
CTGTTGCGCGCTGAGGCCCACGCCGACGCTCAGTTGCAGGCTGTCGCGGGCGCTGAGGCCGTTGTCCATCAGGTAGCGAAACTGCTCTTCGTCGCTGTCCATTCCGGTGAGGAAGCGCTGCCCGGTCTTGGCCAGTACGGCGTCGCGGATCAGGCGGCTTTCGTAGTAGCCGTCACCGAGGCGGCGCCAGGCTTCGTCGCTGTTGTAGCCGAGCTTGTCGAGCAAATACTGGGAGCTGAGGAATTGGCCAGGTGGGTGAATAGGGGGTTGGTTTCGATCAGGTACGGGCTGCCGGGGTTTTTACTCGGGATGAACAGGCCGTATTCGCCGTTGGGCAGTTGAAATTCCGGTGGTCGCGTGAGGTCGTCACTGAGGCGCTCGGGGCTCAGTTCGAGGTCATTGGGGTTGTGGCCGATTTCGCCGGTCAGTTGCGCCAGGGTGTTTTCCCGCAGGGTGCCGTTTTGCAGGTATTGCGTGGCGTGCAGGTTAAGGCTGCCGCCGGCTTGCAGGGTGGCGGCGTACTGTTCGCGGCCGTCTTCGCGCCAGGTGGTCAGGGTGCCGGGGTTGCTGAAGCCTGCGCCGCTGGAGCGGGCCTTGAGTTCGGCGAAGCGCACCGGGTCGAAGGGCGCATTGTGAAACGCCGGCAGATCGACGAACTCCATCTGGTCCCACAGCGCTTTGTCGATGCGTCCGGGGGTGCCGATGATGGTGCTGGAGGTGCCGGTTTGGGACGCGGCGCCCTGGTTGATCAGGCTGCGGGCGCTCAGGTGCATATCGCCGTTGGCGGCGAGCAGGCTGTAGCGGTTTTGCAGGGTGTCGGCGCTGATG
>NZ_QUZT01000146.1 GCF_004682045.1 Pseudomonas nabeulensis
ATGCTCCGATCAACTTGCTGCGCGGCGGCCGCAAGTCGTAATTTGCACGGCACGCAGCGCTATTTGCTCAAAACGACCTGATGCAGTGTTCATCGAGGGCGTTTTTCGCCCGGTTTTCCATGTTAAGCGCGCAACTCGCCCATACCCATCAGTTGTTTTCGAGCCATCCACAGGTTCGACAGGGCGAACAATGTGGTCAACTGAGCCGTGTTTTTCATCAGCCCACGAAAGCGCACTTTCACGTACCCAAATTGGCATTTGATCACCCGAAACGGATGTTCGACCTTGGCCCGTGTCTGGGCTTTGCAGTACTCAATCTTGCGCTTGGCCTTGTAGAGCACGCTGCGTTTATTCAACTTGGAATAGGTGCTGCGGCGCGCCGCGATTTGCCAGATCACTTCACGATTTTCATGCTCTTCACGCTTCTCAACGCCGGTGTATCCGGCGTCTGCATACACTGCATTTTCTTCGCCATGCAAAAGCTCGGCGACCTGTGTGACATCGGCGACGTTGGCGGCGGTGCCGTGGACGTGATGAACCAAGCCGGACTCGACATCAGCGCCAATATGGGCCTTCATTCCGAAGAAATACTGGTTACCTTTTTTGGTCTGATGCATCTCGGGGTCGCGCTTTCCCTCTTCGTTTTTAGTCGAACTGGG
>NZ_QUZT01000147.1 GCF_004682045.1 Pseudomonas nabeulensis
CTGCCAAGCGTTCCGTGGTTGTTAAGTGCATGGGCGGTGATGTGCGCGTGGCGGCTGGCGCTGATGATGCCGAGGTTATGCAGAACATCGCTGATGCGTAGCTGAATATCCTGGCCGCTGAGTATCTGGCCGCCGTCTTGAGTGAGCGTGGCTGCGCGGATATCCGCGTCACCCTTCGCCGCGATCAGACCGGTGTTGTTCAGGTCGCCATCGACATGCAGGTGCAGATGACCGTCGATCAGCATTTCGCCGCTGTTGTTCAGGTCGCTGGCTGCAATGTTCAGTTCTTCTGCCGCAACGATCTTGCCGCTGTTGTCGACGCTTTCAGCAACCACCCTCAAATCGCTTTCGGTGTGCAGCGTGCCGCTGTTATCGAGCTGTTTTGTCGTAACCGTCAGCGTCTGCGCCGTGACGATTTGGCCGCTGTTTTTGACCTGTTGCTTGGCTTCAAGCTTGGCGCTGTTGGCGGCGATTTTGCCGGTGTTCTGGACAGCATTGGCCTGAACCGCCAAGTGCCCACTGGCATTAAGCTCGCCCTGGTTATCCAAACGTTCGGCGGTGATTTTCAGCTGTTTGCCAGCAATGCGCTTATCGTCCTGAATCCCGCTGACAATCTTCCCTTCATTGCGCACCGTCGCCGCTTGCACCTGCACATTT
>NZ_QUZT01000148.1 GCF_004682045.1 Pseudomonas nabeulensis
GAATGTGCAGGTGCAAGCGGCGACAGTGCGCAACGAAGGGAAGATTGTCAGCGGGATTCAGGACGATAAACGCATCGCTGGCAAGCAACTAAAAATCTCCGCCGAGCGTTTGGATAACCAGGGCGAGCTTAATGCCAGTGGCCACTTGGCGGTTCAGGCCAGCGCTGTCGAGAACACCGGAAAAATCGCCGCCAACAGCGCCAAGCTTGAAGCCAAGCAACAGGTCAAAAACAGCGGCCAAATCGTCACGGCGCAGACGCTGACGGTTGCCACACAACAGCTCGATAACAGCGGCACACTGCACACCGAAAGCGATTTGAGGGTGGTTGCTGAAAGCGTCGACAACCGCGGCAAGATCGTTGCCGCAGAAGAACTGAACATTGCAGCCAGCGACCTGAACAACAGCGGCGAAATGCTCATCGACGGTCATCTGCACCTGCATGTGGATGGCGACCTGAAAAACACGGGTCTGATCGCGGCCAAGGGTGACGCGGATATCAGCGCAGGCACGCTCACTCAGGACGGTGGCCAGATACTCAGCGGCCAGGATATCCAGCTGCGCATCCGCGATGTTCTACATAACCTCGGCGTGCTCAGCGCAGCACGGCATATGCGAATCAGCGCGGCTCAGCTCAATAACGATGGCAGCCTCGGTT
>NZ_QUZT01000149.1 GCF_004682045.1 Pseudomonas nabeulensis
TGCGCACTCTTTCACATGAGTGTCATCCGAGGGTGATATGGACGCACGCAGCCCGTTTAACCAATGCCTGGCCCTCAGCCTGGCCGGGATTCTCTTCCTCAACCCGCTTGTGTCCGCCGCCGCGCAACTGAGCGTAGATCCCGCCAGCCCTGGCACCAGCATCGGCCATGCGCCCAATGGCGTGCCGGTGGTGAATATCGCCGGGCCCAATGGCAGCGGGCTGTCCCACAACCTGTTCACGGACTACAACGTCGGCAGTAACGGGCTGATCCTCAATAACGCCACCCAGGCGGCGCAGAACACCCAGCTGGGCGGGGTGATCCTCGGCAATCCCGGCCTGCAAGGGCGGCCGGCCAGTGTGATTCTCAACGAGGTCACCGGCGGCAATCGCAGCCACCTTGGCGGCTACACCGAAGTGGCCGGGCATGCGGCGCGGGTGATTGTCGCCAACCCCCATGGCATCACCTGCAATGGCTGCGGGTTTATCAACACGCCACGGGCGACCTTGACCACCGGCAAGCCGGTGCTCGACGGCGGGCGGCTGGACCATTTTCGCGTCGAGGGT
>NZ_QUZT01000150.1 GCF_004682045.1 Pseudomonas nabeulensis
GGGAATCTCCGAACAAGTTTTCAAATGTGCTGAAATACGCCTGACCACCTGATCCGAGCCGCCTATGAGCCAGATGAGCTTTTCCGATTTCGAATACGCCGGCAAGCGCAAGCAGACACGCCGCGAACGCTTCCTCGCCGAGATGGATCAGGTCGTGCCCTGGACGGGTCTGCTGGGCCTGATCGAGCCGTTCTACCCCAAGGCCGGTGGCGGCAGAAAACCCTATCCTCTGGAAACCATGCTGCGTATTCATCTGTTGCAGAATTGGTTTTCCCTGAGCGATCCGACCATGGAAGAAACGCTCTACGAAATCACGCCCATGCGCCAGTTTGCACGTTTGACCTTGAGCGCCCCGATACCTGAAGACACCACGATCATGAATTTCCGGCACTTATTGGAAAAGCATCAGCTTGCACCTGCAATCCTCGCGGTCATCAATGGTTATTTGCAGGACAAAGGCATGTCTCTGCGTCAGGGCACTATCGTCGATGCCACCATTATTCATGCT